>JAKFBV010000117.1:0-2906 GCA_036677005.1 Pedobacter sp.
GAACTCGAAGACATCTACGCCCCGCTCTGGGTCAGCGGCACCCTCAAGGTCGAGCAGGTCAGCAACGAACTGGCGGATGCGGCTTATGCGCTGGAGGCGGGGGTGGTGAGGGTGGTGGAGGAAGGGGATCTGTAGTGCCTGGTCGGCAGGCCCAAGCAGCCTGCGTCCAAGTCACCCAGTAAAGCATTATGAATGCCAGTGAATATGCTCTTATTGAGTTGTGGTGGTCCGCGTTTTTAGATTAGTTCCATTATAGGTTGGGCGCGATGCGCTCTAAATATCTTGAGCGTTCGTCGCTCATCCGCGCTATGCAATTGTTTAGTGTGGTACTCATAAGCTTGAGTACCAACTTCTATCTGATATGTTTCCAGTGCGCAGTCAGCATCTCTTAAAAAGCGGACAGATTTATTTATGAGTGCGCGCACAACCAAAAATAAATCTGCCAACTTTTCCCGTAGTGATTCTATTACTACCAGCTCTGTTAAACGGACTGTGCTTTTAAGGTTTTGCTATGTCTTCGCAAATCATCGCATTTATGAAACCATCTTTAATTGGAACGAAGCATTTTCTTTTCTGCTCTCCAGTTGGCTCAAGAGGAGTGATGCTCAAAGTGAGATGCACACCACTATCAGAAAAATAGACGCTCTCGAAGTGGGTATCAGCAAAATCGGCTTTAAATGATTTTCCATTAAGGCTGCAAATGTTTTTTGTTGAAGTTATTTTCCAACCACTCCTGGGGTTAAGAGTCTGCAAAACTGCGCAAGGCTCTCCATATGTGCGAATGTACCTGACAACTAGATTACTTAATCTCGCTGACTTTGCTTCGGAGATTTTTGAGTAATCAATTTCTTCTCCGATTGCTCCAGTCGCCAGAAAGAGTGTAAAAAACTGTACCAGCGCTACCTTCTTCACTTTACTTACCTTAGGTATTCAGCGCGCCTATTGAAACAGTCGTGGCTAAAGGGGGTGTGATGATTTGGTTAAAAAGTAAATCAATATAGCACTTCCCTTTTAGGCGAGGACTGAGCACAAGCCCTTGCTCGCCTGCCTATTTGTTATGATCCATAACCAGTTTGATAAGATCGCTTTCGGTATAGCTTTTCAATTTCGACATTTTGCTATCAATAACCACATCTAGGCGTATAGGTACTGGGTTGTCTGCTTCCTTATAAACAAGGTATGCCTTATTTTTATTAAGGCTGTAATGCTTGGAATTGTATTCTATAAAAGTTTCAGGCTGAGCATTTTCAAGATCTTGCACCGAGGCGTAACGAATATAAACAGCTACGCCATTCAAGCTTCCCACTAGAATATCTAATATTTTGTGCTGTGCAATAAGAGGGGTAATGTCAACTTTGTTGATGTCTTCTTTCCACCTATTTGAGTAATCAAAAACAAGGTTCTGATAATCAGAGTTAAGCTCCTTGTTGACTCCGCAAACGGCTTTAGTGACACCAATTCCGTTCTCGTTGCTTCTGAAGTCGCTGTAAATACAATCGACAAACAAATTGTCTTCTTTGCTTATTAAAGTATAGTACGTCTCCATATCGTCAACGCCACCACTATAAAGAGAGGGCCTTTCATTGAATTTCACTAATGATCTATATGCGCCAGATTTCATCCCTGTTATATCGTGAAGTGTCTTGGTATTCACACCCCATGAAATAGTGAGAGTTTTTAAGCTGACATCCTCCGAAAAGCTATCGATCCGGCCGTTGCTTTCGATAGCAAAAGACGTATTTTCTACAGCTAAGGCAAAAGCACTAGAGAAAATACTTGCTGATAATGCGAGTAAAGCAATATAAATTTTCACCTAAAATTACTCCGGAGCTGTCGATGTGGATCTTAGTATTTCTTCAAATTTCGAAGCGTATGAGGCAATTAGTATATTTTCATCTGCGCCATTAATTATTTTTCTGGCTGCAACGTAATCGATGCCGGTGGAGTTTATATGGTCGGACAATCTCACGCCTGTAAAAATGCCCTCACTCATACCCCATATCATAATTGGCACGGAGTAATTAAATTCAGCGGCCTTGTCCGGATCAGACACAAAATCCACATTTAAATGATCTTTAGCTTTTTGGTAGTTGTTCTTCCAAGTGAGATGTACGCAGCCTCGCCCTCTGTACTTAAAACCATCACCTTCCACAGTGTTGCCATTGGCTGTTGCTCGTGCCCTGCGCTCTGGGGTTTCCCCTAGGATCGGGTCGTATTTATTAAAGTAGGAGAACTGGCCAACTTCGGGTTTTTTACTGAAGAACTCCCCACTCAAAAAGTGATATGACTCATGTCGGGCAGTTGCCAGCATATATGCTATTTCATATAAGTTGGGCTTCTTGGCTGGGTCTTCATAGTAAATATTTATATTGTCTACAAGCTCCTCAAGGTTTTTCTTTGAAGTCTCTGAAAGAGCTATCGTTCCAGGCTTGAAACTTAGGTGCTTGCTTGAATATTCCTGGATAAATAGCTTTGTATCTATAAGCTTGGCTGGTCTTATAAGGCACCCAATCAATTCCGCCAGCTGAAAATGCCAAGCCATCCCATCCGAACTGATCCCATGCTTCTCAGCCATCTCACTCCACCAAGAGAGCGTCTGAATCCGCTGTTTCTCACTTGCCCAATTAGGATTTTGATCGGCCGGCGTATGTTCCATCAGCTTATCCAGCTCATCCCACTTGGCTGCGTTCCAGAACCACTCGCTTTCGTAGTGGGTAATCAGGCGGGAAATGGATTGCGCGTGCCAGGGTTTGTTCAGCGCTGCTCGTATTTCGGCCACGGTCAGTTTGTCGTTGCGGGCGCTGCCATCGGCACCGTCGATGATGTCGTACAGCCGCGTTTTAACCGGCCCGTGGTCGGCGGTGCTGATTTGTGTCTGATAGTCGGGCAGCTCCGCCTCGCTTAGC
>JAKFBV010000118.1:0-63187 GCA_036677005.1 Pedobacter sp.
TATTCAAAGATATATAAATGAACAAGGTCATGAAAAGACTGATTATAAGAAGTTTCATAGGACACAATTACGGTTATTCGAATAACGCGATACCTCGAAGCTCTGCTTCGGGGTCATTCATTAGGTATTTTACTTTTTATATTTTTTGTACTTTTTAATATTTAAACATGAGTAAACAAACAAAACCAGCCCCAAGTCCTGATAAAGGTAAAGGATATAATCCTGGTCCTCCTCCAAGAGAAAGGGGTAATGCTGGTCAAAATCCAACTCCACCACCGAGTAATCCTAAAAAATAATTTCATTTCATAATTACTATGTATATGAATGATGAAATTGATGACTAAAAACAAGAATTATTAGGTGATTATATAGTTGTATGACCCTTCTATCCGTAGTCTATAGGGTATGGGAGAAGCTTTGGAGACTACGAATTAATTCATAAAGGAGTGTCTTGATAATAATCTAAGATAATCAATATCTTTATATCATAGCCGATATGAAAAAACACCTCCCTACTGAGATAAACCTGTTAGAAAAGATTTACAAGTTGTATTATAACGACTTCAAGAACAAACAAAATCAGCGAGATTCTATATTGTACGTTCCGATTGATGTAGATATAATAGCCGAAAAATTAGGATCAGATGGGGAAATAATTTTTGGTATCCTACATTACCATTTAGACTTTAAATATAGGTATCAGCAAAGTGATAGAGCTTTTGTTCATTTGTTTGCAAGAATAGTTGGTAATGATAAGCATTGTATTAATTTCCCTTATATGGTATCAGTGCTTGCTGGTCTACAATCTGAGAGAAGAAAGCATAATATAGCCACGATCTTGGCAATTATATCTGTAGTAATCTCCCTAATTGCTCTATTTATTAGCGCACATTAATGATTGTCACATGCTGAAGAAGTAAGGGCTTTATTATTAGCAGCTAACTCCTCTGGCGCAAGGGCCGGTTCAAGCGCAGGATTAACTTGTGCCTCTTCTAATTATAAAGTTTACTGAAATAGTCTTCCAAAACAAACTATCATCCCCCCCCAATAAATTTGCATATACTAATATTTTTAGTATATTTACTTAAGTATTTTGGGGAATCGCAATGGCAAAAAGCATGCTGCATCTGAACTGGGATCAGGCAGAACGTATTTTCGCAAGCCCGTATGACTGGCGTCCGATGATAGTTATCGATTACTGGTTCGATGAGCTTAAAAAGGAGAACGATGAGGATAAGATTGATGCCCTTATTGAGGACATAAGGTTCCTCATGCTGGTCATAAAAACTTATCATAATTATAAATCAAAGGAAGCAGTGAGATGGTTTGTCATGGGTCTCATCAGGCGGTACATTGCAAATTTTTATGCAGTAGATCCGAAACCTCGTCCTTTAGACGATTTCAAATGTTTTTATATGTTAATATTCAGGTTCCGCAATGTTAAACATGAAAGAAGTATAGCAAGACATTTTGACAACCCTGAGTTTTTTGATAAGTTCCAGCATGCCCTTTTTGAAAACGGGGTATTTCAGGAATATCAGGGCACTTTGTTTAATGAGGTGAAAAAAGCAACATAAAATTAACTGTAAACTCGCTGGCGCAAGATTAATGGCAGGTTAAACCCTTTTTGTTTGTACCTCTTTCCATTAATAAAGCTAAAAAATATTCAACGTATTTTTAATTTGTAAATGCTAATATTATTAGTATATTTACATAGTATGAATCAATTTGGAGGCAATTGGACTGAAGCTAAAATGGAAATTATTGTTTCATACGCCAAAGCTTATTTAACTATAATGAATAAACAAGCCTGGGCTAAAACATTATACTTTGATGGTTTTGCAGGTTCTGGCTTAATTGAAATAGAAGAAGATGAAGTACAAAAAGGGACTGCCCTGAGAATTTTGGAAATAACTGATCCCAAACCTTTTGATTTGTTTTACTTCGTAGAGAAAAAGGAAAAATATAAGATTGAATTAGAGAATAATATCCAGGCCAATTATTTCGGGAAAAATGCACATGTTGTAAAAGCTGATTGTAACGATAAGTTAAAGGATATGGCTGATTTTTTGGCGAAGAATAAAAATTATCGAGCTTTAGCTTTTATTGACCCCTATGGGATGACTGTAAAATGGCCCTCAATTGAGATACTTAAAGGTTTGGGTGTTGATCTTTGGATTTTAGTACCTACGGGAGTAGGGGCTAACAGATTATTAAAAAGGAATGGAGACATTTCAGAATCCTGGATAACTAAACTGGAACAATTTCTTGGTTTGGATAAGGTCGAAATATTTACTCAATTTTATAAGCAACAAACAGTAAATACATTGTTTGGTGAGGAATCTATAATAGAAAAGGAAAGAAATTCAATAAAGAAGATTGGAGATATATATTCTAAAAGATTAAACGAGGTTTTTGCTTACGTATCAGAATCATTTATTATGTACAATCGAAATAATTCTGTTATGTATCATTTTATGATGGCAACTAATAATTTAAATGCTTTGAAGATTGCTAATGATGTTATTAAACCTAAATATAAGTTATAATGGCTGAAAGCAGTATCGAGTGGACAGAACTTACCTGGAACCCGGTAACCGGCTGTACAAAAATAAGCCCCGGCTGTAAGTTTTGCTATGCAGAAGTAATGTCTCGCCGTTTAAAAGCCATGGGCGTGGAGAAATACAGTGAGGGATTTAAGATCCGTACACATGCGGATTCCCTTACTATTCCTTTCACCTGGAAAAGGCCAAAGGTGGTTTTTGTAAACTCCATGAGCGACCTGTTCCATCCGGATGTGCCGGTGGATTTTATAAGAGCCGTGTTTAGTGTAATGAACCAGACACCCCAGCATGTTTACCAGGTGTTAACCAAACGTTCGGATCGCTTACTGGAATTATCACCGAAACTGAACTGGACACCTAATATCTGGATGGGCGTTTCTATAGAGAATGAGGATTACAGGTTCCGTGAAGATGATCTGTCCAGAACTTCTGCGAAAACTAAGTTCCTGTCTGTTGAGCCTTTAATCGGGCCGGTTAGAACATTAAATCTTGACAAAATTGACTGGGTGATTGTGGGGGGCGAATCAGGCCATAAAGCCCGTCCGGTTAAAAAACATTGGGTGGAGGAAATAAGGCTTAAATGCGAGGAAAAAGGGATTGCTTTTTTCTTCAAGCAATGGGGCAAAGCTAAATTCAATGACAACCCCTTAGATCCGACTATTGATGCGGAGCATCCGAAACATGCTAAAGGCGGTTGTGAACTGGATGGCAAGGTTTACAGGCAGATGCCTGATAAAGCAGCGTAATTTTGTTGAATTTTAAACCGCTTTCTATACATGATATGAAACGCAAACTGACAATCCCCGGCAGCAGGCCTTTAGCAGATTTTTTACCAACACTAACCATTAAAGCAAAAGATTTTGCAACGGAAGTAACAAGTCATAATGTGGTAGAAAAAGATTTAAAAGGTGAGCCCTCTATTTCAAATGAACACATAGAGAATAATAAAGCCGTAAGAAAAATGCTCCTGGAAAGAGGTGTAAAGCCGGAAGCATTGCCGCCTTCGGAGGACGTGGAAAAGCTGCGTAAACTGAACAGCGACGTCAGGCAAATTGAAACCGAAGCAAAAACAAAAAGAAGTGAATGAACTCTCCCGTCATCCATTTAACCGAACAGGAAGCCGCCCTTATTTTTGGCAGTCCGGATGACTGGGATCCTGTACCGATTTTAAATTACTGGTGCACTAAGTTTGATGATGAAAACCAGGAAATCCTGGATAAGGAGTTAAAACTGCTGCTGCTTGTTTGTAAAACCTATATGAGATATAAATCAAAGGATGTGAAAATGCTTATCATGGGCTTGATCAGGCGGTATATCAGGGATATTTATGACAATGAGAAGAAAACTCTTCCGATTGAAAATTTAAAATTTTTAGAAATGGTGATCTTCCGGTTTCGTAATATAAAAGATTACCGGAGGGTTAAAAAGATTCTGCTCCAGCCTGAATTTCTGGATAAGATCAGATATGGCCTTTTTAAAAATGGAGCATATCCTGATTACCAGGGTAACTTGTTTGATTGAACAGTCAAGCAAGGCATGCAACCTTCTGATTATGGCTTTTGTTTCAATAATGGAAAGATTTTCAAATGAGGAATTAAATTAGTCGATGCCTTGTCAATCCCTGCATGACACTCCAGGAGAATATGTTCATTCGAATCCGGTAAACTAAAATAATTTTTTACTTCTTTAAAAACTCCAAATTCCAGATCTTCTCCGCCTTCCGGCCGATCAGCCAGAAAGAAAGCGCCATTATACCAAAGAATATGGTTTTATCGGTAATATCCCATAAATATTCAAAATAACGGCTGTACAGATTAATGAGCAGGAAACTGATGCCGAACTCTCGGGCGATATAATCCTTCTTACGCAGGCCGTACAGGGTAAAGGCAAGCGATACCAGCACTGAAATTATACCCCAGTAAAATAATTCCGTCTGTTTCACCCGCATCCAGTCTTCAAGGCTTCCAAAATTGCCGAAGATGGATAATAACCATAAGGAAACAAAGAGGTATAGCAGGCCTATAACATAGGTCAGTTCCCTGAATATATTCAGTTTGGAGAAGCGGAGCATTAAAAAGCTAAAGATGACCAGGGCAATTCCAAAGAACACAAATCGCAGTGGATAATTCATGCCCAGAAAATAAAAACTCCAGTCGGTCTGGTATCCTGTTTCGGTCCCAAACCAGCTGCCTAAAGATACCAGGGCAAAAGCCCAGATCAGCCCGGATCTGAATTTATATGCGAGAGCGGCATACACAAGAACAGATAAAAGGAATAGTATGGAAAAATGTCCCTTGCCGTTATCGAAGGTTTTTCCCAGAAAGGCTATCGAGCTGGCAGTGAACAGGATCCCGAAAAAGATGATCGCCTCATTGCTGAAAACACGTTCAGGATACCTGGATTTTCGTTTATGACCCTCAAAAAAGAGCAGAGCAGCCAGAATTGCAGATACCAGGCTAATAATAATATCGGGAGTTTCATAGAGTTTTTCGAGCCATCTGATCACCACATCATCGATGATCAGGGAAGCAATCGCCACGATCCCGCAGGCCAGAGCCACCCAGAATGAATACTGAGCCAGGCGGCGCCAGTCGAATCCCTTTACCTCATAGGATGATTTTAATTTTCCGGCAGTATCCCTGTCGATCAAATTATCAGTTTCCCAGTGGCTGATGGTCTTATTCAGAAATTCTGCTTCCTGTTTATCAAGATTTAATTTAGCCAAGGCAGATTTTTTTACAAGATAGGAATTATATTGGCTGGTATAGAACGCTGCGGGCTGCTGTTTCGTCTTTGATCAGTTGTTTCTTGAGTTCTTCGAGCGAATTGAACTTCTGATCTGCCCGCAGGTATTCCTGAAAATTTATACGGATGGTCTGTCCGTAAAGATCCTCATTAAAATCAAAAATATTCACTTCAATATTGCGGGCCATGCCGTTAATGGTTGGCCTGTGACCGATATAGGTCATTCCCTTTGCACTTTTATGTCCTGCGCTTCCGCTTTTGAATTCTATACTTACCGCATAGATGCCATCAGCAGGAATGAGCTTATAACTTTCTTCAATATATAAATTAGCGGTCGGGAAGCCAAGTTTCCGGCCCAGCTGATCGCCTTTTATCACTTTTCCGGTCAGATGAAAGGTGTATCCCAGAAAATCATGAGCTGTTTTTACATCACCGCTTAAGATCGCATTCCGGATCTTTGTCGAGCTGACCGAAACATCATTAATATCCTGTTCGGGGATCTCCTCTACTTCAAATCCGAAGTCAGATGCAAATTTCTGCAATTCTTCCAAACCTCCTTTGCGGTCTTTTCCAAAACGGTGATCGTATCCGATAATGATCTGACTGGTCCCGATCTTGTCAACCAGTACTTCCCTGATATATTCCTGGGGCGTCAGATTTGAAAAATCGCGGGTAAAGGGGGTGATGATTAAATGGTCAATTCCCAGTTCAGCGAGTTTTTCAGCTTTCTCATCCATGGTGCTGATCAGTTTGATATTCAGGTCATCAGGATGAAGGATCATCCGCGGATGCGGAAAAAAGGTTAGAATCACTGCCTCCCCGCCCTTCTGCCGGGCAACTTCCACCAGACGGCCGATGATCTTTTGATGCCCGATATGCACCCCGTCGAAGGTACCGATAGTAACCACGGCATTATGGATCTTACTGAATTCGTCAATGTGATTATAGATTTTCATCATTCGGTGGAGAGGGCAAAAGTAGAAATTTATTATTATTTTAAATCTCCCTGTTCTTTAAGCTGCCTGATATGATTAACCAGCTCCATGACCTCAAACGCATTGCCGGCATCATAACTGCCGCTTTTGGTACGGCGAAGGGAGCTCAGGTACGCCGCATTGTCAAGGGATCTGCCAAAATCATACACCAGGGAACGGATATACGTTCCTTTACTGCAAACTACCCTGAAGTCGATCTCGGGAAGTTCAACTCTTGTGATCTCAAAAGTACTGATACTCACTTTTCGTGTTTTCAATTCGACATTTTCTCCTCTCCGGGCCTTCATGTACAGCCGTTCCCCATCTACTTTAACTGCCGAATGGGCCGGAGGAAACTGATCCAGGTCGCCGATAAACTGATGTGTGTTTGCTCTGATCATTTCTTCATCAAGATGGCTGATGTCAAATGTTTCATCGATTTCAGTTTCCAGGTCGTAGGAAGGGGTACTGGCACCGATGACCATTGTACCGGTGTATTCTTTTTCCTGGGCCTGGAATTCGTCGATCTTTTTTGTGAGCTTGCCGGTACAGATAATAAGGAGTCCGGTAGCCAGGGGGTCTAATGTGCCTGCATGGCCCACTTTTAATTTAAGCGGTTTAAAGGAGTTGCGGATCTTGCCGACCACATCAAAACTCGTCCATTTATAGGGCTTGTTAATGAGCAGCAGTTCACCATCAGCAAAATTAAAAGCGGGGAATTCTTTTTCAGTTTTTTCTATCATCAGATCACGTGGAGATCGTAGCCGGAAAGGAGAAGCACTAAAATTATACCTCCCACAATGATCCGGTACCATCCAAAAATCCTGAACCCGCTGGTTTGCAGGTAGGTTATAAAGTAACGTATTGCCAGCATCGCTATTATAAATGCAACAATATTACCAATGATCAATAATTTGACCTCATCCTGACTGATCAGAAAGCCGTCTTTATAAAAATCATACAGTTTCTTTACTGTTGCGCCGAACATGGTAGGGACGGCGAGGAAAAAAGAAAATTCAGCAGCAGCTTTCCGGGATAATCGCTGGGCCATGCCGCCGACAATTGTTGCGGCTGATCTGGAGGTTCCGGGTATCATGGAAAGGCACTGGAACAATCCGATCCTGAATGCTGTGCTGTAGGTGATATCATCTGTATGGTCGATCTTCCCCTCCTTAAACCAATTATCTACAAAAAGCAGGATGATCCCTCCAATTAAAAGGGCGATAGCTACGCCTAAGGGACTTTCCAAAAGCTGGTCGATCTTATCACTGAGCAGGAGCCCGAAAAAAACAGCCGGCAGGAAGGCCACCAGTAATTTAAAATAAAATCCGAAGGTCTGGAAAAAGCGCCTGAAGTAGAGAACGATAACCGAAAGGATAGCCCCGAACTGAATCGCGACGGTAAATAATTTTACAAATTCATCAGACTGTATGCCCATCAGTGAAGAACCCAGGATCATATGCCCGGTAGATGATACCGGTAAAAACTCAGTCAGGCCTTCAATGACAGCCAGAATGATCGCCTGAAATATAGTCATTACTGATTTTGTGCAGGTTTTTTAAGAATTGCGTAGAAACCCAGTGCAAATCCTGCCAGAACAACAGCAGGTGCCAGAATGATCTTCCGGAAATCATAGATATCCGATTCGCCGGTCATTAATATGAAGCCGGTTACAACTACTGCAATACTGAGCAGCATGAACCTGTAATTGCTTTTTCCGAACACAAAAGTTTCATGTTTGGTTTCCTTAGCGGGTATGTTTTTTTGTGTCATTATCTGTAAAGGTCGTAAATTTTTAAACGAAGAAATTTGCTGACTGCAAAATAGGTGCTTAAACCTGATATGAGAATGCCTATTCCTATAACAGCAATAAACACGATCCCGAATTCAAGCCAGTTGCGCAGAATGATCATTTCAGGCACCTGCTGCTGAGCAAAATACAAGGTCAGAAGCAATAGAATTACGGCGATCAGTCCTGCAAATAGTCCGTGCAGTATTCCATAAGTTAAAAAGGGCTTGCGGATAAAATTTTTGGTCGCGCCAACCAGCTGCATACTTTTGATCAGGAACCTCTGGGAATAGATGGCAAGCCTGATGGTATTATTGATCAGTGCAATGGCGATGATCAGCAGAATTGTTGCGAAGGCAAGGATCACCAGACCTATACCCCTGATATTTTGATTGACCATGTCAACCAATGATTTCTGATAGATCACTTCCTTGACCAGCGGATTTTTATTCAGTTGAGCGGTAAAAGTTTGAATACTGGCATTATTAGCATAATCTGCCTTCATATATACATCAATCGATGATAATAAAGGATTGTATCCCAGAAAATCAACAAAATCTTCACCCAGATCCTTTGTTAAATTTCTGGCGGCCAGTTCTTTACTTACATATTGGGTTTTCAGAACATAAGGATTAGCGTCTAATTGCTTTTGCAAAGCAGTAATGTCAACCTCTTTTGCCCCTTCATTGACAATAATATTGAGCACTATATTCTCTTTAACATAGTTTGAAAGGTTTTTAGCATGTACCAGAATCAGCCCCAGAAGGCCTGTCATCAATAAAACCAGGGAAATACTGATCACAGTAGAAATGTAAATGGTTTTAGTTTTTCCTGCGGATATACTTGTTTCAAATTCTTCCATGAGCAAATTATATAATGCGAAAATAAAGATTTCAGTTCATAAACCTAAATAATATGCGTTTATCGGCTGGATTTCGCTGTTAAACTTTGTTAAAATTCAGACTTGCCTCATTTATGTGATTTAATTCAGGGTTTAGGAATACCTTCTGGTTCAAAAAATCGCAGATTTTAGTATTTTCGCAACTTATCAGTTTAATGATGGATTATCAATTCAGAGATATAGAGAAGAGGTGGCAACGATTCTGGGCCGAAAATCAGACCTTTAAGGTCGATAATAATTCTGCGAAGCCGAAATATTACGTTTTGGATATGTTTCCCTACCCTTCGGGTGCGGGATTGCATGTGGGGCACCCCCTTGGATACATCGCCTCTGATATTTTTGCTCGTTATAAACGTTTGAAAGGATTTAATGTATTGCATCCCATGGGATATGATTCATTCGGCCTGCCTGCCGAGCAATATGCCATTCAAACCGGGCAGCATCCAGCTATAACAACAGAAACCAATATAAACCGCTACCGCGAACAGCTTGATAACCTGGGGTTCTCATTTGACTGGAGCAGGGAGGTACGGACCAGTGATCCCGGGTATTATAAATGGACCCAATGGATCTTCATGCTGCTCTTTAACTCCTGGTACAATCTGGAGGCAGATAAAGCAGAAAGCATAGATGAACTGCTTAAGAAATTCGAAAATTCAGGTTCTGCGGGAGTGAAGGCTGTATGCGATGATGATATCAGCAGCTTTACTGCGATGGAATGGAAGTTAAGATCTGATTCTGAAAAGCAAACTGAACTGCTGAAATACCGGCTGACCTATCTGCGCGAAAGTACCGTCAACTGGTGCCCTGCATTAGGTACTGTCCTGGCTAATGATGAGGTAAAGGATGGTTATTCTGAACGCGGAGGCTATCCCGTTGAGCAAAAGAAAATGATGCAATGGAGTATGCGTATTACGGCTTATGCCGATCGTTTACTTCAGGGACTTGAAACGATAGACTGGCCGGAACCATTACGGGAGATGCAGCGTAACTGGATCGGGAAAAGTGTAGGGGCTTTGGTTAAATTTGGCCTCACCCCCGGCCCCTCTCCGGAGGAGAGGGGAGAAAAGCGAGGTTATAAAACCGCTGATCCTGCTCTTTGGGCTATTCTGAAAGAGCACTCAAGGCAGCATCGCAAAGATTCAACTGAGACCGAAGATATCCTGTGGCAGCATCTCAGAAATAGTAAAACCGGTTATAAAATCAGGCGTCAGCATGCTATTGGGACTTATATAGCAGACTTTATATGTTTAAAAAAAGGCCTGATAATCGAAGTGGATAGGGGCTATCATACCGATATTAAAGATCAGGATGAATTAAGATCCGAAGCCTTGAATAATCTCGGGTTTGAAGTTATCCGATTTTCTAATGAACATGTTGTATCTGACCCAACAGGAGTTAGAAGAATAATTACAGAAAAGTTAAATAAACTACCTGACCGGATTTTAGGCGTTTCAGACTCCCTCTCCTCTGGAGAGAGCCGGGGTGAGGCTTATATAGAAGTTTTTACCACGCGAATAGACACCATTTACGGCGCTACTTTCCTGGTGCTGGCCCCGGAGCATGAATTTGTTGCAGGATTAACCACTCCCGATCAGGAAATGGAGATCCTCGATTATATCAGTCAGACTAAAAAGAAAACAGAACTCGACCGTATGGCCGATACCAAAACGGTATCGGGTGCTTTTACGGGAAGTTATGCCAAACACCCGATCAGCGGGGAAGCAGTTCCTGTCTGGATCGCAGATTATGTACTGGCAGGTTATGGAACAGGAGCGGTAATGGCTGTGCCTTCGGGCGATCAGCGCGACTGGCTGTTTGCCACAAAATTTGGATTGCCTATCGTAGCGATTTCAGACGCGCAACTGGACCTGGATAAGCAGGCCGATCCGACCAAGGAAGGTCGTTATATCAATTCGGGCATTATTAACGGCTTAACTTACAAGGAGGCAACAGCCGTTCTGATAGAAAAACTGGAAGAGCTTGGAGCAGGAAAGGCAAAAGTAAATTACCGCCTGCGCGATGCAATTTTCGGAAGGCAGCGTTATTGGGGTGAACCCGTTCCTGTTTATTTTAAGGACGGACTTCCTCACCTGATCGCGATGGAGGACCTGCCTTTAGTTTTACCTGAAGTGGATAAATATTTACCGACAGAAAGCGGGGAGCCTCCTTTGGGAAGGGCCGAAAACTGGAAATACAGAAATGAGCTTGAGTACGAGCTGAGTACGATGCCGGGATGGGCAGGATCCAGCTGGTACTGGTACCGGTATATGGCATCTCAGGAAGACCGCAAACAGGATGTTTTTGCGCCGGCAGAAGCTATTTCCTACTGGAAAGACGTCGATCTGTACATTGGAGGTTCTGAACATGCCACCGGGCACTTGCTTTACAGCCGCTTCTGGAACAAATTCCTGAAGGACCTGGGCCATGTGGTTGAAGAGGAACCATTCAAAAAGCTGATCAACCAGGGGATGATCCAGGGAAGGTCTAATTTTGTGTACAGGATAATTGATGAAGAAGGCCGCGGAACAAATAAGTTCGTTTCATTCGGTTTGAGATCTCAGTACAACACTTCTGCACTTCATGTAGATGTGAATATCGTTTCTCATGAGGTACTGGATATTGAAAAATTCAGATCATCCAGGTCTGAATTTGCTGATGCAGAATTTATTCTTGAAAACGGGAAATACATCTGTGGTGTCGAAGTTGAAAAGATGTCGAAATCCAAGTTCAATGTGGTCAGCCCCGATGATATTATTGAACGCTATGGCGCAGATACCTTAAGGATGTATGAAATGTTCCTGGGCCCCCTTGAACAAAGCAAGCCATGGAATACCAATGGAATAGAAGGGGTCTTTAAATTCCTGCGTAAATTCTGGAAACTTTTTCATGATGATGAATTCAATTTCAATGTGTCCGATGAGGAACCATCAAAAGCCGAATACAAGGCACTGCATAAGATCATCCGAAAAGTTGAGGAAGATATCGAGCGTTTTTCATTCAATACCTCCGTTTCCAGTTTCATGATCTGTGTGAACGAATTAACAGATCTGAAGTGCAATAAAAGAAAAATACTTCAGGATCTGGTCATCGTTCTTGCATCCTATGCACCGCATATTACAGAAGAACTTTGGACCCTGCTTGGCAGGCCGGCCGGAGAACTTTCAACTGCCGGCTATCCCGAATTTAATCCGGAATACCTGGTGGAAAATGAATTTTCTTATCCCATATCAGTTAACGGCAAGACCAGGATGAACCTGAATATCTCCCTGAGCTTAAGTCAGGCTGAAGTTGAGGAATTAATAACCTCTAATGATGACCTGAAGAAATATCTGGATAATAAAAGTCCAAAGAAAATAATTTTCGTAAAAGGTAAAATTATTAATCTTGTAGTTTAAAATTCTTTTGAAATTAGTATAACAAAAAAGGACCTGGAACCTTTTCTGTTTTTTTATAGGGTCATTTTCCCCTTAGCTCTTTGAGAGCCTTTCTTTACATCAGAGAAGGCCGTCTTCGTTACAAAAATTTTAATTCCCTTCACTAAATCCGCAGTTTTCCTGTAACATTCAATGTACTTTCGCGACTAATTTCAAAACCAATTATATGAAACGTTTAGTATTGCTTTTAACCATATTATCAGGGATCCAGATGGCCTCAGGGCAGGGCATTGGGGGAGCGGGAGTTCCTTCGGTAACCGGAAAGATCTCTGGTATCATACTCGATTCCCTGACACGTACTCCCATTGATTATGCGACCATCGCCATGGGGCGTGCCGGAACAACCAAATCAACCAACGGGGCACTGACCGATGAGAAAGGCTCATTTAAAATAGAAAATATAGCTGCAGGAACTTACCGTTTAACGATCGCTTTTCTGGGTTACCAGACAAAGATCATCGATTCAGTGAAGACCACCCCTGAAAAACCTGATCATAATCTGGGCCGGATCCTGCTTTCACCAAATCAGAAAATGCTTAGTGAAGTTGTGGTTACCGGCACCACCCCGATCGTTGAGAACAAGATCGATAAGCTGGTTTATAATGCTGAGCAGGATGTTGCCATAGCCGGGGGAAATGCCACGGATGTTCTTCGTAAGGTTCCTCTGCTATCCGTTGATTTCGAGGGTAATGTATCTTTGAGGGGCAGTCAGAATGTGAAGGTGCTGATCAATGGCAAGCCTTCCGGTTCGATGGCTAATAATATGGCCGATGCACTTAAAGCTATCCCCGCCGATCAGATCAAGAATGTGGAAGTGATCACTTCCCCTTCAGCAAAATATGATGCGGAAGGTACTTCTGGTATCATCAATATCATTGCCAAAAAGAACAATCTGGCAGGGGTAAGCGGATCGGTGAACGGGGGAGTGGGTACAAGACAGAACAGTGGCAATGTGAATCTGAATGTCAAGACCGGCCGGCTGGCAGTAACGGCCAATGGCGGAGGTTTTTATTCATGGCCACAGACCAGTCGTATTTCATTTAACCGTACCAGTGCAGACGGTACCCAGGTGCTCAGCCAGTCGGGAGGAAGTGAAACGGACCGCCTTGCCGCAAACGGTTCGATCGGGGCCGATTATGATTTCAACAGTTTTAATTCCATCAGTTCTAACTTACGCCTCAATGGCTTCAATACGAAAGCCGATGGGAGCAATCTGAACCAGAATACCTTCAATGGTACCGCCGTGAATTTTAATCGTTTGAGTGATAATTCCATGCATATGAATGGCTACGACTGGAGCAGCGACTTCCTGCATAAGTTTAAAAAGAAAGATCAGCAGATCTCTGTTGCCTATCAGTTAACCAACAGCAATCAGAAAAATAAATATATCACCGATTTTTCCAATACAATTATTGATGAATACGGTGATAATAATGCCGACAATACAGAAAATACCATACAGATAGACTATACCCATCCCTTTAAAAAGGTCACATTTGAAACCGGTGTCAAAGGGATCTTAAGAGATATTGTAAGTGATAACCTCACCAGGAACTTTAATTCATCCAGCAATACCTTTTCGCCGATTTCTTCCCGCACCTATATCTATGATTATAATCAGGATGTTTACTCGGCTTATGCAACCTTTGGATTTACATTAGCCAAAAAATTCGGTATCAGGGCCGGGGCACGTTATGAAGGCACTGAGATCAGGGGCGATGCGCGGACGGCCGGAGCGGCAGCTGCGCCGTTTAACAGCAGTTATTATAACCTGGTGCCCAGCTTTGTAATATCGCGGACATTTAAGGATTTTTCATCTGTTAAGTTAAGTTATAACCAGCGTCTGCAGAGGCCAAGTTTATTTTATCTGAATCCCTTTTTGAACAGTTCTGATATTTTCAATCAATCTCAGGGAAATCCGGCCTTAAAACCTGAACTATCCCACAATATTGAGTTTAATTATTCGATGTTCGTGAAAGCCTCTGTGGTAAATGCTTCCCTTTACTTTCGCCGTACCAATGATATTATAGAAAGTTTCGTTTTGCCCATTGCAGTTACCGATCCGAGCACCGGGGCCCAGGCAACAGGTTCAAAAACTACCTTCCGGAATGTAGGAAACAATAACTCGGTCGGCTTTAATTTCTTCGGACAAATCAATCCGGTCAAGCCGCTGACATTACGCGGAAACTTCAACGTGTACACCTATGATATCAATACAAATAGTTCAGTTGCCATTCCGAATGCAAATACAGATGTTCAATTGATTTATAATGCCTTTTTAATGGGGTCCTATGTATTCCCTAAAGGCTTGACATTTGAGACCTTCCTGATCACGAATTCACCGCGCCGTACTTCACAGGGTAAAAATCCATCCTTTAACATGTGGAATTTGGGTTTGAAAAAGGAAATTCTGAAAAAGAAAGGAAGCATCGGACTTACCGTGATCGATCCATTTAATGAGAGCAAAAATTTCCGTCAGAATATCACCGGAAATGGATTTACGCAAACCAGCAATTTTTCAGTGCCATTCCGTTCATTCGGAACCAGCTTCAGCTATCGTTTTGGAAAACTGACGATGCAGGCTCCCCGGAAGAAACGCGGTGTTACCAATGATGACCTTAAACAGGGAGAACAAAATACGGGTAACCAGTAAAAGGATTTTATCTCTGAAAAGGCCGGCCCCTATGCAGCCGGCCTTTTTTAGTTTTGTACATTTGTGCAAATTGCTTCATTGATGCCGGATCAAAAAATTATTTCCCTCCTGCCCGCTGCTACCGAGATCGTTTGTGCCCTGGGTTTGGAGCATCAGCTGGTTGGCCGTTCCCATGAATGTGACTTCCCTGAGCGTGTTAAAAATCTTCCTGTTTGCTCCTCTGCGAAATTTCTGCCTGGTTCAGACAGTGCTGAAATTGACAGGCAGGTCAAAGAGATTCTATCTCAGTCACTCTCTATTTATAAGATAGATGAGAAGATGATTAAAAAACTGGCTCCTGATGTGATCATTACCCAGTCTCAATGTGAAGTTTGTGCGGTCAGCCTGAACGATGTGGAACTGGCCCTGAAAGATCTGCTTGATAAAGATTGCCGTATTATATCCCTGGAGCCTCATAATTTGTCAGATATTTATACGGATATACAGGCGGTCGCGGATCAGCTTGGTGCCGCTGCAGCCGCTGCAGAATTATTGGAACAGGCAGAAGAGCGAAGGGATATAATTCGTCATAAACTTAAATTCATCACCGAAAAACCTACAGTAGCCTGTATTGAATGGCTATCCCCCCTGATGCTGGCCGCGAACTGGAATCCGGAGATCATTGAGATATCCGGCGGGATTCCGGTTCTGACAGAAAAAGGTAAACATTCACCTTTTATTAATTTTCAGGATCTTCAAAATTCGAATCCGGATATTATAGTGATCATGCCCTGCGGGTTTTCTGTTCAAAGAACATTACAGGAAATAAACCTGCTTCTGGAATTACCCGGTTGGGAACAGATCAGGGCAGTACAGGATAACCGGATCTATATTGCAGACGGCAATCAGTATTTTAACAGATCGGGACCGAGGATTACAGACAGCATCGAGATCATGGCCGAAATAATTAATCCCAAACAATTTGTTTTCGGGTATGAGGGAAGTGCCTGGATCCCATTTAAAACGCTGACAGGGTTCTAAACCCTGTCAGCGTTACAAACAGCCTTAAAAAGCAATGATCTGTTCGATCTGATGGCTGACGAATTTTATTGTATCCTCTTTGAAAAGATCTCCACGTTCATCAAATTCCCGGCCTATGGCAGGTATATGAATCCTTAGAGGCAGTACATGAAGGTTGATATAATGACAGATCCCGGTAAAGTGTTCTATACCGCGTACATTGCCATATTTACCGGAAGAAAGTCCCACAAGTACGGCCTTTTTTCCGTAAAAACTCTCAGGAAATTTACAGGCATCGATAAATGTCTTTAAAATTCCGGGGAAGCCCCCGTTATATTCAGGAATGATAAAAATAAATTTACTTGTGGCAGAGATCATATCCTGGATACTTTGAAAGGCCGTACTGCGTTTTCCATACAGGTCTGAGACAATGAAATCATCGGGCAAATCGCAAAGGGAAAGTATCTCAGATTCAAAACCTTTTTCTGAAAGCTGTCTGTGATAATATTCAGCAAGTTTCAGCGTGTTACTTTCCGCACGATTGGTACCTGAGATTATTGTGGTCATTTTGTGGATAAGATGTGCAAAACGAAAATCGCCCCGCGGTGTAATTAGTTTTAAGTTTGTATCTTAGAATTAATTGAAAAGCCTTTAGAACACAGTAAAAGTAGTGTTTTGAACTGCTTTGAATTTATAATTCAGCTTATTTATTATCACATATTTGTAATTATTTATTAAAAAATGGGTAAAATCATCGCATTAGCTAACCAAAAAGGGGGAGTTGGAAAAACTACTTCTTCGATAAATCTGGCCGCTAGTTTAGCTGTGCTGGAATATCGTACCTTACTTGTTGATGCTGATCCGCAGGCAAATTCAACCTCCGGAATAGGGTTTGATCCGCGCACCATAAAGGCCAGTATTTACGAGTGTATAATCAACGAGATCGATCCGGCCGAAGCTATACAGAGCACGGATACCCCAAACCTGGATCTTCTTCCCGCACATATTGACCTGGTCGGTGCAGAGATCGAAATGATCAACCTGACGGATAGAGAATATAAAATGAAAGCGGTTCTTGATAAGATCCGCGATAACTACGATTTTATTATCATTGACTGTTCTCCCTCTCTGGGTTTAATTACGATCAATGCTTTAACTGCTGCAGATTCGGTAATTATCCCGGTTCAATGTGAGTATTTTGCCCTTGAAGGGTTAGGTAAGTTATTGAATACCATAAAGATAGTTCAGAATCGTTTAAATCCAAATTTGCAGATCGAAGGGATATTACTGACCATGTACGATGTGCGGCTTCGATTATCCAACCAGGTTGTGGAAGAGGTTAAAACCCATTTTCAGGATCTGGTATTTGATACCATCATTCAGCGGAATACCCGCTTAAGTGAAGCGCCAAGCTACGGGATATCCGTGATCATGCATGATGCCAATTGTAAGGGCGCGATTAATTACCTTAATTTGGCCCGTGAGATCATTCGAAAGAACGGATTGGTTTCAAATGAGGAGGCTGAAAAACAAGCTTTAGTATAATATGATCTACCATAAAAAAACCGGGTTAGGAAGGGGATTAAGAGCTCTGCTGGATGATTCGGATATGCCGGATGAGAAGCAGCAAATAAGTCATGAAAGTTCATCACTGGGGACGATCAGCTCGGTTAAAATAAGTCAGGTACAGGTTAACCCGTTTCAGCCCCGTACTGATTTTGATGCGGAGGCCTTGCAGGAACTGGCAGAATCGATCAGGTTACAGGGGCTTATTCAGCCGATCACCGTCAGGCAGGCCGGTCAGAACTCCTATCAGCTTATTTCTGGTGAACGACGTTTACGTGCATCGATACTGGCAGGCCTGACCGAGATCCCTGCTTATGTTCGTACAGCGAATGACCAGCAGATGCTGGAAATGGCGCTCATCGAAAACATTCAGCGCGAAAACCTGAATGCCATTGAGGTTGCCCTGAGTTTCCAAAGGATGATCGACGAATGTCATTTAAAGCAGGAAGAACTTGGCGACAGGGTGAGTAAGAGCCGCTCCACGGTAACCAATTACCTCCGGCTTTTAAAACTTCCGCCTGCAATACAGGCAGCTATTCGCGATAAAGAGATCTCAATGGGGCATGCACGTGCTTTGATCTCTGTTGAAGATCCGGTGAAGCAGCTCTATATTTTTCAGGAGATAATTAAACACGGACTTTCGGTGCGAAAGGTTGAAGAACTTGTTCGTCAGATTCAGAAGACGGGCAGTGGAAAAGGCGCTGTCAAGGCAGATTCTATGTCGTTTCAGTACATGAAAATTCAGGATGATCTTGCTTCGAAATTCAGTACCAATGTTAAATTGAAACTTCGTGATAAGGGAACAGGCTCCATTGAAATTGCATTCATGTCAGATGATGATCTGAATCGTATTCTGGAAATGTTAGACTGGTAATGACTTTAAAGATCCTTTCCGGGTTCATCTTTTTGTGTTTTTTAACGCAAACTGATGCCTATTCTCAAAAAATCTCTGGCAGTAATTCCGGACGACGGGATACAAGCAAAGCCGTTCAGAAAACTCCTGCCGTAAAGGATTCAGCAAGACTTGCTCTTGAGGCAATGACACGCCGGGCGGCCATGAAATCAGCCATGCTTCCGGGTTTGGGGCAAATATATAATAAGCGCTGGTGGAAAGTTCCCCTGGTTTACGGTGGATTTGTCGGGATAGGCCTTGTTTTTGAGTTTAATCAGCGCAATTATAAGACCTTTCTGAAAGAGGCGCAATACCGGGAACTTAACCCGGGTAAGACGGAAAACCCGCTGTTTGCAAGATTAACCAATGAAGGGATTATATCAATTAAGGATTCTTACCGGCGGAACCGCGACCTTTCTGTTCTTGGAGGACTTGGATTTTATGCCATAAATATCATTGATGCTTATGTGGATGCAAAATTTTTCAGGTTTGATATCTCAGATGACCTGTCACTGAAGGTCAGTCCTTCTGTAAATCAGGCGGCGACAGTTCATGCCTCAGCCTTTACTCCTGTGCTTGGCCTTAAGGTCAAACTGTCTTTATGATCAAAAATTGACGATATTGCGGAAAAATATAAAATATTAAATCTTTAAATGATGAAAATAGCCATCCTCGGATATGGTAAAATGGGCCGTATCATCGAAGAATTTGCCATCGAAAGAGGGCATAAAATTATTCTGAAGGTGAATGTGGATAATATTGATGAGCTGAGTATCGCGAATCTTAAGCATGCGGATGTGGCTATCGATTTCAGCACACCTGATTCGGTTTTAAGAAATATTGAAATTTGTTTTGAGGCAGGCGTTCCGGTTGTGGTAGGTACCACAGGATGGTATGGCCGCTTACAGGAAGTAAAGGATAAATGTATGGAGGGTAACAATACCCTGCTATATGCATCTAATTTCAGTATTGGGGTAAATGTATTCTTTTTTGTGAATAAGGTTTTAGCAAAGATCATGAACAGGTATCCCCAGTATGAAGTACAGGTTGAGGAGATCCACCATACAGAAAAGCTCGATTCGCCAAGCGGAACGGCCATGACCATTGCAGAAGGTATTTTGGAGCAGCTCGATCGCAAAAATGAATGGCTGAATGAACTTATAGGTACCGGAGGCGATATTATTGTTAAACCGGAACAATTACTTATCGAATCACACCGGATAAAGGATGTTCCCGGTACCCATACGGTGATCTACAGCTCGGAAGTTGATGATATCGAGTTTAAGCACAAGGCTCATAGCCGGGCCGGATTTGCTCTGGGAGCTGTTCTGGCTGCCGAATGGCTTGAGGATAAGACCGGATTTTATAATATCACGGATATGTTTGATTTTAGCGTTTAATAGATATAATAGTATGAACTTGAAGTTTAGCAGTAAGAATAAATCAAAGGAGAAAAAGGCAAGAGTGAAAAAGAGCGCAGGCCGCGAATGGTTTGATGCGATCCTTTTTGCTGTGGTAGCAGCTACTCTGATAAGGGGCTTATTTATAGAAGCATATACAATCCCGACCGGTTCTATGGAAAAGACCCTGCTGGTGGGCGATTTCCTTTTTGTAAGCAAGGTGAATTACGGGGCAAGAATGCCTTTCACTCCTGTTTCTTTTCCATTTGCTCATCATACAATGCCAATTACGGGAACCAAGGCCTATTGGGAGGGGATAAAATGGAAATACCGTCGCCTGCCCGGACTTTCGGATGTGAAAAGAAATGATGTGGTCGTTTTTAACTTTCCGATGGATGCGGATGCACCCCTGTCGCGCCCGGTTGATAAACGCGAGAATTATATCAAACGCTGCCTGGCTATCGGTGGAGATACCATCAGGATCATAAACGCCCAGGTTTTTGTAAATAGCAAACCTGCCGAAGTTCCCCATTTTGGAGAGAAATATTATTATGTAAAATCGGATGGTACTGATTTTAATCCCCAGGCTATTGAAGATTTGCATATCGAAGCACAGCGTTCAACTGCTGATGAATATCTTTTTAACATGTCGGCAGCTGATGCGGAGATCATTAAAAAATGGTCTAACGTAAAGACCCTGAATCCTTATATCAGACAGGTAAATGATTTTGACTCTCAGATATTCCCGCATGATCCTAAATTTAAATGGAATGCAGATAATTTTGGGCCCCTGATCGTCCCTAAAGAAGGCTGGACCGTAAAACTCGACAGTACGAATTATGCGCTTTATGAACGTGCTATCTCCATTTATGAAGGGAATACCATTAGCCGCACAGGGAATGACATTCTGATTAACGGCAAAAAGACTGACAGCTATACCTTCAAAATGAATTACTACTGGATGATGGGTGATAACAGGGATAATTCCCTGGATTCCCGCTACTGGGGATTCGTTCCCGATGATCATATCGTAGGTAAGGCATTATTTGTCTGGATGAGCTGGGATACGAACGGGACATTCCTGGATAAAGTTCGCTGGAGCCGATTGCTTGGAGGGATAAATTAAGTCTGAGGTCTGAAGTCTGAGGTCTGAGGTCTGATGTCAGACCTCAGACTTCAATTTATAAAGATAATCTCCGGATATTCATTGTCTCCCCGGCCTGGCAACAGATATTAATCGGCAACTACTACTCAACCTTATACCGATAGATAAACCTCGACAGATTGCCTTCAATGTCAGTACCTTCCACAATGGCTTTATAATTACCCTTATTATCGCTATTGTAAAACTCAAAAGCCATGGTTCCGTTCTTATCTGTAAAAATCCTTGGATTCCAGTACACTGTGGTTCGCAGATCTGATCCGACGGTGAGGCTTGCAGGAGTAAGGTATTTTGGAGTATAGAATTCCCTGCTTTTAATATATCCCTGTGTATTGAATGTCAATACATTACTTTGAGGAAATAATTTCTTCAAATCTTCGGCGCTCAGCGCTGAACCCTTAGGGATCTTCTTCGAATTAATAACCAGAATGCCATTGGTATTATAAGTACGGCTGATCATTCCTAATTCATCTTTAAGGAAGACTTCTACGTTGTCAACGTCAGAGGGTATGATATTATTCAGGTAATTTACATCAACAGGCATACCATTGTAAAATATCTGAACCGGAACCCTCAGACCGCTGTTATAGACCCTGCTTACAAAAAAATTATTATCAACATAAGTCAATCCGGTAGCCGCAGACTGCAGACAATTCAGGAATACAGTACAGCCTTGAAAACGATCTGCCTCAATTAAATGATCGGGTACCGATGCCAGTCCGGATAATGCAGGATGATCTAAATGGCTTGCTTTCTTTATGGCAGTAGCTTTAACAACAACTTCCTGCAGCATTTGAGTGATCATCCGGTACTGCCTTTTACTGTTATCGAGGTAAGGACCAAGCACACTGTCAATGTTTAGTTTTTCATCCGGAACATTGACATTTTTGCTAATCGCAGGGAATGAGCTGCCATTGAGCAGAATCATCATATTTTTTGCCGCTGTAGAGCTTCTGGCACTGATTGTAATCTCTGCGGAATCAGGTACAATAACTTTCTCGAATTTAAATTCCCCTTTCAGATTGGTTTTGGTTTCAGCATAAAAGCGGCTCTCTGGAACAACAAGTTTCAAACTTCCGTTTGAAACCGGCATTCCATTGGATGTTCTTAATGTTCCCGTATATTCTATTCCCTGTTCAGGAAGTACACTGATCACAGGCTTCTGATCAGCCAGGATCTCTTTATAGGAAAATTTACGGTAACCCTGGGTCAGCATCAGTAAATCAAGGTCTGCCAGCTTTTTTTCATCGATCTGATTGAAATAGTAATTAGGCTTTTCAATATATCCCTGTAGTTCAGTTGAAAGCAAGAAGGTGCTTAAAATGGTAATTGCCTCATCTTCATCCTGGGGAACTTTAGTTTCATTGATAACAGAAACTGAGAAATTACCCTCTACAGGCATATTTCTGGTCTTTGCAATTACATTCATTTTCACAGGCTGCCTTATTCCATAAACCTTCTTGTCAGAACTCAGTGATAAAGAGGTCATGCCGGCATGCTTAATGAACACCAGACGCTCTGTTAAAGGCTCTCCCGCAGAGGAAAATACAGTGAGCTGAACGATCCCTTCCGGGAATTTAATTTTGGGGATAGAAGCCCCTATGATTATTGTGTTGAGTTTGGTCTGGGCTGCAAAACAAATAATTCCCTTACTTCGGGCTATGAGATAATAGGTTTTATCCTGGTTGGCGGCGAAATACGCCGGGTTGCCGGCGATCTGCAATATCAGGTTGGCTGTTTGGCTATTGATTACAGATAAAGCAATTCCGGATGGTTTTATAGCCGGCAGGGGGATGGTTTTCTTTAATCCGTTTGCGAATAGGAGGTTAGCAGTATAGGTCTGTCCAGCTTCGGGACGCAATGAAAAAACACCCATTCCAGCATGCTGTGCTTCGAGTTTACTGATCACTTTACCGGTATTATCTGTTATTTCGCCCTTCACTCCAATGCCCAGTCCTTTTTCCTGTATTGCCTTGAAAGCCACTTTCCCTTCTATATTTTCTATGAGCTCTCCACCTTCCGGAAAGAACTGGATATCAGCCTCCTGGAATGAATTTTTTAAAGGGAAGAGGGATGTGATCTGCCTGTTGGTCTCAGCTTCGAGCACAGTTTCAAGGATTCCTGTATCCAAAGCAGCTTTTTGGTTTGCTGTTAATAATAAGGATACCATTCCGGCGGCATCTGTAGTTTCCCGGCCCCGCGCGATGGTCTCAAATTTGGAGATCACTCTCCAGTTTATTTTCCGGTTTGCGAAAGGATTTCCATCGGGGTCTTTATACAGGATACGGGCAGTAATGTTTGATGAATTGCCAGGTTCCTCACCTTTGAGGCTTATGTTTGTAATTAGCCTCCTGTTAATCGCATCTCCTACCGGGATGTTTTTAGAAAAGAACTGATCATCACTGAAATTTAACATCCAATAAGTGTAAGCTCTTATTCTGTAATTCCCTGATTTATAAACCAATGGGTCGAGTGTTATACTTCCATAAGCAGAAGTATTTACCACCGGTAATTTGATAGATTTGACAAGGCTGTCCTTCTCAGAAATAAGATCTATATAAAGGACCTTACTCAGATCTGATGGGTGATCCTGTCCGGAGGCCACATAGCCCTTAAACCAGATCGTATCCCCAAGGGCATAATATGGCTTGTCAAAATGCAGATAAACTTTTTCTGTGGGATATTCCTCGATGAGTTTCTGTGATTTTTGAATAAGGGTATTCAGGCTGATCGTATCCTGGGAATACAGCAAACCTGTCTGAAATAAAATTAAAAAGGCAGTGACTATGGAACGTAAAACTTTCATCCGGTGATTTAAGCGTGTAATTATTGCTAATATAGATTAAATGAAATTTTTAACCACAATTTGAGGAAGGTTTAACATCTTTTATTAACAAGAGGCTGGAGATAGGAGGTATGAAGTCTGAGGAATGAGGTCTGAGGTATGAGGTCTGAGGTCTGAGGAATGATGTCTGAGGTTTGAAGTATGATGTCACTGCTTTTCAGGCCTCCGTCTTCATACCTCCGGCCTCAGCTTCTCAATCCCGAATTTTTCGGAGATCGTATTCAGGTCTTTGCATACCTCATCAATCAGTGGAATTCCGTTAACTTTTCGTTCTTTTTCTGCCCAAAGTTCCGGTTCGCCGGGAATAATGACCTTTTGATCCTCATGAATAGGTTTAGCGGATTTAAAGCGTTCGATCCAGTTGTCGAGATGAGATTTGAATTCATCAAGAGGCCTGAAGCCGTCAACACGCATAGCGCCCAGAAAATGCCCGATACCTTTTCCAACAGGATTTTCGGATGGTTCCAGGAAGGCGACAAAGGGAGGAACCCAGGGGCCGTAATTAGCCCCGGAGAGGACTGCAGATAAAATATCGACAGTAGCGCTTAAGCCGTAGCCTTTGTGGCTCCCATGGTCTCTGTCGCTTCCCAGCGGCAGGAGGGAACCTCCCTTTTTCAATTCATGAGGGTCCGTTGAAGGGTTTCCATCTTTATCCTGGATCCATCCTTCGGGAACTGCTTTCCCCGACCGTTGGGCAATCTCCAGTTTGCCGTTTGCGGCCCCTGAGGTTGCCATATCAACAATCACCGGAGGGTATTTGCCCGCAGGGAAGGCATAACACATGGGATTTGTACCCAGCATTCTTTCATTGGCAAAGGTTGGCGCCACCAGCGGACTTGCATTGGTCATGGCAAAGCCGATCATATCCTTTTCAACAGCCATCAAGGTATGATAAGCTGCGATCCCGAAATGATTGGAATTACGCACGGAAACCCAGCCTGAGCCATATTTTTCTGCTTTTTCTATGGCCAATTTCATCGCGAAGGGGGCTACCACCAGGCCTAGGCCTGCATCGCCGTCAACAGTAGCGGTGGTAGGGGTTTCGTGCACTATTTTAATATCAGGCTTTGCATTGATGCGTTTCTTCTCCCATAAACGCACATAACCTGTTAACCTCGCCACACCATGGGAGTCTATTCCTCTGAGGTCTGATTTGATTAGTACATCGGCCGCCAAATCAGCATGTTCCGAAGAACAGCCCATTTTTTCAAATACGGATCTTGTAAACTCTCTTAATTTCGTTTCAGTAAATGTATGATAAGTCATTTAGGTTTTCTATTCTTCTAAGATGGTAAACTTCAGATCCAGGGGCCTGAAGTTTTCAATCAGGGTATTAATTAAGTTTTTTCCATGCCGCACATAGAAAAGGCCAAAGTTCTCAGACCGTTCCTGTAAGCCCCCTTTCGGGAAAAGTTTAGCCTTTACTGCATCGATCTGTGTGAGGGCATCAGCAAAATTTCTTTTCTCGGCCTTCATTAGTTTGGCTTCCAGATTTTTTACGGCTCTCTGTAATCTTGCCTTTACCGCATCTGTGCTGGGACCCAGACTGGGGTCAATCTTGTAGGTACGAAGTTTGATCTTTTCAAAGATACTGCTCAGCTCCTGCCATTCGTCCGTCAGGTTCAGGCTGTTTCCGCTATGATCTTTAATCCATTCCCTTTTGAGTTCCTCCTTTTTCCTGAAGATATCCTTAAAGCTGAGATCAAGACGCCTGAGTTTGGCTTCCATATTCACTGTGGTGAATAATGCTGAATTACGTAAAACTAATATCGGGAAATCGACTGCGTAATGGTCGAAATTCCGTTTGAGCTGAAGCCAGTATATAATTTCGGCACCGCCTCCGATATAGGCCAGGTTAGGCAGGATCACTTCCTCATATAGAGGCCGCATCACTACATTCGGACTGAATCGTTCGGGATGATCATTGATCTCTTGCAACAGAGATTCCCTGCTGAAACTGATCTCAGAATTCAGGATCTTATAGCATTCATCCTCAAAAACAATGCGTTCCCTCAGGCCATCCAGCAGGTAGAAAAAATTGATCTCTCTTGGATTTACCTGTGCTTCAATACCGGCTTCAGCAAGTTTTTTGTTTGTTTCACTGATATTTCTGAAACTGTTCTGCTGTATGATATCTTCGGCCATGATCGCCGAAAATTGCTTTTTCAACCTTTTGTCGTCTGCATCCAGGATCACTAAACCGTATTCTTCAAATAAGGCATTGACCAGTTGTCTGCTCGCATCCGCCAGGTTTTTATTTCCGGTATATGCGCTGCTGATAAGTTTACCAAGGTGTTCCGCATGGGCAGATATCCCCAATATCCCCTTATATTCATTTAATGCTTTTTCAATACCATTTAATGGCAGTCTTCCGGTAGCGCCTGCAGCTTCCAGGTCCCAGCTGATCTTTTTGCCGGAAATATAGGTATGATTGATCTCCGCAAAATCATGATCTTCTGTTGCCATCCAGTAAACCGGTACGAAATTCTTATCCGGGAAATGGGTCTTTAATTCTTTAGCCAGATTGATGGCTGTAACGATCTTGAATATAAAATACAGGGGTCCTGTGAAAAGATTAAGCTGATGGCCGGTGCATACAGTAAAAGTAGTATCCTGTAATAAAAGTTCAATGTTCGTACTGACCTGATGGGCGGTTTTGCCGGGCAGCTTTGAATACTGTTCCCCGAGGACTTCTACCAGGATGTCCCGGCGGTAATTTTGCTTTTTTGCAGTTAATAAATTTTTGAAGCCCTGAATGTCGGCCCCTTGAGATTGGAAGGGTGCTAATTCCGGATCATTGTTCAGGTAGCGGATCAAGCCTGCTGAAAAACTCTGGGTTTCACTGTAATCAATATAAGTTGCCTTCATCAGAAACGAAATTAGAGGAATTTAATGAATTCCTCCATGATCATCTATATTTTGACAATCTGACCATACAGATCAAAATCTTCTGCTCTGTCAATTTTTACCTGAACAAAACTTCCGGGACTTGCATAACTTATCCTCGAATCGATCAGGACCTCATTATCCACCTCGGGGGAGTCGAATTCGGTGCGGCCGGTTAAATAATTGCCTTCATTCTTATCAATGAGTACTTTAAATGTCCTGCCGACCTTATCCTGATTGATATCAAAGGAGATCTCCTGCTGGATGCCCATGATCGTTTCAACACGCTCCTGTTTAACTTCTTCAGGAACATCATCATTCAACAGGTGGGCATGGGTTTTTTCTTCATGAGAATAGGTGAAACAGCCCAGACGGTCAAAGCGGCTCTCGCTAACCCATTCTTTCATTTCTTCAAAATCCTGTTCTGTTTCTCCGGGATAACCGCAGATCAGAGTGGTACGCAAGGCAATATCAGGCACCTTATCGCGGATCGAATGAACAAGATCGATTGTTTTCTGCCTTGTAATTCCGCGCCTCATCGAGCTTAGCATAGTGTCACTGATGTGCTGTAAGGGCATATCCAGGTAATTGCAGATGTTGGACCTTTCATTCATTACATCCAGAACATCCATCGGAAAACCGGAAGGATAGGCGTATTGAAGGCGGATCCACTCAATCCCATCCACATCAGACAAATTGCGGAGCAGGTCGGCAAGGTTCCGTTTATTATAGAGATCCAGGCCATAATAGGTGAGGTCCTGCGCAATAAGGATCAATTCTTTGGTTCCGTTTTTGGCCAGGTATTTCGCTTCCTTTACCAGGTCATCGATTGGTTTGGATATATGCTTACCTCTCATTAAGGGGATAGCACAAAATGAACAGGGCCTGTTGCACCCTTCGGCGATCTTAAAATAGGAAAAATGTGAAGGGGTGGTCAGCAAGCGCTCACCTAATAATTCATGTTTATAATCAGCTCCGATAGCGCTCAGCAGGTTTTGGAGGTCATTAGTCCCGAAAAACGAATCGACATTTTTTATTTCAGCCTGCAGTTCAGGCTTATAACGCTCTGAAAGACATCCGGTTACGATGACCTTTCCGACTTTGCCCTGCTCTTTTAATTCGCTGTACTGTAATATGGTATCGATCGATTCCTGTTTGGCATTATCAATAAATCCGCAGGTATTTATGACTATAATATCGTCCTTATTCAGTTTTTCTGCTTCATGAATGACATTCATCTGGTTGCCCCGCAGCTGACCCATTAAAACCTCCGAATCATGAATGTTCTTTGAACAGCCAAGGGTAATTACATTGACTCTGGGCTTAACTTTATTTACCTGCGCACTGATCTTTGTTTTCATTATTTTTTTCCCTGATTATTTAAAAAGCGAGTCCACAAACTCTTTCTTATTAAATAGCTGAAGATGATCTATACCTTCACCCACACCGATGTATTTCACCGGAATTTTAAACTGATCGGATATTCCGATAACGACCCCGCCCTTAGCGGTGCCGTCTAATTTGGTAAGTGCCAGCGCATTGACCTCAGTAGCCTGTGTAAACTGCTTGCACTGTTCTATCGCGTTTTGTCCGGTTGAGGCATCCAGAACCAGGAGGATCTCATGCGGAGCACCTGGAATAACTTTTTGCATGACCTGCTTGATCTTGGTCAGCTCATTCATCAGAGCGACCTTATTATGAAGCCGGCCTGCCGTATCGATAATAACAACATCATCTCTATTGGCAACGGCGGATTGTAAGGTGTCAAAGGCAACTGAGGCAGGATCTGAACCCATAGGCTGGGCAACGATCCGTACATTCACACGTTCTGCCCAGAGTTTGAGCTGTTCCACTGCCGCAGCCCTGAAGGTATCTGCCGCACCCAAAACCACTTTGTTTCCGGCAAGTTTCAGTTTATGGGCTAACTTACCAATGGTAGTGGTCTTGCCGACACCATTCACACCTACAACCATGATGACATAGGGCTTATGATCGCCGTATTCAAAATTTCTGAAATCATTACTGTTGTTTTCGGAGAGCAGACTTTGGATCTCCGAACGCAGGATTTCATTCAGCTCAGTGGTATTGATATATTTATCACGGGCCACACGGGACTGAATTCGTTCAATGATCTTTAAAGTAGTTTGAACACCAACATCCGAATTGACCAGGATCTCTTCGAGTTCGTCGAGCACATCGTCATCAACGGTGGATTTGCCGACAACTGCCTTGGTGATCCTGGAAAATAAACCTTCCCTGGTCTTCTCCAGGCTCTTCTCCAGTTCTTCCTGTTCCTGTATGTTGCTTTCTTTCTTTGTGAAAAAGTCAAATAATCCCATGGTGTCAAATTAATAAAAAAAGCCCCCCAACGATTATACGCGGGCGGCTTCTTTCAAATTCATTATGCTGTTTAATTAGCGGTTTTCACACCGGCAATAGCATCCTTTACGTGATCGTTATGTACGATAATCTCTTTGAAGGAGTAAGCGCCGGTTTTTGGCGACTTATTCATGGTAATAACTTTTGAATATTCTTTACCAGCACCTGTTTTCAGGGTTGCAACTACTTTCTTTGCCATTTCTGTATGTTATTTTGAGTTGTAGGTTATAAGTTATAAGTTATAAGTTCTACAATACAATACTTATAACTTACTACTTATAACTTATTACTTATTATTTAATTTCTTTATGAACAGTCACCTTTCTTAACACCGGATTAAATTTCTTTAATTCCAGACGCTCCGTGGTGTTCTTTTTATTTTTTGTTGTAACGTAACGAGACATTCCAGCCATGCCACTCTCTTTGTGCTCAGTACATTCTAAAATAACCTGAACTCTATTGCCTTTCTTAGCCATTGTATTAAGTTTTAAGTTTTAAGTTTTAAGTTATAAGTTGTAAGTTTTGTGCGATAAGCAAATAAAACCTATTACTTAATACTTATAACTCCTTATATGTATCCCTTTTTAAGGAATTTGTTAATTACGGCAGTGATGCCATTTTTACTGATGGTTTTGATGGCTGAAGTAGAAACCTTCAACGTAATCCATCTGTCTTCTTCTGGAATGTAAAACTTTTTTACATGCAGGTTAGGGAAAAATTTACGTTTGGTTTTTACGTTCGAATTAGAAACGTTGAAACCGTTCATCGCCATTTTTCCTGTTAAATCACAAATTCTCGACATGACTATATGTGTATCTTTATATTAAATTCAAATCTTTAAAGAGTTTGCAAATATCAGGAGAAAAAATCAGATACGCAACACTTTGTCAATAAATTTAGACATTCATTCTAAATTTGCCTGAGTTTGGGGGGTTTGTGTAATTTTTTTACCTCTACATTTTGCTAACAAGTCTGAATATGATATTATTGTATTCTGATATTTAATATTTTACCCGAACAAAAATTAAGAAATGGATCTTCGTATTAATTCCTTTGACGATTACAAACGTGTTTATGACTACAGTGTAGCCGAGCCTGAAAATTTCTGGGGGAGTGTGGCTGAAACCTTCTACTGGCAGAAAAAATGGGATAAAGTTCTGGACTGGAACTTTACAGAACCTAATGTGAAATGGTTTGCCGGCGGGAAACTAAACATAACGGAAAACTGCCTTGATCGCCATCTGGAAAAGGATGGTGAAAAAATAGCCCTGATCTGGGAATCGAATGACCCGGAAGAACATTACAGATCATTTACCTATAGCAGACTTCATTTAAAAGTTACTCAGTTCGCGAATGCCCTGAAAAATAACGGGGCAAAAAAAGGCGACCGGATCTGCATTTATATGCCTATGGTTCCTGAATTGGCTATTGCAGTTCTGGCTTGTGCCCGTATCGGCGCCATTCACTCGGTTGTTTTCGGAGGCTTTTCGGCCCAGTCTATCGCCGACAGGATCAATGATGCGCAGTGTAGTCTGGTTATTACCGCTGACGGCGGATTTAGAGGTAACAAGGATATTCCTTTAAAAAGCATTATTGATGATGCTATTGTACAATGTAATTCTGTGAATAAAATAATTGTCTTAACCCGCAGCCGTACCCCTGTTTCCATGATCAAAGGACGTGATGTCTGGTGGGAAGATGAAATTAAAAAGGTAGAGACCCAGGGTAACCCTGATTGTCCTGCCGAACCAATGGATGCAGAAGATCCTTTGTTCATTTTATATACATCCGGTTCAACCGGAAAGCCTAAAGGGGTAGTTCACACCTGCGGAGGTTATATGGTTTATGCCGGTTATACCTTCAGTACAGTGTTTCAGTATAAGCCGGGGGAGGTGCATTTCTGTACTGCCGATATTGGCTGGATCACCGGGCATTCCTATATTGTTTATGGGCCATTATCACAGGGAGCCACCTCTTTAATGTTTGAAGGAATTCCAACATGGCCTGATGCAGGGCGTTTCTGGGATATAGTTGATAAATACAAGGTAAATATTCTATACACAGCTCCTACAGCCATTCGCTCATTAATGAGCTTTGGTGAAGAGCCTCTGAAAGGGAAAGACCTGAGCTCATTAACTAAACTGGGTTCTGTGGGCGAGCCAATTAATGAAGAAGCATGGCACTGGTATAATGAGAAGATCGGAAAAGGTAAGTGTCCGATAGTAGATACCTGGTGGCAAACCGAGAATAGTGGAATTATGATCTCTCCTATTGCCGGTATTACTCCAACCAAGCCCGGATATGCCACCTTGCCTCTTCCGGGGGTTCAGCCTTGTCTGGTTGATGAGCAGGGAACTGAACTTACAGGTAATGAGGTCAGCGGAAACTTATGTATTAAATTTCCATGGCCGGGCATCATCCGGACCACCTATGGTGATCATGAACGCTGTCGTCTGACCTATTTTTCTACTTATAAGAATATGTATTTTACAGGAGATGGCTGCCTGAGAGATAAGGATGGATATTACCGTATTACAGGAAGGGTTGATGATGTGATGAATGTATCGGGTCACCGCATCGGTACAGCAGAAGTTGAAAATGCTATTAATATGCACGCTGATGTGGTTGAAAGCGCTGTAGTGGGTTATCCTCACGATATCAAGGGACAGGGAATCTATGCCTATGTGATCCTTGGCACCTCTACTCATGATCATGAACTGACCAGAAAGGATATTCTTCAAACGGTAGCCCGTATTATCGGAGCTATTGCCAGGCCGGATAAGATCCAGTTCGTCTCAGGCCTGCCGAAAACAAGATCCGGCAAGATCATGCGTAGAATATTAAGGAAGATCGCTGAAGGTGAAACATCCAATCTGGGAGATATCTCTACCTTACTGGATCCGAATGTAGTGGAAGAAATTAAAAATGGTGCTGCTAATTTATAATTTCACCCTAACCTGCAAAACTTTTCCATGAGCTTTCTGTTTCAGGTATAATGAACAGAATAATTACCTAAAATAAAAATCATGGATAAGTTGGAGTTAAAGGGAAAGTGGAATGAATTGAAAGGCAAAGTAAAACAATCTTACGCCGATCTGACAGATGATGATCTGAAGTATGAGGAGGGAAAAGATGATGAGTTGTACGGAAGACTACAGCAGAAAACCGGCAAGACCAGGGAGGGCCTGATCGATTGGCTGAAAAGTTTATAAAATACCTGAACAAAAGCTCCGCTGATTTTTTCAGCGGAGCTTTTTTATGAAGGCCTGATCAGGCTTCTGTCAAGAAGCTCAGAGACATCTGTTTTCTGATATATTCTTTCGTAATTTCGCTGCAATGAAAACAGCAAAACCAACCATACTGGTCGTAAATGACGACGGAATAACCGCACCCGGAATAAAAGCCTTAATTGAAGTAATGCAGAGCCTCGGCCATGTTGTGGTAGTGGCACCTGACGGACCCCAGTCGGGTACCGGGCATGCCATCACCATTGCCAAACCCCTGCGCATGGATAGGGTGGAACTTTATGAAGGTGTTGAAATGTACAAATGTTCCGGTACCCCTGTTGATTGCGTTAAACTGGCTGTAAATAAGGTATTTAAGGGCAAAAAGCCGGATCTTTGTGTTTCAGGGATCAATCATGGGCTGAACAATTCCATCAATGTCCTGTACTCCGGAACCATGTCGGCAGCGGTTGAAGGAGCCATAGAAAGTATCCCTTCCATCGGTTTTTCTCTCGATGACTTTGCCAATGATGCTGACTTCAGTCATTGCAAAAAATATATTGAAATCATCACCAAACAGGTATTAAAGAATGGCCTTGCCCTTGGAACATTGCTCAATGTGAATTTCCCAAGAGGCGCCGGCATCAAAGGCTTGAAGATCTGCAGGCAGGCCAATGCCAAATGGGCTGAAGAATTTGATGAGCGGACAGACCCGAACAGGCGTCAGTATTACTGGCTGACCGGGGTGTTTCAGAATAATGACCATGGTGAAGATACTGATGTATGGGCCCTGGAAAACGGATACGCCTCGGTGGTTCCTGTACAATTTGATATGACCGCACATCATTTCATACCGGTGTTAAATACCTGGGACTTCCGGAATTCCTAGAAAATGAAGCCCTTGTATTCTTCAATTTATACTGTTTAATAGCCGGTTTGATCTTTTTGAACCCTAATATATTGAATTCTGCACATGAAATATTACTTAATTGCCGGTGAAGCTTCAGGCGATCTGCATGGATCGAACCTGATGAAAGCGCTTAAACAAAAAGATCCTGCAGCCCTGTTCCGGTTTTTTGGGGGTGATCTGATGCTGGCTGAAGGCGGTACACTGCGGATGCATTATTCAGAAATGGCGTTTATGGGTTTCATCGAGGTGATAGCCAACCTGAGTACCGTTCTGAAAAATATCAAAACTGCGAAACGGGATATATTGAATTATGATCCCGATGTGCTCATTCTGATCGATTTTCCGGGCTTTAATATGAAGATCGCTGAGTTTGCCAAAAATAAGGGGATCAAAGTATTTTATTACATCTCTCCGAAAGTTTGGGCCTGGAATCAAAAGAGGGTATTAAAGATCAAGAAATTTGTTGACAGGATGTTCTGTATCCTGCCCTTTGAAGTTGAATTTTACCGAACCTGGGGTATGGAGGTTGATTATGTTGGAAACCCAATACTTGACGCCATTGCATCAAACGAACCTGATGATCAGTTTAAGATCAATCATGGCCTGGATGTCAGGCCCATCGTTGCACTGCTTCCGGGCAGCCGGAAACAGGAACTGGAAAGAGTATTGCCCGAAATGCTGGGAACAGCCAGCCGCTTTCCCCAATACCAGTTTGTTATTGCCGGAGCACCCTCTTTTTGTGAAGATGATTATATTCAATACCTGGGAGGAAGGAAGATCCCGGTAATCTTTGGTGCCACCTACAATTTGCTGCTTAATTCAAAGGCAGCCCTGGTTACCTCGGGTACGGCGACACTCGAAACGGCACTCCTGGGGATACCTCAGGTCGTGCTTTATAAAGGTAACCCGGTATCGATCGCCATAGCCCGTATGCTGGTCAAAATCAGGTATATTTCCCTGGTAAACCTGGTGATGAATGAAGGCATCGTAAAGGAACTCATCCAGCAGGATTGCATCAGCAGTAAAATAGGAGATGAACTTGATCTGATCTTAAATGATACTAATTACCGGACAGGTATGCTGATCAATTACCAGCAACTGGCAGAACGTATGGGCCGGGCAGGTGCATCCGGACGGACCGCTGAACTGATGCTGGGCTATCTGAAGCCATGAAATTTTTAATTCCGGAATTCCCTCCGGTTTCTGACCCTGATCAGATTGACTATAAATTATTATTTTAGGGAATTATTTTAACTATTAATTAAAATAATTAATAGTTAATGAAAATAAAATACAATCTCAGGCAACCCTCTCTTCTTTTTTCCGGTATGTATTGTGCCGGATCGAACCATGAAAAAATCTTCGTAATTTAATAGATTAATTCAGAGGATTGTTAATTCCTTTCACCGGAGGACCGGGCTTTTTTTATCTGATATGATGTATCAAAGGCTTCTGTTGCTGTTCATGATCTGTTTTGCCTGTTTAAGCAGCAAGGCTCAGGTAGTTACAGAATGTCCCCAGAATATTGGGTTTGAAACCGGAAGTTTTATAAACTGGGATTGTTATTCCGGGCTGATCTCGGGTACGGGTGAAAGATTCCCGAATGCTGTACGGCCGCCAACAGTTGAGCTTCAGCAAACAGTGCCTATTCCTGGCCTGCATACCCTGATCAGAAGATCTTCGGCTGTGGATGATTACGGAGGTTTTTCATTGGACGCTCCAAATGGAAGTGATTATATTGTTCAGCTGGGAAATGATCTCACAGGGAGGGGGGTGGACAGGATCAGTTATACCGTTAATGTTCCGGCCAATGTCGAATCCTATTCTATCATTTTCAGTTATGCGGTTGTATTTCAGAATCCGGGCCATGAAATTGATGAGCAGCCCAAATTTACTGCGCGTGTTTTTGATGCCGGATCGGGGAGTTCGACGGCGTGCGGATCTTTTGAATTCGTTGCCCAGGGCGGTTTGCCCGGTTTTGAAGTCTCCCGGCGTCAGCCCAATGTCCTCTTCAGAAGGTGGTCGCCGGTTTTGGTTAATCTTTCCAGTTACCTGGGCCGCACCATACGATTAGAATTTACATCCAATGATTGTTCAAGGGGAGGACACTTCGGCTATGCCTATATTGATTTTAATGAGAACTGTTCCATCCCCGTTACGGGAAATATCAGCTGTCCGGAAACCAGGTCGGTCACTCTGAAGGCCCTTACGGGATTTGCCGGATACCGCTGGTTTGACGTGGCCACTTCAACGAATTTGGGCAGCAGTGACAGTCTTGTGATATCTCCCGTACCCGCAATAGGTACCAAAATCGGGATTGAGCTTATTCCTTATCCAGGACTTGGATGTACACAAATCTTATACACGGTCATTAACGGAATGGATATGAATATCAGGGACCCTCTTCCCAGATGTATCAGTGTTGATCTAACGGATATTTCATTGAAGGTCGGAAACAGTTCGGATCTCATCTACTCTTATTGGCGGAACAGCCGGGCAACTGTACCCTTGCCCAATCCTAACCAGGTGGCAGTGAGCGGGGTTTATTATGTTAAAGGGATGAGTTCATCGGGCTGCGTCAGGATATTGCCCACTACGGTTACGATCGTTGAGGTTCCCGATGTAACGATCAATCAGGTTTTGAGGGCTGATTATCCTGCGACGATCGATCTGACAAAGGCATTTTCCCGGCTGCCAGATCTCAGCTATACCTACTGGCTGGATCGCGCTGCAAGCATTCCTCTGCGCTATCCTGAAAGGATATTTAAAAGCGGGATCTATTATATTAAAAGTACCAGTAATGGGGGATGCGTCAGTATTACACCTGTACCAGTAGAAATACTGGTGCCTGGAATTGCCGTACCTAATACCTTCACGCCCAACGGCGACCTGGTGAATGATGAATTAACGGTACTGCTGAACAGGGAGATAACGGTTAAAGTTTTCAGGATTTTTAACCGCTGGGGAGATGTAGTTTATACAACCAAAGACATCGATACTTACTGGACAGGATTTAGGGAGAGTACCCAGGTGCCCTCTGGAGTTTATTACTGGGTCTTTGAAGGTGAACGGAATTCGAAGAATTATATCCGGTCGGGTTATATCACCCTGATCAGGTAAAAGGAGCCCTGAACCTGAGCCCTGAAAACCCTGAAGGAAATTCAGGGTCATGGTTTCAGGTTCAGGACTTCATAATATTATTTTACCATGAAATTAACCTGATGATCACCCCAGATCAAAGAAACAAGACCTGATTTAGCGATCTTAAAGGTCATGCGTTCAGTAAAACTTGCAGATTTAACCGGTTTTACGGTAAAACGCAGCGCATCCTGTGCCTGATCGTATTCTGTACCCGACTGGTTCCATGATTTGTTGATCATCACAGTCCATTCCTTTTCTCCCGGAATGGTATAAAGGCTGTATTTTCCTGCCGGAAGGGATTTACCTTCAAGCTTTACAGCTTTACTCACTTCAAAAACTGTCGCTTCGTTGGCACCCGTACGCCATACTTTTCCATATGGGGCAATTTCCTTGCCGATGGTGCGGCCTTTTACTCCAGGCTGGCTGTAATCAATGCTGATCTTTACACCTGTGCTGGTGGTCTCAGAAACTTTAGCCGCCGGGCTTGGCCTTTGGGCACAGGCGGTAAATCCGCTGAAAAGCCCTGTCATTAGTAATAAAACGAATAATTTTTTCATGTTTATGGGTTTTTAACAAATATATATAAGGGAGCTTATAATAAAGAAATTGAATGAGATTATTACAAATGCAAGTTTTACTAAGCTAAAGCTGGAGGCAATTGATGGCATTCTGATTTTGTATCTGTTTTGTATTTTAGTTAATTGTAATTGAATTTTTCTTAGGCGATTTGCCTATGCGTCCTGTATCCACCGCTGGCGGGGGAATAAAAGGGGGTGGATGGAATGGACTTTTATTATGTCTTCAAGTCCCCCCCTGCCGACACACAAGGCCATAGGCGCCCTCCTCCGGAGGGGGATAGCGTGGTGCCTAAGGAAGATTTGAGTTAATTGGAAATAGATTTTTTTAGGCCGCTGAGGGGCAATAAATTTAAGTAACTTATTTTCAGTCTATTATTGCAATGACTTAATTTCAGTTAATATGATTTTTATATCCGTGTTGCCAATATTCTCTACATAGTGCTTAGCACCCTGACCAGCCCATGATGTAGCACCGGCTTTAACCTCCGAAATTTTGGGTTCTCCATTTTCAGAATATACTTTGACTTTTCCACCTGAAACAACGTAAGATGATCTTGGAGGATGAGTGTGCCAAACATCCTTTTCGCCTGGCTTTACAGAATATTCCACAACCCTTACGTGTTCATTTTCCATCAGCACTCTGGCCTGACCGGGGGATGATTTTACGATATCAATATTAACTACGTCCGATTGTTTCTGAGTTGAGGCAATTGTGTCTTTTGAGTTGCTGCCTGTTTTGTTTACAGCGGTTTTAAGGCCCTGATTACAAGAGCAAAATAAAGGTCCAAGCAGCGTTAATAGAATCAGTTTTTTCATCGGAATATAAATCATTTAATAATAGTTTAATTTTTAAAAGCAATTTGTTGTTTGTGCTCCATAATTTAATAAAACTGCGGTGCTTATTGCACAAATACCAGGTCTTGAAAAATGAAGATAGGAAAAATCTCGCCGGTCGGATCATCATGTTTTTATTTCTGTCCGATTAACATGAGTTCAATCAAAAAATAAACTTATTACCGGGTATTTTAATATTACCGAAATTTTGAATTGAAACTATTTCCCGTTTCCCATTCCCTATTTCCCATTCCCTATTCCCTATTTCCCATTCCCCCTCATCCCTCAAACCTTCGGAACCTGCCAGCCATTATGGTAACGTGCTTTCATCAATTGATTGGCATCAGCATCCGTAAACTCATTTTTCACGGCATCCCAATATACTTTCTTGCCTGTTTTATAGGCAATATTGCCCATTTGAGCATTGATCGCTGCAATGCTTCCGGTTTGGATCCCGCATTTTAAGCGTGTGATATCATTATTTGTAATGGCATCCACAAAATTGACGGCATGGGCTTCATGAGCATTTCTTTCCGGCTTGCGATGAGCTACTTCCTCTACTTTGTTAAGCCGTTGACCATCCTTGTTTTCCGTTTCCGGGATCACTTTCCAGCCGCCCCGGTTCACTACAAGGGTCGCATTGTTTCCGATGAAAGCGATTCCTTCTGTAGAGCCGTAGTTGCCCCCATCAATGCCCGTGGCATGTTCCCAGAGCATGTTGAAGCCATCATACTCATATACCGTTTGCAGGGTATCCGGTGTTTCTGAAGCATCGTCCGGGTAGGCAAATTTTCCGCCTGAAGCCATAACCGATTTCGGTGCTTTAACACCCATGGCAAATAAGGCAATATCGATTTCATGTACACCCCAGTCGGTCATCAGGCCACCCGCATAATCCCAGAACCATCTGAAATTAAAGTGAAAACGGTTCTGATTAAAATCGCGTTTTGGCGCCGGACCTAACCACATTGTATAATCAACTCCTGCCGGTGCCTGACTGTTAGCCAATTTAGGAACAGGTTTCATCCAGCCTTGGTAGGCCCAGCATTTCACCAGCCTGATCTGACCCAACTTCCCTGATTTTACATAATCAATGGCTTCCGCATATTGTGATCCTGAACGCTGCCATTGTCCCACCTGCACGATTTTCCCATATCGCTGCTGCGCTTTCACCATGATCTGACATTCTTCAATGGTATTGGCAATGGGTTTCTCAACATATACATGCTTACCGGCCGAAGCCGCATCAACCATGTTCAGGCAATGCCAATGATCGGGAGTGCCGATGATCACTACGTCAATGTTTGGGTCTTCCAGTAATTTGCGATAATCCCTGTATTGCTTTGGCCGCTTGCCGCGAAGTTTAAACACATCTTCTGTACGCTGGTCAAGTACGCTTTGATCTACATCTGCCAGAGCCAGGCAATTCACCTGCGGAAGTTTCAGGTGGGCATTCATGTTCGACCAGCCCATGCCTTTACAGCCAATAAGCCCGAAATTGATCTGATCAGATGCCCTGATGCTTCGCGTAAAGAGGCCAAAATCTGAAGCGCTCAGAATTTGCGGCATGCTGATCCCTGCTCCCAGGAGCATGGTGTTTTGAATAAATTTTCTTCTGGAATGATGCATAATTGGTTTTTGCTTTCTTTTTATTCCAATTAAAGGCCTGCTTTGAATGATTTTTCAAAATGCCTGAAGATTAAATCTATAAAAAATTACAACAAGAAATGCCCTGATTATGAATAAATTATGCAGATCGGGAGGGATGGTTTTTATTGGCTAACTGTCCGTACAGTTTAAGCGCGGCGCTCTACGGATTAATCAGCTGTTCGACATGTTCCGCAGGGCATGTCGAATAAGTAGATGGTGCGGGTTTCATACCCGCTTTCATCAGCTTCCTGGAATTTATAATTCCTAAATGGCTCAGCTTAGTGGCACTGTTTCACCAAAAAGGGCCTTTTCAGGCCCTAAACTTAGTTTTGTGGAGAATATCGGATTCGAACCGATCACCTCTTCACTGCCAGCGAAGCGCTCTAGCCAAATGAGCTAATCCCCCATGTTTGGAGAGTTCCAAAGAATTGGTTCTCTGGGTACAATTATCGGCATTTTAAACGACTTTTTCAAGTTCCAAAAAGATCTTTTAAGTTTTTAAACCTGTGGCAGGTATATTGATGCTGGTGGCGCAGTGGCAATGTCATTATTTAAGGATTACGATCCTGACGAAAGTCAGGATCTCCTCCATTATTAAATAAATGCATTGTCATTCTGGCGAAAGCCAGAACCTCCTGCCCCTTAAATAATGACATTGGGCGCAGGGGAGAAGGGCTTTGTCTTTCCAGTCAAGCCGGAACAGGCCGTCCGTTTAATTTGATGAGTCAATTAATGAACTCATCTGAAAATCTCAAATAATTACTATCTTGCCTCAAACACCCGATCATAATCATGAGTCATTTGACTACAACAAGTTTTAATCTGATGCACAACTTAAATGTTGCCGTGCAGTTTGTTGTCGTTCTCCTGGTTCTTCTTGTTCTCTTGATTCCTGCCGGGGGGTAAATTGCTTAGTAAATAATTTAACCATACAGCCCTCCGGAAATACCGGAGGGCTTTTTTTATGACCCAAAAACGATGAAAAAGTTAATCAAGAATGAAAAATTACATGTAATTACTGTTTATGCGGAAGATAAAAAAGGCCTTATGGCTCAATTGTTAATGCTATTAAACCGGCGTGATTATCCAATACTGTCGCTAAATGTAGCAAGAACGGATTTAAACGAGCTTATCTTAATTACGATGGAAGTCATTCTGCCTCACAATGAACTGCCTGCGATACTTCGTAAAATTGAAAGGATTATTGAGGTTTATAAAGCGATAGGATATCAGGAGAATGATATGCCTTTATCCAGGGTTGGGGTCTATCGTGTGGCATCAGAACGATTGGATGCTGCTCTCTGGCTGCTGTTGCAGAAATATGGTGCAACATTAAGCGGCATGGCTAAGGAGTCCTTTTTAATACAAAAGACTGGCAGTGAAAAAGATCTTGCGGCCTTATATGAAGAATTGGAAGGACCGCACTTACTTGCATTCTGTAAAAGCAGCCTTATGCCCCCGGAATGTTTGTCGGATGATATTCTCAAATAATTCTGCTTTCAATTTGTGAGAAATGGTGCCTTAGTAAAGGAATACTCTGTTTGTTCGGCATATTTCCGTGGGTCATGTCGAATGATGCAGGTTTTAACCAGCTTCGGTTGTGGTATTCAAAATATAGGCCCTCAGATCTTTAATAGTCCGTGGTCTCAAGTGTGGTGAGACTACGGACTATTAAAACTATGTCAATTATCTAGCATAACTGAAGTCACAAATCATCACCTCATTTGGGTTTTCTATAGCTCTGTGCAAATTGAAATATTCCAAAGATTTCTAAATAAACTTTTCTGTCACATTAAATTAATCTGAGATAAATTTAGTTAATAAGATTTCTTTCATTTATTAATTTTTAACTTATTGATTATTAGATATATAAAAACATATTTTCGAATATTTTGGAAGCTCCGTTAGGCTTTTGCAAAAACTCTTTATTCTTCAAAATAAAATATTCTCCTGATGCAGGCTTAATATCCGGACTTGACTTTTGTGGCGTAATTATTTAACCATCAAAATTCAAAACTGATTATGAAAAGACAATACCTGCTCTTTTTTAGTAAAATTCTTATTTTATTAATCACTTTTTCTTTCCTGGACTTCCGCGGGAAAGTGTTTGCTCAAACACAGATCTCCGGAAAAGTAAAAGATGTAAAGAATGAGCCTGTTCCGGGGGTAAGTATTCTGTTAAAAGGCACAAAAATTGGTACCACAACAGATATTAACGGAGATTTTAAACTGAGAACGGATTCTAAACAAGGTGTTCTTGTCATATCTTCTATTGGTTATACCCCGCAGGAGATCAATATCAATGGTCAGACGGAGTTTATTGTAAAATTAGTTGAAGACAATAAATTTCTTGGAGAAGTAGTTGTTACAGCGCTGGGTATCAAACGGGAAGAAAGGTCGCTCGGTTTTGCTGCTCAAACCATCGGTGCAAACGCAGTGGTAGATGCAAAAACGAATAACTGGGTAAATTCCTTATCCGGCAAGGTGGCCGGACTGAATATACAGGGCACGGGCGCGGGGCCAATGGGTTCCTCAAGAATCACACTCAGAGGTGAATCATCGCTGAATCTTGATAATAATCAGGCATTAATTGTAGTGGATGGAGTACCAATCAGCAGTAAGATAACAGGAACAGGATTTAATTCACACCTTTCTCAGGATAGTCCGGTTGATTATGGATCGGGTGTATCAGATATCAATCCTGATGATATAGAAACTGTAACTGTACTTAAAGGGCCGGGTGCAACAGCTTTATATGGTAGTCGTGCAGCTGGCGGCGTAATTATAATAACCACAAAGAGTGGTGAGCGCAAAGGCAATGGATTGGGAGTTACTTTTAATTCCAACTTTAATATTGAACAGGTTAACCGCTGGCCTGATTATCAGTTTGAATATGGTGAAGGAAGAACAAGTGCATATTACTCCTATTTAGATAGCCCTGATGGAATTAATACAAGTACAACTGTAGCAGCAGGAAGAGCCTGGGGACCTAAATTTGAGGGCCAGAGCTATTATCAATATGATCCGAATACTCCGGGGAATAAGCCTACCCAAAAAACACCATGGCTTGCTCATGATGATTATATCTCTGGATATTTCCAAACGGGTAACACCTTGTCAAACAGCTTATCTATAGACGGTGGATCTGATAAAAGTTCTGCCCGACTTTCTATTACTCATTTAAAAAATAAATGGATTATACCTAATACCGGCTTCGAAAGATTGAATGCGGCATTATCGTTCAATCAAAAGGTTTCTGATAAATTAAAAATTACCGGAAGAGCTAACTATTCTAATAAAAAGAGCGATAATCTTCCAATGGCAGGGTACAATAATCAGACATTGATGTATTTCCTGATCATTGGTACCACTCCAAACATCAGACCTGAATGGTTCAAGCCTTACTGGCAGCCCGGTTTGGAAAATGTAGTTCAAAAGAATCCATTCAATCCCGGACCGGATAACCCTTATTTGGCAATGTATGAAATGCTGAATAAAATGAATAAAAATGGACTGATTGGAAATGTTTCGGCCAGTTATGAGATCTCTAAAAAGTTTGATCTTTTGCTCAGAACAGGGGTTGATATGTCTAATGAATTTCGCTCCCAGCAAAGACCGTTTAGTATGACGAGATATCCAAGAGGAATGTATCGTGAACAAAATGTGTTTTCCTATGAATCAAACACAGATCTATTGCTTTCTTTTAGAGACAAACTTTCGCCAAAAGTTTCTATCAGTGCGAGCGCCGGTGCAAATACAATGATTCAGCAGTATGATTTTGCAGGGGTATATGCAGATCAATTAGCTCAACCTGGTGTTTACCAGATTTCTAATAGTTTAGATCAGGCGGTGGTTGACCCTTCCAGAACGAAAAAGGCAATAAATAGCGTTTATGGAAGCACACAGATTGCCTATGATGAAAAAATATTTTTGGATCTGATAGGAAGAAATGACTGGTCGAGTACATTACCCTTTAAGAACAATTCTTTCTTTTATCCATCTGTAAGTTCAAGCTTTATTCTGGGTGAAATTTTTGAACTGCCAAAGGCAATCACCTTTTCCAAATTCAGAGCATCCTGGGCACAGGTTGGTAATGATACCAGACCTTACCAAACGGCCAGGTATTATGATCGTATTTACGGCAATTCATTCACAAACCCAAATCAGCTATTCAATGCAGAATTGAAGCCTGAAATTACAGCGAGTTATGAGTTTGGTTTAGACCTACGTTTTCTGAACAATAGAATAGGATTTGATATTGCTCACTATAATAACAATAGCCGTAACCAGATTTTATCGATCCCATTAGATCCGGTTACCGGATTTTCTACTGCATTAATAAATGCAGGTTTGATCAACAGTAAAGGATGGGAAGTTCAGATTAACGGAAAACCAATTTCAAAGGGAAAATTCTCGTGGAATACGACCCTGCTTTGGAATAGAAACCGCAGTTATGTAAAGGAATTGACAGAGGGCTTAACTAATCAGATAATCTATCAGCACAATTCCAATGTGACTATTGAAGCACGCGTTGGCGGTTTAATGGGTGATATGTATGGAAGAGGATTCCAGCGTTCTCCGGATGGTCAGATCATCTATAATTCTGCCAATGGTTTACCGGCTCCGCTTGATCAGATTGCCCGCAAAATGGGTAATGCCTTTGCCGATTGGAAAGGCAGTTTAATGAATGAATTCAGGTATAAAAATATAAATCTGAGCCTTTTAATGGATGGACAATATGGCGGAGAAATGTATTCTCAAACCAATCATAAAAATAATACCCTTGGAAAAACAAGAGTGACTCTTCCGGGTCGTGATGGTGGAATTGTTGGACAGGGTGTTGTGAAACTTGCGGATGGTTCATTCGTTCCAAATACAAAACTTGCCCAGGCAAGTGCTTACTATGATAACTACTATCAAATCAGTAATGCAGAAACTAACATCTTCGATGCTTCTTTCTTAAAGATAAGGGAAGTAAGGTTAGAATTTGGTCTTCCTGCCAATTTGCTCAGAAAAATAGGGGTTCAAAAAACATCTGTTGCGATATGGGGCAGAGATCTATTCAATTTTACCAAATTCCCGGGATTTGATCCGGAAGGTGGTAATCTGAATAACGGGACTTTAACTCCGGGAGTAGAGTTAACCCAGTTTCCATCTAACCGATTGGTTGGTACTAACCTAAGCTTTAAGTTTTAATCTCATTTGTTTTTATAATTCAACAGACATGAAATTTTCAATTAAAATACTTACCGCAATACTTTTAGTATTCACTTCCCTCTTATCCTGTACAGATAATTTCGAGGAATTAAATATCGATCCTAACCGACCGAAGGATGTTACGCCCGGAATCTTATTAGGACAGATGCAATATCGTATTGTCAATAGTTCTATTCAGTCTTCCCGAAGTTTTACTCATGAACTGATGCAGGTTGATGCTCCCAGGGCCAGTACGAGTGGCCAGGGTTTGCATCGTTATGTTGTAAATCCGGGTCAGGCGGTATGGTCTGCTTTTTATGATCGTTTAACCGATATGGAAGATATTTATAAGATTTCAGATCAGCTAAAAGAGAATAATTACAAGGCAATTGCTTTGGTTTATAAAAGCTGGGCTTATTCAATATTAACCGATTTGTATGGTGATGTTCCTTATTCACAGGCAATTAAAGCTTCTGAAGGTAATTTTTCACCTGCTTTTGATAAACAAAAGGATATTTATGTGCAGATCTTAAAGGATCTGGAAATAGCAAATACTTTATTTGATGATACCAAAGCCCTGACCTACGGGGGAGATATGGTTTATAATGCCAATGCATTAACAGGAAGCAAAAATATTGGAATTCAAAAATGGAAGAAATTTGCGAACTCTCTTAGATTGAGATTATTACTCAGAATTTCTAAGCGTGAGGGTGAAATAAATGTTAGCCAGCAAATTAATTCAATTCTGGCTAATCCTGCCACAAGTCCTGTGTTTGCTGTCAATGCAGATGATGCAATTTTCAGATATCCCGGAACATTTCCTTATTTTAATCCCTATTATAATGCCCGTACTTTAGACTGGAGGGAAGGAACTTATTTTACAAAGTTCTTTCTTAATCATATGAATGCTGTAAATGACCCAAGAAGAGCAATTTGGGCAATCCCTGTTACGGTTAATGGACAAAGCGTTTATCAGGGCATAGAAAGTGGTTATCCAACTAGTTTAGAATATATAGTGGGTAGAAATTCAAGTTATCCCGATGCATTAAAGACATCACCACTTCTGGGAGTAATGATGACATATTCAGAGGTTGAGTTTATTAAAGCTGAATTGGCATTAAAAGGATATAATACAGGGAAAACTGCAAAGGCGCATTATGAGTCGGGTATAACTGCTTCCATGCTTCAATGGGGTGCAAGTATGCCGGCTGAATTTTTGAATACGGCAGGTATAGCATTTAATTCTGCCGGTTCTGCAGATCAGCAATTGGAGCAAATTATGCTCCAAAAATATTATGCCTACTTATTCGTGGACTATCAATCCTGGTTTGAAAAACGCCGGACAGGTTATCCGGTTTTACCAAGGGGGACTGGTATTCCGGCGGAGAATATATTCCCTTCAAGAGTTCCTTATCCTACCTATTTACAATCCTTAAATTCCAGTAATCTCCAGGCTGCGATTGCATCAATTGGCGGTGATAACAGTAGTGTTAAGGTTTGGTGGGAGAAATAGGGGAATAGGGAATAGGAAATAGGGAATGGGAAATGGGGAATTGGAAGTGGGGAATGGATAAAAATAGTTTAAATTCAAGCTTTCTATTATATAAATACTTGAATAGAAATGTCCCGCATGTGTGGGACTTTAAAAAGCAATTATAACTGATGAAGAAATTACTTTTTCCGGGCTTATTGTTTCTGGCATTTGCTTCAAATGCGCAGAATTTGAATGATCAGTTGAATGCAAAAAGAATTATGCTGCCTAATGGCTGGTCATTATCCCCGGCGGGAAGGTCAATGGAATTGGGTGATTTACCTCTTAATATTGCTGTTTCAAGGTCCGGGAAACTGATGGCGGTTAGCAACAACGGCCAGAGCATTCAAACCATTCAATTAATTGACCCGAAAACAGAAAAAGTTCTAGACAAAGTAGAAATTCCCAAATCTTTTTATGGTCTGAAATTCAGTAAGGATGACCGGTTTCTCTATGCCTCGGGGGGAAATGATAACTGGATTCTGAAATATGAACTTTTAAATTCAAAATTGCTGATCAGGGATACGCTGAAGCTGGGTAAGCCCTGGCCAGAGAAAATATCGCCGGTTGGTCTGGAGATCGATGATGCTAAAAATTTCTTGTATGTGGTCACAAAGGAGAATAATTCCCTGTATATTTTTGACTTGCAGAGTAATAAAATCATTCATCAGCAAAGTATTGGAAGTGAGGGATATAGCTGTGTTTTATCCCCGGATAAGAAAACACTTTATATCTCCTTATGGGGAGGCAAGAAAGTAGCATTTTTTGACACAAATCTCAGGAAAATTACTACCTCTGTTGATGTTTCCTACAACCCAAATGAATTAATCCTGAACAAAGCCGGAAACATACTTTATGTTGCTAATTCCCAGGATAACAGTGTTTCAGTTATTGATGTTCAGGCCAGGAAAGTTGTTGAAATTTTGAATGCTGCTTTATTTCCAAATTCCCTGACAGGTTCTACAACAAATGGTTTAGCTTTGTCGAAAGATGAGCGAAGTTTATACATCGCTAATGCTGACAATAATTGCCTTGCAGTGTTCCATGTGAGTCAGAAAGGTAAAAGTACTTCCAAAGGTTTTATCCCTGTTGGATGGTACCCAACGAATGTAAGGGTAATTGGGAGTAAAATATTTGTCAATAATGGAAAAGGATTTTCTTCATTCGCAAATCCTTTAGGTCCCCAACCGGTAAATCCCGGAGTGAAATCTGAATCACATAAAGGTGAACTCCCCCAGGTAAATAACAGGTTGCAGTACATTGGTAGTCTGATGAAGGGGACAATGAGTGTGATCGATGAACCAATGGCCGCTGATCTGGAAGTGTATTCCAAAAATGTTTTTCTGAACACCCCCTATACTAAGGATAAAGAATTGCTTGCCGATGGCGAAGCTGGAAATCCGATCCCTAAAAAAGTAGGAGATGCCTCTCCGATCAAGTATGTTTTTTATGTTATTAAAGAAAACCGGACATACGATCAGGTATTTGGTGATATAAAGGAAGGAAACGGAGATCCGGGACTTTGTTTATTTGGTGAAAAATATACTCCGAATCAGCATAAACTGGCCAGAGAGTACGTACTGCTGGATAACTTTTATGTCGATGCGGAGGTTAGTGCCGATGGTCATAACTGGTCGCTGGGAGCTTATGCAACCGATTACCTGGAAAAAACCTGGCCAACAAGCTACGGGCGTCGCGGAGGGGTGACCGAAGGGATGGGCCGAAGAACGATTGCCAATAATAAGGATGGATTTATATGGGATTTGTGTAAAAGAAACGGGATCTCATTCAGAACCTATGGTGTTTTTGCGGATAAGGATAAGGGGAACATTCCTGTACTGGATCAGGACCATGTCTGCGCCACATTTACAGGTTATTACGATCAGACAGTAAAAGATGTTGGGCGCTTCGAGCAATGGAAAACTGATTTTGATGTATTGTTGTCTAAAAACACGGTTCCTCAGTTAAGTACCATCCGTCTTGGTGCTGACCATACCCAGGGCCTGGCAGTGGGTAAGCCTACCCCATATGCCTGTGTTGCTGATAATGATCTGGCGGTAGGCAAGCTGGTTGAGCATATCAGTAATAGTTCGATCTGGGCGCAATCGGCGATTTTTATTCTTGAAGATGATGCCCAAAACGGCCCCGATCACGTGGATGCCCATCGTTCAATTGCCATGGTTATTAGTCCCTACACCAAAAGAAATTATCAGGATCATACCATGTACTCTACTTCAGGTATGTTGCGGACAATGGAATTGATCTTAGGCTTGCCTCCAATGAGCCAGTATGATGCTGCTGCGATGCCGATGTTCAGAAGCTTTACTAATAAACCTGATTTTACAAAGTTTAAAGCTGTTCCAAATCTGGTTGATCTGGATGAAATGAATAAGATCGCTTCAAAGTGGTCAAAAATATCTGAAGGGTTCGATTTTGCTGAGGTTGATAAGAATGACGACAGGCTATTTAATGAAGTGCTTTGGAAGGGATTGAAAGGCGATGATTTTGAGATGCCGGCGCCAAGAAGAAGTGCTTTTGTTAGATTGGAGCAGAGAGTTAAGAATGATTAATATGCTGTTTCGGGTTTTCGCCTGAATACTTGAAAATGCTTTTATATTGATCAATAAGCCCTAAGCCCTTTTTGGTATTGCCGCCAACACGCAGCAGACTTAACAACAAAGAAAATTCAGGGCATTAATGATTTGTTCTTTCTGGTATATCAGGTACCATTGAAGATCTTAAGATCGTTTTTGCAGCAGCTACATAAATTCAGGGCAATCCGGCAGTTTTAATCTACCCGGAGAAATTGTACAACTGTTGGCTTAATAATATCGACCTTATAACCGGTTGGGCTTAACAAACCAGTATTCTGATCACGCTTAAATATAAAAAGGTTATTGCTGTTCTGGTTAGCCAGGATCAGAAAATTCCCGGAGGGATCTATTGCGAAATTCCGCGGGCTTTTACCCAATGAAGATTGTTTACCCGCGAGGGTCAGTTTCCCCCTTTTCTGGTCAATTGAGCAAATGGTCAGGTCATCCGAATGATCACCGCGATTGGAACCATATAAGAATTTGCCATCTGGTGAAACATGGATATCAGCAGCATTAGGGGCTCCATTAAAATCCTTAGATAAAAGCGAAACCGTATCTATCCTGGTTAATGTTCCTCTCTTGTATCTATAGGCAGTCATCACACCGGTCAATTCCTGAATAACATAGGCCCATTTCTTATTGGGATGGAATGTGAAATGCCTTGGTGCACTACCAGGAGGAACAGAGGTAAATGGAGGTTTACCAGGTGATAGTGGCGAAGTGTTTTTGGGATTAAAGCGATAAGTATTGATTTTATCTGTACCCAGATCAACGGCAAAGAGATATTTATTATCCGGGGAAACAACAACAGAATGGACATGCGGACCAGCCTGAGCTTTTAGAGGGCCATGACCTTCATGCCTGATCAGCTGCACGTTTGAACCCAGAGATCCGTCTTTTTGAATCGGAAGGGCTGAAAGTGTCCCGTCATTATAATTTGCCGAGAAAACATATTGTGATCTGGCATCAACAGATACATAAGCAGGGCCTGCGCCCTTAGGGTCAACCTTGTTTATTAGGGTAAGCTCTCCCGAGGATGAGTTATAATTAAAAGCGCTTATAAATGGCTTTTTATCCTCGTTGACAGAATAAATATGTTTCTGATCGGGGGCTACGGTAAGGAAAGTAGGATTACTTACAACAGCCTTGTTTTTATAGGTCATTTCTCCGGTTTGGGAATTGAAATCATAAACAAAGATGCCCTCAGGTTTGGCTGCCGTAGTGTAGGAGCCTACGATTATCTGGTATTTCTGGGCATATAAAGAAGAATTTAAAGCCAACAAGGTCAGAAAAGTACAGATCTTAAATTTCATTCTTAAAGTTTAGGCTTGCAAGGTATAAAATTTATAGAATTCAGCATTTATGGCTTGCAATTAAATCATCAGGAAGTTTCCGTTGCTTTAAACAGCCTTATTATATTCAGAAAAATTGCTTCATTTATCTTATTCATGCCCTCCTGAAATTTAATCTTCAATCTGAATATGTGTACAATTTGATTCGGACTGCAAGACTGGTTATTTTTAGCAATCAACTTCCGGAGCAGGCTCTTTGTCAATGGCTTCTGTGCTCAGGCCAATATTTTATTGTCCTGGAACAGGATTTTTATTAATATATTTAGAATTACTAAAAATGATCAGCTATGAAAATCCTTAAATGCCTTTTAATTGCCTTGTTCGCATTTCCCTCCCTGTCTGTTATGGCACAATCGAAAGTGAAGCCTGAAAAACAATTTATGGTTTATGAAAAAGGACCATTTATGAGTAAGGTGGATGTAAGAAAGGACCTGCGGGGCGCTGAAAATATTGTTCAGATCGAGGCTTTGAATGTGAGCGGCGGTTCGGCCCTGCTTAAAGGAGCGATATTACCCGGCGCCGAAATTTCATCGGCCATAGCCACCCAGGGGAGTTATAATATGACCCGTCAGCTGTCTAAATCAGGCAGAGGTGAAACCCTTCAGCTGCTTGATGTTATTTTCCCTGTCAGGCTTCGTATTACGATATCCGAACAGGTCCTTGATGTGGAGATCAAAGAAGCGGGATTTTGGAAAATTATGGTCGGTTTAACTCAATAGCTTATTTATAAATTTTCATTTTTATACTGTTAATAGAGTCACGAACAATGAAGAACCTTAAAATTATTTTGATCATACTTTTTGCATTCACCGCTTTTTCAGTAAAAGCACAACCCAAACCTAAGGCTGAAAAGCCATATACTATTCTCGAAAGGGGACAGCACATGACCCGGCTCAGTGTAATAAAAGACATGAGAGGTAAGGAGAATACGGTTCAGATCGAGGCCTTAAATGCAAGTGGGGGTACTCTGCGTCTCGAGGGTCCCGAAATGTTAGGCGCAGATATTACGGACGTGTTGGCTACAGTTGGAAGTTATAACAAAATCCAGGAAGTATCTAAATCCGGAAGAGGAGAAACAGTTCAACTCCAGCAGGTTGTTTTCCCTTTAAAGGTTCGTATAACCATTTCACAGCAAATCCTGGAAGTTGAGATCAGGGAGGAAGGATTCTGGAAGATTTCTGTTGGAATGAACCAGTAATTAGCCCTCTGATTTTTATTTAGTATCCCTGCAGATTGCATTATTGATGCATTAGAATTATCATTGCATATTATGGATACCGAACATCAAAAAGAGCGCATTTTCAGGGAAGTGAAAGAGGATCTGGAAAGGCAGGGCTTTACTATTATAAAACTGGATACCCTTAAACCATGGGGCGGTTACTTTGTGATCAGGGAGGATCAGGCCCAGCAATTTTCTGATGTTTTCTTTAAAGGAATAGCCCTTGATAAATTAAAGATCTCGGGTAAATTAAGCCCGAAAATATTAGTTGTTGAGCCCCATAAGCGCCTTTCCTGGCAATATCATCAGCGCAGAGCAGAGATCTGGCAGGTAGTAAAGGGCACTGTAGGTGTTATTTCTAGTGCTACAGATCAGGAGTCTGAACTTAAAAAACACTATCCCGGTGAACAGATCATTTTAAAACAGGGCGAACGCCACAGGCTTGTTGGTTTGGATGATTGGGGAATTATCGCAGAGATATGGCAGCATACTGATCCTTCATTCCCTTCAGATGAATCTGATATCGTCAGGGTTCAGGATGATTTCGGACGTTAAACCGTTCCATTTCATTCAGGATGCCATTTATCCTGAACATGACATTCCCGTTATTTCAAACCAGTTTAATTTGCTTATTTTTGCAGGCTCTTAATCCCGGGCTTCAAATTTTTTTTATGATCATTCTTATTTTCTTTCTTTGCCATTGGTTCTTGTCCCTGTTTTTTCAAACATTTTTCCTGCACCGCTACTCTTCTCATAAGATGTTTAAAATGAGCCCTTTCTGGGAAAAATTTTTCTATTTGGCTACTTTCCTGGCCCAGGGATCCTCGTTTTTAAACCCCCGGGCTTACGCGATCATGCACCGGATGCACCATGCTTACAGTGATACGGAAAAGGATCCCCATTCCCCGCATTTCTTTAAGGATGTGATCGGACTGATGATCAAAACCAAAAATATTTACCTCGACTATGTCAATTTTAAGATAGAACCGGAGCCTGCTTTCCGTGATAATTATCCGACATGGCCACTGATCGACCGGATTGGCGACCTGTGGATCACCCGCTCGATTTTTATACTGCTTTATATCGCATTTTATATTCAATTTGCCGAATTCTGGTGGATGTACCTTTTACTGCCTGTACATTTTCTGATGGGCCCGATTCATGGTGCAGTTGTAAACTGGTGCGGTCATAAATACGGGTATTCCAATTATGACAATGATGATCACAGTAAGAATACGCTTCCCCTGGATTTCCTGATGCTGGGAGAGTTGTTTCAGAATAACCATCATAAAAAGCCGAATAGTGTGAATTTTGCCAGCCGCTGGTTTGAATTTGACCCTTCTTATCCCATTATTAAACTGCTGCATTACCTCCGGATCATTAAACTCCGGAAAGTATAGGCCTGAGAATATATCAATAGAAAAGGGTCCCGGTAAAACCAGGACCCTTTTGTTAAAGTGAAATTAATTATTGTGTTGAGGTAGGTTTTATCTTCAGGCAGTCATGAGTTGATCCTGCCCCTGGCCGCTACTGTACCTGTTTAGCATATTAACCTTCGCCGAACGAATTGTCAGCAGATCTGTTATCAATAGGTCATGCAATTGACGATCAAATTTTTTCATTATTTGGATTAGCGGAGTGTTCTTGCTTTTTTTCATGAGTATAGATTTTAGGGTTAAATTCGTTTTAGTTTTTATCCGTTGTTAAATTTTCTTTCCTGCGCCTGGCTTCTTCGATCTGCCGTTCGATCTGTTCCTTATCACGCTGATCGTGGGTCTCTTCAGGGTTCCCGGGATTATCCCAACCCTTCTCCGGAGGGGCTTCTTTTTCTTTTCCCGGTTTTTTTTCTTTTCCTGGATCATCCATAATCATTCATTCTATGAATACAGGAATACGATTTCTATTCCAATTTTAAACAGGATGAAAAAAATGCATTCCATGCCTCATTTTTGCTTAAAAAAAGGTGTTTTCTATCTTCGACGGCTCCAGAAAGAGATATTTAAACTGTATAGAACACTATACAATTGTCATCAGAATGTCCGGCGGCATGGATTATTCGCGGGCATTTTCGGGTGTTTAAATGTGGAAATCTAAGCGGGTGGTATGCGGATCTAAATTTTAAATTTGTAATTAATTTGACAGAAGATACTAATATTTGAGAATGGCTGAAATAGATTATAGTGATGATAGTATTCGTTCGCTCGACTGGAAGGAGCATATCCGCCTTCGTCCCGGGATGTATATTGGCAAACTGGGTGATGGTTCTGCCTATGATGACGGTATTTATGTATTGCTGAAAGAAATACTGGATAACTCAATTGATGAGTTTGTAATGGGTTCTGGAAGGACCATTGAGGTTACCGTGACCGAAAAGAAGGTTTCCATCCGGGATTACGGACGCGGAATTCCATTGGGTAAAGTAATCGATTGCGTATCCAAGATCAATACCGGTGGAAAATACGATTCAAAGGCTTTTCAGAAATCAGTAGGATTGAACGGTGTTGGTACCAAGGCCGTTAACGCACTTTCATCGAATTTTGTGGTGCAGTCATACCGTGATGGACGAACCAAGAAGGCCGAATTTGAGCAGGGTGTTCTGGTCAGTGACCTGCCCGAAACCGAGACGACCCAGCGCAATGGCACTTCAGTTATTTTTTATGCCGATGAAAGCATTTTCAGAAATTACCATTATATCCCCGAATTTGTAGAAAGCATGATCTGGAATTATGTATTCCTTAATTCCGGACTAACGATCAATTTTAACGGTACCAGGTTTTTCTCAGAAAGGGGTTTATATGATCTCCTGACCCGTAACACGGATGCAGAAACCTTACGTTACCCGATCATACACCTCAGGGGGGATGATATTGAAGTGGCTATTACCCACGGACAGCAATATGGTGAGGAATACTATTCATTCGTTAACGGGCAGCATACCACCCAGGGAGGAACCCACCAGGCGGCCTTCAGGGAAGCGCTGGTAAAGACGATCCGTGAGTTTTATAAAAAAGAGTTTGATGCTTCGGATGTCAGAGCCTCGATCGTATCTGCCATCTCGATCAGGGTTCAGGAACCGGTTTTTGAATCACAAACCAAAACCAAGCTGGGTTCGCAAAATATTGCCGAGGACGGCCCTTCAGTACGAACCTTCATCAATGACTTCCTGAAGAAGGCCTTAGATGATTATTTGCATAAACATCCTGCGGATGCGGATGCCCTCCTGAAGCGGATTCTTCAATCCGAACGTGAACGCAAGGATATTGCCGGGATTAAAAAACTGGCCAATGAGCGGGCCAAAAAGGCATCCATGCATAATAAAAAGTTAAGGGATTGCAAGATTCATTTCGAGGATGCCCACGAGAGGAAACAGGATACTACTTTATTTATAACGGAGGGAGATTCGGCGAGCGGTTCAATTACCAAATCCCGGGATGTAATGACCCAGGCGGTATTCAGCCTGAAGGGTAAACCTTTAAACTGCTATGGCCTGACCAAGAAGGTGGTCTATGAAAACGAGGAGTTTAACCTTTTGCAGCATGCTTTAAATATTGAGGACGGGCTTGAAAATCTCCGCTATAATAATATTGTCATTGCCACCGATGCGGATGTGGATGGAATGCATATCCGTTTATTACTGATGACATTTTTCCTTCAGTTCTTTCCCGACCTGGTTAAAGCAGGGCATGTGTCCATACTTCAAACCCCCCTTTTCAGGGTGCGGAATAAGAAGGAGACCATTTATTGTTACAGTGATGAGGAGCGGCAGCGGGCCATTCAGAAACTGGGGAATAAACCGGAAATTACCCGTTTTAAGGGTTTGGGAGAGATATCTCCTGTTGAATTTGAGCTTTTCATAGGGAATGACATCAGGCTGGACCCTGTTATCCTGTCAAAGGAACAGGGGATCAAAAATCTTCTGGAATATTATATGGGGAAGAACACCCCCGACAGGCAGCTGCATATTATTCAGAATTTGCGTGTTGAAGTCGATTTTATCGCTGCAGAACAGGAAACAGCCCTGGACGGATTGCTGACAGAGGTTCAATGATCAAACTCAAAGCAGAAAAACTCAGAAAAAAGTATGCAGAAAAGGAATCTTTCTATCTCTTATGAGGAATACTCCTCCCTTGATGAATTAAACAGCCCTGATAAGGCCTTGTGCCTGGAAGCAGTCAAGGCTATGGCAAATTCTCATTCACCCTATTCCGAATTCAGGGTAGGGGTTGCTGTACAGCTCGAAAGCGGAAAGATCGTGTATGGAAGCAATCAGGAAAATGTAGCCTATCCCTCGGGTTTATGTGCTGAACGTGTGGCACTTTTTACCATTGGTTCAACCTATCCTGAGGATAAGATCCTGAGCATGGCTATCACTGCCCATACCGATCATTTTGAGATAAAAGATCCCGTAACTTCCTGCGGTGCATGTCTTCAGGTCATGGCAGAATACGAAAAGAAACAGGGGCATCCGATCGGGGTCATGTTTTATTGCCGGAATGGATCTATCATCCGGACCAGCGGAATAAAAAGTTTGCTTCCTTTTGCTTTTGCTGAAACGAGACTTAAAAAATAATCGTAAATTGTATATTGGTACAGGTGTTTGATTAAATATCTGCTGTTGAATTGGGCTATTCACCTGGTCATACTTGTTGGATAACTCCCCTTTTTAAGAACAAATATCAATTGACTATGAAGAAGTATCTAATTCTTGTTCTTACCCTTCTGTTATTTGCTGACAGCAGCCTTGCCCAGATCAGAATATCCGCAATAAAGGTTGATGATTGGGTTAAAAAGAATTTTAGCGGACAGGGGGTTATCATCGGAAATGTTAGCTTTAAAGGGTATCCGCTTTCCACTTTATCATTTACCAGTGCCGGGAATGTTCTGCAGGTTCCCAAGGGACTCATCCTTTCAACCGGAAACTCTTTTAATGTAGCCGGATTTAATAATTCACATAATCAAAGTTCAACTTTTGGGGATATACTGGTTCCTCAATCCGATGCTGACCTTGCCGCGATCATCAGCGGCAAATTATATGATATCTGCAGTATTGAGTTTGATTTTGTTCCGATGGATAACAGCATTCAGTTCAATTATCAGTTCGGTTCTGATGAATATCCTGAGTATGTTGACTCGCCCTATAATGATGTTTTCGCTTTTATTGTTTCGGATGGAGGTTCATCCAGGAATATCGCATTGATTCCCGGATCAGGTGTTCCTGTCAGTATCAATACGGTCAATTTTAAACTGAATTCGGAACATTTCATAGACAATAACCTGTACAAGCAGGTGGTAATCAAACGGCAGGAACCTTTAAAATCTACCTATCGGGGGACCTTGCCTGGCAGAGTGTTACGCGGGGTCGCATCCATATTCAGCGTTTCTACTAACGCCGGAGGTGACCGTGTAGTCATTCAGCCCGATGCTGAATTGATAAAAACTCTGGATCCGAATCTGTATCGTAACCTTCGCTATGATGGCATTACCAAAAAACTTGTGGCGCAGACCTTTGTTACACCTTACAAAAAATACCATCTTAAAATAGTTATCGCTGACGTTTCGGATAATATTTACGATTCGGGTGTGTTTATTGAAGACCGGAGCCTTAGCTCCAAAAAAGATATGATGCAGCCTGGTTTTATTGATTACCCCGATCTGAGCAAGGTAATAGATCCGAATCTGATCCTGCAGGGAAAAACCCTGGAAGAGATCTTACCAGCGCAGTATAAAAATGTAGTTCCCAGACCCCTTGATCAGGCCCCGGCGATCGTTCAGCAGCCCGCTTCAGCCCCGATTCAGCAGGCCGTGGCAGTGGAGCCTGAAAAACGGGTTTCAGCTGCGGTAATTACAGAAATTCAGAATGCTGTGATCCTTTTTGATTTCGATAAGTCAGATATTTCTGATTCAGAAATGCAAAAGCTTAGGAATGCCATAGACAGGTTCAAAGGGGCCCGGCAGCATTATTCCATGAAGATCTCAGGCCATACCGACAATAAAGGAAGCCTGAAATATAATTATGATCTGTCAGCCCGGAGGAACCAGTCTGTTATTGATGCAGTCAGGCAATTGCTTGGGGAAAATATCCTAATTCCCTCAGCCAGTAAGTCATATACTCAGCCTGTAGAAGATAACAGTACAGATAGCGGACGCCAGGCTAACCGCCGCGTGGAGATCCTTTTTGTTAAAAAGGACTGATCGTTCAGAGCCCTGATAAACATTCCTTTGCTCCCGCGCCTGCAATGTCATTATTTAAGAGTTGAGTTCAACCCTGCTGATTGCTCTTTCGAGGGCGAAATTTTCTCTGGTGACCCCGAAGACGGCCGCATATTTATAGATGACCCCTTCGGAGTCGGCTAATCTATTATGACAAATGGCCTCTACAGGGCAAATGGGCAAAACGATACCAAACAGAAATCTTGAATGGCTTAAATTATGACATTGCCCGCGCCTGCCAGCCTTATTTGATACCAGAGCAGCAAAATTTTCAGGGTTCTGATCTGAAAAATTTATTTTTCTTTTTCAGGGAGTAATTCAGCTGGAAACCTACACCAAATGATTTCAGATCTGTTTCACCTTGTCCGATACCGGTCAGAGGAATTTTCGCATAGGGCTGGATGACCAGACTGCTTTGTTTGGTTAAAGGTTTCTCCAGGCCGACGGATAGGTTTACAATGCTCAAAATATGCTGGTTAGCATTCCTGAGGGTATATTCCCTGCCGTTTGACGGGTATAAAGGGCTGGGGTTATAGATAAAATTATAGGTTTCTGAAAGCATAAAATAGGATGAAATACCCGCAGAGGCAAGAATATTCACATTTCTATTGCTCATCATGACGATGTTCAGATTGACCGGGATATCGATCACCCGGCAATCTGCATCGATCTGTTTGGAATAACTTGTCCAGGTAGCAAAGGGCTTTTCCGTTACTTTATAGGAGGTTTTATCTGATGTGTATTTTTTTTGTGAATAATACAAGCCGGTACTGGCTGAAATGGATCTGGTGATCTTATAGCTCATGCCCATGCCAAGGCTCATCCCCAGACTGCTGCTGCTGATCCCCTTTACCGAATTCATGTCAGATGAGAATGCCAGGCTAAGCGCCCATTTCCCATTCGGATCCTGAACAGCGGCTTTTTTCTTTGAAATGAGGCTGTCTGAGACCGGCTTATCGTTTAATTTTAACAGACCGGCTGTAACCTGCGGCTCCTTGTTTACGGTAATTTCATCAGCAGGGTTCCGTTCAGGAACTTCCGCAGGATTTACCGGCAGGGATGGTTCAGGTGTAACCGGATTGAATGCTAATTGTTTCTTTTGCTGTAAAATATCCATATTCACAACAGGATGATGTTCGGGGACTGGGGAATCTGCCTTTTTAATTGATCCGGCCTGAAGCATTTTGCTTTTTTCGCCTTCTCCCTGGCTTAAAGGAGCCTTGTTTTGCTGATCTTTTCCACTGATCACTTTATCTAATTCAGGTTGTTCTGTGGATGGTTTGCTTTTCGCTATCTGATCCGGAACTGTTCCTGTATCTTTTGAAAACCAAAGCGAGAAGAAAATAAGCAATGCAGCAGCGATCCCTGCCGGCCAGTAAAGCCAGCCAATAACCGGCCTGCGGGCAGGCTTAGCTTTAAGCAGGCGCTCCATATCCTCCCAGTCTTTTTCAGATGGGCTAAGATCAGGTGCTGAACTAAGCGCCTGTCTGAAAAAATCGTCTGTCTTGTTTGGGTTCAAATGGTTCATTGATATTTATTGCACTCTTATTTATGGTATTCTGTTGTGGGCTATTCAATTCTGTTGTCTGTTTATTTGATTCAATCATCATTCGGAGCTTTTGCCTTGCCTTGAATAAATTCGATTTCGATGTCCCGACCGAAATCCCTAATTGCCCTGCTATTTCTTCATGGGTAAAGCCATCAATGGCATACAGATTAAAAACGGTCCTGTAGCCAGGGGGAAGGTTTTGTATAATCCTGATCAGATCATCATAGTTTAATTTACTTTCGATAACAGCATCCTCACCATAGATCTCCATTTCTGTGAGATCACTGGTAATGGGCTGACGAAGCTGGCTTCGGTAATGATCAATAGACGTATTGGTCATGATTCGGGAAAGCCAGGGCAAAAATGGCTTTGCCGGATCATACTGTTCGAGATGTGTAAGCACTTTAAAAAATCCATCATTCAAAATTTCAACAGCCTCATCCCGGTCACGGGCATACCGAAGACAAATTTTCATAGCAAAGCCATAGAAATTGTAATACAATTTCTTTTGGCTTCCCGGTTCGCCCCGAATACATTCTTCGCGAAGTTTATCGGGCAATTGCTGCGGCGAATCACTCAACTTTATAGCTATTTAACAGATACACGATGAATTGCATCAAATGGTTGCTTACTACTATGAATTTACTGTTAAATTGAGGAACATCAGTAAAATAGTTTTGAATTTTTTATTAAAATACGTTTAATGCCAATAAATTCTTCTTCCGGAAGCAAAAGCCTGAACAGAATGGAGCAAAGAGTATAAAGCCGGGAGGAAAATGAATGCAGAAAAGAGCTGCTGCTTTACTGTTTAAAACTTCCCGCTAACATTTTCGCGCTATAACTTATATTTACCAGCCTATAGAGTTTCTTATTAAGGATGAGTGAAGAATTAGAAAATAAAGACAGCGAAAACAATAAAGCAGGCGAGGATGAAACCTTACATAATGTCGTATCGCTTTCCGGTTTATATGAAAATTGGTTCCTGGATTATGCGTCCTATGTCATACTGGACCGTGCGGTACCTCATATTCATGATGGATTAAAACCGGTACAGCGCCGTATTTTACATTCCCTTAAGGAGATGGATGACGGGCGGTTTAATAAGGCTGCCAATGTGATCGGTAATACGATGAAGTATCACCCTCACGGGGATGCTTCGATCGGGGATGCGATGGTGCAGATCGGGCAGAAGAACTTACTGATAGACACCCAGGGAAACTGGGGTGATCCGGTAACCGGCGACTCGGCCGCTGCGCCCCGTTATATTGAGGCCAGGTTATCCAAATTCGCCAATGAGGTAGTTTTTAATCCCGATACCACCGAATGGCAGAGCAGTTATGACGGCCGGAACAGGGAACCCGTAACTCTTCCGGTTAAATTCCCCCTGCTGCTTGCTCAGGGGGCTGACGGTATTGCCGTTGGCCTGGCAACTAAAATTATGCCCCATAATTTTAATGAACTGATCGATGCGTCCATAGAAGTTTTAAAAGGTAATCGCCCTGATCTCCTCCCTGATTTCCAGATGGGTGGTATGGCCGATTTCAGTAATTACAATGAAGGGATGCGCGGAGGCAGGATCAGGGTGAGGGCCAAGATCATTGAGCGCGATAAAAAGACCCTGGCCATTACAGAAATACCTTATACCACTACTACCGGAGGACTGATCGATAGTGTGATCTCGGCCAATGATAAGGGCAAGATCAAGATCAAGAAGATCGAAGATAATACGGCGAAAAATGTAGAGATCATTATCCACCTGGCACCCGGGATATCACCGGATGTGACCATTGATGCACTCTATGCCTTTACCGATTGCGAGGTTTCCATATCTCCAAATACCTGTATCATAAAAGGCGATAAGCCCTATTTCATGAGTGTGAATGATATTCTCATTGAGAGTACACAGCATACAAAAAACCTGCTGAAGCTTGAACTTGAGATAAAACTTGCCGAGCTGAAGGAGAAAATATTTTTCAGTTCATTGCTTAAGATCTTCATACAGGAAGGAATGTATAAGAATCCGGAGTATGAAAGCTCAGGAAATTTTGAGACCGTGGTGGAGGTTTTGAACCACTTATTTGAGCCTTTCTTTCCGCAGTTCTACCGGGAGATCATTGCTGAGGATTATAAAAAGCTTATCGATAAGCCGATGAGCAGCATCACCCGGTTTGACCTTAAAAAATCGGATGAGCAGATGCGGTCTCTGGAAAATGAAATTAAGGAAGTAAATAAACATCTGAAACAGCTTACAGATTATGTAATTGCATGGTTTGAGATGTTAAAGAAGAAATACGGGCAGGACAGGGATCGTAAAACAGAGATCAGGGCATTTGACAGGGTCGAAGCTTCAAAAGTTGCTTTAGCCAATGTTAAACTATTCATGAACCGGGCGGATGGTTTTATCGGAACCGGACTCAGGAAGGATGAATTTGTTTGTGATTGTTCTGATCTGGATGAGGTAATTGTATTCAGGGAGGATGGTAAGTTCAATGTTTCAAGGGTTGCTGAAAAAACCTTTGTTGGCAAAGGGATCATACACGCCCAGGTATTTAAAAAGAATGACGAGCGTACGGTCTATAACATGATATACAGGGATGGCCTAAGCGGAACTTCCTATACCAAGCGATTTTCGGTTTTGGGTGTTACCCGTGAAAAGGAATACGACCTTACCAGGGGCAGCAAAGGCTCGGGAGTATTATACTTTTCGGCCAATCCTAATGGCGAGGCCGAGATCGTGAATGTACAGCTGAAACCGCATTCCAAGCTTAAAAAACTGCAGTTCGATCTTGATTTCGCCGATCAGGTGATCAAGGGCCGAAGTTCAATGGGTAATATTGTAACCAAATATCCAGTTAAAAAGGTGATTCTTAAGAGTAAGGGACTTTCAACTTTATCAGGACGAAAGATATGGTATGATGATATCCTGAAACGCTTGAATGTGGATGGCAGAGGAAAATATTTAGGGGAGTTTGATGGTGATGACAGGATCCTGACCCTGGATTCGCAGGGAATATATGAACTAAGCAGTTTTGATCTGAGCAATCATTTTGATGATCGTTTATTGCTTATTGAAAAGTACCGGCCAGACAAGGTTTTTACGGTGATCTACCTTGAGGGTAAATCGGGATGTTATTACCTGAAACGATTTGTTTTTGAAAACACATCAATCGGCAAGAAAACAAGTGTGATCAATGAGGAGAGTGGCTCCAAGCTGCAGCTGATCACCGGGGCCTCAAAACCCAGGCTTAAAATGGAAGTGTTAAAGGGTAAAACAAAGATCCCGGAACTTTCAGAGATCGATCTGGCAGAGGCTATAGAGGTGAAGGGAATAAGGGCAATGGGTAACCGCTTAACTCCGCATGAAGTGAAGGAAATTGAGCTTCTGGCCTCCGCTTCAGAGGAGGAAGAGGAAAGGATTATAGAAGCGCCTTCAGCTCCTGAGCCTGAGCAGGAAACACCGGGATTGCATACAGCCACTCCGGTTTCATCCCTTGCAAGGGATATTGATATTGAGGAGGAAGGGGAAGAAGAAACCGAAATAGTTCAGGAAGAATTAAAGGAGGCTGATGAACCTCTGCAGAAGGAAGATCTGATGAAGGATCAGGTGCCGGAAGCTTCCCCAGGTCAGGAAGTTGAAAGCGAGCCTGCACAGGAAGAAGAGCATAAACCTGTAAAAAAGATCGATTTTGAGATCACCAATCCTGAAGATCTGGATATAGATGATAAAGGACAGCTGGGTCTGTTTTAGTGTCTTCTCTGTTGTCGTTCCGAATCCTGCTCTCTTAGCAGGCGAGGGACCTATACGATCATTTTAAACTTAACGCAGATCTTTCGCTGCGCTTGAATGACATTCCGTTCAGTAAAGTTTTTTGCGTATAGGATTATTTTAATCAAAAGAATTCCTCGAAGCTTTGCTTCGGGGTTGGGTAAGTAAAGTAAGCGTTATATTTGTCTTATGAGTGATCATATTCATAAGCGTCATAATAAGAATTTGTTGTTGTACCATT
>JAKFBV010000119.1:0-97225 GCA_036677005.1 Pedobacter sp.
CTTTTCACAATAAGCTGCTGTGGTAATGACGGCAGGATCGCGCTTGCCTATTGGATATACGAGTAGTTTTTCATCCGGAAGGAGCTCAAAAGAGAGTTCTTTTTTAGGAGCTCCTGTTCCGATACCTTTCAGATGAAGATCAAACCATCCAAGCATCACTTCCCGGTTCTCGGGCCAATAGCCATGGGTTTTATCTAAAACAAGATTGCTTATATTATTTTCTGCACCAAGCATTTTAAAGACCGGCCTGGTATTGTTAAAGCTTCTGAGCATTTCAGAAGATAAAAAAGTAGGATTATCAACAATAATGTTGGACATCTTTATAGCCCGCGGAGCAACCAGGCCAAGAACTCCTGCTTCTTCAGTAAAGGCCAATCCATCAGGTAACAGCTCGCAAATGCAATTGGAGCGCATCACACACGACTCAAAAGTACCCACACTAACCACCGGCAGAGCCGCTTTGATGCGCTCGTCTATCGCTGCCAGCCACATGGTTTGGTTACCCCCGCCACTTGCTCCTGTTGCTCCGATGTTTTTAGGGTCAACATAGGGAAGTGAGCTAAGCAAATCCACTCCACGCATATTGTCAGAGATCTGAACCCCTGCCAGAGACTCGCCGATATTCAGAAGGGAAGCTCCCAGGTTGGCTCCATGGTATTCATCTTTTCCATGTACCGGGGTCCTCTCGCCGGCTCCCCAGGCATCGATATTAAGACATACATAACCATTAAGTGCCAGGCTCTGACCAATCGCCTGAAAAGACTGATATAAACGGCCTCCGGGCCAGTGACCATGCATAACAATAACAGCAGGGAAGGGACCCTTACCTTCCGGAACATATAAATTTGCCGTAGCATAAACTCCCGGGCGTGTTTGAAAGGCAATATTCCTGATCTGATACCCTTTCATTTGAATTGAACCCGTTTCCTTCATATCTAAAGGAAGCTTAGGGTTTACAATAAGTCCGGTCTTCTGTATGATCTTATTTCGGAGCTGCGAACGGTATGTCTCCCATTCTTTTACGTTATCAGGCAATTGATGAGTTCCAAATTTTAAAACCGCCTGGTTCCTAAGCCTGCTTTCAAGCAGATCGGCATGATTTTTAGTCAAAACAGATGGGAGACTGTCTGAAACTAAAATATACTCATTAAAATATTCCGCCCGCGGTGCACTCACTGCTAAAAAACGGATATTTATGACTAAAAAGAAAATATAAAATATTCTAAGTCCATTCATTCGCGGTGCTATTTAAAAAAAATAAGATCCATGTTTCCTACCATCAATGGGATCTTTCTATTGAGGAATACAGATACATAAACTGTTAATATACAATTAATTAATAATTACCAGAGCATTGTAATACTGGGAATTGAACAATGCCCTGGTAAATTATTGCTATTTATATCCCGGGTTTTGAACTAATTTCGCGTTTTTTTGAATTTCATATGCAGGTATGGGAACCAGATAATTTTTATCAAAAAAGGCGCGTTGTTGAAAATCTATTACTGTATAGGTCTTTTTCCCTGTAGTAATATTTTTGGCGATACCCATTCTTCTGGCAGGAACATTAAGAACCTGAGGTGCAATTTTCCATCGACGCACATCAAACCAGCGATGCTCCTCAAAAGAGAGTTCAATTCTTCGTTCCTGTTGAATCCTGGCTAACAAAGCAGTTCCGCTTTCAGTTACAGGGGGCATATTAACACTGGGCCTGCTTCTTATCTTATTTACGTACTCTCTGGCTACAGGTTCATTGCCCAGATTATACATAGCTTCAGCATAATTAAGTAATATTTCAGCATAGCGAACAAATGTCCATGGGGTGCTTCCAATATTTACTCCACCCGGATTTGTTATACTTTCATCTAAGAATTTTCTTAAATAATAACCAGTTTGAGTAGAATTCCATGGCTGGGATGAACCTTCATTTGAATCCTGTCCACCAGGAAGAAAAGTCTCAACTGTACGATGTTTGAAGGGCGCCCCGTCATAAAGAATAGATGCATAGAAACGAGGATCCCTGTTAACATAAGGATTTTGAGGGTCATAAGCAGAATCATCTTTAGGAAGTTTTCCATTAAGGGTCTCATAATCATCAATAATATTTTGCAGAGGATGTACCTGTGCAAAGCCGCCATAACCATTCGGATACTGACTTAATTCAACAAATGTATTTTCCGGATCGATAGTTAAATTGTAAGGTCTGTTCCATATGATCTCTGAATTATACATTGCTGAGGTAAGAAATAAAGACTTATAATCAGCATATAATGAATATTGATTTAAGTCTATAACAGCCTTTGCGGCATCCGCTGCCTGCTGCCATTTCGCCTTATCGTTTGTCGGATTATTCAGGGGACTGGCTGCATACAATAAAGCTCTGGCTTTCATAGCAAGGGCTGCACCTTTTGTAATCCTGCCCTTTTGTGCAGCCGGATATGACACCGGTAACAGATTTGCAGCCTCATCCAATTCCTTCAGAGCGAATTTCATACACTCATCATAAGAATTTCTTGGTACAAGAAAATCATCATTCAGGCCAAATGGTTTTGTAATCAAAGGGACTCCTCCATAAAAGCTGATAAGCCTGAAATATGAATATGCCCTCAGAAACTTCATTTCACCTATCATTCTGGATTTTACCGCCGCATCAATAGTAGAAGCATCTATTTTACTGAAAAAGATATTGGTTTTTGTTACAACCTTATAATAACCCCTTTGAGGATTATCCCAATAATCAAGAGCACCCAAAGCATCAGGTGTTATATTCCCTGCATTTATTGCAATAGCTGCAGAATTAGCCCGTCCATTATTCTCATCAGTAAGGGTTGACAGTGAGTTCACCATTGAATAATAAAACCCACTTGGCAATATCCGATAAGTATTATTGACAAAGGTTTCTACCAAATTTGCATCTTTCCATACCAGGTCCTCGGTAAAGGAACTTAATGGTGCCTTATCCAGAGGATCCTTGCTGCAGGAAAAAAGGAGTGTTATAGTACAAACCAGAAGTGTCTTATAATTAAACACAGACTTTGCGATTTTATAAATAAGATAGTTTTTGCTGTTCATGATTTTTTCTTTTAAAAAGTAAGAGATAATCCCATATTATAGATTTTGCTTTGAGGGTAAAAATTACCCCGTTCATTATCGCCTTCAGGATCATAAATCTTCATTTTGTCGAATGTGAGTATGTTATTGCCATTCAGATAGACCCTCAAATCGGCGATATTAAGTCTTGACAAGAGGCTTTTAGGCACAGAGTAACCCAATTCTAAAGTTTTTAATCTTAGGAAAGTTGCGTCTCTCAACCAGAAAGAAGAAGGAAGTCCGCTTACGTCTGTACGTGTATCCAGTAAAGGTAAAATTGGATATTTCGAGTCCATACTTCCGGGTCTGTATCGGTTTAGAAGTAATTCCTCACGAGTATTTACTGCCAGCCTTCCATTTTCATGATAATACTGCCATGCTCTTGATTGTCCTGCAAAATTTGCGAACAAAGAAAAATTCTTGTAGTCCATTGATAAGTTAAGACCGAAAGTCATTTCAGGAATATTGGAACGGTTCATTCTGACCATATCAGAACTCGTAATTAAACCATCCTTATTTACATCTTCATATTTCAAATCGCCGACTTTTGTTCCCAGTACCTTTGGAATCGCATCCAGTTCGGCCTGGGTCCTGATTATGCCGATAGCATTGTAATAGTTTGTAGCACCCAGCGCTTTACCCTGAACCTTTTGCCATTCGGGGATATTTGCCGCATCCGCCATATAAATTACATTACTCTTTATATAAGCAAAGTTTCCACCTACCCTATAAGAAAATCCACTTTTTAGGGTTCTTCTGTGTGATAAGTCTACTTCGATACCTTTATTTTCTACAATACCGATATTTTCACTGGGTAATATCAAGCCTGTATAAGAAGGGACGGCAAGATCCCTGGTTGCCAGAATATTAGATCTTTTTTGTTTAAATAAGTCAACTGTAAAACCGAATAAACCATTCCAGAACAAACCATCCATTGCAACATTCGATGTTTGTAATACTTCCCATGTAATGTTTGGATTAGGTGTGACACCCATGGTTGTACCAAGTGACTGTGTTGGAGTCTGGCCAAAATTATAACCCTGACTGCCTAAGTTATAGCTTTGAATGTACTGGAAAGCCGAAACCCTGTCATTTCCTATTTTACCGGTTGATGCCCTTAACTTCAGATCATCAATAAAACTAAAACGGTCTTTAATGAATTTCTCTTCTGAAATTCTCCATGCCGCTGAAACTCCCGGGAAAAAGCCAAATCGATTACCTTTAGGGAAATTTGCGGAACCATCATATCTGAAGTTGAAATCAACCAGGTATTTATCCTTAAAGCCGTAGCCAAAGCGTCCGAAAACATTTTCTCTGCCTCCTTCCATTGCATAGCCCCTGGCTTCCTGTCCTGCAAGACTGCCCGCAAACAATTGGTCAACCTGAGAGGATATAAAATTTCTTCTGAAGGCTGAAAAATTTGTAGTGTCACCTTGCTCCTGCTCCGCAGCTATGAATGTGTTTATCCTATGATTTTTAAAAGTTTTTTCATACTTAATCCGGAAATTGACCAGGGAGTTCTTAGCTTTATTGTATGTTTGCCGTAATTGAGGCTGTAAAATACCACCACCTCCTATTGGGATATAAGTATTGTTTGTTTTATTATAATCATAGACCGTCCAGGGTTTCTGGAAAAGTTTATCGACGCCCTGGTTATTTGTATAAACCAAATAGCCATCAACTCCTAATCCTTCAACAAATGGCAATTTTATATCAAATGAAGCTTTGGTCTGAAACCGCTGCATCACTTCGTTGTTACTACCAGTAGCATCTGTAACCATCACAGCCGGATTATCTCCTCTTTCAATTCCTGCTGAAGGAAAACCATTAGACCAATATACGGGCATCCAGGGTACAACCAGCATCCGTCCAAAAGTTGTTCCCGTGCTGGAGGTCGGATAATTACCATCATCAATGCCGGCATTTACATCTAAACCAACCTTGATATATTTGTTAATGTTGGCATCGATATTGGATCGCAGGCCATAGGCTTTAAAGTTGGTTGAACCTTTTTTGAAGATTCCATTTTGATTGGAATATGATCCGGACAATGAATATTTCACATTTTCACCCCCACCCCTTACAGCAAGATTTTGCTGACTTTGGAATGTATTTTTTTCTAATATTTCATCATACCAGTTTACACTCGGGTAATTGACCGGATCACTTCCATCCCTGAATTTCTGCAACTCCGCTTCGGTCCAGCGGGGAGGTTGTTTATCTTTTGCGAGAAGTTCATTAACAAACTCTCCAAAAACAGCTGAGCTAGCCATTTTGGGAACTCTTGTTGGCTGGCTCAAGCCCTGATTAAATGAATAACTGATAGACGGCTTCCCGGAAACACCTCTTTTGGTGGTTATAAGAATAACTCCGTTTGCAGCCTGTGCACCGTAAATAGCAGCAGAAGCATCTTTCAAAACTGAAATTGATTCTATATCATTTGGATTAATCCGCTCCCATCCGCTAACTCCCTGAACTCCATCAACAACTACAAGCGGTTTTGTATTTCCTGTTGTGCTTCTTCCCCGGATCAGAATTGTTGAATTATCCCTTCCCGGCTCACCTGATCGATTCGAAGTAATAACTCCCGGAAGTAATCCTGCGAGTGAATTACTTAAATTTGTAGTCGGACTCTTTTTAAGGTCTTTATTAGAAATACTTGCTACTGAGCCGGTTAAAGTGGCCTTACGTTGAGTTCCATAACCTACAACAACTACTTCGTCCATTGCTGAGGAGCTTTCCTTCAATAATATATTAAGAACGCTCTGTTGAGCCACAACTATTTCCTGCTTTTCATAGCTTATAAAAGAAACTACAAGCACGTCGCCTTCCTTAACACTTATAATGAATTCTCCGTTCAGGCCAGTTGAAACTCCCCGGTTAGTTCCCTTTACCAAAACACTTACACTTGGCAGGCTTGTACGGGTAGTGTAATCCAGAACTGTTCCCTTAATTTCTTTTAGATTTTGCGCCTGCAACTGTACAGGATTTAGAAAATTCAGAGCGAGAATCACAATACCCAGATAGGGCCAGATAATCCATTTAAGTTTTTTGCTTTTCATTTGTCGTGCTTTTTTTAGTTTAGTTTATTCATCATTAAAAATTAATTTTCAAAAAATTCTTTATGTATTGAAAAGGTTCACATTCACGGAATTTTTCATTCTTTGTTTCACCAAATTAGATATAAATGATATCCAACATCATAATTGAAGGAATAAAAGAGCGAGAACGTTATCGAGAACGTTATCGAAAATCAGAGGTGATATTCAAAAGATTATCGTCTGCAAAAGATCGATCAGACTTGTAATAAGACAGGCTAATTCTTAAGCCAGGCACCAGAACATAAACGACCAGATTCAGGATTGCTTTCGCTGATCTATTACTATATATTACTGATGATTTGTTCGTGTTATACCAATACACTAAGAGTTGAGAACTTTCAGTCAATAGATTTTTCCTGATAAAATCTCTTCTTTTATCATTAAATCTACCCCGGATTAACTCCAATTATCATTTACCCATTAACAAATTTGCTCATTTGCGAATTCAAAGTATCTTTACAGAATGAATATCCTATTACTTGGCTCGGGTGGCCGTGAATGTGCTTTCGCCTCAAAAATGGCGCAAAGTCAGCATTTATCACAATTATATATTGCACCGGGAAATGCAGGAACTTCTGCCTATGGCAAGAATATTAACCTTAAGCCGACAGATTTCGAGGGAATAGCTTCCTTTGCCATAAAGAATCAGGTCGAAATGCTGGTGGTTGGACCCGAAGAACCCCTGGTAAAAGGAATTCATGATTATTTTCTGGAACGTGATGATCTGAAACATATTCCGGTGATCGGTCCGCAAATGCTTGGCGCACAGCTTGAAGGCAGCAAGGATTTTTCCAAACAGTTCATGATCAGGCATAATATTCCAACCGCAGCATTCAGATCATTCACCTTGTCCAGCCTGGATGCCGGATTAAAATACCTGGAAACACAGAATCTACCGATCGTTTTAAAAGCTGATGGATTAGCTGCAGGCAAAGGGGTTCTTATTTGTGAAACTCTGAATGATGCCAAAACTGAATTAAAGGCGATGCTTGCTGATGCTAAATTCGGCGAAGCAAGCAGTACGGTGGTTATCGAGGAATTTTTAAGCGGGATCGAGCTTTCCGTGTTCGTATTGACAGACGGGAAATCCTATAAGATCCTGCCCGAAGCAAAGGATTATAAACGAATAGGGGCCGGTGATACCGGTTTGAATACCGGAGGCATGGGCTCTGTTTCACCGGTTGCTTTTGCTGATGCAGCCTTTATGAAAAAGGTTGAAGATCGTATTATCATCCCAACCATCGAAGGTTTAAAGGCAGACAACATTCCATATAAAGGATTTATTTTCATCGGCCTGATGGCAGCAAGTACAGCAGATGGCAAAGACCCTTATGTCATCGAATATAATGTACGAATGGGTGACCCTGAAACGGAAAGTGTGATCCCAAGAATTGAAAACGACCTGATCGAACTATTTCTTGCTGTGGCCAACGAGAACCTTTCTGAAACAGAACTGAAAATATCTCCCAAAACCGCCGCCACCATTATGCTGGTTGCAGGAGGCTATCCGGGAGAATATTTAAAAGGAAAAGTCATTACCGGAATCGAAAATCTAAGGGATTCATTCGCCTTTCACGCAGGTACAGAGCTCGAAAATGGCCTGGTTAAAACCAATGGAGGCCGGGTGCTGGCGGTTACCTCAGTTCAGGATAATCTGTTTGATGCCGTCCAGAGGGCAACAGCCGATGCAGGCAGAATCTATTTTGACGGCCGGTATTTCCGCCCGGATATCGGGGCTGACCTGATGTAGGTTCTTAATTAGTTCTTAAATAGATATTTTATTTCTTATCGGGAAATAATTCATTCAATTTATCCAGAAGATCCGGTCCGCGAAGATCACGCCCAATGATCTTTCCTTTGGGGTCGAGTAAAAAATTGCGCGGAATACTGCTCACACCATACAATGCAGCGGCCTCGCTTCCCCAGTATTTCAGATCAGATACATGCTGCCACTTAAGTTTATCTTCCCGGATAGCGGCCAGCCAGCTCTTTTTATCCCTATCCAGTGAAACCCCGAACACGGTAAAGCCTCTATCCTTATACATCCTGTAAGCGTTAACTACATTAGGATTCTCCTGACGGCAGGGCCCGCACCAGGCAGCCCAGAAATCAAGTAAGACATATTTGCCCTTTAAAGAAGAAAGGGGGATCGGTTTACCTGAGGTATCTGAAAGCGCAAATTCAGGAGCATGGGCTCCAATGGAAGTTTTCTTCTCCCCGTCAATGTATTCCCGGATCAGCTTTCCGGTAGGACTCTTTTGTATTTCGGGACTCATATTTCTCAGAAGACTGTCTGCTTCAAAAAAATCAAAACTGCTGCCGGCAATATTAGGGATCAGCAGGACGGAACCAAATGCTGCAGGATTTTCTTTGACAAAGCGCTTGTGAAATGCCATTAATTCATTAGTGGCCTCCCTGAAGGGGATACGCATGATTGAAAAAACCGAATCAGCAGAAATTCCTGACTGGGTTTTCAGTTCGGCTTCCCTGTTGATCTCATTTAATTTTTCTAAATAAGGTGCCTGCGCTGTACCCAGGCGGAGCATATCATCCTGAGCTTTGGAACCGCTTACCACTGCTTCACTGATCCTGTCCTTAATCAGGATACGGATATCCCCCTGATCAAGAATGAACTGCTTCATTTGAACAGGATCTTTTTTATAATCTTCGCTTAAGGAAAGAAAAACAGGGATCGGTTCTTCAATACTGCCTTTTATACTGAATTTTCCATCCAGAACATCCACCTTTTGAACTTTTGGGCTTGCTTTGCCGAAGAAATGGCTTTGGGTGAAATAAAGGGTTTTGATTCCAGTCCCGGCTACAGTACCCTTTATGGTATAAGTGGCCTGCTGGGCATAACTGTTCAGCGGAGCAGCAAGTATTGAAATATACAGACAGAATTTTAAATATCTCATGTGTTCTAATTAGGTAATCAGGCAAAATTAGTACTTATTAAACGATAATATTGGGTATTATTGGATGCAGCAGGAATTTCACTATTTTCATCTGTTTATAAATTGTTTTTTAATGGCGATGAAGCTTGCATGAGCTTATGTTCAATTCGTTATGTGAGCGGTAAGCTCATGCAGGTTTCATCTGTTTATTTTTTGTTTATTAATGGTGATGAACCTGCCTTTCGGCAGGGCGATCATGATTTAATAATCATACCCCTTCGGGTTTTGGCAAAATCATGATGGTTTCATTGCGATCCGGGGAGATTCCAGCAGCCAATCCCCTCCCGGGTTTAATCCGGTAAGGGACCGGGATAAAACAGGATTTTGAAGAAGGAACGATACATTAAAATGAACAGCCCGAACACAGTTTACCCGAAAAGAATCCGCTTAAAATTCAGAGAGCTTTTCCGGCAGGAAGCCCTGATCATTCGTTCCCCCGGCAGGATCAACCTGATCGGGGAGCATACTGATTATAATAAGGGGTTTGTATTGCCAGCCGCGATCAATAAGGCTATTTATCTGGGTATTCATAAACGTGCGGACCGGCTGGTCTGCCTGCATTCCCTGGATTATGATGATGATTTTCAGATTACCCTTGATAACATCTGGAGTTCAGGCAAATTATGGCCGGATTATATCCTCGGGGTTCTTGAACAGATTCAAAGAGAACATCAGCTTGAAAGCGGTTTTAATATCGTTTTCGGGGGTGATATCCCTCCCGGAGCCGGACTATCATCCTCCGCAGCACTGGAGTGTGCCACTGCATATGCCCTGAACGAGCTTTTCGGACTGGCTTATGAAAAAATGGACCTGGTACGGCTTTCACAGGCCGCAGAGAATGAATTCGTTGGGGTAAATTGCGGGATTATGGATCAGTTTGCAAGTGTTTTTGGTAAAAAAGAACATCTGATCCGCCTGGATTGCCGGAGCCTCGAATATGCTTATGTCCCTTTCCATGCAACTGACTTGAAAATTGTGCTTTTCGATACCCGTGTAAAACACTCCCTGGCTTCATCGGCCTATAATGAACGACGTGAGCAATGCGAGGAAGGCGTAAGGCTTATTCAGACCGTTCATCCGGAGGTCGGAAGTCTGAGGGATGCCACAGAGAATATGTTACTGAAACTTGTCAAACCTGTGAACCCACTGGTTTATAACAGATGCTCCTATGTGGTCGCCGAAAATGAACGGCTTCTGGCAGGCTGTGAAGATCTTAAAAACAATGACCTGAAATTTTTCGGCAAACGAATGTTTGAGACCCATGCCGGACTGAAAGATCTGTACGAAGTAAGCTGCGAAGAACTCGATCTGCTGGTTGATCTGGTTAAAGGCGATCCGAACGTTATCGGCGCAAGGATGATGGGCGGGGGTTTTGGGGGCTGTACGATCAATCTGGTAAAAGCAGATGCGGTTGACAGCCTGATTAAAACGGTCTCAGAGGCTTATAAATCAAAAACCGGAACAGAAATGCTGGCTTATGTGGTGGAGATTGAGAATGGGACGGGTATTATTGCTTATTAAAGGCACGAGCCACAGGCTCGCGACAGCAGGAGAATTTTGGCCTCAATTAGTGAAGCGAGGGATCTTTACCAATTACACCTTATTCAGCTGTTTGACATGTTCCGAAGGGCATGTCGAACACACAGATAATTTGGATTTGCAATCCAAAATTGTTTAACAAGCGATTTAATCACCGTATTTATACGCCGAATCACAAAGTAAAGTGACATATAAGCATCCAGAATCATGATGGTTTCATTTCCACGCTAAAGCTAATTTTTGCATTCAGTGCTTTGAAAACTTTCAAGATTGTCTCCACCCGGGCATCGGTCAGACTGTTTTCAAGTTTGGAGATTTGAGCCTTCTGTACCCCTACCAGCTTACCCAACTCTTCCTGTGTTAATTTACGGTCTAAGCGTGCCTGTTTGATAGCTTCCCCCAGCAGGTCCAGACGCAATTCATTTTCAAAAGCTTCACGCTTTGGTGTTCCGGCTTGACCGATATGTTTATCAGTGATTTCCTCCAGAGTAAAAGTTTTCAATCTTTGCTTACTCATTTTTGGGTACATTGAGTGTAAAATATAGTTTTCTCAAACGTGCTGCTTTATCCAGATCAGACTGAGGCGTTTTTTCTGATTTCTTAATAATTCCATGCGTAGAAATGACGAGAGTTTCGGTACCCACTCGCTTGTCCCAAAATGCAAAAAGCCTGTATTGAATATGCTTGTAAAGAGTTCTGAACTCCCAGATCTCATCGTTTAGCTTTTTAAGAAGCTCTTTATCATTTGAATATCGTGCTTTGGTGATATTGTAAATGATCTTATCCCTGATCTTCTCATCAAGAAGTTCGAGAAATTCAGCCGCGTATTCCAAAAATTCAACTCTAAACTTTGGCTTCTGTAAATTATTATTCAAAGATAAAAGTTTCTTATTAAGGAAACAAACTATTCCCTTAATAAATCTTATAATAACCAGGCATAAGGTGAAATAAAAAATTTAAAGGGATGCTTTTATTTAGCTATCGGTAAAATTCAGGCTGGGATTATTATATACAGTTAAAGATTAATTTTAGAACCAAAGGAGGCGGTCCCATATGCCATGACTAATCCAGTTTCAAAAAATCACCATCCACGATAAGCAGTTTAACGCCGCTTTCAGTCACAGAACGATGCGAACTCAACTCGTCTGATACCACATAAGTCTCTCCCTTTTTCAAGTTTATGCGCTCCCCGCTGCTCAGTTCAGAGATAAACTCTCCCTCCAGGCAATGCACAATATGTCCCTTTTGGCACCAGTGATCTGCTAAATAACCCTTTGAATATTCAACTAAGCGAATCCGTAGTCCGGGGAATTGAACGGTCTGCCAATAAGCTGTTCCGGTCTCTCCTTTGTGTTCGGTTCTTTCGATGGCCGACCAGTCGATGGTTTGGAAGGGGATGTGACTCATTTTACTAAATAAACCTGTTAACCAAATTCTCCAGATACTCCTGCTTACCGCTTCTTACTTCCGGCTCACCCTTTTCAATGGCATGAGCTCTCAGATCTTCCAGGCTCAGTTTACCTGCTTCAAAATCTTTGCCTTTACCCGAATCAAAAGAAGCATAACGCTCTTCACGGATCTTCCTGTAATCTGATTTGTTGAGAATTGTATCTGCAGCGATCAATGCCCTGGCGAAAATGTCCATACCACCGATATGGGCGTAGAAGAGGTCGGCTGGATCAGTGGAATTTCTTCTGATCTTGGCATCAAAGTTAATACCTCCCCCTTTGAAACCACCGGCTTCAATGATCACGAGCATGGCCTCTGTCAGTTCATTGATATTATTCGGGAACTGGTCGGTATCCCAGCCGTTCTGGTAATCGCCGCGGTTGGCATCCATGGATCCCAGTAAACCGGCATCGGCACTTACCTGCAGTTCATGCTGGAAAGTATGGCCGGCAAGAGTGGCATGGTTCACTTCAATGTTCAGCTTAAAATCATCCATCAGGTTGAACTGACGAAGGAAAGCGATCACCGTTGCCGCATCGTAATCGTATTGATGCTTGCTTGGCTCGCAGGGTTTTGGTTCTATGAAAAAAGTCCCTTTAAAGCCTTGTTTTCGTGCATAGTCTTTAGCCATGTGCAGGAATTGCGCAAAATGCTCCTGCTCACGTTTCATATTGGTGTTCAACAGGCTCATATAGCCCTCCCGTCCGCCCCAGAAGACATAATTCTCTCCTCCAAGCTCAATGGTGGCATCCAAAGCGGCCTTAACCTGTGCCCCCGCATGGCTCAGCACATGAAAATCGGGATTGGTAGCCGCCCCGTTCATATATCTGCGATGCGAAAAGAGATTGGCTGTTCCCCATAATAATTTCACTCCGCTGGCCTGCTGCTTCTGTTTTGCATAAGCGGTAATCGCCTGCAGGCGCCTTTCATTTTCTGCAATATCATTCCCGTAATCCACCACATCCACATCGTGGAAACAGTAATATGGCAGGTTCATTTTGGTGATAAATTCAATGGCCGCATCCATTTTATCCTTAGCACGCTCAAGCACATCGTTTTTCGCATCCCATGGAAAAATATGAGTCGGCTCACCGAAAGGATCCGAGCCGTTTCCAACAAATGAATGCCAGTAGGCACAGGCAAAGCGCAGGGTTTCTTTCATGGTTTTGCCTCCTATGACCCTGTTCTCATCGTACCAGCGGAATGCCAGCGGATTATCTGATTCTGGTCCTTCGTACCGGATCTGGCCGATGCCTTTGAAAAATTCTTTATCTCCAGTTATGATGTTTGCCATGGTGAAAATTTTATGTTTTCGAATTTATAGAATTAAATGGAAAACGGGTAACATTCCCGGTTTAGCTTTTGATTAACAGCAGAAACATCCTGTTCCATCGTCATCCCGGCACGCAAAGAATGGTTCATTTGGAGATTCAATTTTTATGCGTGGAGGGATCTCAAACCGACTGGCACAGGCCGGAAGGTCATGTAAATCGTACTCAATAAACCACAATGGTCTGATTGACTATATGTTACATACACTGCCCTTCTGCAGCAGATCCCTCCTTGCGTCGGGACGGCTGTTCAATGGATTTTACATTCACTCGTCGGGATGAGGCTTAGAAGCATATATTTACGTTAGAAAATATACCCCTGCCTGCTCGTTCACAATAAATATGGTATTCCTATGAAATTAAGACTACTCACGTTCCTTCTTTTGATTTCAGGTTTCGGTCTTCATGCCCAAAGACCCGCATCAACCAATTATGACGAATCGAAAGTGCCCGCATACACCCTGCCAGAGGTGTTGAAAACAGCTGCGGGAAAAACAGTGAGATCAGTCAAAGCATGGGAAAAGACAAGAAGGCCGGAGATCCTGGGTCTGTTCGCCAATAATATCTATGGACAGATGCCGCTGAATTATGACAGTATCAGGTATTCCATCACCCATGAAGACAAGAACAGCATGAACGGGAAGGCGCATTTGAAGGAAGTTCTGATCGAGGTATTCAATCAGAGTAAAAGTGTAAGGATCAACCTGGTTCTTTTTATCCCAAATAATGCCCTGAAACCGGCACCTGCTTTTTTACTGATCAATAACCGGGGCAAAGAGAATACCGACCCTACCCGGATGCTGAAAAGCGAGTTCTGGCCTGCAGAGGTTTTGATCGATGGGGGTTATGCTATTGCGGCCTTACAGGTGAACGATCTGGCTCCCGACAACAAAGAGACTTTTATGAACGGGGCATTGCAATTGTATCCTGAACAGCTGAATGCCGATAATGGCATGCGCGCGATCGGTGCCTGGGGATGGGGAGCCAGCAGAGTGATGGATTATCTTGAAACAGACCCGCAGATCGATGCGAAAAGGATTGCACTTACGGGTCATTCACGCGGTGGCAAGGCATCTTTGTGGGCTGCAGCCAATGATCAGCGCTTTGCACTATGTATCAGCAACTGCTCAGGAAATACCGGAGCAGCACTTGCCCGCAGACAATTCGGGGAACGGGTGAAAGTAATCAATAGCGCTTTCCCGCACTGGTTTAATGCGAATTATAAGAAATACAATGATCATGAAGAACTGCTTCCTGTTGACCAGCATATGCTGATTTCATTGATCGCACCGAGGCCTGTTTATGCAACCAATGCCTCTGAAGATCTCTGGGCAGATCCGAAAGGCACTTTTCTATCTCTGAAAAATGCAGAGGAAGTGTATGCTTTGTATGGCTTAAAATCTAAACTACCGGGGGTTCCTCCGGGATTAAACATGCCAATTATTGAATCTCCCCTGGCCTACCATAACCGGGAAGGAAAACATGATCTGACGGTTTATGACTGGAAACAATTTATAAAGTTTGTGGATTATCATTACCGTGGGAAAAGAGATTAAAATGGGACCGTCATCCTGAACGCAGTGAAGGATCTCTAACCTACTGGCAGGGACCTAAATGCTGGAGCCTGCTCATTGACAACAGATCCCTCCGCGCGGCATAATATCTTGTAAACTATAATGATTTCAACCGCTTGTCGGGATGACGAAAGATGGATGTTCGGCACAATGAAGGCAAACATCGTTTGTTTTATATGGAGTCATTACAAATGCCCCTCAAGCAATCCCTTCCAGTCCTGATAAACCGTCTCATATTCGCCTGATTTTTGAGGCTCAGCCATACGGAGTGGTTTCAAGTTTAAAAATGCATTATCAGTACTGAACTCTCCGATGCCGATTCCCGCACCAATGGCAGCGCCGGTACTGCCTTCATTGCTGTACAATTCTACAGGAACACCGCAGGCATTGACAAAAGCCTCAATAAAAAGCTCGCTGGAAAACAGATTGGCCTTGCCGGCACGGATCAGGCGGGGATGCATCCCATTCTCACGCATAATGTCGAGTCCGTATCGAAAGGCAAAGGCTATTCCCTCCTGTACAGCCCTGAAGATATGCAGGCGGCTATGTTTATTGAGATCAATATGATGAAAATGCGCGCCAATATTCCTGTTATTCAGCATCCTTTCAGCTCCGTTCCCAAAGGGCAATATCCTTAATCCATTGCTGCCCGCCGCAATCCCAGAGGCCTCCTTGTTCATGGTATCATAACTGAGGCCCGGTGCAAGAACATCCTTCACCCAGCGGTTCATAATTCCAGTTCCGTTGATGCACAGAAGCACCCCCAGCCGTTGCTGTTCCGGCGTATAATTTACATGAGCGAAGGTGTTTATTCTAGACTGCGGATCATAGGTAAGCTCATCAGAAACTCCATAGATCACCCCGGAAGTGCCTCCATTGGCTGCCACCTCGCCCGGTTTAAGTACATTCAATGAAAGGGCATTATTGGGCTGATCCCCTGCTTTGTAGGTAAGCGGAATACCGGATTTCAGTGAAAGTTTAGCTGCCATTTCTACACTCAGCCGGCCGTGATCTGAAAATACCGGCTGAACCTCAGGGAAAATATCTTCAGGGAAACCAAAATGATTTAAAATTTCTCCTGAAAGCTCATTTCTTGTAAAATCCCAGAATACCCCTTCCGAGAGAGCCGAAACACTGGTATTGATCTCCCCGGTCAGCTTCATGCCAATAAAATCTCCCGGAAGCATCACTTTATCTATTCTCTCAAAAATTCCAGGCTCATTCAGCTTAACCCAGGCCAGCTTGGAAGCAGTAAAATTCCCCGGAGAGTTGAGCAAATCGCTGAGGCATTTTTCTTCACCAATTGCCTGAAATGCCTTATTTCCAATCTCAACGGCCCTGCTGTCGCACCAGATAATCGAATTACGGAGTACATTTTGCTGCTTATCGACCAGTACCAGTCCGTGCATCTGGTAAGCAATTCCTATGGCTCCGATAGCTGCGGGATCATATAAACCGGAGGAATTAGCCTTAAAGATTGCCTGCTGAACATTCTCCCACCATATTTCGGGCGATTGCTCTGCCCATCCGGGATGTTCAGCAATGATCGCTGTTTCAGTTTCAGGATACTGAACGGTACAATGGCTTCTCTGAGTTTGAGAATCAATAACCGAAACTTTGATGGATGAAGTGCCGAGGTCGATACCGAGAAGTAGCATGAGCGAAGTTCTGAGTTAGAATGAAGATATTGATAATCTGTTGTCTGTTGTCTGTTATCAGTTGTCTGTTGTCTGTTGTCTGTTTAACAGTTATCAGGCTAAAGACGTAATTGTTGTGTGTTATGGGTTGTGAGTTAAGGGTGCTATACGCTCAGCCTCCTAACTGATAACATGTAACTGATAACTCAATTAAGTTTCTGATACGTCCTCCACCACAGATCCGGCATCTCACCCGAATTGGCTGTCTGGTAATCTTCATATCGGCATGGCACCAGATGATGCCTTTCGTTCTTTGATAATCCGGTAGGATAGGGTACCTGCATCCACCAGCGGTCTGATTTTTTGCTCTTTACGAAAACCAGTTCATGTGATCCATCCTTCAGGCTTGCCCGGTAAGTGGTATACTGCGATTTGGGAAGCATCGGAAATTCCTTTTTACGGCTGTAAAACCCATCCACAAAATACCAGACCATCTGAGCCAGAAGCAAGGCGGTTTGCCCGTTCAGGTCATACTCCGGATTATATTCATAAAAACCAATGGATGAAAGCTTATCATTCATTCCGGCATACCGGGCGATCTGACAGGCATCCTCCCCATAAAAACCATTGGGAGTAGCATTGGCATTGCCCGCCGCATCGGATGAACGGACAGCTGATATGTCAAAACTGATCATATTCGCATTCCTGATGATCGGTTCTGCCGTATTAATCTTATTCGAAAAATCTCCCAGGCGGTGGACATCGAAATACAGCTTATCCATCACCTTCAGGCTTTCCTGATTTACAAAATAGGTCTGGTAACCTATATTGCTGAAATTGAACAGGAAATTGGGTTCATGTAAAAATATTTTATTCAGGTAAGAAGCGGAAGTCGTTTCGATCGTGCCTTCCATGTTCTCATCAAGATCAAAATGGGAATCAACCACCAGCAGATCTACTTTTTGTTCCAGTTCTTCATAGGCCATGAATTGGGCGTAGGTCAGGTCCTGGCCTCCGCCGATGATGACAGGAAGTATGTTCCGTCTCAGCAGTTCGGCAACAAGCAGCTTCAGGGCAACATAAGTATCAGATACCCTATCCCCTGCTTTAATATTTCCAAGGTCAATGATCCGGCTGGTGTAGTTGCCCTCATTCAGTTCGTAAAACTTCTGCCTGAAAACATCCGGGGCAAATGCAGAACCTGTATTGTTCAGCGAATTGCGGTCTTCCAGTACTCCGATCAGGGCAATATCAAACTTACTCTCATCCAGATCAGGAAAATCAGCGTGATAGACCTCAATTTTAGATCCTAAATGACTGGTATAAAAACCATCTGCCGGAGATAAAGCATTGAAATCAACAGGACTAAGAAAATCGGATAATGACATATATATATTATACCTGTAAGATTATTTCTATTTATAGATTGAAAGAACAACGATTTATTAAGCTTTTCGCACAATTGATCAGAATGTGATAAAGAAAAAACTACGCAAAGCAAATATCAGTTTATTCAATTACTTTTGAAAGCATTTAAAAAAATTCATCCGGATGATTTTAGTTACCGGCGCCACCGGTTTTTTAGGTTCAGAATTAGTCAGGCAATTGCTTCAAAAAGGTGAAAAGGTCAGGGCGATAAAACGTGATACATCCCGGATACCCCGAATTTTAAAGGATAAGGGAGGCATTGAATGGGTTACCGCAGATATCCTTGATTATTTTGCTCTGAAAGAGGCGATGGAAGGTATCAGAAGAGTATATCATTGCGCCGCTTTTATTTCTTTTGATCCTGCCGACAGGAAGCAAATGCTCAGGGTAAATATTCAGGGCACCGTGAACCTGCTCAATATATCCATGGAAAATAATATCGGCCGATTTTTACATGTCAGTTCGGTTGCCGCTATTGGTAACAGTAAAAAAGGAGTGCCAATCACTGAAAATGATCACTGGGAGTTCAGCCCGGAACAGAGCGCCTATTCGATCTCCAAATACGAAAGCGAGATGGAGGTTTTCAGAGCGGCAGCTGAGGGTTTGAATGCCCTTATCGTCAATCCATCGATCATTATCGGCAAAAATGCCGGGAAAGAAGGCAGCGGACAGCTTTTTGATAGTGTTAAAAAGGGCCTCCGGTATTATCCGGGCGGGAGCTTCGGCTATGTAGATGTGGAGGATGTGGCCAAAGCGATGATCTCATTGATGAATACTGAAATTTCTGATGAACGCTTCATAATAAATGCCGAAAACTGGAGCTACCGTGAGTTTTTTTCTGAAATAGCCCTGGGATTTGATAAATCCCCACCCAGCATAGCATTAAGGCGATGGATGATGCAATTTGCATTCCTGGGATCTTCGATTCTTTCGATATTTACCGGAAAGAATTATGGCTTAACGAAAGATATCATCAGCTCTGCCTTTAAAAAGAAGAATTTCTCAAATGAAAAGATCAGAAAGACCTTAAATTTGGAATTTAAACCAGTAAAAGCCTCAATCACTGAGATCTGCCGGCACTTTCAGACCTATTAATATTCAAATCCCAAACCATTGAAACAGTTTTATATCATCGATTTCGACAGCACATTTACCCAGGTAGAAGCGCTGGATGAATTAGCCCGCATCTCTTTAAAGAAGAATCCCGGCAGGGAAAAGATCTACAAAAAAATTGAAGACCTTACGAACGCGGCCATGGAAGGCAAAATGTCCTTCCGCGAAAGTCTCAGCGAGCGGGTACGACTTTTAGAAGCGAACCGGGAGCATTTAAAAGAACTGATATCCCTGCTAAAAAAGAAGGTATCTTCTTCTTTCTCCAGAAATAAAACTTTCTTCAAAAAACATTCAGATTCAGTAATGATCGTGTCAGGCGGTTTTAAAGAATTTATTATTCCGGTTGTACTCCCTTATCATATCCCCAAAGAAAACATCTATGCCAATACATTTATTTTCGATGAAAAAGATAAAATTATTGGATACGATGAAAAAAACCCGCTTTCGAATGAAGGAGGAAAGGTAACCCTTCTCAAAGAACTTGACCTGCAAGGCGACATTTATGGAATTGGCGACGGACATTCGGATTTCCAGCTGAAGGAATTCGGGATGATCAAGAAATTCTACGCCTTTACTGAGAATATCGAACGTAAAACTGTCGCTGAAAAGGCAGATCATGTTACCCCGAGCTTCGATGAATTTTTATATGTGAATAACCTTCCGAGAGCGATTTCTTATCCAAAAAACAGAATCCTCTGCCTCGTTATTGGGGATGTACCCGATCTTGCTATTCAAACTTTAAAGAAGGACGGATTCTCCATTCGTCATAAAACAAGTTTTGAAGAAAAATATGTGCCGGATGTGGGCATGATGCTATTAGCAAATGGCGAAATACTGGAACGGGAAAAACTGGAACGTGCTGTAAAATTGAAGACAATTGGGTACCTTGGTAACAGCATTACCAAACTCTCACACGGACTTTGTACCGATATGGGTATTGTAATTTTTGATGACCCCAAAAACAATACCCGCAGCCCTGAATTTGTCGCAAAGCGGATGATCAATTTCATCAACCAGGGCCATACCTACAGGAGTGCAAACTTTCCTAACCTCCAGCTTCCGCGGATATCCGGTGCTCATCGTCTGATTCATATTCACAAAAATATGCCTGGAATTATGGCACAGATAAACAAAGTTTTCGCTGACCATTATATTAATATTGTCGGGCAATATCTGATGACCAACCCAAGTATCGGCTATGTGATCACTGATGTGAGTGATGAATATGATAAAAAGGTGCTTAAAGCACTGAAACAGATCGATCATACTATAAAGTTCAGAATACTGTATTAAGCAGAAAGCTGAAAGCTTAGAGCTAAAAGCTCAGGGAAGCAGATCAAAAAGCAGGTTACAGTACGATTCTTAAACAATAATCACTAAATTGCGCTTTTCACTAAAATTTAAGCAAGGTGTCTGATAAATTAAATATTTCTATAACAAAAACAGCTGAATCACGCTTAGCTGAAACAGACTTCAATAATCTGCCTTTCGGGAAAACTTTTTCCGACCATATGTTCATCGCAGATTATGCTGAGGGGCAGTGGAAAAATTTTCAGATCCTTCCTTACGGGGAGATCAGCTTTAGTCCGGCAATATCCGCACTTCATTACGGGCAGGCCTTCTTCGAAGGAATAAAAGCCTATAAGCATGCCGACGGGAAGGTTTCTATTTTCCGTCCGGAAAAAAATGCAGAACGATTTAATTTATCTGCCCAGCGTTTATGTATGCCGGAACTGCCTGTAGATATCTTTTTACAGAGTATTGCTGCATTAGTAGATATTGACAGGGACTGGGTTCCGGGCAAGGAAAATCATACTCTGTACATCAGGCCATTTATGTTTGCCACGGACCCTTTTCTGGGAGTGGCTCCTTCATCCACCTATAAATATATTGTACTTACCGGACCAGTAGGTCCATACTTTTCGAAGAACCTGAAGGTTAAAATAGAAACCTATTTTTCAAGGGCATGCGATGGCGGATTCGGTTTTGCCAAGGCTGCAGGAAATTATGGCGGCTCTATGCTTCCCTCACTTAAGGCCACTCAGGAAGGATTTGATCAGCTGATCTGGACCGATTCTCGTGAACATGCCTATATTGAAGAATTAGGCGCAGCCAACATCATGTTCATGATGGACGGAAAAGTGCTGACCCCTTCAACACGCGATACCATTTTGAAAGGCGTTACCCGCGATACTGTCCTAACCCTGGCCAGAAAATGGGATATCGGGGTAGAAGAACGCAGGATTTCTGTTGATGAGATCATTACCGGAATTAAAGAGGGCAGGATCACAGATGCATTTGGCGTGGGTACTGCTGCCACAATAGCTCATATTGCCGAAATCGGGCATAATGGCGAGCTCTATACCCTTCCTGATCCGGCAACACGTGTATTTTCAAACCGGGTTTTAAACACGCTGAATGAACTCCGGTACGGCCGTTCTGCCGATGAGTTCGGATGGAATTATCCGGTAGGAAAATAACTGAATGAAGAAGATGTAATTAAATATACAGCATGAAAAAGAATTTCATTCTGATAAAACCCGGAAGAGCTTAACACCTTACCTGTTACCATTCCTGTTGCTTCTCCGCACATCCCTCTTCTTCAGCCGGTCATCACGCCTTTCCTCGCGGTTAAAGCGTTCGATCTCCATTTTCCTCAGCCTGGCTTTGATCTCCCTCTGGGTAGCTGAATCGAATCCAATAGTTTCAAGCAGGGCTTCTGATAATCCTTTCCAGATCATATTAAAGAAGGAAGAATGCCGGGGACGGACATAGCTGAATCCAGCCTTCCTTACCGGCTCCCCTGCCAGAGGGTTCTCACTCTTAATGATCAGTATATTCGCAAATATCGATGCTATTCCCCTGCGTTTTAACCAGGTGGTTTCTTCACTCCGTTCTAAAAGGGATATTTTAAGGTCATTGTAAAAACAGGTTAAACTTCCATTGATTCCTTTTATACTGCCTGCCCCCTTAAAATCCATCTTTTCCAGAAATCCCGACTTGATCTCGATCAGTGATAAGGGTCTGATCGCCGCATTAAACATACTGGCTTCTATCCTTCCTGCATTTCCCCTGAAATCGAATGAGCCATCGCGGGCATTCAGATCGAATTTCATTTCCACATTAAATCGTCCCCTGTCCATAAGCAATGCGGTTAATTTTACATCGCTGTATTTATTGCGGGTCAGGCTGAGGGAATCATTGGTCAAATTGCTTATACTTCCGTTGATCCTGGTAAAGGAAACCGTTCCCTTGCGGCGGGAGTTGGGATTGTATTCCGAATAATCTACCCTTGAGTCCTGCAGAAATACGGTATCAATTCTGGTGGCTAATTTGAATCGTTTCAAGGCCAGCTGAGGAAAATTCAGCCCTTTGTTCCTGATAGAATCGGGCAATGCCCTGTTCAGAAATATAGAAAAATTTCCTCTTTTTAAAATCAATGCTTTTGCCAGGAGCCGCCTTTCCGTGTTCAGAAGTTTATAATTGATCTTATTAAGCTGTATTTCCTCAAAACCCATGGTGTAGCGGTCCTTCTGAAACTTAAACCTGGTTGAAAAATCCATTTCACCATATCGTGGTACCAACCGAAGACCTTTCAGGCGGGCATAACCTCCTGCTGTGGAGGCTCTGAATTCCTGTATCTGTACTGTGTAATTACTATCATCGGTAATAGCCCTGTAACCAAGCAATTCAGCATAAATATCCCTGGTATAATACAATCGGCTGCGGTCTGATTGCGATGCCGAATCGATGAGCAGATCGCTAACCTTAATAAACAAGTTTTTTATAGAGGTTACGCGGCCATTTTCCGAACTGTGATCGATATATTTAAAATCAGCATCCCTGAAAATGATATCCCCTATTTTAATTGAGTTGAGGTAAGGCGACAAGCGCTGGTAGGCAGTCCGGTTATCATCCTTCAGAGTGTCGGTACTGTTCTTCAGATCGGTGAATGAAACCTCCAGAACCGGCCTGTCAATCTCTACTGAACTCATTTCCAGCTGCCCGTCAAAATAGACCTTCCATGGCTGTATCCTTTTGAGGATCAGTTCGTTTACTCCGATCTTATAGATATGACGGGGTGCGATGCTGTCTGATCTCATTTTTTCATACACCAGGGTATCAGGCATGAATTGAATGTTCTTAATATTTACTCTTCCGGTCACAAAATTCACACGGATATTCTCAAAATCTATCCGGTACAAGCCGTCAGTAGAATTATGGATGGCCTCTTTTATTCTTTTACTTAGTATTGGTTTCCAGTAATAGTTCAGATAAACCGCAATGCCTGATATCAGAATGAAGACGACCAGAAATACTGAGAGAATCCATTTCCAGACAGAGACATTACTTTTATTTTGAACCATAGAAAAAATTGAATTGTAAACGTATTTATTTATTACGGTTTATGTGCCTTAAATTAAAAAGATTATCCAATTCAATGAAAAAAGAATGCCTGCCAAATTGTCATTCCATATAATAATTCTTACTTTTGTAAGCTAATTTGATAAACCCATGTATGACCGCCCAATTCTCATAAAAGATTCATCAGAAACTGTCCTGCATGATGAATCACGACAGGGGGAGGCCTTGCTTATTGAAAGTCCCAAACAACATACAGGACGTAAACTCTATATAGAAAGTTACGGCTGTGCAATGAATTTTTCTGACAGTGAGATCGTTGCATCGATCATGCTGGATATGGGCTTTGAAACAACATCCCAATATAAGGAGGCGGATGTCATTTTTATTAATACCTGTTCCATACGCGATAATGCTGAGCAAAGGGTAAGAAACAGGCTGCGGGAATTCGGGGCGGCAAAAAATAAGCGTCCGGGAATGACCATTGGAGTGCTGGGCTGTATGGCTGAGCGCCTGAAGTCTAAATTTTTAGAAGAAGAGAAATTAGTTGATATTGTTATCGGGCCGGATTCTTACCGGGATCTGCCCAATCTGATCTCGCAGTCAGATGATGGAATGCGGGCAGTCAATGTCCTTTTATCCCGCGAAGAAACCTATGCGGATATTAGTCCTGTCAGGCTGAACAGTAACGGTATTTCTGCTTTTGTTTCGATCATGCGGGGCTGTGATAATATGTGCTCCTTCTGTGTGGTTCCCTTTACCAGGGGAAGGGAAAGAAGCAGAGATCCTAATTCTATTGTTCAGGAGGCAAGGGAATTATTTGAACAGGGCTATAGGGAAGTGACTTTACTGGGTCAGAATGTAGATTCCTATAAATGGGGAGGAACAGCCTCACCCCAGCCCTCTCCAGAGGAGAGGGGGCCGAATATTTCTTTCTCCCCTCTCCTCCGGAGAGGGGTTGGGGGTGAGGCTCTGAACTTCGCAGGCCTATTGGAACTGATTGCTCAGATCGATCCTTTGCTGAGGGTTCGTTTCTCTACCTCCCATCCCAAAGATATAACTGATGAGGTATTGCATACGATGAAAAAGCATGATAATATCTGCAAGCATATACACCTGCCGGTACAATCAGGAAACTCGCGCGTACTGGAACTAATGAACCGAACCTATACCCGCGAATGGTATATTGAACGGATCGATACCATAAGAAGGCTCATCCCGGATTGTGCCATTTCAACAGATGTGATCATCGGCTTTTGTACAGAAACCGAGGAAGAGCAGCAGGACACGCTGAGCCTGATGGATTATGTACAATTTGATTTCGCCTATATGTACACCTATTCAGAACGGCCGGGAACACTTGCCGCCAAACGTTTTGAGGATGATATTCCCGAAGCTGTAAAAACACGCAGGTTCAACGAGATCTTAACTAAACAGCAGGAATGCTCCTTCAACAGGCTCAGGCAGCATATCGGTAAAACCCACCGGGTTTTGATCGAGGGGCTGTCAAAAAAATCCGATCAGGATTTTTCAGGTAAAAGTGAGCATAATATCACCGTAGTTTTCCCTGCTGATGAGGGCCATAAACCAGGGGAATATGTTAATGTCCGGATAGAACGCTGTACCCCGGCCACCTTAATAGGAAGAATAAAGGCTGATGGGGAGATTTGAAAATGTCAGTACTACAAATTAAAAATTCGGCAGGGTAATTTCAATTTAAAAATAAAGATTGATTTGGAGATAAATTTAATCATCAAATTTTCAAATCATCAAATCATCAAATTATTATAATGGATGTTCAGGATATAAAAAATCGATTTGGGATTATTGGCAATTCACCTCTGCTCAACAGGGCTATTGATATTGCAAGGCAGGTAGCGCCAACTGATATTTCGGTGCTGATTACTGGTGAAAGCGGTAGCGGAAAAGAGGTGTTTTCACATATTATTCATTCGCTGAGTGCCCGTAAACACGGCCCTTTTATAGCGGTAAACTGCGGGGCAATACCCGAAGGTACGATCGATTCCGAACTGTTTGGCCACGAAAAAGGATCTTTCACCGGAGCTCATGATGCCCGTAAGGGCTATTTTGAAGTGGTAGATGGAGGAACCATTTTTTTAGATGAGGTCGCCGAACTGCCTCTGGGAACACAAGCACGCTTATTGCGTGTTCTTGAGACCGGTGAATATATCAGGGTTGGATCTTCTAAGGTTCAGAAAACCAATGTCAGGGTTATTGCGGCTACCAACAGGGATGTTTTTGATGCGGTGAATGCCGGAAAATTCAGGGAAGACCTGTATTATCGTTTAAATACGGTACCGCTGAAAACACCTGCTCTGAGGGAGCGCAAAGAGGATATTAATTTACTGTTCAGGAAATTCATATCCGACTTTACCGATAAATACAGAAGCCCATCCGTTCAGCTTGATCAGAGCGCTCAGCAGGCCCTGATGAATTACAGCTGGCCGGGAAATGTCCGTCAGCTTAAAAATATCGCCGAGCAGATCGCCGTGCTGGAAAAAGATAGAAATTTAACCGGAGAGAACCTGCTGAATTATATTCCGAATGAATCAGGAAGTACCCTGCCGATGCGTATTCAAAACCAGGGTAAAGAGGATTTTTCTGAGCGTGATATCCTTTACAAAGTACTCTTCGATATGAAGAAAGACATGATGGAACTGAAAAAACTGGTTGCAGAGATCATACAAAACGGAGGAAACACAGCACATATTCAGTCAAACCAAAAGGTGATCAATCAGTTGTACCGTGATATTGAGATCCCGGGCAATAGCAGTACCACAAGTGATCCGCATAAACTGGTCATTCATCACCCTGATAATGATAAGAATTATGATATGATGGACGAGGCGGAGGAAGTAGAAGAGTCATTATCACTGGTGGATAAGGAATCGGACCTCATAAAAAAGGCATTGAAGAAGCATAAGGGTAAACGGAAATTAGCTGCCCAGGAACTGGGTATATCTGAACGCACCCTGTATCGTAAGATTAAGGAACTGGAACTATAAGATCAATTGAATATGCATAAAATCCTGTTAAGGTTTAAGAATTTAATTATTCTAACATCCCTCCTGCTAATCCAGGCATGCGGAACCTATTCATTCTCCGGAGCTTCAATTCCTCCTGAAATGAAAACGATCTCCGTGCAGTTCTTTGAGAACAACTCGGCATTGGTTGTTCCTTATTTAAGTCAGCAGTTTACTGAAGATTTGAAAACCCGGATCCGGAACCAGTCCAGCTTAAGTATCATCAGAGCTGATGCCGATGCCAATTTCGAGGGACGTATCACTGATTACACCATACGTCCGGTAGCTATTCAGGGAAATGAACGGGCAGGATTGAACCGGATGACTGTTACTGTCAGTGTGAAATACTCTAACACATTGGACCCGAAATTGAATTTTGAACAATCCTTTCAGGCATTTCAGGAATTTAGTCTGACCGGAGGGGCTTTACAGGCACAGGAACCCAAATTATTGAAATTGATCAACTCTCAGCTAACTGAGGACATTTTTAACAAGGCTTTTGCCAATTGGGAATAATTTTTAGCTTTCAAAAAACTGAGCATATGGTGGAACAGGCAAACAAGCAGGACTTAGACATTCGATCGTTTTCAAAATATGTTGCAGATCCTAACGCAGCAGGCCTTGCCGAATCCGGGGATCTGGCAAGGGCTTTAGCAAAGTTTCCATATTGCCAGCTTCTGCATCTGTTTTATACACATTCATTATCAGATTCAAAACCGCTTGGTTATGACAGACAATTATCAAGAGCAGCGTTATTTGTTCCTGACAGAACTGTGCTTTATAGCATCTTAAAGGCACCTGAACAGCTGATCAGTTCAGGAACCGTGAAGGAAGCCCTTAAACAGAAAGAACCGGTACCCCAAAAAAAGGAAGATATACCCTTAAGTTCTGGTTGGGAAAGCCTGGATGAACCACCTGCTGATATTCCCGATCCATTCGCCACCTGGGTTGATGCATCTGAACCTGATGAAGAACCGGAAATTGGTGAAAAACAGGCTGATCCCTTTATTGAGGAAGAAGAAGAAATAAACCATAAACACGAAAGCACCGATTCAAAGACCAGGAATAAACAGAGGAATGAAACAGATCTGATAGAAAATCTTTTTAATAATATCATCGGGGCTAATGCTGAGGCGCCAGCCTCTGATACCTTTGAGAAGAAATCAGAGCAAGTCTCAGCCCCTGCAGAAGATGAGGTGATCGTTCAGCCTGAAAAGGAGGCGCAATCAGAATCAGTGCTTAAAGCTGAGGTTGCAGCTCAGCCTCATGAAGAATTTGTTCCTGTGGAAGAGCCTGCTGAAGGTCGGACACCCGATTCGGATATTGAAGAAAGCATCCAGGAGGAGGAACAGAAAGTTTCAAAATACAATGATGATAATATGCCCTATTCCTTTTTGTGGTGGCTTAACAAAACACGTAAGGAGCATTCAGGTACCTATCAGCCTTATGTAGATTTTAAACTTGAAACCAGCCAGAATATCAGAAAAAACTCAGCAGATCAGCTGAGCACCCAGATCATTGAGAATATTTTCCATTTGCAATCACCACTGGATCAGTTAGAAAACGCGCCAAAAACGATCCCGTTTCAGGTAAAACGCAGGGAAGATTTTATCCTCGAAAAGTTTATTAAGGAAGAGCCTCAGATCAAACCGCCGAATTCTCAAAAATTAGATACCGAGAATAAAGCACGTAAAAGTGCGGAAGATCCAAATGACCTGGTTTCTGAAACCCTGGCACAGATCTATACTGATCAGATGTTATTTCAAAAAGCCATTGATACTTACAAAAAATTATGTTTGAAATTTCCGGAAAAAAGCACGTACTTTGCCGACCAAATTCTTGAACTAGAAAAGAAAGTAAATTAGAAAATATGTTATATACAGTAATTATTCTGGCTATCATTGTTTGTGTGTTGTTAGTCCTGATCATTTTGATCCAAAATCCAAAGGGAGGCGGCCTTTCATCCGGATTTGCCGGTTCTAACAATATTATGGGTGTTCAGAGAACAGGCGATTTTCTTGAGAAAGGCACCTGGGTTCTTGCGGTTTCATTAATGGTATTAGCCCTGATGGTGAACGTGGTAGTTCCGCGTGGTGGTGTGGTCAATCAGGAAAAGAATGATATACAAAACCAGATCAACAAACCTGCTGCTCCGGTTACTGCGCCTTCAGGCTTTAAACTGCCTGCGGACAGTACCAAAAAATAAGATATTGATTTTTATACAAGAGGCCGCCCCAAAAAGGAGGCCTTTTTTTTTAAAACAGGCTGACATTTTACTGACAGCTTGACACCGAAATTCAATAAATAAAGCGGCCCAAATTAATAATAATGAAAATTTGACAAGAAATGGGCTCATCCGCCATTTGGCATAATTAGTGACCTAACAGAGATGAAAAAATTCAATTACTTAAATACATAATAATAATATGGCATTAAATATCAAACCTAGCGCAGACCGGGTAGTTATAGAAGCTGCACCGGCTGAAGAAAAAACGGCATCAGGACTTTACATTCCTGATACAGCAAAAGAAAAACCTCAAAAAGGCACTGTTGTAGCTGTTGGACCTGGTAAATATGCAGAGCAAACTGCAACCCTGATCCCGATGGCATTTAAAGTAGGAGATGTGGTATTATACGGTAAGTATGCTGGCACAGAGATCACTCATGAGGGTAAAGAATATCTGATCATGCGTGAATCTGATATTTTTGCAACATTATAACGAAGACTGAAGTCGGAAGTCGGAAGTCAGACCTCAGACCTCAGACAACAGACATCAGATCTCGAATCCAAATTAAATTGAAACCCAGGAGCCTGATCCAAACATCAGTTTGAATTAACTCCAGCATCTAAAATCTTTAAACAATGTCAAAACAAGTTAAATACAATGTCGAAGCACGCGATGCTCTGAAAAGAGGCGTGGATATCCTTGCCAATGCTGTAAAAGTGACTCTTGGACCAAAAGGCCGGAACGTAATTATAGATAAGAAATTCGGCTCACCTTCCATCACAAAAGATGGTGTTACTGTTGCCAAAGAAATTGAATTAAAGGACGCCCTTGAAAATATGGGGGCTCAGATGGTTAAGGAAGTTGCCTCAAAAACTGCTGATCAGGCGGGTGACGGTACAACTACTGCAACTGTTTTAGCTCAGGCAATTGTGACAGCAGGAATTAAGAACGTTGCTGCCGGTGCAAATCCAATGGATCTGAAACGTGGTATTGATAAAGCAGTTACAGCTGTTGTTGCTAACTTAAAAAAACAATCCCAATCTGTTGGCGAGGACAATAAAAAGATCAAGCAGGTTGCTGCTATTTCAGCAAACAATGATGAGGTGATCGGAACCCTGATCGCTGATGCCATGGCGAAAGTTGGAAAAGATGGCGTTATTACTGTAGAAGAAGCAAAAGGTACCGAAACTGAAATGAAAACAGTTGAAGGTATGCAGTTCGACCGCGGATACTTATCTCCATACTTCGTAACCAATGCTGATAAAATGGAAGTTGAGCTGGAAAATCCATACATTCTTATTTATGATAAGAAGATATCTTCCATGAAAGAACTGCTTCCTGTACTGGAAAAACAAGTTCAAACCGGAAAACCATTATTGATTATTGCAGAAGACCTGGATGGTGAAGCTTTAGCAACACTGGTTGTTAATAAAATCCGTGGTTCACTGAAAGTAGCTGCAGTTAAGGCTCCTGGATTTGGTGATCGCCGTAAAGCTATGCTTGAGGATATCGCTATTTTAACAGGCGGTACAGTTATTTCTGAAGAAAGAGGTTATAAATTAGAGAATGCTGACCTTACCTATTTAGGCCAGGCAGAAAAAGTGGTTGTTGATAAGGATAATACCATCGTCATTAACGGTGCAGGTAAATCTGAAGATATCAAAGCCCGCGTTAACCAGATCAAAGCTCAGGTTGAAACCACAACATCTGATTACGATAAAGAAAAATTACAGGAACGTTTAGCTAAACTTTCAGGTGGTGTTGCAGTACTTTATGTCGGTGCAGCTACTGAAGTTGAAATGAAAGAGAAGAAAGACCGTGTTGATGATGCTTTACATGCAACCCGTGCGGCTGTTGAAGAAGGAATCGTAGCAGGAGGCGGTGTAGCTTTCATCCGTGCAATCGAAGCTTTGAAAGATCTTAAAGGATCCAATGAAGACGAAAATACAGGAATTGCGATCATCAGACGTGCTATCGAAGAGCCATTACGTCAAATCTGCCAGAACGCAGGTATTGAAGGATCTATTGTAGTTCAGAAAGTTAAAGAAGGCAAAGCAGATTTCGGTTATAACGCACGTACTGATGTATATGAGAATTTGATCGGTGCAGGTGTTATCGATCCAACTAAGGTAGGTCGTATAGCCCTGGAAAATGCAGCTTCTATCGCAGCTATGTTATTAACTACTGAAGTAGTATTAGCTGATGATCCTGAAGATGAAAAAGGTGGCGGTATGCCTCCAATGGGTGGCGGTGGTATGGGTGGAATGATGTAAATCAATCCGCTTAACTTATCACTATGTTAAAAAACCCCCTTCCGTAAATCCGGAAGGGGGTTTTTGGTTAAAAACCAGAAACTCCGGCCTGTGTTCTTTACAAAAAATTGGATTACATTTACTATATAACAAGATGCTCTTTGCAAAATTAACCTGAAGATTTACCCATTATCAAATTGGAAAATTTTTAAACTCTAGAACAAAAAATTTAAACTGTTGTTTAACTAAAAAATACCTACAGCCTTAAAACAAAGTATTCTTTTTTAAAAAACATGGAAAAGCGGACTAAGTTGAAAAAGATAATCATCCCCGGGGAAATCCCCGTCATTGAAGATGAAACTATTAACCTTACGAATGAACTTAACCGTGCTAAGAAAGAGCTTGCCTATCAGAATGACGAGAAAGAAAAAAGAGCAGCGGAACTGATCATTGCCAATAAGGAGCTGGCTTTTCAGGATGAAGAAAAAGAAAAACGCGCAGCTGAGCTGGTCATTGCCAATAATGAATTAAAGTTTCAAACAAAAGAAAAAGAAAACAGAGCGGCCGAATTGATCATTGCCAATAAAGAACTTGCTCTTCAAAATTTTAAAAAGAAAAAAAAGGCAGATGAACTGGTCATTGCCAAAAAAGAGCTTGCTTTTCAAAAAGAACAAAAGGAAAAACGTGCTGCTGAACTTGTTGAAGCTAATAAGGAACTGATCTTACAGGATGAAGAAAAAGAGAAGAAAGCTGATGAATTGGTCGTTGCTAATATCGAACTCGCTTATCAAAATGAAGAAAAGGAAAAAAGAGCAGCGGAATTGATCATTGCCAATAAAGAGTTAGCCTTTCAGGATGAAGAAAAAGAAAAAAGGGCGGCTGAACTGGTAATTGCTAACAAAGAACTGGCTTATCAGAACGATCAAAAAGAAAAAAGAGCGGCCGAGTTAATGATTGCCAACAAGGAACTTAATTTTCAAATAGGGGAAAAAGAGAAAAGAGCAGCAGAACTGATCATCGCTAATAAAGAACTGGCCCTGCAAAATTTCCAAAAACAAAAAAAGGCTGATGAATTGATCATTGCAAATATTGAACTTGCCTTTCAGGATAAGGAAAAAGAAAAAAGAGCAGCAGAACTGATCATCGTCAATGAAGAGCTTGCTTATCAAAATGAACAAAGGGAAAAAAGGGCAGCAGAATTGATCGTTGCTAATAAAGAACTGATTTTTCAAATCGAAGAAAAAGAAAAAAGGGCCGCTGAGCTGATCATTGCAAATAAAGAACTGGCCCTACAGAACTTCAAAAAGAAAAAAAAGGCCGATGAACTGGCCATTGCGAATAAGGAGCTGGCCTTTCAGAATAAAGAAAAAGAAAAAAGGGCTGCTGAACTGATCATTGCTAACAAAGAGCTTGATTATCAAAATGAAGAAAAAGAAAAAAGGGCTGCAGAGCTGATCATTGCCAATAAGGAACTGATTTTCCAGGATCAGGAAAAAGAAAAAAAAGCTGATGAATTGATTATAGCAAACATTGAACTTGCCTTTCAGGATATAGAAAAGGAAAAAAGAGCCGCTGAACTGATTATTGCAAACAGGGAACTTGTATTTCAGAATGAGGAAAAAGAAAAAAGAGCTAAAGAACTGATCATTGCCAACATTGAACTTTTATTTCAAAATAAAGAAAAAGAGAAAAAAGCGGCCGAACTGATCATTGCCAATAAGGAACTTGCTTTTCAGAACCGGGAAAAAGAAAAAAGAGCGGCCGAATTAATGCTGGTAAATACAGAACTTAAGAAAGCTGAAGAATCTCAAAAAGAATATATACTGGGACTTGAGGAGATGATCTTTATTACCTCACATAAAGTCAGGCAGCCCATTACTCAAATTCAGGGCGTTTCAAGTCTTCTTGACAGCAATACCAATACCCTGGAAGAGATCAAGGAAATTACAGGCTATATGAAAGAATCAATAAAAGCGCTCGATACATTTACCAGGGAGCTCACGACCTATATATACGACCTCCGGTACAAAGTGAAAAATAAAAATGAAAGCAAGTGATTAACTTTTCCCTTTAATACAATACTTTTTTACTAATGGAAATAATTGTATAAGCCATCCGGCATACATTTTCACCGAAGTATGCAGCCCGTCAACTGCGATAAGACTTTCATCGTTTTTCAGCAAGCCGCGAACCCGGAGTAATATCCACTAATGTACCCGGGCATTAAATGCCTCCTCCCTGTTTATTTCATTAAATGCATCGATTTCTATGGCAGGCCCTTCAGGTTTTTTTAGCTGCCCGAAAGGTGTAACTCCCCAGTCGGGAATAGAGATCACAAAAACTGCGGATCTGCCTGAAGCAGAAAAGCTTACCGCGATACTTAACAACTCAACAAATTCTTTCCTGCAGGTTTCTTTTGAAGCTTTAGTATATTGATTGTTTACACCGATCAGAGGTTTAGAACATCAGGCAGTAATCAGTACAGAGAAGAACTTATGATTTATATTTAATTGTTCTTTAATGTATTGCAGCCTGCAGAAACCTGTTCATTTCGTTCTGCCTGCCCGCAGGCTCATGCAGAATTTATTTTTACATTTCCATCTCGAATAAAACCTGAATATGCTTCCGTAGAATCTTTTTAACATCTCCGGTACTCACCTTATAGCCCAGTTCCCTTTCCATTGAAGTTACATCCTTATCATCGATCCCGCAGGGAATAATGTTTTTAAAGTAGGCAAGGTCTGTATTTACATTTAAGGCAAAGCCATGCATGGTGACCCAGCGACTGCAGCGAACTCCCATGGCACATATTTTTCTGGCATTCTCATTTTCCGCATCCAGCCAGACCCCTGTATATCCCGGATATCGCCCTCCTTTTAATCCAAATTCTGCCAGGGTAAGAATGACAGCCTCTTCCAGAGTACGTAAATACAAATGAATATCGGTAAAGAAATTATCCAGGTCAAGTATCGGATAACCTACTATCTGACCCGGGCCATGATAGGTGATATCACCGCCACGGTTAATTTTATAATAGGCGGCCTGCTTATCCGCTAATCCTGCCTCATCCAGAAGCAAATTTTCCGCCTTTCCGCTTTTGCCAAGGGTATAAACATGAGGATGCTCCACAAAAACGAGGTGATTCTTTACCGGAACTTCAGTATGATCATTTCTGTTCAGGATTTTCGCCTTTACGGTTTCAGAAAAAATACTTTCCTGCCTGTCCCATGCTTGCTGATAATCCAGCATACCCCAATCCTGAAAAATGACTTTCTTATTCTTCATTATTGTCGTCTGAAACAAACCCGATCATATAACCATTAAATTTCTCATAATGAACTCTGAACCCTTTGGGATACGCAGCAATTTTCAGTTCAGCTTCAAAAGAGCCGCTTCCCTTATATTCGAATGGCTTAAGCTTAATATGTTCCAGGAAACTGACATTCTTTTTCCCGTGCAGCTTATAAATAGCCTCCTTGGCACACCAGCAGACGTATAAATGATCAATACGATCCTTTTCACCAATAAACTCCAGTTCCACCGGGCTCATGAACTTCCGGGCGATCCGTTCAATCTTATCCTTTACAAGTTCAATATCAATTCCAACAGCTTTGTTTTTACTGACCATCACAGCAGCATAATCATAAGAATGACTAAGCGAGATATAATGAGGGAAGTTGCTTAAATAAGGTTTACCGCTGGAGTCAACCCGGCAATCAATATATTCGTCGGTTTCCATCATCCTTCGAAGCAAAACACGCGTACTTAGCCAGTGCATATTCCGCTTGCCATTGATCAGGGTATCGAGATATGATCGTTCATGCTCTTTTAACTGCAGCTGAGCCAGTAATTCTTCTGCCGATTCTTCGATCTTCCAGATTGCGAAAGATGTATTGTTGTCGATTTCTCTGTGATAAGCGAGAGCCATTCTTAAAATTAAAATACCTGCAAAACTATCTCAAATTAATCATATTTTAGTCCAAATCTTAAGCTTATTTATGATACTTTCTGATAAACTCATCCTCGCAGAAATTGAAGATGGAAATATAATTATTGAACCCTTTGATAAAGAGTGTTTAGGTACTAATTCGTATGATGTTCATCTGGGCAAATATCTTGCGACTTATAGAAACAGGGTTTTGGATGCAAAGGTCCATAATGAAATTGACCATTTCGAGATTCCGAAAGATGGCTTTGTCCTGCAGCCCAATACCCTGTATCTGGGTGTTACATTAGAATATACAGAAACTCATAGGCATGTGCCTTTTCTGGAGGGAAAATCAAGTACAGGCCGTCTGGGTATCGATATTCATGCCACTGCAGGAAAGGGGGATGTAGGCTTCTGTAATACCTGGACCCTGGAAATATCCTGTACACAGCCAGTCAGGATCTATGCCGGAATGCCTATCGGACAGTTGATCTACTTTGTTGTGAATGGTGATGTGGAAATTATGTACAATACAAAAAGCAATGCCAAATACAATAATAAAACTACAAAGCCTGTTGAAAGTATGATGTGGAAGAACAAATTCTGAGCAGCAAGAGTCAAATAAATCGTATCTAATACTTAAATAAGCCTCAGTTTTTTACTAAATTGAGGCTTAAATGATTTATAATACCCCAAAATAACCCTAACCATTAATTATTGAATTAATCTGAATTACAAGGGCTTCTATACCAACAAATACCTGCTATGAAAAAGAATTTCATTATCATACTTTCTTTTATTGCCTCTGTAATTGTCCTGGGTTTTATAAAAGATGATGAGCCGCTGAAAAAAATACTTCAGCAGATAGAAAAATATCGATCACAATATCCTCAGGAAAAAGTTCATCTTCATTTAGACAAACCATATTACGCCATAGGCGATAATATTTGGTTCAAAGCTTATGTTGTTAATGCCGGGAAGAATGAATTATCAAACCTGAGTAAAATACTTTATGTAGAACTGATCAACGACAAGGATTCGATCAAGCAATCATTGAAATTGCCTTTAAATATGGGGCTTACCTGGGGCGATTTCACACTGGCCGATTCCTTAAAGGAGGGTAATTACAGAATCAGGGCATATACCACCTGGATGCGCAATTTTGGTGAAGAGTATTTTTTTGACAGGACCATCACCATAGGCAATTCAATTTCGAACAGTATTTTAACGCATGTTGATTATACCTTTGGTAAAGATCCCCGTGGGCAAAAGGTAACAGCCATAATAAACTATGCCGACATGGCAGGGCAGCCGCTGGCGAATAAGGAGGTCAGCTACCAGGTTGAACTGGATTTCAGAAACATTCTGAAAGGTAAGGGGCTTACGGATGCAAAAGGGAATTTGCAGATCAGTTTTGTGAATAATCAGCCTTTCATTTTGAAATCAGGGAAGGTCAATACCAATATTCATCTGGATGAGAAAACCAGTGTCATTAAAAATTTTCCGGTTAAATCAACCTCAAATGAAGCTGATGTACAGTTTTTTCCGGAAAGCGGGGATATGATCAATGGAATCAGCACCATGATCGCATATAAAGTGCTTGGGGCAGATGGACTGGGAATGAATGTCAGCGGGTATATTACTGATCAAAATAATACCCGGCTTAGTGAGCTTAAATCTGAGCATGCAGGAATGGGCTCATTCAGGCTTCTGCCGCTCCTGACAGATACTTATACTGCTCATATCCTTTTTGAGGATGGTTCTGAAAAAACCTATCCCCTGCCGAAAGTAAATGCAGAAGGATATGTATTATCAGCCAGAAATACGGATCGGGAGTTTCTCAGGATCCGGATCAGCACTACCGAAGCCATCAGGCCGGATGCCGAACTGACCCTTGTGGCACAAACCAACGGACAGGTTCATTTTGTTTCGAAGAACAAACTGGTTTCAAGCACCTTCAATGCAAGCATTCCAAAGAATCGCTTCCCTACCGGGATTCTTCAATTAACCCTTTTCTCTCCTCAGAATGAGCCCGTTGCAGAACGTCTGGTTTTTATAAATCATGATGACTTCCTGAAGATCGATCTGAGTACAGACAAACCTGAATTTCAAAAACGGGATAAAGTAAAGCTGATGCTGGATGTCAGGGATCCGAAGGGCAATCCCACCATCGGGAGCTACTCTGTTGCAGTTCTCGATGAATCAAAGGTCGCATTTGATGAATCAGACGAAACTACCATCATTTCAAACCTGCTGCTCAGCTCAGACCTGAAAGGTTTCATTGAACAGCCCAATTATTATTTTAACGAAATCAATGAGAACAAGGTCAGACAACTCGATTATTTAATGCTCACTCAGGGATGGCGCCGCTTTGAATGGAAAAATATTTTATCAAATAATTATCCATCACTGGTATATCAGCCCGAAACCAATATGCAGGTTAGCGGCAAGGTCAGGTCCTTAAACGGAAAACCAGTAATTGGTGGCAAAGTGACCCTGTTCTCCTCATCCGGAGATGTTTTTTTATTAGATACCCTGACTGATATAAATGGGGAATTCAGGTTTGAAAATCTGTATTTTAATGACAGTACAAAATTCATTGTCCAGGCCAGGAATGAAAAAGACCGGAAAAATGTAGAGATCGAACTCGACAGAATCCCTGCTCAACTGGTCACAAAAAATAAGAACGAGGCCCTTCTGGAGGTAAATGTTAACCAATCGATGATATCCTACCTCAAAAATAGCCGTACCCAGTATGATGAGTTAAGAAGATATGGCCTGATCACCAGGAATATCATGCTGGATGAAGTAAAAATAGTGGAGAAAAAGCAGGATGTTAAGTATTCCTCCAATCTGAATGGCGCCGGCAGGGCTGATGCCGTAATTAAAGCCGAACAGCTTCAAAATTGCTTTGACCTTGCTCAGTGCTTACAGGGAAGAGTTGCAGGGATTATTGTACGTGACGGAATGGTATATTCTATGAGAAGTATGAATTCCTTTTCGGGTCCTGTCCCTATGCAGCTGATCATTGACGGGACCTATGTGGAGCCCGAATTTTTGTCAACCATCAATCCGAATGATGTGGAAACTATCGAAGTATTAAAAAGCGGTTCAACTACAGCCATATATGGAATGAGAGGAGGCGGTGGTGTGCTTATCATAAACACCAAACGCGGAGAATCCAATAAAGATTTCAGAACGTATGCTCCGGGAATAGTTAGCTTCAAACCACAGGGCTTTTATAAGGCGCGCGAATTTTATTCCCCGAATTATGAAGACCCTGCTGTTAATGCCCGGATCCCGGACTTACGGACCACGATATACTGGAATCCAAGTGTAATAAGTGATTCTACAGGTAAAGCAAGTGTTGAATTCTTCAATGCCGATGGTACAGGAAATTACAAAGCCATCGTTGAGGGTATCAACGCAGATGGTACAATAGGCAGGAAGATATTCAGATACATGGTCAAATAGAAAGGATGAATACGATAAAAGTTAATATAAAAGATAAAATTGCCGTACTGGCATTAGACCGCGGCCGCTCGAATGCGATCAATTCAGAAATGGTTTCAGAACTCTATCAGATGATCCGTAACATTGAAAATGATGATTCGATCGCCGGACTTATTCTGACAGGTAAGGATGGTTTTTTCTCGGCCGGTCTCGATCTTATTGAGTTATATGACTATGATGAAGTGCAGATAAGGGAATTCTGGGTCGATTTTTTAAACCTCGTTACGGCTCTGGTTTCTTTCAAAAAACCAATGATCGCCGCTATCAGCGGACATAGCCCTGCAGGAGGCTGTGTGCTTGCCCTCTGCTGTGATTACCGGATAATGGCTGAAGGTAAATTCATCATCGGACTGAACGAGGTACCGGTAGGTATAATAGTTCCGGAAAGCATTTTTCACCTGTACTCATTCTGGCTCGGCAGCGCTCCTGCTTACCGATTTATGCTGGAGGGTAAATTATTGAACACCCGGGAAGCCCTGAATTCAGGTTTGGTTGACGAGTTGGTTAACCCAGAAAGCATTTTACACGCTGCTGAACGCAAAATGCTGATGTATATTCAACTGGATCGTACTACCTGGCAGCAGAGTAAGGTGAATATGCGCACCGAACTGCTCAAAAAAGTAAGCGCAGATCCCACCGAAATGCTGAGGCATATGCTTGAGCAATGGTGGTCTCCGGCGACCCGTTCTATTTTAAAAACAATCATCCAAAACCTCCAACAAAAATCCGCCTGATATGTATAATGAATCCATGTTACGTGATAATGCCCTGAGTGGAAAAACAATAATAGTTACAGGGGGAGGTACGGGATTAGGCAGGGCCATGAGCACCTATTTTCTGAAACTCGGCGCTAATGTTGTCATTACAAGCCGCAAGATAGATGTACTGAAGAAAACCGCTGAGGAAATGCAGGCTGAAGCGGCAGCTGCTAATCCGGGCCTGACAGCAAGAGTTTTACCGGTACAATGTGATGTTCGCAAGCCGGAAGAGGTGGATGAGCTGTTGAAGCAAACACTGGAAAGCTTCGGCCAGGCGAATGGCTTGCTGAACAATGCCGCAGGAAATTTCATCTCACCTACTGAACGGCTATCTGCAAATGCATTTTCAACCATTATTGACATTGTTTTAAAAGGTACTGCAAACTGTACAATGGCTCTTGGCAAACACTGGATCAAAGAAAAGCAGGCCGGTACCGTTTTAAATATCGTAACCACTTACGCATTTACAGGTTCAGGTTATGTAGTTCCTTCAGCCTGCGCAAAAGGCGGGGTCTTAGCAATGACCCGTTCACTGGCCGCAGAATGGGGGAAATATGGTATAAGGAATAATGCGATAGCACCCGGCCCCTTTCCAACCAAGGGTGCATGGGACAGATTATTGCCTGGTGATATGGCGAAAAAATTTGATTTCAAAAACCGCGTTCCCTTGAAACGGGTCGGAGAACACCAGGAGCTGGCCAATCTGGCTGCATTTCTGATGTCTGATTTTTCAGGCTATATCAATGGTGAGGTAATCACTATTGACGGGGGGGAATGGTTGCAGGGCGCAGGCCAATTTAACGGCCTTGAAGCCATTACACCTGAGATGTGGGACATGCTTGAAATGATGACCAGGTCAGCAAAAGGAAGTTAAACCTTAATTTTTAAATAATTCATGCAGAAACGTTTCAATATATTATCCGGAGCCGTCTGGGAAGGCCAGGTGGGTTATAGCCGGGCAGTTCGTATCGGCAACGTGATCGAAGTTTCAGGTACTACATCAGTTGATGGAGATAAATTGATGGGGAAAGATGATCTCTATACCCAAACCAAATTCATTTTACAGAAGATAGAAAGATCTTTGCAGGAGGCAGGTGCAGCAATGACAGATGTGGTCCGTACGCGTATGTATCTTACTGATATCAGTAAATGGGAAGAAGCCGGCCGCGCCCATGCTGAATTTTTCAGTAAAATAAAACCGGCCGCCACTATGATCGAAGTAAGCAAGCTGATCCATCCGGATCTGCTCATTGAGATCGAGGCCTCTGCCATCCTTCAGGAATAGTTATGTTATATTAATCTTAGCGGAATCACTATCCATTCTGTATTTTTGTAAAATGGGAACACAGGTACAGGAGGAGACACTAACGCTTGAGGAAGTTTTAGCAGCGTTAAAAGTTAACCATCGCCTAATCCTTTGGAATGACGATAGCAATACCTTCGAGCATGTTATTCACTGCCTGGTAAAATACCTCGATTATACCGATAAACAAGCTGAACGAATAGCCTGGACCGTTCATAATGATGGAAAATGCATTATTCTGGAGGGTTCATTTACCGAAGTAGAGGTTTACCGCAAGATCCTTCAGCAGGAAGGGCTTACGGTAAGCGTAGAATAAGGATCTATATCAGATAAACCCTTACCCTGAAAAATTAAAAATAACACCTGGGCAAAGAAGATGACTTTGGAGCCAGCCTGAAGCTTAAGGCGATCTCATGCGATCCCTTTTCAACTTTAGCAAGCTGACTGGTTGTAAAATCGTAAGAATACCCCAGCTGAATATTTGGAGTCAGCTGTATTTCAGCCAATAAATCAAGCGAATCCATTGAGCGGAGCGAAGCTCCTATCCATATCGTTTCCTTCAATAGAAAATTAGCATTTAAGTCTATCTGGATTGGAGATCCATTTACATATTTGACTAAAACATTCGGTTTAAACTTTATATCATCTCCCAGGTCTGCCAGATAACCTCCCTGCAATAAATAATGAGGTTTATAGGCTGTTGAAGATGAGGAAGAGCTGCCTATATCGCGGTAAAAGAAAAAGGGGGAAGAAAAACCTGCGTAAAATTTTTCGGAGAACAGCATCATTCCAAATCCCAAATTTCCTCTTAATGAGTTTTGATCGGCAAATACAGGATCTCCGGCTGAAGAAGCACTCCCTGCTAAACTGTATTGTCCAAGGTATTTACCTATTCCTCCATTAAGTCCGAGGGCAAAGTAGGTATTATCACCTATCGCAACTCTGTGGGCCAGTGTTCCTAAGACTCCGTTTTCACTGATCACCTCACCAATCTGATCCCTCATCAAAATTAATCCAACTGATGTATTGGATTGTTTTACCGGACTGTGAACAGAAAAGGTCTGTGTATTAGGTGCCCCCTTAAATCCAACCCACTGCTGCCTGGCGAGGGCGGTAATATTAAGTGCTTCATCAACTGCAGAATAGGCCGGATTAATTACCAATCCATTAAACATGTACTGGCTGAACATAGCTTTTTGCTGTGCCATTAAAGAACCAATCCCAAATATGAAAAACAGGCCTGCAAGCAAAAGATATTTGATTTCCCGCGGCTGAGTTTCCATCTGGTTATTAAGAGATAATTTATGAAATGAGTAGCCGGATAGTTAGCCGATTCCATCCTAAACAAAAAAGCAGAGTTTAGTACCTTTTATAACGTAACCGGCAGGGAATAGTTTCAGAAAAAATGCAAAGAATGTCAGCAAAAACAGCATGGAATATTTGAAATTAGCTGGAATGTTCAATTAAGGGTATTTAATCCAAGAAGTCAAAAGACATTTGCCACAGCAATATTTGCTTCATTAAGCCCTTATACCATAGCTGAACAGGATTATGGGCACCAGGAATCGGAATCCTGAAAATGAGGCAGGAATAAATAAATTCTTTAAAAATAATTCCGGTAATCTCACGCTTAAGACTTAGACACTGCCTTCAATAATCCCTCTAATCATACCATTTTGCCGGGATCTGTTTTGGAATAACAATCTGAGGTAAGCGTATTGAATTTAGTCAGCCGAAGGTAAATCAGTGGAGGCTGAGCAGGCCTTAGTTATACTGCCGGATTTTTTTGAAAATTGATAATTGAAATTATTGGGCAGCTCCTATTTCAGATTTTGACTGAACGAACTCACAAGTCCTTCATCATTCAGGCTATACACCTTTTCGCCACTGCTGATATAAACCATGAACTGCCTGCTGGTAGCTTCCATCCAAAGCTTATTCACTTTGCCTTCAATGTTGAAAGCGAGTTCATTAATTCCCAGTTTGCCCAGGTCCGATGCATAGGTATGGTTCTTCTGGAAATGATCCTTTTGCAGATAATATACATACCAGAGATGTTTCTTTTGCTCTTCGCTGTAAGGTATGGCATAGGTAGTTTTCGCTTCCACGGCGGCTTTTTTGCTGAAATGAAGATAAGCCCAGCGCTCAGGAAAATGCATATTGATCAGACCCTGCGGCGACCATACCCAATTATGTTCCGGAAGATTTTTACCATTGGCGTCCTTCTTTTTAACATATTTCCCCTCCTTAACTTCGGTATCCCATTCTACCCTTGAAAAATTGATCCGCCAGAAATCACCATCCTCCGGGATTTTGGGAATATTACCTACAGTAACAGCCGCAAAAGGTATGAACATCTCTACAGTCCAGCCCTTATCGGTATCATTTGGGTTATTGACCGTACCCTGTACGCTAATAGCGGACCGTAATCCTGGTGTATTATAAGTAAACAAGGCACCGCCTCCGTTCCGGTAAGGCTTAGCCAATAACAGATCAAAAATAGTATTTACAGCATTCACTTCGATCTCATAATAAGTATGAGTATCATTGTCGGGATCTATAAAAACCTCGAAATCATTATCATAAAACACGATATCATCGTGATTCTTCAAATAGGCCCATACATGCGGGTCCAGCAATTCGGCAGCGATATACAAGCCTTTATTATCCCAGGTCATTTTTACCCTGGTATTCCATGTTGGAGCAGGTTTTTTTTCGCCCTCAATATCTTTAAAGTACGCGGTCCATGCTACATTCTGCCAGGCTGCATCATTGATCTTTCCATCGATTTCAGGTGCTACCGGGTTAAATACAGCGATGTACTGCTCCGGGGTAATTAATAGGTCCTCCTTTCCGGCAAACTTAGGCTGGGCAAATCCCGGAGCAGCATTCAGAAATGACAGCAGCCCTGTAAAAAGCAGGCACTTGAATTTTCGAGGAAAGGCTGAAGAACAGATCATGTATTTCAACTATTAAATTGGCGAGGAAATTAGTAATAATCAATGAGAATTGCACCAGGCTAATTGAAGATCTTTAATATCTTAGCTGTTCGAAACCATTTATAAACTCCTAAATTTTATCTTTCATGAGAAAAACTATAATGCTATTATCCATTTCCCTGCTATTATATGCAAGCCCGGGTTATGCTCAAAGCGAGGATCCTGTTGTTGAAGCAATAATAAAAGAGGCTACCGGGAACTCTCAATTAAAAAAACTTGCCCATGAACTGACAGATGGAATCGGTCCGAGGTTGGTAGGAACACCGCAAATGAAGCAGGCACATGACTGGGCTGTGTCGAAATATCAAAGCTGGGGAATAACAGCCAGGAATGAAAAATGGGGAGAATGGCGCGGATGGGAAAGAGGAGTGTCTCATATTGACATGGTCTATCCTCGGGTGAAATCGCTGGAAGGCATGCAGCTTGCCTGGAGCCCTTCGACCTCCGGCAAAGCCATTACTGCCGAAACGATCATTCTGGCAGAATCTGCCGACTCGCTGGCATTTCAAAAATGGCTCCCATCCGTAAAAGGAAAATTCGTAATGATCTCTATGCAACAGCCTACCGGCAGGGATGATAGAAACTGGGAAGAATTCGGCACCAAAGAATCTGTTGATAAAATGAAGGCAGAACGTACTGCCGCAGTCAGTGCATGGCGTAACCGCATCAGCAAAACAGGCCTGAGCCCAAAAGAACTTGCACTTGCAATAGAAAAGGCCGGAGCTGCGGGAATTGTCGCTTCAAACTGGTCGGCAGGATTTGGAGTAAATAAAATATTCGGTGCCCATACTACAAAAATCCCAACTGTTGATATTTCTCTGGAAGATTACGGCATGTTATACCGCCTGACAGAATCAGGAGTAAATCCTAAGATCAGTGTCCGTACAGATTCAAAAGAACTGGGTCTTGTACCCACGTTTAACACCCTTGCCGAAATAAAAGGAACAGAAAAGCCCGATGAATATGTCATGCTGTCTGCCCATTTCGACTCATGGGATGGCGGTACCGGCGCTACCGATAATGCCACAGGTACAATTACTATGCTTGAGGCGATGAGAATATTGAAAAAAGTGTACCCAAACCCTAAACGAACTATTTTAGTCGGCCACTGGGGCAGTGAAGAGCAGGGCCTGAACGGATCCCGGGCATTTGTTGCTGATCATCCGCAGATTGTTCAGAATATCCAGGCACTTTTCAACCAGGATAACGGAACAGGAAGGGTTGTTGACCTTTCAGGTCAGGGGTTTTTGAATTCCTATGAATACCTGGGCAAATGGCTGAACCCTGTTCCTGCAGAGATCCGCTCAGAGATCAAATCAAATTTTCCGGGTACTCCGGGTGGCGGCGGGTCTGATTATGCATCCTTTGTTGCAGCAGGGGTGCCGGCATTTTCTTTAAGCTCCTTAAGCTGGGCTTACGGAACTTATACCTGGCATACCAACAGGGATACCTATGATAAAATTGTTTTCGATGATGTACAGAAAAATGCCATACTGACTGCTATCCTGGTTTATATGGCCAGTGAATATCCGGTAAGATCCTCACGTATAAAAAGTGTATTGCCGGTCAGCCAGCGCACAGGAGAAACTATGACCTGGCCTGAGCAGCGCCAGCCTACCCGTAAAGGAGGAGTAAATTAGATTTAACGCTGACAGGGTTCTGTAACGCTGACAGGGTTTAGAACCCTGTCAGCGTTGTAAATCAACATGTCGAACAGCTAAGGATCCCGTTTTATCAGGTAAGCATTAAAGTACCAGCAAACCCCTTTCCCTTAAAGTACTGATAGTTTTACTATACCAGAAGGGTTCAAAATCCTGGCCGAGCCGGCTTTCAAAATCCTCCTTCACTTTCCTGAAGGTATAGATCTCAGTATTTTCGGGATTAATTTTTGACAGAATATTTACTAGCCATGCGGCTTGCTCCTTTCCAAGCTGGATAGTACGATCCGATTTTATATCATAGAATTTGAGCTCAGCCATTTCCCACTGACTACCCCTCTTGTTTTTTGTAAAATACTTAAGCATGGGCGGGGATCCCAGCCAGACAATTTTGGCATCGGGTTTTACAATAATCGGTTCATCCTCCGAAAGGGAACTTACAATGAATTGAGGATCGATGCGAGTATCAGGCACCTTATGTTCAAACCAATCCTGCAGAGGATAATCAAAACAGATCCCGTGCATATAATTGAAAAGTGATTTCTTTAAACCATAGCTGAATAGTTCATGATCGGCCCCGCTTTTATCCAGATGGACGATATCATTATTCGCAAAGGTTCCGATCGTTCCGCTAGCTTTCGCAACATTGAATTTTTCAGGATACAAGCCTACCGGACTATGAGCCGTCATAGCAAACTGATGCCAGAATGCAGACTGCAGGATCCCTGCCTCAAACATTTGTCTGACCATTTCCAGGGAATCGATCGTCTCCTGAGCGGTTTGGGTAGGAAAACCATACATCAGGTAAGCATGGACCATAATACCTGCATCGGTAAAATTACGGGTCACCTGTGCAACCTGTTCAACCGTAACCCCTTTTTGAATAAGTCCAAGCAAGCGGTCGGAGGCAACTTCGAGACCACCGGAGATCGCAATACAGCCAGAAGCTTTAAGCAATAAACAAAGGTCTTTAGTAAAGCTTTTTTCAAAGCGGATATTGGTCCACCAGGTAAGCGTAAGTTTACGCCGTATGATTTCCAATGCCAGCGAACGCATTAAGGCAGGGGGCGCAGCCTCATCTACAAAATGAAAACCATACTCCCCGGTTTGTGCAATCATTTCCTCCATCCTGTCGCAAAGTAAACCTGCGGCGATGGGTTCATAAATTTTAATATAATCCAGGGAGATGTCACAGAATGTACATTTTCCCCAATAGCAGCCATGTGCCATGGTGAGTTTATTCCATCTCCCATCACTCCACATCCGATGCATTGGATTAACTACTTCAATAACGGATATATACCTGTCCAGACAAAGGTCGCTGTAATCGGGGGTGCCGGTTTCAAACTGCTTATAGTCAAGTGCCGTGCTGGCATTGCAATAGTTCAGCCTGCCATCTGCCAGAGTAAACGTTCTTTTCAGGTCTTTGATCCCGCGTTTCCCATCTATCAGTTCACAAAGATGTTCTATCGGGCCTTCTCCATCATCCAGACAAATAAAGTCGAAGAACTCGAATACCCTGACATCCGAAACTGAACGCAATTCAGTATTTGGGAAACCTCCCCCCATCGCAATTTTAACCTTCGGATAATGGATTTTTATCCATTGGGCAGTCCTGAATGCTGCATACAGATTACCTGGAAATGGCACTGAAATGGAAACCAGTTCGGGCTGAACCTCCTCCATTCTTTTCTTTAATATTTCAATAAGGATCCTATCCGTATAGGTCAGATCAAGCTGCAAAAAGCGATACAATTCATCAAAACTACCCGCCGAACGGGCGAGCCGTTCAGCATATCTGCTGAAACCAAAGTGAGGGTCAGCACATTCTACAATCAGATCAGAAATGTCTTCCAGGTATAAGGTTGCCAGATGTTTCGCCTTGTCCTGGGTACCCATGGTTCCGAAAGCCCAGTCCAGCTCTTCAACCTGGTCAAAGCGTGAAGCCTCGGGCAGGAAATCTTCCTGGCAAATCAAATGGGAAAGTGTTGGATTATGACCCTGCAGAAAGGAGATCACCGCATCAATGGTATTGATATAGTGTGATTTAAGAGCAATGATTCGATGCGCATTTTCACTCAGGGATTCCTGCCCTATATTAATTTTATTAAAAAGGTCTTCGAGGCCGGATTTTGAAAACAGGACCAGTATAACCTCAATTCCCAGATCAGACTGAAAGGAAGAAATGTTTTTGGTATTTAAAAACCCCTTCAGATAAGCCGTTGCAGGGTATGGCGTATTTAATTGCGTGAAGGGGGGAGTTATTAAAAATACTTTTTTTACCAATTCCTGAATTTTTTAAACCTGTAATTTGGGTGCGAAAACCTAATGATACATTTTTATACTGTGGTTGATCGCTAAACTTGCAATATTACGATTTAAATAATCGACTCCGGAAATTCGTTGCTGAAAGTAGTTTACATAACCCAGTTCAATCGTCATATTTTTGACCATCTTATAATTGAGCCCGGCATAAAACCGGTTCTGATCAAATGAATTGTAAACTATGCCTTTATGAGTATTGACATAGATCCCGTCGCTAAGTTTAAGATACAGGTCGTGATCATGATTTTTTGATTTAAGTAATTTACATTCCAGTGAAAGCATATAGGAAATCCTCTCTAAAAACCTGTATCCATAAGCAAGGCCATTTGCGAAAGTAAAATCTTTAAATGGTTCAAAGCCTAGCTGTGATTTAACGAATATCTGGGATTGCCTCACAGGATCCAGGTAAATACGTTCCTGAATCTCTGCACTTAATGACCATTTTGGAGAAAGTTCAAAATCAGCAGAATAATTTGTCAGGGCAAGTTTTTGCTGGGTTATCCTTTTCTGAAGATCCTGCCCTGATAATGAATAGGAAAACAGGAATAAGAATAAAATTCTGAATAGGATAAGCCCGGATCTCAGCAACATATGATCAAATAATGAATGAAAATAATCAAAGGATATTAAAAATGAATAAGACAAGCAGCCGATAACAAAGATTTACCTAAAAGAAATTTTCGAATTATTGCACCCTAAGATAAGATATCCAAAATCAATATTTACAGTTTAGTATCTTTGCAAAAGAATTAATAAGCAAACATGATAGAGATCGGAAAGTTCAATGAGTTACGATTTATAAAAAAGACAGATGCCGGTCTGATCCTGACTGACGGTGAGAAGGAGGTCCTGCTGCCATACCAGCATGCTCCGGAAGGTGTTCAGGCAGGAGATAATCTTCATGTTTTTGTATATATACATAGCGATGGCCGATTAATGGCCACCACAGAAACACCTTTGGCGATGGTCGGTGAATTTGCCTTATTAACAGTGGTGGATCAGAATGAACAGGGGGTCTTTATGGATATGGGTATAGGAAAGGATGTTTTTGTACCCGAACGTGAGCAAAAACGCCCGATGCAGACCGGACAAAAATATGTTGTATTCTTATATACTGATGAAAAAAACGACCGGATTACAGCATCATCCCGACTGAGCGATTTTATTGATCAGGATGAACATGATCTGGAGCAGGGGGATGAAGTGAATCTGCTCATCACAGAAGAAAGTGATCTAGGTTACAGTGCGGTAATCAATCAGAGGTATATGGGATTATTATATCATAATGAAGTTTTTGAGGATCTTAAAGCAGGGGACCAGCGGAGAGGTTTTATTAAAAAGATCAGGGAAGGAAATAAAATCGATCTGAGTCTGCAGGTAATTGGGTTCAGGCATATTCTGGATCTGAAAGATAGCCTGATGATCAACCTTGAGGAGCACAATGGTTGTATTCTTTTAGGCGATAAAAGTTCTCCGGAGGATATATATAACAAACTGAAGATCAGCAAGAAAGCATTTAAAAAAGCTATCGGAAGCCTCTATAAGGAGCGGCTTATTGAAATATCCGATTATGAGATCAAACTCGTTCCAAAGGTGAGGCCATAATTTTGATCCGGATTTAGCAAGCCTTCAAAAAGCAAGATTTTTTTTGCGATTCTGAGTAAAAAAAGTTAATATTATTAAGTATAAATCTAATACCCTAAAAATATCAGGATGAAAACTCCAATACTCGCTATTATTCTGTTAAGCATAACTGTCTTTGGTTTTGCTCAATCGCCTATACCTTCGGCCACTGTACAAATTCAAACTGCAGTAATGGCCGCTCCGGCTGCCAAGCGCGATGCGGCGACTGTCTTTGGCTATAATGAAAAAGGAGATTTTGTTTTACTTAGAAAAGGCACAAATGAAATGATTTGCCTGGCTGATGATCCTAAAATACCCGGCTTAAGTGTGGCCAGTTATCATGAAGATCTTGAGCCTTTTATGAAACGCGGACGGGATCTGAAAATGGCAGGCAAAACACCCAAAGAAGTAACCGACATCCGCGATAAGGAGGCTAAATCAGGCAAGCTAAAGATGCCGAAGCAGCCAACAAGCTTGTACGTCTATACAGCAAAGGCAGAGAATTACGACCCTGTAACAGGTTCAGTAAAGGATGGTTACCTGAGGTATGTTATTTATATTCCATATGCTACCGCAGAAAGTACCGGATTACCCTTAAAGCCTGATGCTCCGGGAATGCCCTGGTTAATGGATCCGGGTACTCACCGCGCTCACATCATGATCAGTCCGCCGCAAAAAAATTGATCCTGCGGGACGGATATTTTTAAAATCAAGGGTTTTCAGGAAACAATGGTCTGCTTAGGGAAGCTGGTTCAGGGCTACGTCTTCCGCATTCCTTTTTCTATTCAAAAAGGCATCTCTCTTCATTGTTCTGGCAGCCAGTACAGCACTGATCAGCATACAAACTGCACCGGCTAAAAAAGGTGCTCCTGCAAATTTAATTTGGCCTTCCGGTCTTGTAAACCAGGCAAAAAGATTGGTCATTAATAAGGGCCCAATGATAGAAGTAGCGCTCATCAGACTGGTTAAAGCACCCTGTAATTCTCCCTGTTCATTTTTAGGAACATTACCTGATATAATTGATTGTAATGCCGGCCCGGCGATTCCCCCAAGACAGTAAGGGATTAAAAAGACAAACATCATCCATCCCTCTGATGCGAAGGCGAATAAAAGCAGACCAAAAGAATACAGGCCCAGACCCACGTAAATGCTCTTTTCATCCCCCAGTTTGGGATTAATATATCGAATTAGTCCGCCCTGAACAATGGCAATAAGCAACCCAATGACCGTTAAGGAAAGTCCCATTAAGGCATTGCTCCACTGAAATTTTTCAATATTAAAGAAGGTCCATGTACTTTGAACTGCATGGCCGGCGATATAGACAAAGATCATTGAAACGATCAGGCCGCCAACACCCTTATATTTTTTCAGCTGCATTAATGAACCCAGGGGATTAGCCCGTTTCCATTCAAAGGGACGCCTGTGTTCCTTTACCAGCGATTCGGGCAGAACAAAATAGCCATATATTACATTAATAAAGGTTAATACAGCCGCAGCGATAAAAGGAATTCTTGGGCCGAATTCACCTAAAAGGCCCCCCAATCCCGGGCCTATGATAAATCCCAGACCAAATGCAGCACCGATCATACCGAAATTTTTTGAACGGTTTTCGGGTGTACTGATGTCTGCTATATATGCTGTGGCTGTGGTAAAACTTGCTCCGAACATTCCGGCAATGATACGCCCAAGAAAAAGCCACCAGATTGTGGGAGCTAATGAAAGAAAAATGTAATCGATCCCGAATCCGAATAATGACAAAAGCAGAACGGGCCTCCTGCCGTACTGATCACTCAGATTCCCGATGATCGGAGCGCACACAAACTGCATAAAGGCATAGGCGAAGGTCAGTAAGCCGCTCCACTGTGAAGCCTGGCTCATATTTCCATGGATCAGCTCCCCTATCAGCTGTGGAAATACAGGTATGATCAGGCCCAGTCCGATAACATCAAGTAAAAGCGTAATAAATATAAAACTGATTGCAGCCTTGCGGGGGTTAGCCATAGATATCCTTTTCAGAGACGATTTTCAGGAGGCCAACTTAAACATAATTCCAGAAAAAATATCATGTTTTTGGGCGATTGAAGATCATCTAAAACTCCTTTAACTGGAGGGGGATATTTCAGGGAGTACAAATTCCGCTCATAATAAGTACCCCGAAACGGGACGAATTACACCTGGACTTCCTGATCAGGGATAGTAAAATAAAAAGTACTCCCTTTACCCTCTGTACTCTCAACCCAGATTTTACCTCCATGTTTCTCAACAAAATTACGGCAAAGCCCCAGGCCCATTCCTGTCCCCTTTTCGCCATGTGTGCCGTAGGAAGTAAAACCTGCATCATTACCGAATAATTTAACCAGATCCCCTGAAGCAATACCGATCCCATTATCAGACACTGAAAATGTAATTCCATCTTTCTCTTCTTTGGCAGAAATTTTTATTTCGCCACCGGTATTTGAAAACTTCACGGCATTAGTAACCAGGTTACGAATAATCGCATCAAACATATATTTATCCAGGCTTATCCCGAGGTCTTCATCCAGATCCGCCGATATCTTTATTTGTTTTGCTTCTGCAATGGGATCTATTTTTTTTAGACAATGCATAACCTGTTTTTTAATGTCATTTATCCGCACAGGATTAAAATCTACTGAATTAAATTGAATTTTAGCCCATTCCATCAGATCCTCTAAAAGTTCATGGGCACTCCGTACACTTTTCTGCATCATGGTCATATATTCTACAAGCTCTTCTTTTGTCGTGCTTTCAACGTCCATAAACACCACTTCCAATAAACCTGCACAGCCGGATATCGGATTTCTAAGATCGTGTGCTATTACGGAAAGTAGTTTATTTTTCTGGTCGTTAAGCAGGTTCAGGTCATTATTGAGCGCTTTTAGTGTATCTTCCTGAATTTTCCTGTCAGTAACATCCCGCATACTCCCTTCCGTACCTATTATTTTATCATTCCGGATGATAAGCTGGGCATTTAAAGAAACATATTTAATTTCCCCCGCTTTCGATTTTAATCGCACTTGATAATCATTTACGCTGCGGTTTTCTTTAAGGATATCTATCAGGGCCGCCCTGTCTTCAATACGATAATAGAAATCAGTAACCGGCCTGCCGATAGCGGACTCACGGGAATATCCTGAATGTTTCTTTATCGATGGGCTGATCTCAGTTATTATACCATCCTGATCAGTCTGAAAAAATATATCCTGGATATTCTCAAATATTTTCCGAAATTTTTGTTCGCTTTCAAACAGGGCAATCTCTGCATCTTTTATCTTGCTTATATCATAATCGATACCTAACAGCCCGGTAACCTGTCCATTATCCTCCATTAAGGGAATCTTTGAGGTTAAAAAGGAGCGGGTGCTCCCGTCAGCCCAGGTTATTGTTTTTTCCCGGTTTATAATAGCTTTCCCGGATTTAAAAACCTCCTGATCTTCAGCAAAAAAGATCCGTGCAAGGTACATAGGATAGAGTTCATAGTCATCCTTTCCTAAAATCCCATCAGCGTTTTCAGCTCCCATATATTCAACATCCGTCTTATTGACAAGGGTATAACGAGACTGCAGGTCCTTTACAAAAATATTAAGAGGGATATTGTTAATAAGAGTGCTTAGCAACTCATGTTCCTGGTGCATGGCATTTTCAAAATTCTTTCTATCCGTTATATTCTGGATCTGTATAATACGGTGTGAAGGTTTAAGATCCTTATCAAGGATTAATGATCCGGCCAGCAGAACCCATATTATACTCCCGTTTTTGTGCAGGTAGCGTTTTTCAAGCTGGTAAGATTGTCTCTTCCCATCCAGCATTTCACGGATCAAACTTATATCTTTCTCCAGGTCATCAGGATGAGTGATCTCCTGAAAATTATGCGAGAGAAGCTCATTAGACGAATAGCCTACAATTTGGCAGAAGCTTTTATTCACTCTGATGAACTTTCCGTTGAGGCCGGCAAGCGCTATCCCTGTGCCGGAATATTCAAATACTGCCCTGAATTGGGCCTCACTCAGTCGCAGGCTCTCTTCCGCATTCCTCCTGTCGGAAATATCAACCATACTAACACTTGTCCGCAGCACACCATTTGAATCTTTAAACGTTACGCCTGATGTTTCATTAGGAAAATGATCTCCGTTCTTGCGTATGCCTATTAGTTCTGCCCTCGCAGAACCGAGTTCTTCGCTAAGTGTCAGATACCGTTTAAAGTTAGGATCTGAAGTATCCATGATACCCGATCTTCCAATTCTCCTTAACTCATCCAAACTATATCCAAACATCTCTATCGCAGCCCGATTCGCTTCCAGAAGGGTTCCATCGGGCTCAACAAGGAAAAAGGCATTAAGGGAATTTTCAATGATCGATTTATATTTTTCCTCACTGTCTTTTTGGAGAATACTTTGTATTTTCACTTGCTGTATGTCCTGGATGGTTCCAAATACCCTTACACATCTCCCATCTCTAACTTGTGGATTTCCCTTTATCCTGACCCAAAGGATATTCCCTTTTCGGGTAATAATTTCCAGTTCCTCATCAAAGGAAATGCCCTTTTCAACAGCTTCAGACATCCGGGATAACAGGATTCCCTTGTTAATCCCTTCCTTAAAGAACTGCCATGGATTTGAATAATCTGGTACAAAATCAGCATCCAGCTCATGAATTTTCCGGATCATGGACGACCAGAAAACGGTCTCTCTGACCAAATCAATTTCCCAGGATCCTATACGGGCAACTTCATTGGTTTCCTCAAATAACTCGAGCGTGCGCTTTAGTTCATTATTTTTTGTTATTCTGGAAGTTATATCCGCCGAATACATAATTATTCCGCCAATATTACCCTCATTATCTGTCCATGGCTTAACCTCCCAGCTAAGCCACTGAACAGTGCCATTAAGTCTGATAAATTTATCTTCCGGATTTCTTTGGGCTTTTCCCTGCAGACAGGCTTTATGAATGGCTTTCCATTCTTCACCTATCTCAGGAAAAAGTTCATAATGCGAACGTCCCAATATTTCTTTTCCCTGAAGTCCATAGTCATCCACCCATTTCTGCGAGGCAGCTATATAGCACATTTTAGTATCCAAAACAGCAATTGCGGTTGGGGAAGCAGAAATAATATTGGTCAGATTATCAATTGGAGAACTCATAAAAATCTTAATAATAAACAATCAGCTTTATCAGGACGATAAGCTAAGAAAATATCCTTTATCTGATCATTCTGACAATCTTAACTTATTATGACAGCAATCATGCCAGAGAAGGAATTTTTTGTTAAATACGAAGGGCCTTAATCTTTAAAATGATACAGAAATATCACCTCCCCCCTGAATGCGGGTTTGATCTGACCATTAATCTCAAGCTCAGCAGCAATTGTGGCTTTGGTAACTCCTCTTAAATTCGCTATCGCTGCCAGCTTTACCCTTAGCCTTACCTCACTGTTCACAACCACTGCCTGCCCGAATCTAAGGTTCTCAATACCATAATTGATCTCCATTTTAAGGTTCTGAATATCAACTATTTGCTTCCACAAATAGGGTATCAGTGATAGGGTAAGGTAACCGTGTGCAATAGTCGCATTAAAGGGCCCTTCTTTCTCAGCCCGTTCAGTATCGGTATGAATCCATTGATGGTCCAGTGTAGCATCTGCAAATTGCATGATCTGCTCCTGGCTGATCTTATGATAGGGTGATACACCTAATTCCTTTCCTGAAAAGGCCTCAAATTCATTGTAACTCTTTATCGTTATCATATCATTTAAAATTTATACGAAGCCAAATCTAATCGCAATGCAATATTAACTAAACTACGCAAATAACAGATGAACAGAAAATCGCTGTGAATGTTAAATTTGTACAAATGAGTGAAAAAAGCCGGTTTGAAAAAAAACCCAAAAATTCAATTCCATCCAATCGTTTAACATTAAAGGAGCGCCTTTCAGCACTGGCTAATTTACCGGCCTTTCTTAAACTGGTATGGCAAACAAGCCCTGGCATGACCCTTGGCAGTGCCTTCCTCAGGCTTATTCGATCTGCTTTACCTCTGGGAATGTTATATGTTGGTAAACTCATTATTGATGAGGTCATTCTCTTAAGCAATGGGACAGGCAATTTAGCTGCCGATCATTTATGGACCCTGGTAGGTATTGAGTTCGCACTGGCTGTTTTCGCTGATGGTTTGAGCCGGGCAATTTCACTTATGGATAGTTTACTGGGCGACCTGTTCTCCAATCATACCTCTGTAAAGATCATGGAGCATGCTGCAACACTGGATCTGGATCAGTTTGAGGATTCGATTTTTTATGATAAAATGGAAAGAGCCAGACAGCAAACCCTTGGGCGCACGATGCTCCTTTCCCAGGTAATGAGCCAGGTTCAGGATATCATAACGATGGCTTTTCTGGCAGCAGGGCTTATTGCCTTTAATCCATGGCTGATCCTCTTATTAATAGTTGCTATTATCCCCTCCTTTTTAGGGGAATCCTATTTTAATGATAAAACCTATGCCCTTACACGCGGACAAACTCCTGAGCGCCGGGAATTAGACTATATCCGCTTTTTGGGAGCGAGTGATGAAACGGCTAAAGAGGTCAAAATGTTTAATCTTTCCGGATTTATCATTGAGCGTTTCCGCAGCCTGTCGGGTAAATTCTACCGGGATAACCGGAAACTTGTGATACGGCGTGCAGGATGGGGGGCAGTCTTCTCTGTGATGGGAAGTGCGGGCTATTACCTGGCCTATGGAATCATTATTTTTAAAACCATTGAAGGAAAGGTAAGTATCGGTGAACTGACATTTCTTGCCGGATCCTTCCGGCAAATGCGTTCATCCCTCGAAAGTATTCTGACCCGCTTCACTAGCATATCTCAGGGTGCCATTTATCTCAGCGACTTTTTTGAATTCTTTGAGATCAGGCCGAAGATCGTACCATTAAAAAATGCCCTGCCTTTCCCCAATCCTGTCAGAACCGGGTTCAGCTTTGAAAACGTAGGATTTCGCTATGTTAATTCAGACAAATGGGCGAACAGACATATCAGCTTTACACTTAAGCCTGGTGAGAAACTCGCCCTTGTTGGAGAGAACGGGGCAGGTAAATCAACATTGGTTAAATTACTGGCCCGTTTATACGACCCTTCTGAAGGCCGAATTCTGCTTGACGGCATTGATCTCAGAAAATATGATCTGCATGATCTCAGAAAAAATACAGGCATTATATTTCAGGATTTCTTAAGGTTTCAGATGACCTTTGCGCAAAACATTGCCAGCGGAAATATTTCCGAAAAAGATAATCGTGGCCTCATAGTAACTGCCGCTCAAAAAAGTCTGGCGGATGTTCTTGCCTCCGGACTGCCGGATCAGTATGATCAGATGCTGGGTAAGCGCTTTGCCGATGGGGTAGAACTATCCGGAGGCGAATGGCAGAAAGTTGCTCTCGCAAGGGCTTATATGAAAGATATGCAGCTACTGATCCTGGATGAACCAACAGCGGCCCTGGATGCACGGGCAGAATATGAGGTTTTTCAACGCTTTTCTGAGCTCACTAAAGGTAAATCAGCAGTACTGATCTCGCATCGTTTTTCTACCGTTCGCATGGCCGACCGTATTCTGGTCCTGGATAAAGGCGAACTGATCGAAATTGGCAGCCATCAGGAATTATTGAAAAAAGGAGGACGGTATGCTGAACTGTTCGACCTGCAGGCTATGGGTTACCGGTAGAAATAATTCAGCAGATCAGCAGGCAATGTACTGATATACAAAATTTTAATAAAAATGAAGAGTAGAGATCATAGTAAGGTTGATATGTTGAAAAGGAGCTTATTGCGGGTTCTTTTCATGCTCATACTGATCTTTTTATTGTTCAGATTAAGAAAATATCCAAACCTGGTGGAGGAATACTACTCACTGAGCATCTACCCCTTCATCAGAACTGCTTTCCAGTTTTTATTCAATTCCATTCCTTTCAGTTTTGGAGATATTATTTATCTGATCATCATCCTGGGTATAATCACAGGATTGATCGGAATTATCACCCGGGCCATAAACAAGAGATTCAGACAGTCAGGACTTGTATTTCTTAAACTCATATTCAGTCTGCAAGTGGCCCTTCTTATTTTTTACCTGTTATGGGGGCTGAATTATTTCAGGCAGCCGGCTTCAGCAAGGCTTGATCTGAAGGACAGTTCATTTGAAACATCCGAACTCATGGCCATAAGTTCCATGCTGATCGATTCTTTAAATTCAAGTCATGCTGCACTGAGGCCCGCTGATCTGATCCGGTCAGAAGCAGTCGTTTACAGCAGATCCGTTCAGGCTGTTCAGCAGCTCTCCTTAACTGATCCGGCTTTCAGAACATTTCAACCGATGATCAAGTCATCGATTTTAAGCCCGCTGCTAAATTATCTGGGCACAGCAGGTTATTTTAATCCGTTTACGGGCGAATCGCAGATCAACAATGAGATGCCCCTGTTTCTAAGGCCTTTTGTAGCCTGTCATGAAATGGCACATCAGATAGGTTTCGCTGCCGAAGACGAAGCAAATTTTGTAGGTTTTCTGAGCGGAATATCCTCGAATGACAGACTGCTGAAGTATTCTACGTATTACCTGGCCAGTCAGGAATTTCTAACAGAAGTATGGAAAACCGATAGTATGGCCTTTAAGCTGATGCGCAACAGAATTTCCAAACCTGTGCTGAATGATTTTAAGACCGAAAGAGATTACTGGACCAGGTATCAGGGTAATACCGCAAAACTGAGCAGCATTTTTTATGATAATTATCTGAAAGCCAACAAACAGCCTGAAGGATTGAAAACCTATAACAGAATGATCAAACTCAGCATAGCCTATTACAGAAAAAAAGGATTTTTTAAGAAAATGCTTTGATCATTTTGCTGAGGCCAGTTCCAGCGCTTTTGTAGTGGTATAATATTTGGCGATCATATTAGGCACTTCCCAGGCCGGTAATTTTCCTTCTTTCAGATAGTGCAGGTACTTTTTAGTCACTTCGGCAAAATGGTCGTCATGCCCGACCTTGTATTTTTCGGGGATGATCACCTCCCAACCCTTATCATTTCGTTTAAGTTCAACTCCCGGGTATTTACTATTGACCTGCTTCAGGTCAGCTTGCAACGACTTTTCAAAATCGATCATGTTTGTTTTGGCGGCAGGTTCAATGTATAGCGAGGGCTTAAATTGCTGCTCTTTACCCTGCCGGATGATCACATTCGCCTTTGTACCCCTCATCACTGAAAAATGGGTATCACCTGTTCCTTCAGGAGCCTGAAAATCCCAGGTAACTGATATTTTAGCATGGATACCCTTCAGCATGTAATTTATTTCTCCATTTGAATAGGTGCTTAACAAGCCATCCTTAACATCCGCTTTTAAATACTCCGGATACTCCTTTTTTTGTGTAACCTTTTCAAATTGCGAAGCAGTTATTTGAGTAGCCCACCGCCTGGCTGATACGATCTGAATATCTTTCTTATAATCCAGGGCCTCCTCAGGAAAGCATTCCCACTGAACAAGGTCAACCAGATGAGTAGTTATATCAGTAATCCCCTCGCCCTGCTGTTTTACATCAAAGAACCATGCCGGTCTGACAAGAGGCTTTCCTGAAACATTCTTGAAGAAATGATGAACGCTCACTTTAGTGACCGCAGGATTCGCTTCCGAACCCTTCTCAAGCTCACCGAAAGCCGGAAGATGAGCGAATTCCTTTTGCAGGATACTGTTGATCTCGTAGCGTTCGGTCATGATATCATAAAGCAATACCTTATTCTTTTCGGCTGCTTCAAAAGCTTTAATCAGGGTATTAAAGCCATCGGTATTGATAGCCATCGGTTTATCAGCCAGTACATTCAGTCCTGCTTCAACTGAACGTTTGATATAATCCGTTTTAAGTTTGTTGTTTCCGGCAATAACAACGAGGTTCCCTGCCCTTTCGGCGAACATTTTGTCCAGGTAATCCGCCCCGGTATAAACCTTTTCATTCCAGGTTGTCGGCTGCTCCGCCCTTTTATTGTAAGAACTGATCAGATTGAGATGAGCCTTAACTTCATCTCCGGATGGGGCATAAACATTTACCAGGGGATTGATTTCCGGGTACATTGATTTCTGAATGAGGGCAGAGTGAAAATGGCCAGGATCCAGTGTGATCAGATTAATACCAGGTTCATTATTATTATGCATTTTTTCGGATTTGTTCCCGCATGCTGCGGTAAAAAGTATCATGCAATTTAGTAAGAGCAGATGCTTTATAGAGTTCAGATCAGACTTTATCATTTGATTAGATTAAATTAATTTCTCTAGACTTATGGGTTTTAATTTAGGAGAAAGCAGTTGTATTCCTCCGAAGGCGATAAGATAAGCACAGCCTGCGAAGATGAACAATGAAACGTAGCTTCCGGTAGTCTGCAGCAGAAAGCCGCCAATTGTCGCACCGAACATACCTCCAACAGCACCCAGCATACTGCCTATACCTACCACAGAACCTACTACCTGCCTCGGAAACATATCAGTGGTGAGTGTAAACAGGTTAGCTGACCAGGCAGAATGTGCGGCCAAAGCAAGGCCTATCAACCCAACGGCAACCCATAACTCTGTGGTTTGTGCTGCAAAATAAACCGGAACAACGCACAATGCAGAAGCAAACATGGTGGTTTTGCGGCTTTTATTTATTGACCATCCGCTTTTAATTAATGCAGATGAAGCCCAGCCTCCAAGAATACTGCCCAGATCGGACATCAGGTATATTACGATGAGGATCGGGCCAATTTTATCGATCCCAACTCCATAATTCGTGTAAAAGAACTTAGGTAAGAAGAAAAGGAAAAATGAAAATATCGGATGTGTCATAAAGGCGCCAAAGGAGAATGCCCAGGTTTGTCTGTATTTTAAAAGCTGCAGCCAGGGAATTTTCATTTGAAGTTCTACCGGATCACTTGTAATATATTCCAGTTCTTCCTTTCCAAGTTTCGGATGCTCCTGCGGAGATCTGTACATCTTTAACCAGAAAAGGATCCAGATGAACCCCAGCGCTCCTGTAATAATAAAAGTCATCTGCCATCCATAATGAATGGCTATAAAAGGAACTGCTAGAGGAGCAAGGATGGCACCCACACTTGCACCGGAAACAAAAATCCCTGTAGCCAGTGCACGCTCTTTCCGGGGAAACCATTCAGAAACAGCCTTAAGTGCCGATGGAAAGTTCCCTGCTTCCCCTAATCCCAAAAGAAAACGAACCACAGCAAATCCAAATAATGAGCCTACCAGCGCATGCAGCATGGTGGCAATACTCCAGAACCCGATAGCGATCATGGAACCCATACGGGTACCGATCTTATCCAGCAGATGCCCCATGAAAAGAAAGCCCATGGCATAGGCAGCCTGAAAGGAAGAGACTATAAATCCATATTCTGAGTCAGACCAGCTGAATTCCTTTTGAAGCTGAGGCGCAAGAATGCCGAGTACCTGGCGGTCCACAAAATTAATCGTTGTAGCCAGAAACAGCATGGCGCAAATCTTCCAGCGGTACATGCCAATTCCTGATTTTGGAGTTTTAAGCATCATTTCCTCAATTTTATTTAAATATCATTGCCATTTCAGCAAAGGAAGCGGATATACAAAATCATGATTCGCCAAATCAAAAAGAGGAATTAAGCCTTTCATTTTTCAAAGGGTCCAGGTATTTTATTCTAAACTTTCGGTTCCCAGCCTTTTTGATATTCCCTGGTCCAAAGCTTCATCGCTCCAGGGTCATTTATAATATGACCGTTCGCCGGATCAATATTTAGTGTCCTTCCGGTACGCTGAGAGATGTTACCAAGCTGACAAAGAAGAGTACTCTTATGACCGCTTTGAATATCTGAAGCCAAAGGAGTTCCGCTCTTAATTGCACTAAAGAAATTCTGGAGATGGTAAGCATCCAGAGTCTGTGATGGGCTGGTCAAACTTCCTGTATCTACTTTAATTTCATTCTTTGCTTCCCTGATCAGATTATTTTTTAAGTCGAATGCTTTGTATGCATTTCCACCGCCAATAACCAGAGTTCCATTCTCCCCATAGAATATCACTCCCACAGTATTTCCTTCGATAGGGAATGGGTTACAGCTTCTGCCTTCCCATGATATGGTCGATTTATTGGCAAACTCAATGCCGATATTCTGAGTATCCGGAGTTTCCCAGTCATCCTGATATCTGTACCTTCCACCTGCTGAAGTAACTTTAGTCGGGTAATCAACCTGAAGTCCCCAGCGGGCAAGATCGACCATATGCGTACCATTGTTCAATGCTTCGCCGGTACCCCAGTTCCAGAACCAATGCCAGTTATAGTGGATCAGGTTATCTTTCAGTTCCCGTCGTGGAGCAGGACCCTGCCAGAGATCGTAATCCAGCCAGTCGGGCACCGCGATCTTTTTACCTACTCCGATAGGAGCGCGGTTAGCTGTGTACCATGTCTTAGCAAAATAAGGACGGCCAATAATTCCAGCATGTAATTCTGCAATTCCTGCAGCCACGTTTGGCCATGAGCGACGCTGATTACCCATCTGAATTACATTTTTGTACTTTTTAGATGCAGCAAGAAGCAGTTCACCTTCATGAGGATTATGACTGCATGGCTTTTCAAGATAGACATGTTTACCGGCGGCTGAAGCCAGTAATGCTGCAGGAGCATGCCAGTGGTCAGGAGCAGCTACTACAAGGGCATCAATATCCTTCACTTCCAGGGCCTTTCTGAAATCGGGCTGAGCCAAAGGCTGCTTGTTTTGTATCCCGGTAACCGTACTGATACATTTTTCAGCAGCTCTCTTATCCACATCACAAATGAAACGAATTTCACAATTCTTCTGTGCTGCAAAATTCGAAGCAAGAGCCAGGCCCCTGCTGTTTACACCCATCATTGCCACCTGAATTCGCTCATTGGCACCCAGGATACGGGCATAGCTGCTGGCACTAAACCCCGGCAATACACCTCCGAATGAAAGTGCCGCTGCTCCGGTCACAGTTTTTTTAATAAAATCCCTGCGGGAATCTGATTTTTTCATATGTATTTTGATTATCGGGCCTGAAACCCTTGTTAATTTTTTTTAATTTTTCAGAGATCTTATACCGAATATTCTTCTTTCCAGTACTGTGTCTTTTCTGTTTCTGCCGCAAGATTACCCATATGCACCGCGATCGCTACATCCCTTCCTGTTTTCACATTCGATGCAGGTTTCCTGCCCTTTAAAATGCATTCAGCAAAATCGCGCAAAGCATAAACTGTCGGGTCAAGTTTTGGATTTTCTTCATCAAATACAATTGGCGTTCCCTTGCCTCCCGGAAGCACCTCAACAGTGGCACCGGTCACCCCATCAACTGTTCCCAATGTTTTAATTTTCGCTTCAGGATAAAGAAAGGCGCGGTCTCTCAGAATCTCAATGGTTCCTTTAGTACCAAGGATACGCATAGAATAGCCTTTATACTCATTGGTAAGCACCGAGGTCACACTTGATTTAACCCCATTCGGATATTCATAAACAAGACGGATATTATCAAAGGTATCTCTGCCATCTTTCCAGAAATCAATACCAGCAAATCCGGCAACTTTAAGGGGATGGCTATCCTCCATCCAGTTCACGATATCGATCTCATGCGCACTAAGTTCCGATAACAGTCCCCCGCAATACTCTTTATACATCCGCCAGTTTATTGCGCGTTCCATTTTCGGATCACTAACCGGCTTGCGCCAGCTGGCATTACGGTTGTACTGGCATTCATAATGGGTAACCTTTCCGATCCATCCCTTCGACAGGATCTCTTTAACTTTGAGATACATTGCATAATACCTGTATTGATGTCCAACCTGAAAAACCAGATTTGATCTTTCAACTTTTTTAACCAGATCAAGTGCCTGAGGAATATTATAGGCCATCGTTTTCTCTGTGTAAACATGCTTCCCGGCTGCCAGTGCATCAATAGCCATGGGATGATGTAGAAAAAGGGGTGTGGCAATGATCACAGCCCTGATCTCTTTATCCTCCAGTAGTTTCTTATAATCACGGTAAGCTCTGGCGCCTTTAACAGCCAGCTTCATCCCTGCCTGCAAATTCTCATCAATGATATCGCAGCAGGCAACAAGTTCTATATCCGGAACTTTACTTAAAGTTTGCGCCAAACCCTGACCCCGGCTGCCGGTTCCGATCAGGCCAACCCGCACTTTTCCGTTCTGAGCCGGTTCAATGAGATCAAGACCCTGATATCCGAAGGCTGTTAGGCCTGTCAATGCCAGAGCACCTGTAGTGATAAACTTCCTTCTTGACTGATCCTTATTTTTCATTTTCCCTGAGCATTAAATTTATTTAAGTTTCTGGGGTACTCTGGCATAAATTGAAGCCAGACTTACCGGAACCCCTCCTTTGCGCTTACTCTCATCGGCAGCTTCCATAAATGCATATATATCCAGCGTATCTACAGAACTGACAGGAACTACTCCGGTTTTGAAAAAATCAGTGATGTGTTTCAAAAGCGGATTATATCCTCCATATTCACCAATCTGGACTGTACCCTTTTCAGCATACACTGTACCTCCATAACCTAGTTTACCGGAACGGACACCACGGAATGTTCCTATTCTGCCGTCATTCCAGGTACCAACCACTACATCAGCATCCGGGGTACTGACTCTCACCACCTGCTTACACCCTGGCCCCATCACTGTAAAGAGTGACTCTACCCCATGGATACCATACCAGAACAGATCAGGATGGGTGCTCTCCAGGTGACATGGGCTATGGGTTTCTGCACCAAGCACTTTTCCGTACTTGCCGCCGGCAATCTCCTGTGCACCTACAGAATATCTCAGAGATGAAGCTGAGAATACCCCAACATTGGCTTTTTTAGCGGCTGCAAATATGGCTGCAGCATCTGCAAAAGAAGCAGCAACAGGTTTATCTATAAAGAGAGGCTTGCCTGCCCTGATCACCTGCAGGGCCTGCTCAAGATGCAGGCGGCCATCATTCGTTTCAAGAAGAATAAAGTCAACCTTTTTTAACAGATCAGCTATCGAGGCGGTAATTTCAACCCCTAATTTTTTTACTTCTTCTATATAACCAGGTATCCGTTCATAACTGCTTTTGATATCCTTACTTCCATGAGGATAGGCAGCAACAACCTTAAATCCGCTATACTCCGGACCGGCATTAGGGCCATTGAGGGCTTTTGTGAAAGCAATAACGTGTGAGGTATCCAGACCGATGATCCCAATTCTGGAACCTGCAATGACTCCATTATTTGCCAGGGGATGCAGGCTATCTGCCAAACTGTTAACTCCAATTCCAATTCCTGCAGCAGCAAGGGCTGTTGTTTTGATGAACATTCTGCGATTTTGTTCTGATTTCATATTTTTAATTAAATTATTATCGATTCTGCATCATGAAAAGTATAATAAATAGCTCAATAATGCAAATAATGTAGTCCCACCGGGTATATTGTTACTCATTTTTCTTCATTTCAGCCTTTATCGGAGTCATTTTAGGTGCCAGTACCCTGAACATTAAAAACCAGGCGAGCAGATAAGCTGTTCCGCAAAAAAGGAACAGAATATAATATCCAGTTTGAATATGCCCCGCTGCCTTATAATGATCCAGTAAAAAACCTGCACTCTTTGCAACCGTTATATTTCCAAAACCTCCGAACATCCCGCCGATACCGATAACAGCCCCAATGGAGCTTTTCGGGAACATATCTGAAACCGTGGTCATGATATTGGCCGACCATGCCTGATGGGCTGACATCCCAATACCTATAATTATTACGGCATACCACATATTGAATGAACCAGCCCATTGGGAAAACATCACCATTAATGGAAAAACGGCATAAATAAGCATAGACGTTTTTCGAGCCCTGACCATCGTCCAACCCTTGTTTTTCGTGAACCACATTGGCAGCCATCCGCCAGCAATGCTACCAATTCCTGCAATCAAATAAACTACTGCTACAGGGATACTTACTTCTAGTCCAACCAGCCGGTATTCAGAAATTAAAAATGCAGGTAACCAGAATAGAAAGAACCACCAAACTCCATCGGAAAGAAACTTACCAACAGCATATGCCCAGGTTTGTTTATAGGTTAATAATTTTCTCCATGGAATGATGGCTTCTGTTTCGCCTTCTTTGACAGTAATGATTTCCTCATCACTATTGATATGGGCAAGTTCTGAAGCCGAAATACGCTTATGCCGTTCCGGAGTTTCATAAAGTAAAAACCAGAAGATCAGCCATAGGAAACCAACCACTCCCGTAAGAATGAAAGCCATCTGCCAGCTGTATGTAACAGCCAGCCATGGAACGATCAGAGGAGCAATAATAGCTCCTATATTGGTTCCGCTGTTAAAAATACCGGTTGCAAATGCTCTTTCGCGTTTAGGAAACCATTCTGCCACCACTTTAATGGCCGCCGGAAAGTTCCCCGCTTCGGTCACACCCAAAAATGCCCTGACCACTCCGAATCCGAAAGTTGTCTTTACAAATGCATGCATAATTGCAGCTATACTCCATAATATAAGGGATACTGCATAACCAAGTTTACTCCCGATCCTGTCAATTATACTCCCGACACCCAGCATTCCAAGAGCATAGGCCAGCTGAAATGCCGCTACAATGTTGGAGTAATCGGTTTCAGACCAGTCAAACTCTTTTTCCAAATAGGGTTTCAGCAGACTGATCACCTGTCTGTCAAGATAATTGATGGTAGTGGCGAAGAACACTAAAGAACATATCGTCCAGCGATAATTAGACATTTTTTGCATGCAGATCAATAATTAAGCTAATCCCTATCAGAATTACCCATTCTTTAGGTGTTATGAATTAAAATACTTCTTTGCGTTAAAGTAACATATATTTTCAACCATGCCGCCCAGCCATTCCAGATCATCAGGCAATTCCCCATTTTCCACATCAGTCCCAAGCAGATTACATAGTATCCTTCTGAAGTATTCATGTCGCGGATAAGACATTAAACTTCTTGAATCTGTTATCATCCCTACAAAACGGCTAAGTAAGCCCATGCTTGATAAGGCATTGATCTGTTTGGTTATACCGTCTTTCTGATCCAGGAACCACCAGGCCGATCCGTACTGGATCTTACCCGCAACTGTTCCATCATTGAAATTACCCGCCATTGCAGTGACCATTTCATTATCAGACGGATTTAGATTGTACAGAATAGTTTTAGCCAGCTCATTAGTAGAATCCAGTTTGTTTAAAAACTTAGACAGGCTTCGGGCCTGTGAAAAATCACCCATGGAATCAAAGCCCGTATCCGGCCCGAGGGCACTCAATAACCTGGAATTATTATTCCTCAGGGCACCGAGATGATATTGCTGGACCCAGCCCTTTTCATGATCCCATTTGGCCAGGTTCAGGAGCATACAGGATTTAAATTTTAAAACTTCCGCTGAGCTCAATGCCTCCTGTTTCAATATTTTTCCGAACAGCAGGTCTATTTCAGAATCCGTATAATCTTCACAATAAAGCTGCTCCAGTCCATGATCTGATACCTTACAGCCATTCACTGCAAAATAATCATGCCGTCCCTTTAATGCGTTCAGAAATTGACTGAAATTCATTATCTGCTGACCGTCAATGCCCCCCAGCTTTAATATATAGGCATAAAGCTCCGGAACATTGTCTGCATTCATCGCCTTATCAGGTCTGAATGATGGTAAAACTTTAACAGAAAAACCATCAGATCTGATTTTCTGATGGGATGCAAGATCATCCAGCGGGTCATCAGTAGTTCCGATGCTTTCCACATTCATTCTTTCGATCAGCCTGCGTACAGAATACTCAGGGCTTTGAAGTTTTTCAGTACATTCATCATATATTTTTCTGGCAGTAGCAGGGGAAAGAATATCGTACACCTCAAAATAACGCTGCAGCTCCAGATGAGTCCAGTGATACAGCGGATTTCGAAAAGTATAGGGCACAGTTTCGGCCCATTTCTCAAACTTCTCCCAGTCACTTGCATCGCCGGTTATATATTTTTCAGGAATTCCATTTGCCCGCATGGCACGCCATTTATAATGATCGCCATAGAGCCAGATTTGAGTAAGGTTTTCAAAATTCGAATCAGCGGCGATCTGATCAGGGGGGAGATGACAGTGATAATCTATGATAGGCAGATTTGCCGCAAAATCATGATAAAGTGCTTGTGCTACAGATGTTTCGAGAAGAAAATCTTTGTCTAAAAATGTCTTCATTTGCTTTAATTCACTGAACGGATCTGTTTAGTACCGATCTTATTCAGAAAAGCAATATCGTAAATTTATTTGGAGAACAAGCTTGTAAGGGTATTATCCAAAGGAAGCCAGTAATTTTATCTCATTCCTGTATAAGATGATCCGCTTATCATTTTCAAGCTGTTTCAATAACCTGGAAATTACTACCCTGGAGGTAGCTAATTCATCTGCAATCAGATTGTGTGAAGCTTTAATAACACTTGAGCCACTGAGGCGCTGCTTTTCCTTCAGGTAAGCGATTAGTCTTTCATCCAGTTTATGAAAGGCTATGCTTTCAATGGATTTCAATAATTCAATAAACCGCTCATTAAAACTTCGCATGATATAGTTTTTCCAGCTCGGATAGGTGCAAAGCCAGTCATCCAGCTTTAAATGAGGAATTGCGATCAGCTCAACATTATCTTCAGCAATGGCTTTAACTTCACTCTTTTTAGCCTCTAAACAACAGCTGTATGCCATAGAGCAGCTTTCGTTGCTTGATAAATAATAGAGCAGGATCTCATTTTGATTTTCATCCAGGCGGTAAACCTTTACCGTGCCTTTCAAAACGATCGGCATCATCCTGACATACTTACCATAATCCATGATCAGATCACCCTCTTTAAAAGTTTGAAAGATCCCGAACTGTTGTATTTCCTGTATTAACTGTGGTTCAAAAATTGTTTTGAGCTTATCCAGATTTGCATTCATTAAAAATGAAAGTTTAAAACAAAATTAGATTGAAACATATTTACTTTATTAATAATCAGCTTGCTGTTACCATAGGTTTCACCATTATTAAGCTTAGCAATGAGCAGAAGCTGAGCTTCGAGGCCCTTTAAAGACTTAGCAAAGGTATATCTAATATCTGTATTTATCTGGGTATATGAAGGAAGTCCGTACTTATTCAAGGCATAATTTTTCACATCCGGCAAATGATAGTAACCTGCCGCTACAGAGGTTTTAAACCCCGAATTAGGAATGTTATAATTCACTTTAGCCATTATTGCATCCAGATCACCAAAACCCTCATTTCGTTCACGCGGGAGAAAAGTAAAAAAAGGATCCCTGCCCCATTCACGGGGTACCAGGTATCGTCCCTTTGCTGTTATGCGGTTATAATTAACTGAAGTTTCCCAGTATTTATTTTTCCAGCCAAGTTTTGCCCCGAAACTCAGCGAATTGGCCCCCTTTAAAAAATAAGTTGCTGCCTGATCAGGGTTACCTCCATCATTAATTGCATCCTGCCTGATTATCTGTGCAGCTGCGATCAATGCAGTCTTATTTTTAAAAGGTACAGAAAGATCCGCCTGCAGCATGGCCGAGTTAAAAACATTGTCTGTCAGCATATTCCAGCCCTGAAGTTTAAGAACTTTACTTACTGAGGTACTGATGCCCAATAATGCAATACCCTTACTTTCTACCTGGCCGCTGTACCGGGAAGGGCTGCCATCAGGATTGATTCCGGCAGAATAAATACCAATGGTCTCACCTATATTGTACCAATTTTTTGTACTCCGCGGTGAGATGCCATATAGCCAGCCGGCTTCAATTTTAGTATTTTTTATTTCATTGATCTCGGCCCAGAAACCCTCTGTTCCGGTTGGACGCATCCGCCCGTCCTGAAGGTTAATAAATGGGGTATTGATCAACTGACGGCCAAAGATCAGAGAAGACTTTTTGTAATTATACCTGAGATAGAATTCCTCCAGACGGTCTATATCCTTTTTATTTGAGGGGTCTTCCAGATCGAAAAGCCCGATCTCATACCGATTAAATTGCCCGCTTGCAGCATCGGCTTTGGTCAGGTCGGATGAACCAATATTGAAAATATAAAAACCGCTGATTGCGAATTGAAAATTATGAAACTTTGCGGTCTCAAATCTTAAACCACCACCCGCTGCATTTGCATAATAATCACTGAGTGTCTTTTCATTCAGAGTAATCATATTAAAATACCTGAAATGTCCCTGGACACGTCCGGCTTTGAAGGCTCCCAGTAAAGATTTGCTTTTGACAGAGTCCAAACCGGTACCTTTATACATCTCAGGACGCTCGGAAACTTCCTGATGCTGAGCCAAAACTGATTCTGGAATCAAAAAAAACAGGGACAATACAAGTCCAAATATGAAATTTTTCACATTAAAAATTTAAAATGAGTTGGGTATCGGGGGGTTTAGATCTTAATGTAGCTCCAGCCTTCCTGTTGCTTTTTAGCTATTTCAAGCACTCCGGAAATAACCGTACCTGCACCGGCAACCAGCTCATCTTTAGTAATATGTCTTTTTTTCATGGCAAACTCACAGGCTACGAAGTTCACACCCTTTTCTGAATAGGCTCTTATCTGATCCTGTACCACTGAACTGCTTTTTACCAGCATCTCCAGTCCTCCTCCATGACATACCACCTCAACTTTCAGATCAGGAGCAACACTAAAGTAGTTCTTCAGCTGATTCATGAGCGTCTGATGAATAATTGTATCAGCCGATGTAAGTTGAAAAACAATTTTCATCGATTTGTAAGCAGCCGCTCTTGGATCTTTGGTACTTTGATCCTTAACTGACTGGGCATTGATATTAGTTGAAAGTGCAAATAATACCAGGGCAAAAAGGAGTTTTTTCATATTAAAAATTTAATTAGCAAAATTGATAATCAACCCCTGTAACCTGGGTCAGTAATGTTTGTGAAGCATCTAAAACCTTTGCAGACATCGGCGGATTTGGAGTTACCGGTGAATTTACACTTAAATATTCTTTTAAAACAGAATGTAATGTGAAAGGAGTATTGGTTGCATTGACCACCCCCCTCATCCGGCAGAGCATATCTGCAGGGTCTCCGTCACGCTCACAAGCACAGATCCGGTATATTTTATTGTGATCCAAAGGCTTTCCGTTAACTTCAGCATCCTTAACCCGCTGACCATTTTCGGCAAAGGCCTTAAAGCTGATATTCATCCCTTTAAATTTGATCACCCAGCCGCCCAGACGCTGCGAGGCGTCTTTGGCAAAAACATTATTCAGTTCTCTTTCAAGCCAGTCAAAGATCTGCTTTCCTGTCACCGAACCAGTTCTGACAACACTATCCACCGGAAGCATATCAAAAATATAACCGTTCGTGATCGGAATATTGCCCGTTTCATCCGGAGTGGCATTGGGCGGGCAGAACCTGAAACCATTTGAAAGTACAATATCGGCTTCCTTAATTTTCCATTTTAAGGCATCCAGGATCAGCGTATCAATGGTATTTTCAATCACAAAATAACGGTAAAGAGGCAATGTGCTGTATCCGGCGATTTTGTTGATATCACTTTCAAAAGGAAGTTCATGCAATTTTATCAGATCAGCAACTTCCTTATCCGCTTTTAATTTTTGGGAATCAATTTCAACCAGTGTATAAGTATCCTGAATAACCTTACCATCTTGTATTTTCAGATCGAGTTTTCCAACAAATGAACCAAAAGCCCCCGGTTCAACTACTTTTGAATAGGTACACTGAATAGGTTTCCTTACCCGTTCATGGGTATCACCGCCTAATATATAATCAACCCCCTGACAATCAGGAAGGTTAGCCAAATGGATCTGTTGAGATAATCCAAGGTGAGAAAGCAATAATACATAGGCGCATTGCTCCTGATTACGTAATACATCTACATAATGGGCTAGATTTTCTTCCGGTTTGGTGTAAATAATTCCTTTACTATAATTCGGCGACTGACGAATTGGAACCAGTGGATCCGTATATCCGAGAAAACCAATTTTTACGCCTCCAACATTCCAGATATAATAAGGCTGAAAAATCAATTCTCCTTTTTTACCATTGCCCAGATCATGGTACATATTGGCACAAATCTTTGGTGCATTTAATGAACCCAATAAGGTCTGCATCGCCTTTTTATAATAAATAACTTCCCAGTTTCCCGGAAGGTAAAGATCATAGCCAAGTTCATTTAATACCGGAATCATTGCTTTACCCGAGGTTTTTACAGATAGTTCACTGCCCTGGAACATATCCCCGGTATCGATAATAAAGGTATTGGGGTTCTTTTTTTTCTCTTTTTTAAGGTACGTGGCCAGGTTGGCATAGCCACCGGTCTTACGAAAAACACTCTGGTTGTTTTCCCAGAAAAGTTCATCATGCGGGTGAACCTGACAATGTACATCGGTAGTTTGCAATATGGAAAGGGTAAATTCCCCTTCATTCACTGCCTCTGTAATGCTCACTGAAGCTTCATTTGCAATCGCCAAAAGCGGGTTTGCAGAGACCAGAGCGGCTCCGGCACCCATGGCGCCCATTGTTCTCAAAAAGCCCCTTCTATTATTTTCCATATTGATTATTTCGAAAATTCTATATTAGATTTTAGTGGTAGCATTCCTTTTCAAATTTCCTCTCACTTTTTTTGCGCATCCACTATTGGTTTAAAGGGCCCGTATTTGTGTTGTTTTTCGCCGAACTTATCAGAATAAGGTCCGAAAGGATGGTCAATCGGCTTTTTGGATTTATCAGGCCAGTCTTTGGGGACATTTATGTGCGGACGGGGCTGTGAATTAATATATGCTGCCACATCCCATGCTTCTTCATCAGAAAGCTGGGGGTTTTCATGGGTAACGCCCTGAGGCATATTGTATTTCACATATTTGGCAAAGTTTGAAACACGGTATAAACCTGCTCCGTCATTATAACTATTCTTACCCCAAAGCGGAGGGAATATATATTCTGTTTTATCCGGATTCAGTAGCCCCAAACCGTCAGGCAGATGACAGCTCTGACATTTAGAAGTATATACAGCCTTCCCTTTCATTGGATCAGATGCCCTGTCGGGATAAGCAAGATCCTTAAAACCAGAACCGGCAGCCTTTTCACCCTTGTTCACATTGGTTCCCAGAAAATTGATATAAGCAACAATAGCCTTCATTTCTTTCCCTGAAGTATCTAATGCCGAGCCATTCAGACTTCTTTCAAAGCAATCGTTCACCCGTTTCTCAGTATTTTCAACAAGACCGCTTCTTGCCCTGAGTTTGGGATATAATGATGCTACAGAACCATAGTTATTGGCAAACACAGCTGTACCTGCCTGCAAATGACAATTCTGGCAATTCATACCATTGCTTATCTGCATGACAGATCCTTTAGGACCTAAATATTTTGAGGTATGAGCGATCAATTCTTTCCCGTATTCCACTTGCTCCTTCTGTTTCGCATCGGTCATGCTACCCGGATCGGGAGCAATCCAATATAGAATTTCTGTCTTTTTAGCTTCAGCCGGGACAAGCGGAACCTCCGCCAACTGAACAACTGCTTTGTCTGGAAGATTACTGATATAGTATCCCATGGGCAATGCAATCAGGCCCAAAATTAACAGTATCATCACCAGAATCAGTTTATTAATAACCGAAAACAGGTCGTTCAGTACATTGCCATCATCTTGCTTCTCAGACATAAGCCATAAGTTTTTAGTGAGGTAATTTAGCCCTTAACAAGCCGTATAAATATGTTCCTGCAATTGCAAAGAGAAATACAATACCCATTGCCCAATAGCCATAACCTATATTAACTATCATAGGACCAGGGCATGCACCACTCAAAGCCCATCCTAATCCGAAAATGGAACCTCCCAGCAAATAGCGGGTAACTGATTTCTCTTTAGGATAAAATTCGATCGGGTTACCCTGATAATCTCTGATCTTAAATTTTTTTATTAATGCAACACCGGCTACACCCAGGGTAACAGCTGTACCGATGATCCCATACATATGAAAGGCCTGAAAACGGAACATCTCCTGAATTCTGAACCAGGATACCGCTTCAGATTTTGTCATCACTATTCCAAAAACTATACCCAGCAGAAGAAATTTTATAAATCTCATTTTCTTAAAATATTAAAGGGAGAACTAAAAAAGTCATTACTAAACCACCTATAAAAAAGCCAATAACAGCAATTAAAGATGGGATTTGCAGGTCAGACAGACCGCTGATCGCATGTCCGGAAGTACAACCACCGGCATAACGTGAACCAAAACCAACCAAAAGGCCTCCAAAAGCAAGCACCAGAAAACCTTTTAGGGATAAAATTGCATCCAGGCCGAAAAGTTCTGCTGGTTGCAATGAATCAGGTGCAGCAATACCCAGCTTTGAAAGATCATCAATAGTGGTTTGTGAGATCTGCACCGGTGCATCTGTAGAAAGATACTGTTTGGTAATAAATCCTCCCAGGATAGCTCCTACCAAAAATACCAAATTCCAGATCTGGCTTCTCCAGTTAAAATCAAAAAATTTTGCTGTTTTACCTAAGCCTACCGCCGCGCAAATGGTTCTTAAATTGGCAGAAAATCCAAAAGATTGACCAAAGTATAAAAGGAAGAACATAATGGCGGCTATCATAGCTCCTGAGAACCACCACGACCAGGGTTGTATTAAGATTTCTATCATTTTTTTGTTGCTAGTTGTTTAAGTGAAATGAAATAATTGGCTTAAACAGGTGATTAATAAGTTTTTCTGTTGCACTATGGTGAAAAACACCGCCTTTACCATGTGTTCCAATACAGATTATATCCATATTGATCATCTGGTTAAAATGAACGACCCCATTCTCAACATCCTTATCATTAATCAGATGGCATTCATAGTTTGTAATTCCATTTAGGTCAGCAAATTTTGCCATTTCTAATTTAACCTTAGTTTTTTCTAATGCTACATTCCCTGAAGTAATCTGCAACAGGTGAATTTTTGTATCAAATGCTTTGATAAGTTTATGCATCAGTTTCAGATCTTCAGATAAAGGATTGCTGAAGTTATGTACCAGCAAAATATTCCGGATCTGGAGATCGGAACGGTCGCACATTAATGAAAGAAGAGGGGTCTTTGATTTGCGTGCAATGATCTGTGTTTCTGAGCCTGAAAGTGTTTCTTTTAAACCGCTGGAACCCTTGGTACCCATCACGATCAGATCAAATTGATTCGAGTTTGAAAATTTGAGAATAGCATCAATTGTTTTACCCAAAACCAAATGAGAATTTATCTTATCGCCGTAAAGTACTTTCAGATTTGCTAATTTTCTCTCCGCAATTTCTTTCTGCTGCAGAACAAATTTTACGTCAATTTCGCCACAGGTCTGAATGTTGCCCGCCGAATCCATTGTTACCGTATCGGGTACGTTCAAAACATGCAGAAAATGAATATCGGTCGCAATTTTTTCTTCCAGTCTTTTTACCATCAGGTAAGCAAACTCAGCCTGAACAGAGAAGTCAGTTGGAATTAAGATCTTTAGGGTTTCCATATTTATTTTTCTATCAATTTTTAATTGCATGAAACATTCTGCCAGGCGCCCTGGTTCTCAATATTTGAAATCCCCGACTGCAAAAGAATACTTCCGGCGATATTTGCTCTGTTTCCGCTTCTGCAAACCAGAATAATCCTATCATACTCACGTAAACTATTTATATAATTTTCGATTTTATCAAGGGGATAATTTACACTGCATCCAGCATGTCCATCCAGATTAAACTCATCCGGTGTTCTAACATCTACAACAATTGTTTTCATTTTATGATACTATTGATTCTACAATTTTCATATCAGTCCGGAGCTAAAAAAAGCAAATGAACTAATAAATTTATGAATTCTAATCAGCTCTAACTGATATATTGTTTCACATTTTCCCAGGTGCCGCCATTAACTATATTGGCAAATCCGTTTTGTTCCAGAAATAATTTTGCTTGTGAACTTCTGTTACCACTCCGGCAAAAAACAATAATATTTTTCCTGTTTTTTAATTTTGCCAATTGGGAGGGGATACGGTCCAGGGGAATATTTACCGAACCCTTAACATGACCCTGTGCAAATTCGCCGGATGATCTGACATCAACCAAAAAAGCTCCTTCTTTTATTATTCCGGATAAATCCTGCTTTGCAGATCCTCCAAACAGCCAACTCAATATACCCATATTCTTATGTTTAAACCGTGAATTTTTTAATTACTCCAAGTAATCCATTCTTAGGGACCACACCACTTTGCCTCCATAACACCTTTCCTTCTTTAAAAAGTATCAGTGTAGGAACTCCCTGTACCTGGTAGGCCGCAGCGGCCTGAGGATTTTTATCTACATCAACTTTCAGGATACTGGCTGCATCACCGATCTCCTGTTTTAAATCTTTTAAGATTGGTGCCATTACCTTACAGGGGCCGCACCATTCTGCAAAAAAATCTACAAGCACCGGCTTGTCAGATTGTATTATTTCGTTAAATGTCATATCAATTTTTTAATTAATAGTCTAAATAATTTGCATTAAACCACTTCTTCATACGAAATATCCTTTGATCCCTTATCTTTTATGACAGGATTTTGGGTAGCACAGGCACCTGTGCCACAACAGCTTGCATTAAAAACTGCCATACCCGTAAATAATAAACCCGCTAGCCCAAATAATATATCAGCTGCCACAACTGCCTGAACAAGGATCGCAAGACCGATCCCCAAACGGAGAAATCTGATCATATTCCAGTTTTTAAAAATTAAATCTTTCATCTTAAATATAATTAGGCTATTTCTATAACAAAAGTAAAGCTTGTGCGATGCTGTCTGGGTAACAAAGGTTACAATTGCAAAATATAATGAGGTTCTTACGAAAGCCAGCAAGGTCCTGTCAATGGCCATATCTGTTCTTTCAATAGCAAGGTTCTCCCTGAGAATAAGATCCCTGTTTAAAATTTCATTCGTTTTCATAGGCTGGTCCATTAGTTTGAAGAAATACACTATTCAATTTCCGGAATAATTTATTTGTACAGCACAAATGTGGTCCCTGGTATGCAAAAAAGGGGAGGTAAAATGGCCCCCCTTAGATTTATTATTATGATCAGACCGGCATCACCTTACTCTGACAAACAAAATTTGTTTTGGGCACATTTGTACTGCTTATCGCTCCAAATCCACCCGCAATTTCAGTAAAATTCCTGTAACCTCTGGCCTGAAGGATTGATGCTGCCATCATGCTGCGATAACCACCGGCACAATGCAAAAAGAAATGCTCTTTAGGATCAACATCTTTTATCCAATCGTTAATATAAGCTAATGGCCTGTTAAATGCTTCCTCAACATGTTCAGCCGCATATTCACTTTCCCTTCGAATATCCACAACCTTATCCTGCCCGACCTTAAACTCCCTGGCAAATTGCTCTGCACTGATCCGGTCAACCACATCCACTTCCTTACCTGCCTCTAACCAGGCCTTGAACCCACCATTTAAATGGCCCAATATATTATCAAATCCTACACGACTCAAACGGGTTACCGCTTCTTCTTCTTTTCCTTCATCAGTTACCAGGAGGATCGCCTGCTTTACATCAATAATCAGAGCTCCTACCCATGGCGCAAAATCGCCATCCAGTCCGATGTTTACAGATTGAGGAATAAAGCCCCTGAAGAACAGGCTATTATCTCTGGTATCCAAAATCAGGGCATCTGTACCTTCAGCGGCAATTTCAAATTCTTCTGGGCTTAAGGCTCTCATTCCATTATTTAAAACGGTTTCAAAACTTTCGTATCCCTTCTTATTCATCGCCACATTTAAACCAAAATAGGCAGGCGGAGGAAGAAGACCCTCAGTTACCGCTTTTATAAATGATTCCTTATCAGGCTGGTTTAATGCATAATTCACCCTTTTTTGATTACCCAGGGTATCCACAGTTTCCTTCATCATATTTTTGCCGCAGGCGCTGCCTGCACCATGAGCAGGATAAACAATGACATCATCAGCCAGGGGCATTATTTTATTATTAAGACTTTCATAGAGTAAACCGGCAAGTTCTTCCTGGGTCATATGAGCAGCCTTCTGAGCAAGATCCGGCCGTCCAACATCTCCCAGAAAAAGGGTATCGCCGCTGAATATACAATAGTCTTTACCGCTCTCATCCTTCAGCAAAAAGGTTGTGCTTTCCATGGTATGTCCGGGTGTATGCAAGACCTTGATGGTAATATCGCCGATCTTAAATTCCTGGCCATCTGTCGCAGAAATACAATCAAACTCGCAGACAGCGTTCGGACCGTAAATGATCGGAGCTCCGGTATTCTTGCTCAGGTCAACATGACCACTGACAAAATCAGCATGGAAATGAGTTTCAAAAATGTATTTCAGTTTAACCCCATCTTTGCTTAATCTGCTTAGATAAGGCTCCACTTCACGAAGAGGATCAATAATGGCAGCTTCGCCATTGCTGGTGATGTAATATGCACCTTGTGCCAAACATCCGGTGTAAATTTGCTCTACATTCATTTTATTAAATTTGATAGTACAAAAATCGGGAATATTCACAATTCAGTAGGTAACATTTGTTGCAAATAAAAAAGCCGCCAAAAATTAATTTGGCAGCTTTCTAACACTCAAAAAAAAGAACCCCTTATTATGAAACTAATGGTTCCCCTTCATTCACCCACTCATTAATACCACCTGAATAATTGGCGATATTAGTAAAGCCATTTTTGGCCAGAATAGAATAACCTATCGCAGCTCTGTCTCCACTCTGACAGTGAATTACTACCTTTTTATCTTTACTTATTTTATCTAAGTTCTGAGGTAATGTGCCTACAAATACATTATCAGCATGAGCGATATGCCCTGAATTGTATTCTGCAACACCTCGCAGATCCACAATTTGCACATCTTCTTTCATCAACTTTTTGGCTTCTCCGATAGAGATCACATTTGCTGTTTCCAGTTTACCTCCGTCTTCGGTCCAAACTGAAGTTGAAGGAACATAACCATAGATATTATCCAGACCTATACGCATCAGTTTTCTGGTCAGATCATCCAGCTTTGATTCATCAGCAAGGATGATAAACTGCTCCTCGTATTTAAGGAACCATCCTGCCCATGTGGCAAAAGAGTTATTACCCTGTATATTTAAACTTCCGGGAATAAATCCAGCGGCAAAATCAACTTTATCTCTCGCATCAAGTACTTTCATTCCCTTCTCCATAGCCACCTTCAGTTCTGCAGCTGTTAATTTTCTCAAAGCAGGAACTTCCGTTAATAATGGGCGATCCACCTTATTCAGCTTTTTCATCATTGCAAAATACTTTGGCGGCTCTGGCTGATCTGCAAGAAGATACTGAACAAATCCTTTCTCATCATTGTCAAAATGAAATGCCCAGTTTCTTACCTTTTCATATCCAACAGTTGTACTTGGAACAGCCCCTAAAGCCTTTCCGCAGGCAGATCCTGCACCGTGTCCGGGCCAAACCTGAAGGTAATCAGGGAGTGCCGAAAACTTATTGATCGACTTATACATTTGCCTGGCTCCGGCATCCATAGTACCTATCATACCTGCAGCTTTTTCCAGCAGATCAGGACGCCCTATGTCACCTACGAATACAAAGTCACCGGTAAATAACATGACCGGCTCCTTTGATGCAGGAGTATCTGTTAAAAGAAAACTGATACTTTCGGGTGTATGACCCGGAGTATGCAATATTTCGAATATCAGATTACCCATTTTTATTTTATCACCATCTTTTAATCCATGATGTGCAAACTCGTATTCCCAACCAGCTCCGCCTTCATCTGAAAGATACATTTGAGCTCCTGTTAATTTCGCAAGCTCCCGTGATCCGGCAAGGAAATCAGCATGGATATGGGTCTCAAAAATATGAGTGATCTGCATGTTGTTAGCCTTAGCAATTTCGAGGTAGGTATCTACGTCACGCTTCGGATCAATAACCGCGGCAATTCCGGCTTTCTGGCAGCCAATGAAATAACTTGCCTGAGCAAGACTCTTATCATAAATGTGTTGAAAAAACATATTCTTTTGTTTTAGTGATTATACTTCAAATAGGTTTATAATGGTTCTTTTATTATTAACTTTGAATTTGTTATACAAATGTCCGTACTATTTTTCCCTGCTTTGGTAACATTGGTTACACTTGAACCAGGGCAGCCGGACTCAATTTTTACGCAATTCAGGATCAAGGGCACAGAAAAAAGTTTGTTCCAGGATCAGGTCGTATTCACCTTTATGAGAAAAGAAATCTCCTGAAATGATCTTGATGTTCGGGTTGGATTGAAATTTAGATCTCAACCTTTCCACAGGCTCCGGAGCAATATCAATTACACTGACATTCGTAAAACCTTGCTCCATCAGATACTCTGCTTCATATGAATTACCGCATCCTGGTATCAGAATCCTGAGATCTCTGTTTTTCAGCTGATCAATATAGTCTTTCAATGGCGGAGAAACCTGACCAAGGTCCCAGCCCGTAGTATTGGCTTTATACTGGTCATTCCAGAAGTTTTCACCAAGATCGCGGGAGCGGCTTAGCTCAGCAGATTTTTTCACCTGATTGTTATTCATATTAATGACCTCCTCCGGCAGATGGGAAGAACAACTCCTTAATAAAGATATATATGCCCATTACCAGGACAAACCATCCAAATGACTTTTTCAGTTTATCGCCACTGATCTTTTTTGAAAGATAAATTCCGATGAAAATACCTACCCCTGCAAGACCGGTAAAAGTTCCCAGTAGGTTCCAGTCAATAATCTGCGAGCCCTGAAGATCACCAATAAATCCAATCAAGGATTTTGCAGCAATAATAAACAGGGAAGTTCCTACGGCCAGTTTCATTGGCATACGTGCCAAAATAACCAGTGCAGGAATGATCAAAAATCCACCGCCTGCTCCAACAAGACCGGTTAATAAACCAACTCCGGCTCCTTCAAGAAGGATCATTGGATAGTTATATTTCATAGGTGTATCATCTGTAGTATCTTCACAATCCTTACAAGGCCTGATCATACTTACCGATGCCAGGATCATAACGATGGCAAACAGAACCATGATCCCGATGGATTTAGTAATAATAAGTGATCCGATAGTAAAGAGCTCAGACGGAATTAATGGAACCAGCCACATCCGGGTCAGATAAACTGCTGCTATTGATGGAATTCCAAAGATCAGAACAGTCTTAAAATCAGCTCTTTTCTGAAGTGCACTTTGAACACCTCCGACAAGGGCGGTTGACCCTACAATGAATAAAGAATAAGCTGTTGCAAGGATGGGATTAACGCCCATTACATAGACCAGAATTGGCACTGTAAGGATAGAACCACCACTGCCGATCAAGCCTAATGAAACACCTACGAGTATTGCAAGAATATAACCTGTTATTTCCATAATATCATTTAATTTGACACAAAGGTCTTATTAGCGAACAGGACTTATGGTTACAAAAGTTACATTCCAATTCAGTTAAATAGAAAATAAGCTGCAATGTACAGGAATATTAAAAAATACTTTTCATTTTCAGGTATGATTTTGGAATCGCCAGAACTGATCAGGCCCCTATAGAGACCCCGATCAAACTACCTATGCCATAGGTTATGGCAGCAGCTGCCAGTCCGAAGATCACTTGCCTGAACCCTGAATACCAGACACTCTTACCGGTAAATAAAGTAATGATCGCTCCGATAAAAAATAAGCCAAAAGCACTTAATGCCGAACTAAACAGAACTGCCTGCAGCCCGCCGAGAAAGAAAAAAGGAATAACCGGTATGATCGCCCCGATAGCGAACAACAGGAATGATGTGATCGCTGCTTCCATTGCCGAGTCTTTCAGGTCTTCAGCATTTATTCCTAATTCCTCCTTTATTAACATCTCGTGAGCCTGGTCTTTATTGGAGATGATTTCACTGGCCATTGACCTGGCCTGTTTTTAAGGAATTCCTTTTGATATATAGATCAAGGCGAGCTCCTTTTCTTCACCTTCAGGATTTGTTTCGAGTTCTTCCATCTCAAGCTGCATCTGAAAGTGAAGCAGCAGACTTACTCTTCTTTTTTGCATTAACAATGGCAGAAGAAATGCTTTTTTCAGTATCCAGCAATACTCCAAGAATATAATCATAGCCGAATACTTTGCCTATAAACCGGAGGGTCAGTGCTCTTTTTGAAGGAGAAGGGAGCTGACTTTCATCCAGATTATTCTTCTTCAGAAAAGCCAGGGCATGGCTATGCTCGATCTCACTCATTTCGGTAAAAACCCTGGCCACATTAGGATCCTTTTCATTTTCTGCAAGAACCCGGTATAAAAAGCCTGTATCGACCTCTGTCTGAAGATTTTTAAGATTGATCATAAGATATACAAGGATGGATGAGATTAATAAAGCAATTTATGGAAAATAAAGGGATGTATCCCGAAAACGGCTCAGGTCTATCCCTGTACTAAATATCTCTTCGGAATCTCAGCACCGGCTACATAATTAAGCTTGCCGATCTTACACATCTGATACACATTGATCCGGAAATCGGGGCAGGTACTGACAAAGCAATACGCCTCTACCTGGGTAAAACCATAGGTACTGACAAGCCAATCCATCATATAAACAGTAGCCTGATGTACAGCTTCCTCCAACGGCCTGTAGGCATGAATTGTGATGATTGAATCCGGTGTTTCTATACGTATTCCCGGTGGCCTTATCCCTTTGATCACTTCAAAAGACAAGCGCACCGTAGCCTGGGTCTCAGCAGCAGTTCCGGTGAATTCGGTATCTCCCTGACTTGCGTGTACATCGCCCAGATAGAAAAGCCCGCCGGTATGATAAACCGGAAGAAATATTTTATTCCCGGGTTTGAAATCACGAATGTCCAGGTTTCCACCCCAGTCACCCTGCCCATCCAGGCTGTTCGCCACATCCCGGTCGGGAGCTACACCCAAAGTACCGATAAAGGGGGTAATTGGCCAGGAGATCTTATCATTAAAATGGAGTGTCCCATCAACTGTAGTCCCGCTTGGGCCCGGACTATGATCAAAAACCATTGTACTGTATTCGCCTGAGATTTCGTTCCAGCGCGAGGATTCCCCAAGCGGACCCCGGTTTGGCCCAACGGCGATCCAGGAGGTCTTTTCCACTTCAATCTCATGAATATTTACCACGAGGGTATCACCACGGTCGAGTCCTTCAATGAAAATCGGACCGGCAATCGGATTTACTAAAGGCGGTGTACGATCAAAACCGGGACGATTCGCAGGAATAGCTTTATCTGCAGAACTTTTAAAAAATCCAATTCCTGCATCCCAGGTTTCAATTTCAAATTCTTCGCCCGGTTTAACATGAATTAAGGGAGTATCTGAATAATTGAAAGCAAATTTTATCGCCTGTTCACGAAGGATCTTTTTCATAGCCTTAGATTTAAATTTCTCTTAAATTAAGAGAATTATCAGTCAAATTAAATCCTTGCATTAAAAACTAACAGATTGCATTCGATTTTACTTGTTATCCGGTAGGGCAAAAACCATGACATATCCTCCGGGATTCTCAGCATCACCTGCAACCAACACAGCTATGTATTGCTTTTTACCACTCTTGTAGGTTGATGCATTGGAAGTTGTACTGCCCGGAATGGGGGTATCCCACACTAATTCCCCTGAATCTTTGTCATATGCCCTGAATCTGAAATCAGTCCCGCCCATATTGGCTCCGATAAACAGTAATCCTCCTGCAGTTACAATTGGCCCGGTATTCCCTTCAGAACCCGTTTCAGGCTCTCCTTTTTGCTGCAAACGAGGATAATTACCTAAGGGAATTGTCCAGACATACTCGCCTGTATTGAGGTTAATTGCATTTAAGGTCGTCCATGGAGGTTTAATTCCATAACGCCCTTCTGAATCACGGAATTTACCATTGGATAGAATATCAAGGTATCTGACGGGAGCAATCAGTTTAAATTTATCCGCATCCTTATTTGCTGATTCACTTTTTGCTATTTCTTTTAAAAAATTGATCTCCCTGGCAGGTCTGGTATCTTTATCAAATAGAAAGGAAATAATCGCATCCTCTTTACCTGCAATTATACTGGCAAATGAGGGCATCTTACCGGATCCAACCCTGATTTTACCCAATACTTCTTCTTCATTCATTCGGCTTTGAAGGCCCATTAATGATGGATATTCAGTATCTCCCTTCTTATCTGCACCATGACAAGCCTGGCAGTAAGTAGTATAAAGCGCTTTACCCTGACTAAATGGGGTACCGGATTCATTTTCAGGTTCCATTTTTTTCATCAGACTCACTCCGGGCGTGTTTGTAGCCCTGACATAAATTATCCCGCTTGCCGGATCAAAAGCACCTCCCCCCCAATTTGAGCCACCGCTTGTTCCGGGAAGATTGACATTGCCTCTCAAGGAAGGTGGAGTAAAAAGACCTTCATATCTAATAGACTTAAAACGTTTCACAAGTTCATCGTTTGATGCCTTTGAATAATTACTCAGATCATCCAATGAAATATGCTGGCGGGCATAAGGCTTTGGTTTTAAGGGAAAAGGCTGTGTAGGCCAGGCTTCTTCTCCGGGCACATCCGAAGCAGGTACTGGTCGCTCTTCTACAGGAAATAAGGGTTCACCCGTATCACGATTAAGCAAATAAAGAAACCCTATTTTGGATGTTTGGGCTACTGCATCAATTCTCTTTCCATCATGTACCACCGTAACCAGATTTGGAGGTGCCGGCAGGTCATAGTCCCAAAGGTCATGATGTATGGTTTGATAATGCCAGATATATTTCCCGGTTTGCGCATCAAGGGCTACAACACTGTTTCCAAATAAATTCTGACCTTTTCGGTCTCCCCCGTAAAAATCGTATGAGGGGGATCCCAAAGCGAGAAATACCATTCCCCTTTTTTCATCAAGACTCATTCCGGCCCAGTTATTTACGCCACCGGCATATTTCCAGGCTTCTTTTGGCCAGGTTTCATAACCAAACTCACCCGGATGAGGGATAGTATGGAAAGTCCATACCAGTTTGCCTGTCCTGATGTTATATGCCCGTTGATATCCCGGTTCTGCGCCATATAATTCTGAAACTGCAGTGCCAAGGATATACAGATCTTTATAAACAATTCCCGGTGAGGAAGGAACAACGGATATTTTATCCGGATCGCCGCGCATACCTGCGTTCAGATTCACTTTGCCGTCTTTTCCAAAATCGGAAATTAACTTTCCGCTTAAGGCATCCAGGGCAAAAAGATTGCTGCCTGCTGTAAACAGGATTCTTTTATCATTACCATCTTCCCAATAAGTTACTCCGCGGCTAACACCTCCACCCTGAACCCCATAAAAAGGGTCAAAAGTCCATATTTGTTCCCCTGTTAGTGAATTGATTGCATAAATTCTGTTCCTGCTGGATGGAATATACATGATCCCGGCAACAATGATAGGATTGGCTTGTATTCTGGAGGTACGGGCACCCGGTAATTCGTCTTTAAAACGAAAAGTCCATGCCAGTTTCAATTGATTGACATTCGCTTTATTGACTTGCTTTAAAGCTGAGTAACTACTGCTTTTTGAGTCTGCTTTATATGTGTTCCAGTTAGTGGTTTTTTGATTTGCTGTCTGGCAAGCCGAGCAAATAAACAGGAATGTAATTAGCCACAAACCAAAATGTGTGCTTATTTTTTGAAATATCAATGTATCACTGCGCATATTTGGTCCAAACTCAAATAATTAATAAATCCTGTGGAGAAGAATTTCATTTCAATTTAAGTTTAAAAAATTATTCGATCAGGAGAATTTGAAAAAAATATTCGGGATTTAATTGAACGCCGGTTTAAGAGATTCACCATCTGGTGGATTGAAATTTCCAGCCCGGGACTTTCTTCTGCATTTCGATCTCATCATTTCTCTTTTTCAGGCCACAATTAATATAATTTTGGTGCAGTCTGGCCAAGGCTACTTTATCCAGTTCCACCCCCAGGCCTGGCTCATCCGGTACCTCAACTGAACCATCCGTAAATTTAATCCTGCCACCGAGGATAACTTCATCCGATTGCCATGGATAGTGTGTATCTAAGGCATAGGGCATTTTTGGAAGTGCTGCTCCTAAATGTACCATTGCAGCCAATGAAATACCCAAATGGCTGTTAGAATGCATGGATAAATCCCGGCCAAAGGTTTCGCAAATACCTGAAAGCATCATGGATGCCTTCAAACCGCCCCAAAAATGGTGATCACTTAAAATAATATCTTCAGAACCAATTTTTATACTGGCAGGTATTTCCTCGAATGAGGTGGTACACATATTCGTTGCAAGCGGGGTTTTTAAAACCTTTCTTACTGCGGCCATATTGTCCTGACCACGGACAGGATCTTCAAGGTATTCTAAAACTCCTTCAAGTTCTTTACCGTATTGAATTGCTGTATCCAATGCCCAAATGGCATTGGGATCAAAACGCAATGGAACTTCAGGTCCGAATTCTTTATAAAGTGCCAGGATTGTATCCACTTCAATTCTGGGCTCAAATACACCCCCCTTTAGTTTGATGGATTTAAAACCAAACTCCTTACACATTTCTTTGGCCTGCAGTACTATTTCTTCAGGATTTATAGCCTGTTTTTGTTTCGCTGCTTCCCATCTTTCGGCATTTGGGTTCAGGTTAAAACCAAACTCCCCTCCGGCACCTTCGTATTTGTAAAAGAGGTATGCGGAAAAGGGTACACTTTCCCGCATTTTACCTCCAAGTAGATCCACTATCGGCCGGCCAAGAACTTTACCCATGATGTCCATGCAGGCAACTTCAACTGAACTGAAAATATGCACCAGTTTTCGCTGGTCCCATGGACTTTCTCCTCTTGCTAAAGGAGATTCAGAACCAAACCGTTCAGTTAATATCATCCTGATTTGATTCAGCTGGAATACATCCTGCCCGATCAGAAGCTCCTTTGCTTCATAAAGTGCCTGCTCGATATCACTCGTTCCCGGTATTTCACTGATGCCTGAAATCTGATCATCTGTTATAATTTCCAATACAATTCTCAGGGCATAGGACGCATGCAGACCTGCCGCATTTAATAATGGCGGGTCAACAATCGCTATGGGTGTAATAACGATATCCCTGATTCTGGGGCCCCTTTGTTTGAGCATATTATTGGTTATTTTAAATCAACTTGCAGTTTCTGCCTCTTCAGTTACTGCTTGAATTAAGCCCTTAATATATCCATAGGTGAAAGCAAAGGACTGCCAGCTGGCTACAGGATCTTTATGATAAGGTACGTGGTCAGGCATTACCATCCCATCAAATCCAACTTCACGTAATTCGCGAACAACCTGAAGGAAATTCATATCTCCATTATCAGGATAAACCTCCTGGAAATTCCCCCATCCGCCTTTGATGTTTCTCAGGTGAATATTAAATATCTGATTCCGTTCACCGGCCCATCTGATGATCGGAATAATATCATTTTTAGGATCCTTTAAGCCTTCGGCGATGGAGCCGATACAAAAGTTAAAGCCATGGTATTTGCTATCATAAAGTTGAGCAAAGCGCTTAATCCCTTCAAATACATCCGGACTGTTCCAGCGAGTGATTCCCCTGTAGCCAACAGGAGCAGGAGGATCAGCAATATGATTAGCCAGTTTCACATTATATTCTTTTGCTACAGGCAGGGTTCTGTCTAATAAATAGGTGATCCGTTCGAACATATCATCAATGCTTACATCCCCGGCAATTGTTTTTGGATCATTCCTTTTTAATGCTTCTGCCAGGTTCCAGGTGCTGTACTCTGCATTCCCCCGTTTCGGATCAAGTGTTTTTCCGGTTCTAAGTACAGGTAAGATCGTAGTATTATAATTTAATACTTTAATACCTGTTTTCCCTGAAACCATGATCATTTGATTGAGCATTTCGATTTCACGATCCCTTTGCGGGCTTTTGCCAAGCATTACATTAGGGAAGAGCACTTTATCAATACCGGCAGAAGTCAATGGCCAGTGATAGGCATCCAGACTTATTCCATATTTTTCACAGGCCTCTCTTTTTCTTAGTGAATCTTCCAGATCCCAACCCACTCCCGGAATAACTTTAGGAGCACCTCCATCAATATTATAGACCCCACAGCGTCCTTTCAATTGCAGATTCTCTTCTGTAGTTCCACCAGACTGGCAGCCAACTTTCATCAATACCTTTTTAGGTTTTGGTTTTACTTCTGCCAGTGATTCCATGGGCGACAATACGGATGCACCTATAGATCCGGCAGCGATTGTTTTAACAAAATTTCTACGTTGCATAATTTTAATTTTATTAAGTTCGGTTAAACAAAATGATTTATTTTTCTTCCTGTAGCAGAAAAAGAGAACTGTGATCAAGTTCTCCATGACCCTCATTAACCAGCTGATTCATTAATCCGGCTACTAATTCTGTTGCTTTTAAAGATACCTGATGACTGGCTCCGGTTTGAAGCGCTATTCCCATATCTTTCTTATGTAATTTTACTTTGAATCCGGGTAAAAAATTACCGTCTATCATGCGTTTGCCGTGTAAATCTAAAATACGGCTTTGTGCAAATCCACCCAAAAGCACCTCTCTCATCTTTTCTAGATTAACTCCTGCTTTCTTTGCCATTGAAAAGGCCTCAGCTACTGCCTGTATCGTAATGCCAACAATCATTTGATTGCAGGCCTTTGTAACCTGACCTGCACCGGCATCTCCAATAAGGACGATATTTTTCCCCATTGCCTGGAAAACCGGTAAAGCTCTGTTGAAGGCTTCCTCAGATCCTCCGGCCATGATTGACAAAGTACCCGCCTCAGCTCCTACCTGCCCACCCGAAACAGGGGCATCCAGCGCTGATACTCCTTTTTCCTTTAGACTATTGTAAATTTCTATAGTCACACCCGGTGAAATGGTAGACATGTCTATAAACAGAGAGCCCTTTTTGATTACTGGAAGTATTTCAGAAACAACCTGTTTTACTTCCGGCGAATCAGGTAACATCGTGATAATGATATCCGAATTTGCCGAAAGATCTGCAATACGATCAAATACCTTTGCCCCTGCACACTGAACAATCCCCGAAGAGCTGCTCTTACTTAAAACATTAACCTCAAAACCGGTTTTTAATAAATTTAATACCATAGGTTTCCCCATGATACCCAAACCGATAAATCCTATTTTTTCCATTATTTATTAATTACAATTTAAAATTTTTAAACCAGTGGAAATAATTTTGCCCCTATCATAATGACGATAAGACCTGTAAAACCCATAACTACTAACAAAGGCGAGATGGTCTTAAGTGCTTCCTTTTCTGTCAGGTTACTTAATTTACAAATTATCCAGAACCCGGCATCATTCATCCATGGTACAAGTTTAGAACCGCAACCTATTGCCAAACCCAAATAAACCGGATGGAAATCCAGATTGGCATTCAAGGCCATTCCGGATAATATTCCTGATGCGGTAATCAATGCAACAGTTGCTGATCCCTGGGCTGTCCGAACAACTGCTGCGATTAGAAAGGCCAAAGGAATTAAGGCCATCTGGTAATCCTGAGTCATTATGGCAATCTGAGAACTGATACCGGTTTGCTGAAGCATACCCCCAAATGCACCACCTGCGGAGGTGATTAATATAATGCTACCGCCACTTGTTAAGGCAGTCCCTACAAAGGATGAAAGTCCTTCTTTGGAATGCTTTTTCCGACTGGCAAGAACCAGAATAGCCGCAACCCCACCTAATACAATTGCTGTATTTTTATTTCCTAAAAAAGCAGAAATACCAATTAGATTTTGAATTAATGGTGATAAGGTACTGCTATCAGCAGGTTTCATAGCAGATACAACAGTGTCAATACATATTAAAATAAGTGGAATGAGTATTGGAAGTAAAGAAATTCCCAGTCCTGGAAGGTGCTTGGTATCAAGAATTGCGGAAGCCTTTATATCCTCAATCTTGGCATCCAAAGAATCTCTAAGCTCAATTGGTCGTTTTTTATTTATCCAAACGGAGAAAAAATAACCTGAGGTAATAGTGAAGAGCCCAACAATTGTACCTGCAACCATCATCAAACCAATTGGAATATTCATCTCACCGATCAAAAATAATGGCCCAGGTGCCGGTGGAACTAAGGAATTCGCCATTGCGGCCCCCGCCATTACACACATAACCAATAATAAATAGTTTTTACCGATGCGTAATGCCATTGCTTTTACCAAAGGAATCATTAAGAAAATGACTGTGTCAAAAAACACAGGGATACCAATAAAAAAGCTGCTAACTAAAAATGCTATCGGTGCTTTATCCATCCCCGTTAAATACAGGATAGATCTTATAATCCGCTCAGCTGCACCGCTTTCCAACAAGCATTTCCCTATTATAGCGGCCATAGCTATTAATATTCCAATCTTTGCCGCTGTATTTCCAAATTCAGTAGCTACACGTTCACCGACATTTTTCTTTGAAAGAGCCAGGGCAGCATCAGCCGACATTCCTTTCTCAAGTCCAAAATTTTGAATAAAATCAGCCGGAGTAAGTAAAGCAACAATGAAGGCGGCAAATAATAATGCCAGAAAAGGGTGAAGCTTTAAACCCATTATTCCGCCTACGACTATAACAACGCCAATTAATAATAAAACAAAAGGATCCATAATTTCAATTTTAATTTACTGGTTTCTAAATTTTGACATTTTGCCAGCCATCGTTCGGGCTCCTTCGGCCACAAAAGTTGCATCAGCACCACAAGCCAGGAATCGGATTCCCATTTTATGATATTTCTGATAATCATCAGGGTTAAAGAACAGTATCCCAACGGCCTTTTTTGCTTTCATTGCCGCTCCAATTATTTTATGAACTGCATCCAGAAAATCAGGATGATCAAACTGACCGAAAATGCCTAATTCCATAGTCAGATCTGCGGGTCCGATAAAAAGGACATCCACTCCCTCAATGGCCGCTACCTCATCCAGGTGATTTAATACTTCCCTGGTTTCAATTTGTACTATCCCAAGAATTTGATCTCTGGACTTTTGATAATAGTCATTAAAGTTCAATCCGAATTGTGTGGCCCTAACCATTTTTGCGACCCCTCTGTTTCCAAAAGGAGGATAATGCAGACCTTTTACAACCTTCAAAGCTTCTTCAGCATTGCGAACTTTCGGACACATCACGCCTTCAGCACCCATATCCAGAACCCGGTGAATTCGTTGAGGTTCTGTACTTTCTGCGCGAACTATTACTCCGGCAGAGGTATGCTCCATAGCTTGTATCTGCGAAAGGGTAGTACTTTCTGATCCTGCACCATGTTCCAGATCGATTAAAACCCAATCAAAACCGGATAGGCCAACTATTTCAGCAGTGACAGCACTGCCAAGATTTAACCAACAACCATTCAGGGTTTCCCCATTTAATAATCTCTGTTTTAAATTTTTCATGTTAAATCTGACAGTGCCGTTTGTGTTTAAAATTCATTTTCGCTGTTATCTGGTATGTAAATGAAATATAATTATCTTTCATCCCACCTGATGCGGGTATCCATAATATCAGCATTCTGATTTTTATTGACTGCTGCTTTGGGAAAGAGGTAAGCAATGCCATCCCACTCATAGATCACTCCGATCTCACTTTCAGGTCTTTCTTTCCGCAGGATTGAATACAGGCTCGGAAACATCCCATATTCATCCAGTACTCTTGCAGGCATATCCGGCTTTTTACTTCCCCAGGTGGTATAACCATGAAGTTCCGGACCTGCACCCATCACCATAGATGCCCAGTTTGCAGCGCTGGAAGAAGGCAAAACGGTTCTTGCCCTTAATGTCCAGGATCCTTCTTTCATCATCGACCTTAAAACAGGGACATTGGCATTTTCAAAGGCATAGGCACCAAATCCATCTGAGCCAATTAAAATGACATGTTTAATTTTCTGTGAAAAACCCATTATAGGGAAAGAAGAGATCAGGAGTAAAATAATCAGGGGCTTGGCAAACTTCTTCATTGTTATTTCTTTAAATAAACTTTAAACCAAATTCAGTATTAAGTTTCAAAGCACGAAATCCCTGATCCCCTTTTGATCAAACAATATAAATAAAGATTTATGCTTTTAATAATATTCAGAAAAGGGCATCATAAATTTAAAAATGAACGAAAACATTTATATTTAAATTAATTCAATAATAATCGACACTCAAATTCCAAAGGCCGGACCACTAAATATTCAGGAAGATTTATGAAAAAACAATTTTTATTACTGATGCTGATTTGCCTTGCAGCAATATCAGGTACAGCAAATGTGAGGCTTCCAAATATCATTGGGTCTCATATGGTCCTGCAGCAAAATTCAAAGATTAAGTTATGGGGATGGGCAGCACCGGGCGAGAAGATTTCTATTAAGGCAGGCTGGGATAATACAATATATCAAACTCAGGCCACTAATGATGCCAAATGGCTGACAGAAATTAAAACCCCTGAGGCCGGAGGATCCTATTCAATCAGACTCCAAGGGAATAATACCATCAAACTGGAAGATGTTTTAATTGGCGAAGTATGGGTATGCGGCGGTCAAAGTAATATGGAATGGTCAGGTGATCAGAACCTGCAGCAAAGCAAAGATGAAGCACCTAATGCTAGCAATAATAAGATCAGATTATTTTATGTACCCAAATCAACTTCACCCTTTCCACAAGAGAACGTTGAAGCTAAATGGCTTGTTTGTTCGCCCGAAGAAATGCTGCATTTTAGTGCCATTGGTTATTTTTTCGGTAAAAATTTAAACGAAAAATTGAATACTCCTATTGGTTTAATTAATTCAAACTGGGGAGGTACCCCTGCCGAAACCTGGGCGCCCGAATATGTGGTGAATAGTAACAGTATCATTAAAAAGGGAGCGGAGGAACTAAACCCGGCACAAGGCTGGCCGCATAAAACAGCACTGGCTTACAATGCTATGATCTACCCCCTCACTAATTACTCCATTGCAGGAGCGATCTGGTACCAGGGCGAAAGCAATGTCAGAACATATTATGCCTATGAGAAATTATTCACAGGTATGATTGATGCCTGGCGTCAGCAATGGAATAAAAATTTTCCATTTTATTTTGTACAAATCGCCCCATTCACTTATGGATTTAAAAATGTTGGCGCTTTGCTCAGGGAAACGCAAACCAGATCTGCAAATCATCCCAATACAGGTATGGTGGTAATAACTGATTTAATTCCCGACACAACAAACATACATCCCACGCTAAAGAAAGAAGTTGCAAAACGATTATCAGATCTGGCTTTAAACGAAACTTATGGGCATAAAGATATTGTTTGCCAGAGCCCGGTGTATGCCGCTCATACCATTGAAAAGGATAAAATAAAAATTCAATTTACAAATACAGCAAACGGTCTGGTATCTAAAGGAGATCAGATCACCTGTTTTGAAATTGCAGCAGAGGATAAAATATTTTTACCTGCGCAGGCAAAAATAGAAGGCAACAAGGTGATCGTTTTTAATAAAAAAATTAAAAATCCTGCTGCAGTTCGTTTCGCTTTTAATAATACATCGATCCCCAATTTATTTAATAAGGAAGGATTGCCTGTCAATTTATTCAGAACAGATGATTGGGAAATGGATACCGGTCCTGTTAAAAAATAAAAATATCAATAATTAAATAATTCTATTTAGACGAATTAATAATATCCTCAAAGAAAAAACATTAATAATTTCTCATAACCGCTATTTGTGGTCCACCCATATGAACAAATCAAACAGAAGAAAATTTATAAGTACTGCCGCTATACTTACAGCCGGCACAGCCGCAACCGCCATGACTATATCCCCAAAAATCAAAAAATATGGTATTGCCCATCAGGTATATTTCTGGCTTAAAAATTCCGGTTCCCTTGAAGACCGCCAGAAACTGATCGAGGGTATAAAGACACTTAAGAAAATTGAAACGGTGCGTGAAATGCACATCGGCATCGTTGCAAACACAGAAAAAAGAAGTGTGATAGACAGCAGCTGGGAGGTATCAGAACTATTGTTCTTTGATGACCTTTCCGGACAGGCTGTTTACCAAACTCATTCTGTCCATTTAGATTTTGTAAAAAATTGCAGCCATCTCTGGGGTAAGGTAGTGGTTTATGATGCCGCTCTGGTTTAACCTGCGGGCCCGGGATTTGCAATCCTGCTATTCAATTAATACAATAAACCCCCATATTCGCCTGGGGGTTTATTAGGGCTCAAATATGATTACTTTAAACAAAATGTAAGTAATTGTGCAGAGGGAAAGATCTACAGGGAAGCTTTAATGTATCCCCAACCATCATGCTGAAGCGAAATAATTTCATAAATACCATCAGGAATTGTTTCAACTCCGGGTAACAATTGACTTTTTCCCACATTATTACTTTTCATCGAGACCTCGCAAACTTTAAAAGCTACATTTTTATTTGCAGCATATTTAATGACTTCTTCTGCAACTACCGACTTGCCTTTCGTAACCATATCCAGAGATTTGGCATAAAAAACCACATCAATTTTGGCACCTGGATCAGCAGCCATTATTCCTTTTACCCATCGTACAATCATCTGATGCACTACTGTATCCTTACTCGTTACATCAAATACAACCTTATAAGGCACATTCTGAGCCATTGAAAAGCTACTGAACATCAGCAGTAATCCAAAAATTAAAAGACATCTTTTCATTTGAATATTATTTATTTTTTAATCGTTATGCAGGCCTGCCTACCGGAGGCCTGCATAGCTTATACATTTCGTTTCGCCTGCCGGCTGGCAAGGGATTACTAAATTCATTAGGCATTTACATCAGGAAATATTTATCCAGCAAAAATATATTTGCAATCGTGCTCCTGTGCCCGGCCTAATGCCCAAACTCCTGATGGAACCGGTTGAATCCCGGGAATAAGATTTGCCATCCATTCATTTCTTACCTCTTCCGGCTTCATGCCCTTCGAATTGGCTATTGCTGCAGAATAAACAGTTATTGCAGTCTCGCACACACAAAACAGCACCCCGCTTTTCTGCAAATCATTAATACTGATTGGAACAGCACCGATTCCCGGCACTTTAAAATCATCCGGTTTTGCATTCCAGAAGGGATTACGGGACTTTGCGGCTGTTGCCGCATCGGCTGCCTGGAAAGTAGGTCCAATTTCTCCTGCCTTGAATACATCAGCAAAATTGTACTTTTCCCACATCTTATCCTTAAATGCATATGGAATTGCATCATGCCGAAGAACTACGACTACACCGCAATCACTTTCAGGTGTGCCCGTGGCAGCATTAGTCAATAAAAAAACCCTTGGCCAGGCAAAGGGCAGGATTTCATGCGGACGGGTGGCATCATAAACCACGCGATGACTTCCTTTAATTTGATTGAACCAAGCGTCAGCAGGATTTTTTGATTGAGGAGTATTTGTGGGAATCGATTTTTGCTCCTCTGCCTTTAGCTTTAAAGGAGATGAAATTGCAACTAATCCCAGAGCTACTGCGCCAGTTACAAGGTTTCCAAGAAACCCTCTGCGCTCAATCCTTTGCTTTAAGTTTTTTTTTGTCATGGTTAAAAGATTTAAGAGTAAAAATTTATTTTTAATTAAAATCATCTTTACAACAGGAAAATCATAAGGGTCAAAAGAGAATCAGTTTGTATTGGTCTGAGACATTTTCAGGAATAACAGAAATATATTGAACAAACCCACTTCTAATGAAATTTAAAGGTTTAAGGCAGCTTAGTTTAAATTTAAAAGAAATTTCAGATTAATACAAGGATTTTAGTTTGGTTTTTCTGAAGTGGAAAAATAATGGCCTGAAAAGAGTAATGATATAAAGATTTTAAATTTTACAGAGTATTTTATTTCTTATTGAAAAGCAAACCCATAAAATATGCGGTCGAACAGGCCATTTTGTGGTTATTAAAAACTGCCATATCTTATTGATTATAAGCAATCTAAATTAATAATTTTGACTATTAAGTTAATTGAGTAAAATAAAGACGCTTATAAAATAAAAAAGTCGGAAGAAAAAATCTTCCGACAATAACTGAACCAAAGCCCCTCTATAAAATTATCCAATAGCCGGACTCAGTTTTTTTTGCTTTTTCATATAGACATAAAGACCAAGAAATGCGACGATGAGAATAGCTGGAAAAATCAACATATTAGCTAATGTAGCCTGACCGGCAGCTAAATCCGCTGCATCTCCGGCTAAGCCTTTAGAAACTGCAGTTATTTTATTATCCTGAATCCATCCCCCAATGATTGGTTGAAACATAGAGGAAGAGAACATTCCTATGCCACCCATAATTGAAAGTCCGAGTGCACCGGTTTGAGGCCTGTTTTCTGCAATAAATCCGATCATATTTGGCCAGAAATAACAGATTCCAAGAGCATAGAATACCGCAGCTAAATATAGCATTGGGCCATCCATTGTGCTCATCATATAAATACCAATCACACCAAAGACGGCAGATCCTAATAAGACACCTACCGTATTCAATTTTTTAATTAGCGAACCTGCAAAATATCTTCCTACTGCCATTAAACCGGTTACTAAAGCTAAGATCAGCATCGGGCTTGCACCTGCCTTAGCAAGGATAGGACCAACCCATTGCTGAGGGCCGAACTCAGAGATGGCAGTTAATGCCATACATGCAGCCATGAACAAATACAATGGGTTTAACATTGCTTTAAAATTATCCAGAGTTGAATTTTCGACAATTCTTGGCTTTGGAAAAGTTTGTCCAAAGAATAAAATAGCATAAATGATGGTTGGGATTAGAATAACCCAAATTTGAGATTGCCAGCTCATGCTTGCATCAGTCATGAATTTAGAAATCAAAGCTCCTAAAACTATTCCCCCGGGGAACCACATGTGGAAACGATTTATTTTACGGCTGAATTCTGTGCCGGAATACGAATCTGCAATCATTGGATTACATGCTGCCTCAGTACAACCATTGCCTAAGCCAATTAAAAGCGTAGAAATCAATAAAGTATCATAGCCGGTTGCATAAATAGTTAAAATTATACCAATCGCATGTGCCAGTAAAGCAATTTGCATGATCAATTTGGGCCCGATGCTTGTGTAAAAAATACCTCCCAGGATCATGGATATTGGAAAACCCAAAAACCACATTTGATTGATATGACCAAGTTGCACGGGGTCCAGATTCAACTCAGTTCCCAGCTGGGTTAAGATTCCTGCCCGGATACTAAACGAAAATGCCGTAGTAATAAGTGCAAAACAACTTGCCAGGAAAAGACGGTTTGCATTAACAGTTTGATTCATAATTAAATTAATTAATGGTTTAATATTTAGGATTTAATTGAAATAATAAATTAAAATAGATAATTTATTTGAAATCAAAAATGTTTTCATCAGGTGATCGAATTAAATTTTCCTTAATCTGGGTTCCTGTAGATTAAAAATAAAAAAATAATCGGGAGGAGACATAGGGCGAACATTTCAGTCTAAAAATGGATCAAGATTAAATTTGTGGAGATCCATTTCTAACAAATTATGAGTATGGCCTGAAAACAGGGTATTTAATTAATAGCTTCTTGATCAGATATAAATAATTTGGAAAGCAATGACCGTGATTCTTAGGTTCAGGCATTCCTTCTCTACGCCGTAGCTTTGCCAATAAAATTTGTTTTCGAAGGGAATACAAGGAAGGCAAAGGCTACCTGCTGCGATCAGGTTTATTTACTTAGGGCAGAAGCTAAAAACAACCTGCTTGGCAAAGCGTTTCTCTTTAGACTTGCAGGGGATGACAGGGCGGCATTCTAGGGATCAGGTTTAAAAGATATGGGGCTTACGGGAAAAAGCTTGCATTTTAGGGTTTAAAAAACCTTCATACACGATTAATTCTATGCCATTATTAACCTGATTATTCCGGAATGCGTTTCTGATTATTTTAAGCTGATCAGCTACTGGGCTAGGGCGAACTTACAGTTCGTGCTGTCCACCAATCCCAATCAAACCCAGCT
>JAKFBV010000120.1:0-28832 GCA_036677005.1 Pedobacter sp.
AAGTGGTGTACTTTGCCTCGGAATAAGTGGTAACCTTTCCCTCGGAATCGTGGCGTAGTTTGCCTCGGAATGCTGGCGTACTTTGTATCGGAATCGTGGCGTACTATGGAGCGGAATATCCACTAACAATTAATCTATATAAAGAAGCTAAAGGCAATAGTAAATTACAAAAACCAGCTAAAATATATTTAGAAAACACCAATTTGATGTTTGCACTATCCCCTTCCAAATTTAATGTTGGTAATGTAAGGGAAACTTTTTTTTCCAATCAATTGGGTTACCATAACAATTTAAGTTATCATGAAGCGACTGATTTTTTAGTAAATGAAAGGTATGCTTTTGAGATAGGAGGAAAAGACAAGTCCGGGAAGCAAATTAAGAACCTGGAAAACGCTTTTATCGTGGCCGATGATATTGAATATGGATTTCAAAATAAAATACCATTGTGGATGTTTGGTTTTTTGTATTAAATAATATCCCAATCTGCATCTTGTTTAATTCTTGGAATTAATTAACCATTGCAGTTATGTTAAAACAGACAACAGAACGGCAGAACCCTTTATTCCCTCTCTTTTGGAGAGGGAGGCTCTAACCGAACAGAAAGTAGTTCCCTTCATAGGGTGAGGCCCTCATACATCAATCACCTCATAAAATCCCAAAATTAATTTGCCTGCCTTCCTGTCGCGCCAATCTACGAAACAGGGAATCTTTTTAACCTGCTGGCAGAATTCTTTATTGTCAATTATCCATTATCAATTGAATAAGTCCATAAGGCTTAAAAGTTCTCAGTCTGTTTTGGAGGAGATCTCTCTTCGTGCCTCCTTCGAGATGACGTGGCGGAGAGGGATTATCCTTTATCTTAGCAGAATTATTCTCCATTGTCAATTATCCATTATCAATTGTCAATTGTTAAGGGGATTGCTTCTCCGCCCGGGGTGGATCGCAACGGCAGAACCTTTTATTCCCTCTCTTTTGGAGAGGGAGGCTCTAACCGAACAGAAAGTAGTTCCCTTCATAGGGTGAGGCCCTCATACGTCAATCACCTCATAAAATTCCAAAATTAATAGCCTGCCTTCCTGTCACGCCAATCTACAAACCAGGGAACCTTTTTAACCTGCCTGGCATAATTTTTATCTTCCATTCACCATTGTCAATTGAGTAAGGGGATTGCTTCTCCGCCCGGGGCGGATCGCAACGACAGTGGAAACATTATTTGCCATCTTTCCAGAATCCTTTATTGTCAATTATCCATTATCAATTGTCAATTGAATAAGTAATTATACTATATTTGCTATTAAACCAAGACCATAGCTTTGTTTAACCTCATCAATATTGTACCCCGCTGGATCATTTTTTGCCTGGATCTGCTTGTCTGCATATTCGCACTAGGCTTCGCTTATTTTTTGAAGTACAATTTCAATATAGCAGAAATTGATATGAATGAGCTGAGCCGGAATATCCTCATATTCACGGTTTTAAACAGTTTTGTTTTTCTGAGTATTAAGACCTATGCCGGGATCATTCGTTATACCAGTGCACAGGACTCGTTCAGGATATTGTTCTCGATCCTCATCAGCAATGGGTTATTTTTCTTTCTCAATTTAATACTGGTCAGTTTTAATAAGGAGTCCTATATTTCGAATGTGATCCTGATCATTAATGGTTTAACAGGCTTTCTGCTGTTAATTACTTACCGCGTGATGGTCAAATACTTCTTTATGTATGTAAAGAATTTCAGAATGGATAAACGTAAGGTCATTATCTATGGGGCCGGTGAGGCGGGTATCGCTGCCAAACGTACGCTGGATCATGACAATAAGGTGAATATGCTGCTGGCAGGTTTTATTGATGATGATGAACGTAAGGCCGGAAAAGCTATAGATGGTATCAAGATCTTTCATACCCGTGATTTTCCATCCCTTTTAAAACAGGAAAAGATCGATGACCTGATCATAGCTTCTCAGAATATCCCACCCGACAGAAAGAACCGGATCGTCGATATCTGCCTTGAAAATGATGTTAAGGTACTGACCCTGCCTCCAGTGCGATACTGGATCAACGGGCAGCCTACTGCTAAACAATTGCAGAATATAAAGATTGAGGATTTGCTGGAGCGTGAGCCGATCGAGATCCATAATGATATTATTGGTGAGCAGATTAAAGGGAAACGTGTTTTAGTTACAGGAGCTGCGGGTTCAATAGGATCTGAAATTGTCAGGCAAATAGCACAGTTCAGGCCACAGATGATCATATTGAATGATCAGAGTGAAACTCCATTGCATGAATTGCATTTAGAGCTTCAGGAGAATAACCTGGATAATAATTTTCATTCCTTTATCGGGGATGTGCGGGATAATTGCCGTATGGAATTACTTTTCCAGACCTTTAAGCCTCATTATGTTTATCATGCCGCGGCCTATAAGCATGTTCCTCTGATGGAACATAATCCGGGGGAGGCGGTTCGAACCAATGTAATGGGTACCAAGGTAGTCGCTGATCTGTCTGTAAAATATGGGGTTCATAAATTTGTGATGATCTCCACAGATAAGGCGGTTAACCCCACCAATGTGATGGGAGCGTCCAAGCGTATTGCGGAGATCTATGTCCAATCCTTATTTAATTCATTTAAATACCAGGAGCCCACCACTTATACCAATGGCTTAAGCCATCTGAATGAGGACCGTTCCAAAGTCAAGACACTTTTTATTACTACACGTTTCGGGAATGTTCTGGGCTCTAATGGTTCAGTCATTCCGCGTTTTAAAGCCCAGATACAAAAGGGCGGACCTATAACCGTAACGCATCCTGATATTACCCGTTATTTCATGACCATTCCCGAGGCATGCCGCCTGGTTCTTGAAGCCGGTTCTATGGGTGAAGGCGGTGAGATCTTTATTTTTGATATGGGTAAATCGGTGAAGATCATCGAGCTGGCCAAGAAAATGATCAGGCTCTCCGGACTGGTACCCCATCAGGATATTGCCATTGAATTCTCTGGTTTGCGTCCCGGCGAAAAGCTGTATGAAGAATTACTGAATGACCTGGAGAATACCATGCCTACTCATCACGAAAAGATCATGGTTGCCCAGGTAAGGGAATATAATTTTCAGACCATCAACAGGCACATCCGGGAACTGATCAGCTTAAGCTGTGAATATAAAGATCGGCAGGTGGTTATAAAAATGAAGGAGATCGTTCCTGAATTTAAGAGTAATAACTCCATTTACGAGGAGCTGGATGTTCATGTGGAAATTCCTGTTAAACCCGCGACAGAATTTTAGTTAATCAACTTAGTGAGGAGACATATGCCTGGAGATTTGAATGGATTAACTACTTATTACGATATATCAACCCATAAATATTCTAAGATATTTTTAGTTCTATGCCTGGTTCTTAACATTAACATAGCTAAGAGCCAAACCCTACCCGTTTCGGACCAATTGATGCGGGATTATTATAGAATAAAGCAATTAGAGGGCAAGGTTGATTCTGTCATTTCATTTAATGTTCAACCACTGTCGGTTGATGCATTAACTGATAAAGATTCAAATTTCGATTATTTACCCAAACGCCTGAATGCGAATCCCCATTTTATAGATGTTAAAATTTTCCCTTTAAATTTCACGCAGCAATTTAACTCTGATCATCCTTACGGTTGGAATGATGGACTTATGATCCCAGCAAAGGCTTACCAGGTTCTATTGTCTGCAGGTGTATTTACGAGATTCGGACCTTTAAGTATACAATTAATGCCCGAAGCGCTGTATGCGTCAAACCCCCGGCATCTTGATCAAGCAGAACAAATTGCTTCGGATGCTTATTCCGGGTATATTTCCACAGCGGATATACCCCAATATTACTGGGCTCCTAACTATAGTAACCTAACCTATGGGCAAAGCTCAATACGTTTAACCTTTGATCCGGTGTCTTTTGGGATCTCGAATGAAAATTTGAGGTGGGGACCAGGCCAAAGAAACTCACTCGTAATGAGTCCTGGTTCCAGAGGATTTAAACATTTAACGCTGAATACCAGTAAGCCTGTCAGAACACTAATTGGATCTCTTGAGGGTCAGATCATTACTGGAAGGCTTGAACAGTCGGATGATCCGTCTAATTTATCCAAAGTAAATGAATGGCGATATCTTTCTGGTATGGTATTTAACTACCAGCCACTATGGGTGCCAGGACTCTCCCTTGGACTCAGCAGGGTGTTTCAGATGTACCATAGCGATGTTGAAGGGGCAGCTGATTATTTCCCGTTATTTCAGGCTTTCGAGAAAAATAAAACAGATGAGGACAACAAACGAAGAGATCAGCTTACATCAGTATTCGCAAGGCTGCTTATCCCAAATGCTGGAGCAGAGATCTATACGGAATTTGCGCGTAACGACCACTCGGTGGATATTCGCGATTTTACCATGGAACCTAACCACTCGAGGGCTTATCTCGTCGGATTTCAAAAACTTAGTAAACTGAAGAAATTAGATGAGCGACTATTAATTGGTGCAGAAATTACACAGCTCTCCCAGGCGCCGACACGGCATGTCCGGAATGCAGGAACATTTTATACTCATGGTCAGATACTTCAGGGTTACACCCATCGCGGAGAAGTTCTTGGAGCTGGTATTGGCCCTGGTGGGAATATTCAAACCCTTGAGTTCAGCTGGTTGAAAGGTTTTAAAAAACTGGGGATACAGTTTGAGCGTTTTGTACATAATAATGATTATTATCAGTGGATTAGTCGTGGCGACGGAGATAAAGAAGGACAATGGGTCGACCTGTCAGCAGGTATTCTAATTAAACACGATTATAAAAACTTACTTGTAAGCGGAGAACTATTAGGAATTCAGTCATTTAATTACCTGTGGCAATCAGGTTATCACGGTACGCCTAATAAAGATGTATTTAACATTCACGCCCGTATAGGTCTTTCATATTATTTTAAGTAATCTTTGTGAGCTATATTAAAAAAGTTATAATGGGTATGATGCTGCTTGTATTGTTGACAAGCTGCCAAAAAACGCTGCAGAATGAAAAAGAAGTATTTCAAAGCACGTTTGACATTATTGATCCCCTAAATACAACAGGGCTCACGCTTAGCTCTTACAATGGCAATAATGTTGCGGGCTTTTACAATAACGGGGAATTTAGTGTGAACTTAAGCAACCTGGCGGCGCATGATTTCATTAAAATTTCATTCAATCTGTATATTCATGATTTCTGGGATGGTAACAGCACGGGAAATTCAGAAGTAGTCACAGGACCTGATATATGGCGTATGGAAGTTGATAATGAACAAATTATTAACACCACCTTTTCTAATACGGTTTGCAATGAGATATACTGCCTCCTGCAGTCCTTTCCTAAAAACTATCCATGGCAGTTTAATCCCCACACAGGCGTTGCGAATCAGAATTTGCCAGGCCGTTGCGCTGGTGGGGGTGGAATCACAAGCTTGTACCGAATTGAGAAACTAGTAAAGCATAAGGGGGGAAGAGTTTCTATAAGGTTTTCAGACCTTTTAAAGCAATCTAATGTTCCCGATCAAACATGTGATGAGAGCTGGTCCCTTGATGACCTTAAAATATCTACATTGAGCAGTCAGTAACATGAAATTTAGGATACGTATTTTTGCTTGTTTTATCATGGCTGTTACACACGGTAAGTCTATGTCGCAAAGCTTGCCGGTGGGAATTCCCGTGTTAGAAGATCATTTCCGTTGGGAGCAGTTGCTGGGCAACAGGGATTCCAGCTTATCGCTAATGATCCGGCCATTAAGTAAAGATGCAGCCCTGGCTGAAGGAATTAATACTTACCGGCAGCTTACGGAAACGGATACGCTTGCCTTACTTCCATTTACCTGGATCCAGCAATTAAACAGCCATCATCCATATGGCTGGAATGACGGCAGCATGATAGCCGCTAAGGGATATCAAACAACTTTTTCGGGTGGCATCGCGGCTGACTATGGGCCGATGTCTATTCAAATAAAGCCGGAGTTTACATTTGCAGCAAATCCGAGATATGAAGGATATCCGCAGGATGGCTACCCGGTTGTTTGGAGAGACTATTATCAATTCTATAACAATATTGACCTCCCCGAGCGGAATGGAAGTTCCCGGTATATGAGAATTGATCCGGGTCAATCAAGCATTAAATATAACTATAAGGAATTCTCGCTCGGCGCCTCAACGGAAAATCTTTGGTGGGGACCTGGAGAGCGAAATTCTTTGCTCATGAGTAATACGGCGCCTGGCTTCATACACCTCACCTTGAACACTAATAAACCTTTCCAGACGAAGATCGGCTCTTTTGAAGGGCAGTTTGTTTGGGGAAGACTGGATGGGACTAATTACTCTCCAACTCAAATAAAAGATTATTTATTTGCCATGTCTAATTTGTATGCACCAAAGAAAGATGAATGGCGACATTTTAGCGGGATAACGATTACCTATCAGCCTAAATGGCTTCCTGGCTTATTCGCTGGTTTTGCGAGGTCCTCGCAAGTTTATAATGATGACGTAAATTCTATTGGCGACGTGCTGCCGTTTTTTAGTTCATTCGGCCGGGGAATAGATGAGGCCAAGCCTGTAGGAAGTCCCGACAGATATACTTCTTTATTTTTCAGATGGCTGATGAAGGAGGCAAATGCGGAATTCTATTTTGAATATGGACATAATGATCAATCCAAAACTTTTGCTGATTTTGTAAAGAATCCGGATGCTGGCCGCGCTTATATTTTTGGCGCAAAGAAAATATTTACTCTCTCTTCAGACGAACAGCATATTATGGCTAGCGTTGAACTGAGCCAATTAGGCCAAAACCAGGAGAATGAACTTTTTCTGAATCCGAATTCTTGGTATATTGATGAAAACGTCAGGCATGGCTATACGAACCGCGGACAGATGCTTGGGGCTGGGATTGGTCCCGGGGCTGAGATGCAGTCATTGGAGGTGGTATGGTTTAAGGGCTTGAAATCCCTGGGCTTGCAGCTGGAAAGGAACGTTCATAACCAGGATTACTTTTTTTACACTTATACTCCTTCGTTTGATTTCCGCCGCCATTGGGTAGATATGGGGTACTCGGCTATAGGAAGCTGGGATTTTAAAAATATTGTGGTTAATGCAAAGCTTGCAGCAATTAAGTCGCTAAACTACCAGTGGTTCCTGTTCCAGGAGCCAGGTGATCCGTATTGGATGAAGGGGCGTGACCGCTTCAACTTTCATGCGCGTGTTGGCGTATCATACTTTTTCAAATAACCGGAGGCTCCATTTTGAAATATTACATTAAATATATTTTCTTGCGTGTCCTGGATCTGGTCGGGAGCCCTCTTACCCTCCTTTCGGCCTTATGGATGAAGATTATTAGAAACAGCCTGCATTTATCCCAAAACAGTCCGGTGGCAGAAAAGATCTTTATGTTTACGGGTATTTTGCCGATCCCTGATCAATATTACCAGCCCTTAATTAATCCTGGTAAGCATTTAAAAAACGCCTTAAGCAAGCCCAGGGAGTTGCCTGCGATAAATTTTAATGATCAGGAACAATTAACCCTGCTTCAGGAATTTAATTATAGCGAAGAACTTAGCCGATTTCCTTTGGATAAGACTAAAGAGAAAACCTACTACTACAATAATAAATCCTTTGAGGCCGGGGATTCGGAGTACTTATACAATTTTATACGTCATTTTAAGCCTGCAAAGATCGTAGAGATCGGCTGCGGTTTTTCAACCCTGATGGCAAGAAATGCTATCGGGATGAACTGCCAGGAATATCCGCAGTATTCCTGTAAGCATATTTGTATAGAACCTTATGAATTTAAATGGCTTGAAGAGCTTGATGTCGAGGTTATTCGTGAGAAGGTAGAGGATGTTGATATGGGGGTGTTCCAGTCGCTTGGAAAGAATGATATTCTTTTTATTGATTCATCGCACATGATCAGGCCTCAGGGCGATGTATTATTTGAATACCTCGAAGTGCTACCGGCACTGCAAAGCGATGTTTTAATTCATATCCACGATATTTTTTCCCCGGGGGATTATCCCCATTCATGGGTGTACGAGGATCATAGATTATGGAATGAACAATATCTCTTAGAGGCTTTTTTGAGCTATAACAATGAGTTTCGGATTGTTGGAGCGGTAAATTATCTTTTTAATAAGTACCGCGAAGATATCACGGAGAAATGCCCGGTATTGAAGGAGCAGGTGGATTTAAGAAACCCGGCTTCTTTTTGGATGGTTAAGAACTAGGAGCTGGGCGCATATTTTATAATTGTTTCCTCGAAAAAACAAGAAACACCGCATACAACAAGACAGCCACCGCAGCTGCCATAACCGATGTTTTTAAATATTTTAGCCTGTTCTTTTTTAAAGGATATTCTGATACATCTACTATCTGGATAGTTGGAGTTTCCTGCATCAGCATCGTTTTTGATGCTTCCAGGTTTTTAACTACTTCGGCATAGATCGTGGATAAAACCATCTTATCGCGTTCTTGAAGCTCCCCGCTGGCGTTAATTGTGGGATAGGCTGGGTTTGCGTCTAACAGGATCTGATTCGCTGCTAGAGCTGAATAGGTCTTTTTGTTCAGAACGCGCTCTATGCTGTCTTTCCTCCTGGTCAGTAAGGTAACAGAGTTCCTAAGCTTCTTGGTCTTCGTTTCGATATAAAAATTCGTTGAGGTCTGGATTATGCGGGTACAAAACAGCTGTGATAATTTCTCATCTCGCATTGTAGCGTTCGCTTCGAAAAATGTCAGCTTCTTGTCCGGTTTGGAGATTGAAAAATCTGTTTTTATTATCCGGAGAGTAATATCCTGGAGAAGGCTGTCCTGCAGGCGGGTATATTTTGATTTATCTGCAGGAAATGAGATCAGGCTATCGTTTTCAGTGTATTTGGTCCACTTTTGTTTTAGCTTATAAGCCTCTGCATATTTATCCGCAAGGGTATGATCCTTATTGAGGCTGTCGTAGGGTGATATCAGAGCCTGTTTGATAAGAGTTTCGCTCTTAAGCAGCTGCTGAACATTGTCTCCTGCCAAAACACCGCCGGTATTCATCATGCCACCGATATCAAATCCAAATTGCCCTGCCAGGGCTGATAACATAGAACCTCCGCTACCACCTTTTGTATCGTCAACCACAAAGGTAACCCTGGACGTATAGGTTACGGGCTTATACCAGGCCAGGAAGAGGCCAAGAGCTGCGCCGATTATTACCGCCGGGATGAGGGAGAATTTCCTTTTCCATAAATACAAAATATCGTCCTTGCGATTATTTAATGCATTGCGGAAAGTGTACTCTTCCTCATGTAACTTATTATAAGCCTTCTCCTCCATTTTAATTAATCTTCAAAATTGCAGCTAGTCCTACTAATGCAGTTAACACAGATGCCAGGGCAGACACTTCACCAAATCCTATTCTGAATGCAGGCGTTTTTTTCACAGGCACGATGATCTTGCTTCCCGGCTTCACCCTTGGGTAAGTTCGGAAGAACAGGAAGCGCTTAACAGGCCTGTTTATGCCGTTAGCATATTCGATATAGGCGCCTTTTATGCTTCCATTTTCTTTTACACCGCCTGCGGCATTAATATAGTACTTGAATCCAGGTCTTGAGTATTTTAACAGCTGGGGTGTATTAACTACCCCGCTGACCTCCACATAGAGATTTTCCCGCGGGACGACAATACTATCTCCGGCCATAACGATTAAGGAATCTCTATTTGTTTTGCTGGCTAAGTCCACCTCAACACGTATCCCATTTCGAAATACCTGCGTGAACTCCAGTGATCCGGCCGGGGTTAATCCTCCAGCGCGGACGATAATATCATTAGCCGTTTCGTCCCTTTTCTGAATGGCATAGTCGCCGGGGAATAATACTTCTCCGTTTACGCGGACATTCCCTATAGCGCGATAATTAACCAGTCGGGGTACATGGATAAAATCCAGTGGTTCTATTGAAAAACCGTTTGCAGTACGGCTGTTCAAAGCCGAGTCGAGTTCAATAGTGTAAGTTTTAACTAACTCATTAGCGACATAGTCACTTTCATTTTTTAATATCCTTGAAATTTCAATGCGGTGGCTGGCTGCCGCGGTTGAAAAGCCCCCTGCCATCGCTATGACGTCTTGTATGGTCATGCCGGCACGGTAACTAAAAACCCCCGGTCTTCTAACGTAACCATCAATTGTTATACTTTTCCCTTCCCGGAGGTCGTTTGTAGAGAGTATCATTACCGAATCCTCCCTGGCCAATACTATATCCGACTGAGCGCCTGACCTGATCTTGCCAAGGTCGAATGTCACTACAACTTTTTCCAGGTCAGGACTTGTTCTTTTAATATATCCCCGCGTTAAAAAAGCATCGTCACGCAGACCTTCTGCTTTGTCAATAAGCTGTTTAAGGGTAAGCGAAGGGCTAAGCTCAAAAGAACCGGGACGATACACCGCTCCGTTAATAGTAACCCGGTTCGAAAATCTGTTTAGTATGGCCTCGAAATATACAGAATCAGCATTAAGCGGTACGTACCGGTCAAAAAGGCTTGCAGGTACATCCCTCAGGTTACGTTCTCTATCACCTAACTGGCTTACTTTGGCGATTGCCCGGTATGCACTATCGGAAAAACCACCGGCATATTCGATGAGATCATTTAGCGTCTCATTGTCTTTTAACTCATACGTTGCAGGCCTTTTTACGGTGCCTGCTATAGCAACCCTTTTATTGTATACCGGGAAACGTATTACATCCTGGTCGCGTAAACCTACATTATCGGTCGTGAGGCCTTTATTAAGAAAACTGTAAAAGTCAATGGTTTTTAAAACGCGCCCATTCCGGATCAATTCGATGTTCCTTAATGACCCGTTTAATGAAGGCCCTTGTGATAGGTATAATGCATTAAATACTGAGGCAAGAGAGGATATAGTGTATGTTCCCGGAACCTTAGCTTCACCAATAATGGTAACCCGTATACTTCTCACATTGCCCAGATTTACCGTTACCTGGGTTGCTCCGGAAGAAATGGCCGGATATATTTTTACCAGTTTTGACCTTATAGCTCGCGTGGCTTGTTCAATACTCAACCCATTTAAATACACTAATCCTGCATTGGGAATCAATACTGTACCATCCGGTGAGATCTTGCGGGCAGTGGTGGTCTCGTTTACACCGGTAACCATAATAACAATTTCATCACCCGCGCCTAATATATAGTTCTGGGGCGATGCAATCCGTAAGTCCGGTTCAAAAGTAATGGTGGAGTTATTAAAGAAGTCAAAGCCATAAACCCTGGAAGGATTTTTTATGGGGCTTGGGGCTACAGGATGTATTGTATCGCGTATTGTTCTCACGCTATCAGGAGTCCTTCTGGTCATGCCCTTACCTTCATTTACCCCAGAAGACTTGATTTGGTTAATTCGTCGTTTCAATTCCTCTACTTCGCTGGGTGGAAGGCCGCGCTGTACCAGAAGCTGGATTCCTGCTTCTTCACTGATTCCGCTTGCCTGCATCCTCTCTATCATGGAGAGAATATAGGCGTCCGAAAGCTGGCTCACTTTCAGGTTTTGCATATTTTCAACAGAAATGGTTTGTGCGGAGCTGTTTGTAGATCCTATGAGTGACACGCTAAACAATAAAGCGAAGAATATATATCGTAAACGCATGTATAGATTAAAAGGTTTAAATGCAAATATAGACTATTTGATGATTACTGCCAATTGCATTGTGGAAGATATATACTGCCGTTTTTATCTAAATTCATATATTTGGTGAGTTCTAAAATTTGTGTATTAAAGCCATTTTAGAATGTACGATACACATATGCCTATCAGTAAGTTCAGGAAGCCCGGGTAAATGAGATTTAAGGATATTTTTGCAACTTCGGATGACACACAGTCACTGGGAAATAAATTCAGGAATAAGAGAATAGCGAATTTCAGAAGCAAGATCGAAAGCTTGCCAAAACCCTTGAATATTCTGGACCTTGGCGGACTCGAGTCTTTTTGGGTTAACGGCGGTTTCGCTGATGATCCTGATTATAATATTTCGATCATTAATCTTAATGAGATCCCCGTACATTATAGCAATTTTACGAGTCTGAGAGGTGATGCTACTTCCCTGCATGAATTTAAAGATGGTGAATTTGATATTGTGTTTTCCAATTCCGTGATTGAGCATCTTTACACAAAAGAGAATCAGATAAAGATGGCTTCTGAAATTTGCAGGGTAGGTAAATCCTATTATATTCAAACTCCGAATAAACATTTTTTTGTTGAACCACATTATGTATTACCGTTTTTTCAATACTTGCCAGCTAATTTAAAGTATTTCATCCTGACAAAAACACCGTTGAGCCGCTGTAAAAAATGGAACAAAGCCGAAGCTCAGCAGTATATAGATGAAATACGGTTATTGACATTGAATGAAATGAAAGAGCTGTTTCCTGAAGCAGATTTTTATATGGAAGAATTTTACGGGATGATCAAGTCATTTACCGCTCACAATTTTATTAAGGAATAATCATATGATGAGAATAACAATAAAAGTTGGCTGCATATTGATTTTTATATTTCTGGCTGCTTGTAAGGAGAAAAAGAAAGATGAGGAGAAAATAACGTTTAAGAATGTGCTGATCTTAGGGAACAGTATTACCCACCACCTTCCTTCTCCTGCAATAGGCTGGTACGGCAACTGGGGGATGGCGGCAAGTTCCAGGGATAAGGACTTTGTGCATATTCTTGCTGATCGTTTTAAGGAAGAGAGGAGTGATGCTGTTGTTAATTTCAGGAATATAGGTGATTATGAAGTTGAATTTTGGAATTTTGACTACTCTAAACTGGATAGTCTCAAAAATCTCAAACCAGATTTGATCATTTTTCGCATTGCTGAGAATGTTTCTGATGCCGGTATGGATCAGCATGATTTTGGAGCGAGCTATCTTCAACTTATCAGGTATTTTCAACAGAATAACCCCAATGTTAAACTTATCTGCGTGTCCTCTTTTTGGAATCAACCCCGGACAGCTAAATACATTTCAGATGTTTGCGCAAAAAATGGATTCCCGCCCGTTGAAATTTATAAAATTTCAGAAGACTTAACGAATACTGCGTGGGGTACTTTTGCTAACCCGGCTGTGGGAAGCCATCCTTCCGACAAAGGCATGCTTGCTATCGCCGACTCGATATGGAGAGAGGTTAAGAAATTTTAAGGTAATTTCAATTCACCATATGGCTTGTCAGTAAGCGTTATCATCCCCTTTTATAATGGTGATGATGGTTTGAAGAATGATCTGACAGTCGAGCAGGAACGTCCAGTTATGGATATAATAGAGATCATGATTTACCCGCTTCTGCATATCATGTGAGGTACGGGTCTCTCCCCGGCTGCCATTCACCTGGGCCCAACCTGTGATTCCCGGCTTCACCAGATGCCGTAACATATAGCGTTCTACTTTATGCATTGAGGACACGTTGAGTGGTGTGACGTGAGGCCTTGGCCCGACCACTGACATATTTCCCAATAAGACATTCCAGAATTGGGGTAGCTCGTCGAGGTTCCATTTGCGCAGGAATCTCCCGAAAGGGGTAACTCTGGCGTCATTTGGAGAAGCCTGCATGAATGTGCCATTACTATCCGTTTCCGGGCTCTCATGGTACATGCTTCGAAATTTATAGCAGACGATCAGTTTATTATTAAGGCCCCAGCGTTCCTGTTTAAATAACACAGGTCCTTTGGAAGAAAGCTTTATAAGAATTGCGATCAGCGGTAACAACCACCAGCCGAGTATCAGGAAAAAACTTAAAGAGAAGATGATATCGAAAGCCCGCTTAACAATTTTGTTCGTTTCCCGGTCTTGTGGAAGGGATCGTAAATTGATCACCGGAAGCATTCCGATATTGTTGATCTGAATATTACTGGATGCATAGGTATAAAGATCCGGGATAATGCGTACTCTTCGTCCATACAGGTCACACGCTTCCATACACGTTCTTACCTCTTCATACTGCGAGTTGGGTAAAGCTATAATAACTTCATCCACAGCGTTCACCTCCAGCACGGTATTAATATCATTAATTGTTCCCAGATAGGTGCATCCGTTTAGTTTTTTTACTTCGTTATCGAGAAACCCGATACACTGATACCCGTAATAGAAATGAATGTTAATTGTATCATAGAAGTCCTTTGCCGCCTGGGTTGCCCCGATCAGCAATATGTTATCATTTAATCTGCCTGTGTAGAGAATTTTATGCAGGTATTTTCTAAGCATATATTTCGTAGAAACCACCAGGAACATTAAAGCGAAAAGAAAAAGCAATAAAAATTTATCCTGTATGTAAAGGCGGTCTCTTAACATAAATAAAAAGAAACTCAGTAAAATAATAAACAAGAACACGGTAAAGAGGATATAAATTATCTCTTCTGAGAATTTTTTCGAACGCAGATCAGAATATAAATTAGAAAACTGCGCGGCGATATACCACGATACTACCGAGAATAAAAAAAGAAGGGAAAGCAAGGGTCTTCCGGGGAAGATAAATTCAGGTTGAGGGAAATAATGGTATGCAATTAAAAGGGCGACCAAAATGATCGGTATATCAATCAGGTAGCGAACAATTCTGTACTTTAAATGCTTTTGGTTCATTTACTCCTCGTCATTAACTTCTTGAATTCTGAGATGTATTGCTCGTTTATTGCATCCCAGTCATACTTCTTAATTAAACCTATTTGCACTTTCTCTCTTAATATTGTGACTTGATCCGGAGATGCTTCAATTTTTTCCATTGCTTCTGTAACGAAAGTACTCCCCTTCTCAAATAATATTCCAAATTCTCCATTATTAAGCATTTCCCGGTTGAAAGCTGTATTAAGCGCCAGTATTGCACATCGATTGGACATGGCCTCTATCATCGTCGGATTTGTACCCCCAAACTGATGTCCGTGTAAATATACAAAACAGTGTTGGTAGATCGAGAGTATTAAATTCCTATCCAGAATAAGGCCTGTAAAAATCAATCTATCACTGCCGAGTTTCTTAAGATCTTGTGCATAAGTGTCCTTATACGGGACATCACCTACCACGACTAGTTTTTTCGTTGAATTGGAAGCAAGAAATCCTTTAACTATTAGATCAGCGTTATTATCCGGAATGAGTCTCCCAATTATAAGGTAATAGTCATTTTTTTGAAGCCCGATGGCCTCTATAAGTTCTTTCGCCACCGGTTTATAAGGCGGGGCACCGTATGCTATTACCGTTGATGGAGTATTAAATTCTTCGAGATAAACCGTTTGCATTGCATCAGCGTCGGTAATTATCTTGTCATAGAGCTTCGTAGCACACCAAGCGCCAAAGTAAAAATATTTAGCGCCGAGTCCCTTCCATTTCGGACGAAGCCATTCCATTCCGTCCGTGTTGATCATGGTTTTTTTTCCTGTAAGTTTCGGAATCCAACCCATGGGCCCGGCCGCCAGGTTAACCACTAATATGACGTCCACTTTGGTGAAAGTAACATGCAGCAAAGAAAAAAAGCTATGTATTAGCTGGTTTAATGACTTACCTGGAACGGTAGGAATATAATGAAGATGTACTCCGTTAACTTGTTTCGGGCGATCGTTAAACAGGTTTTTTTGATTATATACATGAACCTCAACGCCTGATGCTACTAATCGTTCACATATCTCTTTTACGAAAGTTTCGTAACCACCATAAACGGAGGGGTAACCCCTGGATCCAACTATTGCAATCTTCATGTATTCAGGTCAATTTATTTCAAGCTGCAAAAGTATCCAATAATAATTGATATTCGTTATTATTAGATACGTTGCAATTGTGTTGAATATATCAAGTGGTCGAATATTTATTCACTAATGTTGGATTAAAAATAAGGCTTTTATGAGGGGGGATTTTATATTTTTGATTGGATTTTTTGAATTTTTTTTTGGAGAAGCAATTTATATAGCTAGATGAGAGCTTGACCATGAAGGTGCAATGCCATTAAGTTAAGAGGCAGGAGGTTCTGGCTTTCGCCAGAATGACAATGCATTTTTTAATAAATGAGGAGATCCTGACTTTCGTCAGGATCGTAGTGAACCTAATTCACTTTAAGGGGTTGGAGGTTCCAACTTCCGCTGAATACGAACTAGAACTTCGATTCCAGCGAAGGCTGGAATCTCCTCTCTTTCCCCTAATGTCGTTGTCATTCCAGCGAAAGCTGGAACCTCTCGACAATATCGGCAGCGAAGCCTTCGCGTTACGTAAGTAAAACTACTCATGCATTAATTATATTTATTTGACAAATTCAGCAAGAATAGATTTCTCGAAAGCATCGTGAGAGAACAGATCTGTCACACGTTTCAAACCATTTTCACCCATTTTAATTCTAAGATCTTTTTGTTCTACCAGAGTAGAAATTTTCTCTGCAGCCAGGCTTGCATTTCGCACAGGAATGAGAATCCCGCTTTGACCATCGTCTATCATTTCCGGCGCACCCCCATGGTTAGTAGCCACAACAGGCTTTCCAGCGGACATAGCCTCGAGTATAACGGTTGGGAAGGGGTCTGGCAGGGTAGAGGGTGAAATAAAAATATCAAGGCCATTCATGATGTTTACGATATCTGTACGGTAGCCGATATTAAATATATTGGTTGAAAAACCAGATCTTTTAATTTTGTCGTTTAACTCGTCCACCAGATGTTCATTCCCCGTATAGGCATCGCCAGCCATCAGGAAATAAAGGGGGGGGGATTTAGGATTTAATGCTCTGGCGATTTCCAGAAAATAATCCTGTCCTTTCCAGTGATTCACTCTTCCAATCATCCCGATAAGGACGGCATCTTCAGGAATTCCAAGCTCTGCGCGTATAGATGAAGATTTGACAGCGAAGGGCTCCATATCTATTCCGTTGTAAATTCGGGAAATTTTCCGGAGGTCAACTGAGCGACTCCAATGTTTTTTCACTGCATCCGAAACAACAATGACGGTATCACTGAAGTTATTCAGAAGAAATCCTGTAATGCGGGTGAATAATGCAGGCTTTGTGATAATTTCATGTACATGCCAGATGTGTTTTATTTTTTTGGATTGGGCAAGGAAAGCGCCAATGATCACCCCGGTTGTATTGGAATAAATGATATCAGGTTTTTTTTCTACAATAAGCTGGTTAAGTAATTTCCGCGCTTTTATGGAGACTTTTAATCTATTTAATAAGCCTGAGAAATTCAAATATTTACGCCTGAGTATACCGAGGCGAATGATTTTTACTTCGGCTCCTGATTTTCGAATCTCCTCAACCAAAGGCCCATCTTCAGAAAGAATAACAGTCACGTTGTAATTGTGTTTCCGGAGGATATTAATGACAATGAGCAAGATTTTGCTTGCTCCGTACATATCAGAGGAGATGTGAAGGACAAGGATATTCATGCGCTTAGTTCCTTGATTTCAACACTTTAGCAGGAACACCTGCAACTACGCTAAACGCAGGAACATCTTTTGTGACTACGCTCCCGGATGCTATAATGCAACCCTCGCCGATGGTTACTCCGGCAAGGATAACAACGTTTGATGCAATCCAGCAATCATCATTTATCTTTACAAAGCTTCTTTCAACACCCTGCTCCCTAATAGGGATCTTAAGGTTATCGAAATGATGGTTTTCTGCAAAGATCCCAACTCTTGGCCCCATGATAACGTTATTGCCAATTTCAATAAAGCCAGAACAGCCTATATAAGCGAACGGGCCGATACTGGAATTATTGCCAATACGCAAGCCTTCCCCAACGGCACCGCCGTATGCATTGCTGGGACGAATTATAGCGTTTTTACCTATTGTGACCCGATCTCCTGCAACAATTCCATGGTGGGACTTGCAGTTTATTTCGGCATAATCTTCTACAATGAAATCCCGGCCTGTTTCAAGGTAGTGGGAATATCTTATCGAAACGCCTCTGCCGATAAGTACCATGCCTTTGGAGCTTTTAAAGAATATACGTTTTACCAAGCCCCGTATGAAGAATATTGACATGGTCCACAAAGTGATCACAATGTCTCTTTTACTCCAATCTCCTGAAAACCGTTCTTTAATAAAGCCGGCCTGTATGTGAACAAATTTCATTGGGCGAAATTTAACAATAATTCTTGAACCGGAAAGGGGGATTAACGCGCAGTTTCTTTAAAAAGACCTATTAACTCAGTAGCTGCCTTTTTCCAGTTAAAAAGAGCGAGACGGGTACTACCCTTTAAGATCAGGGTTTTGGCCAGGTCCGGGTTATCAAGAAGATTCTCAAGTTTAGATTTAATATCTTCTGCATCATAAGGATTGAACGTTAAAACAGCATCTCCTCCAACCTCGGGCAAACAGGAGTTATTTGCAACCAGGACAGGGATCTTAGCCCTGAATGCTTCGAGCACAGGAATTCCGAACCCTTCATTTAGTGATGGGAAAACATACGCTATTGCATCTTTATAGTACAAGCTGAGTTCTTCATCAGTAACGTAGCCAGGAAAAAGTACGCGGCCTTCAAGCTGATGCTTTGAAATATAACTCATTATCGCATTTTTATCATCAATCGTTGTTTTGGGGCTGAACTGGCCGATCAAGATCAATTTTAATTCAGGATATTTCGGAACCAATAAATGGTAAGCTTTTATTAAGTTGACGATGTTCTTACGGATCTCCATCGTGCCAACGTGCAGCAAGTATGAGCCATATTTTTCTTTTGGACGAAAAGTACGTTTACCTGGCTTAAATGTTTTAGGGCCCTCATAGATCACTCTTATCTTTTGATCAGGTATTCCAGATAGCTCTGATAATCTTGCTTTTGTATAGTTTGTCGGAGTTACTATTGCAAAGGCCCTTTTTGCTGCGCTCACACCTATTGTTCTAAATAAATAAAGCCACAGCTTATTATAATGGTCGGGGTATTCATAAAAAAAAGCGTCATGAAAAACGGTAACAGTTTTATAGCGCAGATGAATATAAGGCACAAAATAATCAGTGCAGAAAACAATATCACATCTATCGATCAGCAATTTAACTGGGAGCTGAACCTGTTTCCATATAAAATAGCGGATGTGCTCTATCAGCTTAAGGGTTTTATTCCGGCCGGTATAAACGGGTATTCCAGCGTCGTAGAATATAAATTCGACGTAAGGGTCGCGGTACGTCTTAAATTCGCGAACTAACTCCTCAAGGTAGGTCTTCGCCCCCGATTTGGCAATTCTCAAATCCCTTATGTCAACACCTACCTTCATTCCATTAATGCGTTATTCTTTTCAGCAACAACCATCTTTTGTGATAGGACATTAATGAAAAGCCCTGATAAGAACCAAATAAAATAGCTGATATAGGTATATGATTCAAAATCCGAGGTCATAAGCGGAATAATACTCCCAACCTTCAAAAGAAAAACGGTAATAGCTAGTTTTCGTTCCTTACCGCTAAGCCTGTTTATCCATTTTAAAGGAAACGCTATTAGCATTACCTGTAGAGTTAAATAGATGAGGAAGCCGATGACACCTACCTGGACGCCGATAATGATAAACTGATTCTCGCCGCCAACATTTAGTCCTGATGCATTTGAGACCTTACCCGAACTTCCCAAACCAAGGCCGAATGGACTAGCGATCATTGACTCAATTCCAGCAAGCCATTCTATTACGTGTCCTATGCTGGACCCATGTTCAAATGTGATTGTATCCACAACGTAATCGTAAACGTCCTCATTTTGCAGGAAATACATAAAGTATAGAACCACCACGACAAATCCATAGTAATATATATTTAGAATTGACTTTTTCTTTGTTACAAATGCATACACATAAATAATAAAGAAATAGCTCACCAGCGACGCACGTGAAAGTGCAAAGAAAATTGAGATCTGCGACGCGGCTAAAGCTATTTTGCCGAACATGTCGAGTTTAATTTCATTTTTATCATTCGTGTAAAGGCCGGCAATCAATGCCAGGGCGAGCAGAGTAGCCGCAGCGTGCTCAAGTGGGTTTGAAAAGAAGCTAGCGAATCGCTTAAACCCGCTGGCTTCAAAGGTCCACGTTAACCCATAATTACCACTGGGTTCCTGGTCATACATATAGAAATTATATTCCGCGTAACCAGATATCGTTTGAAAGTGCTGCCCAAATAAACCTTCGCCCAGTGTAACTATAGCAGCCGCTATGGTAATAAGTAACGCATATTTAAAGTTTTTGCTTAGATAGAAATCTTTAAGATTAAACAGCCTTCCCGCTGAATACACAAATGCAAAGAACGACATGCTTTTCAGTGCTGACACGCGTTCCCCAAAACTGAATCCCCCAAGCGGCAAAAACACGTAGAAGCAGGTAAGCGTGAAGAAAATAAGCACTGCATAGTCCATCGGATGCATTATAAAAGGTTGCCTAAAATCCCAGATCAGTACTGCGAGGACCGAAAGGATTAGAATCTCCTTTAAGGGTTGAAAAAAAACAATCAGATCCTGCAGCCCTAATACAAAAAGTATGGAAAGAGTTACAGAGTAAATGGAGAGCCCGAAAATAACGAAAAGCAGCAGCCCTTGTTTCCGACCATTGATTACTTCTTTAAAAGAAAAAAGGAAAGCCAGCAGATAGGTTATCGGGAAAATGATCAGCATGGGGATTCCTGTAATGTTGATAGCCAGTTAATTACATCAGGCTAAATATAGAGATATTATTTCCAGAACTGATAGATGCCTTTTTCCAGTTCATATGAAATCCATTCCTGGCGTGGCCTTTTCGGTTGTCGTTTTGCCCATTCCCACATTGTATGAAGGCCGTTCTCCAGAGTAGTTATGTCTTTGTATCCAAGGATATCTACGGATTTTTGGTACGTCGGAAAGGCGTGCTTCACCTCATGGCGAGGCTCCAGGAACTGAATTTCGGCTCCTCCAACGATCTTTGAAAGAATCTCGGCGGCTTCGTGTATACTTGTTTCTTTAGTGCCGCCAAGATTAATGATCTGTTTTGAGCTTTGTTTGCTTGTTGCAGCAACCCATAGCGGCAATAAACAGTCATCCATATAAGAAAACGCCCGTTGCTGTTTGCCGTCGCCGAAAATTGTGAACGGCTTATCATTTAATTTTTGAAACATCCAGATGCCCAGGACATTTCTGTATCGGTCCCATATATTCTGATTGTCTCCATAAACATTATGCGGCCTTATGATACACCAATCTAAGCCATGCTGATTCCCGGCGATCTGGATATCCATCTCACATGCGTATTTGGCAACACCATACGGATCTATAGGCGATTGCAGGTCATTCTCGTCGAATGGTGGATTACCATTACCATAAACCGCCATGCTTGAGGTGAATATTAAGCGAGTAACGCCAAATTCGATACATTTATTAATCACATTTGCCGTAGCAACCAGATTGTTCGTGTAATTGTATTGCCGTATGAATGGACTCAATCCTTCAGCGGCATAAGCAGCGAAATGATAAACATACTCTATATTGTAGATTTCAAAAACATGAGCAAGATTATCTTTTGAAAGATCAGCCTTATAAAAGGCAACTCCTTCAGGCACATTCTCCAGATATCCTCCGCTTAGATTGTCAATGCCGATAATGGAGTATTCAGGCTGGTTGATCAATAGCCATCTGGCCATTCTTGATCCCAGTAATCCGGCAACCCCCGTAATAAGTATACTTTTTTTCATTTGGTAGAATTCTAAGTTAATGGTTGCAAAAGTCCATCTTTAATCCCATTTAATACTGCACCTAATTTTTTAAATCTAAATCTGAGCGCAAAGTAAATGATAATGCCTGTGTTACGCAAACAATTATAAAGGAATACACCAGGAAACAGATACCATGGTGTATATTTTTTCAATAGCCAGATGCGATTCCTGCTGCTGAGATAATGAACAATGGGATTTAATTGACCCTCGCGACCTATTGTTTTATTCTTGTTAGCCATCCCTGCAATGTGATATACGATACTTAATGGATGATAAACAAGCTTATATCCCAGGGCTTTGATCCTAAAAGAAAGGTCAACATCTTCGTAATAAATAAAAAATTTCTCAGTCAGCAGGCCAGTTTCTCTCAGAATGTTGTTCCTTGTCAAAAATGCGCAGCCGGTGATCCAGTCAACTGTTCTGATAATTTCATCCTTAGGGTTGGAAGGCTTATTATATCCCCTGGTATATGTGTACCCCAGGAGTTTGTTGTATCCTGATCCCGCGTTCCATATCAGCTTTCGGTCATGATGAAAAAAAATCCGGGGTTGGATTGCTCCAACTTCAGGATGAGTATTAAGAAAATTAACGAGAGGGCCAAGGAAATCTGGTTCAACAAACGTGTCATTATTCAGTAGCATAGAATAGGTATACCCGTTTTCCAGGGAATACCGGAGGCCCAGGTTATTGCCGCCAGTAAATCCGGTGTTCATTTCAGATTTGATAAGAATAATTTTCTCGTTCTCAGATTTAAGCTTGTCCCCTGATCCGTCAGCCGATCCGTTATCGACTACTATGATGTCGGTGTTGGGATATTCAATTTGGCCCAAGGACTTTATGCAATCATTAGTCAAGTGAAAACTATTCCAGTTTATCAGGATGATGGCAACCTTCTCAGTCATAGTGTTTTAATAGCGACTATCTCCGTATTTGTCCATACTAAGTCTTTTTGTGTAATAAATTAAAGCCAGGCCTTCCATTACAGCTGCATAAATCCCCACAAGGAATATGTGCATGCTGTAAATCGCAAAGCCACTCAAACAAAGGCTTGTGATCAATAGCAAAAGACCAATTTTTAAAATTTGTTTGTTTTGATTAGTAATAAGCAGGTGAAGGATATTTAAGGCATTAAGAGCTGCCAAAAGCGGGCTGAAGCTCATTAGCCTCAGAAATAAAACAGCCATTTGATTGTCTTCTCCAGTATAGATTCTAACGATTATTGGGGCAAATATTAGAAATGTAAGGGATAACATACCAAAACATAAGGCGAGTAATTTATTGTATCTGTCCTTCATATTAATAAAACTCTGCTTGCTTTCGTTGTAAACCAGAGCAGCCCGGGGATATATAGCGCTGCTAATAGAAATAATCAGAAGCCGTACGGACCAGATTATTTTATCGCCTACGGAATAAGCAGTTAACCAGCCCGCGCTTCCCCATCTGTAAATTGCAAAAACCATAAGCGATTGCTGGAGATGAACCGAAACACCATTGCTTACAAGATAAAAATTACTTTTGAGCAATTCCGTGTAATTCAGTAGCCTGATTCTTAAAGGGAGGCCGAATTTTACCGAAGCGTAAATAATAAGAAAGAAATATCCAATTATATGGATTAGGCCAATAAATAAATTAACCCTCTCCGCATCTCCGGGCCCATTAATAAAGAAAATGACGGATAGAATAACCGCCAGTTTTATAGACACGTTAAGAATGTTAAACATAATAAGCCGTTCAATCCCTATGTACAGGAATAAGGGATTGATAACTTCGGCGAACATAAGGGGGACGGCAAGAAAAAAATAAGAATAGTTATGAATATTCATCGAATTCCCCACTAGCATCATTATAGCAAAAAAGACAAATATTAAAGCTCTTACTACTAAAACATTATAAAATTCGATGGCCCTTTGCTCTTTATCATCTTTCGCCAGAGCAATATCTTTTATACCTGATTGGTTCGTACCATAGTTAATAATTATTCCTAATAACATAGCAAACTGATTGGCGACGATGAACATTCCGTATGCTTCGCCGATCTTTCTGTTTAAAATAGGATGAAGGAGGATAAGCAACAGTATATTGGATACATTTATACTGCTTAAATTTAAAAAACTTGAAAATATACTGTTATTTCCTACCCTTTTAACAATGCTTAGAATCTGGGATTTCAAAATGTTTGCCGGGCTTAAAAAATTAGAATAACTTCGGGGCGGATTTTAACCAAGCCTTTTCTTTACGAAACAAATATAAAACAATGCCGTTCTAAGTTTTTAATTTTGTTTTGAAATGTAACCTGCCGTATGATTCTTAAGCGACTTTCCCTTCTTCTTCCATTCATTACTACCTGCTTATTCGCTCAGACACCCAATCAAATTCAGCCGTATACGTATTCTCAATATCAGAAACTATATAAAAGCACATATGATGTTAAAACCACGTCTCATACATCCCTGCTTCCATATTTTAAAGAAGATAGCCTGACATATACTCTGCATGACTCCTTATTAAGATATGGTGTTGATACGAATAAAAAGAAATTCATTCCCCGTAAATTATTCAATGAGCATCTTATAGATGTTAGAAAAGAAGATTTTACTGCATACGCTGATTTTTTACCTGATTTTACTGTTGGAAGGGATTTTAAAACCGGGAAAAACCTATGGCTTAATACGCGCGGGTTCCAGATCGGCGGTACAGTAGGAGATAAATTTTCTTTTTACACCAGCGGATATGAGAATCAAGCTGTTTTTGCAGATTATCTCGAGCGCTACATAAATACCAATGAAGTTGTACCTGGACAGGCATATGACAGATCTTTTGGTAAACGGACGAAAGACTGGTCGTATGTAAGTGCAAATATATCTTATACGCCTGTTAAATATCTGAATATCCAACTGGGGCAGGATAAAACATTTATTGGAGATGGGTACCGGTCTTTACTACTCTCTGACTATGCATCCAATTATCCGTTTTTAAAGCTAACGGCCAATCTTGGCAATGTGCAGTATATGAGTATGTGGTCTTATATGAGCGATCCCAGGGCTAATCGTTTTTCCTATGATACCGGTTATCGGAAGAAATGGGGAATTTTCCATTATCTGGACTGGAATGTCACTGACCGACTATCACTGGGATTTTTTGATTCCATTATTTTAGTTGATCGGGATGATCAGGGAAATAAACGCGGATTTGATTTTTCCTACGTAAGCCCAATTGTATTTTTACGACCCGTCGAAGCCTCAAATGGATCGCCTGACAATGCCCTTATCGGTTTTACTGCAAAATATGAGCTGTTGAAGTGGCTAACCGTATATGGCCAATTTTCACTGGATGAATTTGAAGCTGACCACTTTTTCACTAATGAAGGTAGTTCACGAAATAAGTTTGGATATCAGATCGGCGTGAAAGGATTTAACCTTTTAAAAATTGAAAATCTCAATTTTTTAGGTGAATTTAATTCAGTTAGACCATATACGTATACCGGTAGAGTCCCCATTATCAATTATGCACATTTCAATGAGCCATTAGCCCATCCTATGGGGGCGAACTTTAATGAGCTGTTGGGTATTTTGTCGTACTCGTGGAAAAGGTTTGATTTTGAGCAGGAACTCCTTTACGCCCGCTATGGTCTGGATGATGGTCTTATTAATTACGGAAAGGATATTTACCGATCGTGGCTGTATCCTGCTCAGTTGAAAGGAAATTTTATTGGACAGGGGCTTAAGACTAATTTTTATTTTTCTAATACACGCGCCTCATTTCTGTTAAATCCTAAATATAATCTCAGGCTTGAAGCGGAGCTTACCGTAAGAAGAGAGAGTAACGCGCAGATCATCAGGAATAATTCTATTATTTCCTTTGGATTAAGAAGCTCATTCAGGAATCTCTACAAAGACTTTTAAATTTTTGTCTATTACTTTTCAGATGAATACCTGAATCCCCGGTAGGAGGCAAGCAGTTCTTTATCGCTTAGTAAAAAGCCTTCTTCCTTCTTTCCGAGAAAGTACAACCCGCTCGCTGCGTCAATACTTCCCTTGGTTTTATTAAGGATAAGATCAAAATATTTTACCCAGAAGAACAAGAAAGTTCCGCCGTAGCTAAGTATGCGGTCAATTTTTTTATTGTTTGCAAAGCTGGTTAAAAAATACTTTAAAGACCATGTAAGCGCGGAGCCTGCTCCAGCGACCAGCCCGCTTTGTACTTCCCTGAAATTTCTGAACATCCTTCGGTGGCCTAAGTCAGTAAATCGTAAAAAATCATATTTTCCGCCGTGCACTTGCTGCATGAAGGGCGTTTCAGCATATATAAGGCCACTATTTTTTAGTACACGATGCATTTCACGTACGCATTGAAAAGGATCCAGGACATGTTCTAAAACTGCCTGGGCAATAATCAGATCAAAACTTTCGTTGGCAAATGGGATTTCATGTGCGTCGCAAATAACCGTTGTATTAGGGCCATAAGAAACATCGGTTTCAACAAGGAGGTCACCTTCTTTAAGCACCTTCTTGAGATGTTTAATTCCGACTCCGTCAACGCTGCCTCCCAAAATTAAGATCCGGATATGGCCGGAGCCTTGCAGTATTTTCGAGATAGTTAAATAATTTTTTTCACTAATATTATTAAAGGTGACATCAGGCTGGATGTCTTTAAGAAAACGGATTAAGGGATTAGAATAGGTTTTAAAAAATATGTCGCCTTTAGTTTCAAAATCCTTCTGCTCAAAAAGATCATTTTTGGGGTTGATTAAAATAGGGATCCCGTTAAAAACCGGATAAGCCGAACTACAGCTTTCATCTATACATGTATATAAATTCACTGCCTTCGTCAATGATTTTTTACAGGCGGGGCAAACAATGATTTGCTCTAAAGCAGAATGGTCCATTTGAAATGAATTGATGAAGATAGATTTACTTGTCAGGATGCAATAGTCTTGGTAGCCCTGCTTACCGCGAATTTATTAACGGTCTTCACAATTCCCCGGGCATCGAACCCGCACTCTGCCCAAAGTTCAGGCTGTTCTCCATGTTCGATAATCTTATCGGGAATACCAAGACGTATAACATGGCTATTGTAGTTATTGTCAGCCATAAACTCAAGTATAGCAGATCCCATACCGCCCTGAAGACAGCCATCTTCAAGAGTTACGATGTGATTGAACTTTTTAAATACCTGATGAAGAAGTTCATGATCAAGAGGTTTTGCAAAGCGCATATCGTAATGAGCGGGATGAATTCCTTCAGAGTTTAATTCCTGGCAGGCTTTGACAACTTCATTCCCAATATGCCCAATACTTAAGATAGCCACATCTTCCCCGTCGCAGATCATTCTCGCTTTCCCTACTTCAATTGCCTTCATAGGCCTTCTCCAGTCTGTCATAACACCATTGCCGCGGGGATATCTGATGCTAAAAGGCCCCATGTTTTCCTGCTGTGCGGTAAACATTAAATTCCTAAGCTCTTCTTCATTCATTGGAGCAGAGACTATCATATTTGGAATGCATCGCATATATGCCAGATCGTAAGCCCCATGATGGGTAGGTCCGTCTGCGCCGGCAAACCCGGCACGGTCAAGGCAGAATACCACATTCAATTTCTGAATGGCCACATCATGAATAACCTGATCATAGGCTCTTTGCATGAATGTTGAGTAGATATTGCAGAATGGAACCATTCCTCTGGTTGCAAGGCCGGCCGAGAAGGTTACTGCATGCTGTTCAGCTATACCTACATCAAATGCACGATCGGGCATAGCTTTCATCATGATATTTAAGGAGGAACCCGAAGGCATGGCCGGGGTTATTCCCATTATCTTTGAATTCAACTCGGCCAGTTCAACCAGGGTATGTCCAAAGACATCCTGGTATTTGGGTGCTGTTGGTTTTTCACTCGCCGTTTTTTGTATTTCTCCGGTGATCTTATCGAACAATCCGGGTGAGTGCCATTTGGTTTGGTCTTTTTCAGCTAATGAAAAGCCCTTTCCTTTAACGGTGACACAATGTAAGAGTTTCGGGCCGGGTATATTTTTCAGGTCGTTCAGCACCTTTACAAGATGCTTCACATCATGGCCGTCAATCGGGCCGAAGTATCTGAATTGCAGGGCTTCAAAAAAGTTACTCTTTTTTAACAATCCGCCTTTAATGCTTTTTTCGATCTTTTTAACGACCTCATGTGCGTTAGGTCCAAGTTCTGATATTTTTGAAAGTACATTTGAAATATCTTCCCTGAAGCGGTTATATGATTTGGATGTGGTAATATCGGTCAGGTATTCTTTTAAAGCGCCTACATTAGGATCGATTGACATACAGTTATCATTGAGGATAACAAGGATATTTGAGTTTTCAATCCCGGCATGGTTCAGGGCCTCAAAGGCCTGTCCTCCGGTCATGGCTCCATCTCCTATCACAGCGACATGCTGCCTGTCGGTCTCACCCTTGTAATTCGAGGCTACTGCCATTCCTAAAGCAGCCGAAATAGAAGTTGATGAATGCCCGACGCCGAATGTATCATATTCACTTTCAGACCGTTTTGGAAAACCACTCAGGCCTTTATATATCCTGTTGGTATGGAATTCAGATCTCCTGCCTGTGAGTATCTTATGCCCGTAAGCCTGATGGCCTACATCCCATACAAGCTGATCATAGGGCGTATTAAGTACATAATGAAGTGCCACAGTTAATTCCACAACCCCTAAGCTGGAGCCAAAATGCCCTCCGTTAACAGATACCGTATCCACAATAAACTGCCTTAATTCAGAACATATACGCTCAAGGTCTTCTTCCCTGAATTTTTTTAAATCAGAAGGATAATTGATCTGCTCCAGAAATTCGCCCGCCTTAACTTCCATGTAGGGTTATATAATTACGATGCTGCAAAAATAACTTATTTGTCAAACTTTTTAGTTTTTTGATGATAATCTTCCTATTCTAGGTCTTTATTAGGATGTCTTTCTTCCTAAAATGCTGTCCCGATATCCGCGCAGGCGGATGAGGGGCATCTTATCTGTTATGAGTAACTGGTTATGAGTCACTAGTTGTCCGGTTAAAATTAAGTTCTTAATAAAATATGCTTGTATGTTTTGCATTGAATGTTTTTTGGCCGGTTTTCAAAAGAATGCTCCCTCTAAAATGACAGATAATCTTGATCCCG
>JAKFBV010000121.1:0-37149 GCA_036677005.1 Pedobacter sp.
ATCCCGTGTTCTGCCCTGGTTTTTTGCAGCAGATTTAGTAGATATCATGAAATTCATTAAGCAAAAAAGCTAGAGCTGCCACCCGGGTTTATTTCAAATGGCAGGTGGTCCTTTTGCCGGGCTGCCCTTCCCAATGAAAAACAGCTCCGGGTAAAATAAACCTTGCCGGAGGAGGTAGCTTCCGGCTACTGGTAATTTGATGTAGAACGCAATTTCTTGCCGGAACTACCCCGGAGGAAAGGACTGAACTAACCTATAACGCGCAGGTATTGTTTTCCAAAATCTAATCATTGTGGCTCCAGAGCCTCTATTGACCAATTATAACCGTACTATTTTAACCTTCCTTATATTGAACTCAGATTATTGTGTTATCAGAAAATAATCTTCTTCCCTTCATATAGTCTTAACATTGATTATCAACACTGGAGAGTCTGTATCCATAAAGATAAAACCTCAAATCTCCCTCAACTACATTTGTTACATATCAGGGCATTTATTCATTCCTAATCATTCAAAGTATTGCTAATTTAGTTTCCGGATATAGATTAAATGACAGGGCGTAATATTCATTCCTAAACAAGAAATAAAACCTTATGGCAAAGAAGCAACCGGAAATTGCAACAGGATCTGCAGATTCCTTCCCAATCACTGAAATCATGGAGGCGAACCCGCACTTCACCCGACGTCAAATGCTCGGAATAACCGGTATGGCAGGTTTAACGGCTCTAACAGGCTTCTCATCCGGCGCTTTTGGACAGACTCAGCAAAGCCGGCCTCGTATAGCAGTTCTCGTCAGCTATTGGGCATTTACAAGATCACATGCCGACTGGATCGTAAACAAACTGATTGACGGTTATTGGTGGGATGGAGCATACACTCCTTCGCGTGTAGATGTTGTATCTATTTATATGCACCAGCATGACGCGAGCTTATTGGGTCAGAAAGTGGCCAAGGCAAAAGGCATTCCGGTCTTTAAAACAGTAGCTGAAGCGTTGACACTGGGAGGCAAGGAACTTGCAGTGGATGGCGTGGTCATAGTAGCAGAACACGGGGAATATGCAACCGACCTCAAGGGACACTGGCTCTTACCGCGCTGGTGGATCTACCAGCAGGTTGTGCGGGTTTTCGAGCAGAGTAAGCGCTCCGTGCCGGTCTTTAACGACAAGCACCTCTCCTACAATTGGGATGATGCGAAGTGGATGTTTGACAAATCCCGTGAGCTGAACTTTCCTTTAACAGGAGGTTCCTCCATACCGGTTTACTACCGCAAGCCTGAGATAGAACTGGCTATCGATACGCCAATAAAGAATTCGATCGTGCTTGGAGGCACCGGAGACGAGGGAGCCATTTTCCATGCTATTGACGTGCTTCAGGCCTTTGTAGAGCGCCGCAAAGGCGGTGAGACAGGCGTTAAGACGGTACAGTCCATCCGTGGACCTGAAACGTGGAAATGGGTTGAACGCAATCCATGGGCGGCCAAATTGATTGATTCAGTGGCGAAAAGTTTTGACTTCAAGCCAGGATATTTTCAGGAAAGCGCCAATACAAACATGTGTGTTGTGGAGTATAATGATGGAACGAAAGCGGCTGTAATTGGCGGTCGGGGTGTGGGATGGACCTATGCCGGTGAGATCCAGGGCCGTAACGAGCCGGCGATCATCTCTATGCTTGGCTGGGCCGGACCATACGACCAATATCATGCCTCAAACGCTCAACCACACTGGATCACAGAGATGATGCTGACTAAAAAGGAACCATTCAATGCGGAGCGGCTGCTTCTTTCGACCGGTATTACAAACCACTACATGGAATCAAACTGGGAAGGCAGCAAGTACTCTCCAGTCGGACGCCGCCTCGAAACACCGGCCCTGAACATAAAGTATCGCTCTACCAGAGCTGCGCAATTCAGTAGAGGGGAAAGACCGCCGGCAAGGCCGTATATCAGGGGGTTTGATCAGTAGAGGATTGAGGTAGGAGGTCTGAGGTCTGAGGTCGGCAGCTTCGGACTTCAGACTTCGGACTTCAGACTTCAGACATCAGTCATCAGTCCAATAAAACAAGAACAAAAAACACAGAAAAAGAAACCAAATAAAATTGCAGTCATGGAGCCAGATTCATTCCCAATTAATGAAATTATAGAGGCAAACCCAAGTTTTACCCGTCGTGAAATGCTGGGAATAGGCGGCATAGCCGGTTTGGCGGCCTTAACGGGCATCTCCAGCGATGCTGTTGGACAGACTCAACAGAAAAGACCTCGCATTGCCGTTCTGGCTACCTATTGGGGTGCAACGAGATCACATGCGGACTGGTTGGTAAACAAGCTGATCGACGGATATTGGTGGCAGGGTGCTTACCATGCTTCCCGCGTGGAGGTTGTATCTCTTTACGTGCACCAGCATGACACAAGCTTGCTCGGTCAGAAGGTAGCTAAAGCAAAAGGCATTCCGGTCTTTAAATCGGTAGCTGAAGCAGTGACGCTTGGGGGCAAGGAACTTGCCGTAGATGGCGTGGTCATCGTAGCAGAACACGGCGATTATCCGACCGATCTTAAGGGGCATTGGCTCCTGCCGCGCTGGTGGATCTACAATCAGGTTATCCGCGTTTTCGAGCAGAGCAAGCGCTCGGTACCGGTCTTTAACGATAAGCATTTTTCCTACAACTGGGATGATGCGAAGTGGATGTTCGACAAATCCCGCGAGTTGGGCTTTCCTTTGACCGGGGGCTCCTTACTTCCGGTTTACTACCGCAAGCCTGAGATGGAACTGGATAACGACACGCCAATAAAGCATTCGATCGTGGTTGGAGCTGCACCCGATGAGGGAGCTATTTTTCATTGCATCGAATTGCTGCATGCATTCGTAGAGCGCCGCAAGGGCGGGGAAACAGGTGTGAAGTCGATTCAATCCATCCGCGGACCTGAAGCATGGAACTGGGTAGAACGCAATGCCTGGGCAGGCAAACTGCTTGATGCAGTCGCGAAAAGCTTAGAACTGAAGCTGGGACACTATCAGGAGAGCCCCAGAGCAAACATCTGTGTCATTGAATATAATGACGGAACGAAGGCGGCTATAATTGGGACTCAGGGATCGGGCTGGACTTACGCCGGTGAGATAGAAGGACGTAATGAACCTGCAATCGTCTCTTTACTTAACTTCCCGGGGCCATTCGACCAGTATCACGCCTCGAACGCCCAACCGCACTGGATCACAGAGATGATGCTGACTAAAAAGGAACCATTCAATGCAGAGCGGCTGCTTCTGACAACCGGAATTACAAACCACTACATGGAATCAAACTGGGAAGGCAGCAAGTACTCACCGGTCGGACGCCGCATTGAAACCCCCTTCCTGAACATGACTTATCGTCCAACACGGGGAGCACAATTTAACAAAGGCGAGCGGCCACCGGCACGGCCATATATTCGGGGGTTTGACCAGTAGGCAGGAAATCTGAGGTATGAGGTATGAAGCTTCCGACATCAGACATCAGACTTCAGACATCAGACCTCTGACATCAGACCTCTGACCTCCATCTTCAGACCTCAAATTTAAAATTAGCAGCCTTTGTTCTGATAACAGATAACAGGCAACAGAAAACAGACAACTGAACACATGAAACGAAGAGACCTGATAAAGACATTAACACTACTTCCTTTAGCCGGAAGTTTTCCAATAGATTCCCTTTTTGCGGCTCCTGTAGCCGGAAACAAGGTACCTTTTAATTTGCCATCGGTCGCCACAGGCTTGCCGACGGCGAGGCAGAATAAGCCGATGCCTGATCTGCACCGTAAGGCATTTGTGATGGACGGACATACGCATGTGATGACCCGTGAGCTGTTAATGGGTACCGATATCGGCCAGCGTTATACGGATGGGAATGTCGATCTGCCCAGGGCTAAAGAAGGTGGTATTGATGCGATGTTCTTTTCGGTCTATACTCCTGAACACTATTATCCCGGAAGGTTTGAGACAAAAAACACCTTCCGGGTGGTGAACCTGGCATTGGACCAGATCAAAAAGAATCATTCGCAGATCGAACTGGCGCTTAATGCATCGGATATCCAGCGCATTAATAAGAAGGGCAAAATGGCGGCTTTCCTCGATCTGGAAGGTCCCTGGGACATGGACGGGGATATCAACCTGCTCCGGGCGCTGCATCGCTTAGGCCTTAGATCCATCCAGCTTCCCGCACATAATACCACCAATGCTTTTATTGATACCTGCAATGATGTCAGTCGCTGGGGTGGAATTAACGATCTCGGAAGAAAGATCATCCGGGAAATGAATGACCTTGGGATGGTCATTAATATTGCCCACGCCTCTAATGATGCCATCCTGCAAAGTGTGGAGGCAAGTAAACATCCCCTGATCTACAGTCATGGAGGATTTTACGGCATCGTACCACATCCGCGCTGTATTACCGACGAAGCAGCAAAAGCGCTGGCAGCAAAAGGTGGAGTGATCGGTATCCACTTCGGAAGCCTCTTTAACAATCCGAAATACTGGGCATGGCAGCAAGGACAGAAAACATCCAACGAGACGAAGCCGGGCACCGTTCAGGCCTCTCCCCTGAAGACCATTGAAGAGGTAGATAAGCAAGTGGCGAAAGATGTTCCGCTAAGTTTCAAAGGAACCATCCCTGATGAGTACTGGATGCATGTAGATCAGCTGGCTAAAGTGATCGACTATGGTGTACAACTAGTTGGCGAGGACCATATGGCTATAGGCTCCGATTTAGATGGCGGCCCTGAACTACCGCGCGAAATTAAAGACATCAGTGATTTCCCGCAGATCACCATGGCGATGCAAAGGCTGGGTTATAGTGATCAGCGGATTAAAAAGATCCTTGGCTTGAACTGGCTGAGGGTGATTCGGGAGGTGACGGGGAGTTAGAGAATGAGCAAATGAGGGAATTAGCAAATGAGCAAATGGAATTATTTGTCAATGTGCTGATTTGTCCATTTGTCATGGGAGGGAATGAGCAAATTTGAGAATGAGCAAATTAGCAAATGGGGGTAAAGACTTACGAAATCACATAGGGGAGCGGAATGAAGATTTCGTCAGTCACGAATAAGCCCGACTTGAATTTGGTCGTAATCGAGAATTTAAAATACATGCGACCGCATTGTCTTTAAAATCATTTTATGGCCATTTATTTTAAGGAAGGATCTAAAAATTACAAGAAAGTCTTCTCATAGATTTTAATCAGCCACCTTTATTTCTCAATGTGGTCGCCTTTAATTCAATTCTAAACCCGGGCTCGCAAATCTTTTATTAGTCCACGTACCTGCTTCTCAAGCAAGCCAAAGATTAGTCCACCCATTATAAATAAAGAAGCTAAAAGCTTCCAGTAAGGCAGTTCTTCACCTAAAAATAATGCCGAACTCAAGAATCCGGCAACCGGAACCAAAAGAGTAAAAGGAACAACAACTGATGTAGAATAGGATTTCATCAGAAATCCCCAGGCACCATAACCAATATGTGTTGAGAAGTAAACAATAAAAAATACAGCTCCGATGGCAGTCCAGGAAACATTTTGCAGCGAACTCAGGATCAGAACCGGCCCTTCAAAAAATAAGGAGATAAGAACCATCACTGGAAAGGCTGCCAGATTTCCCCAAACTACTAGTGCAAGGGGCGATTGGGCATATATTTTCTTTGTGAATATATTCCCCGCAGCCCAGGAAAAGGAAGCAAACACCATCAGAATCAGGCCCAATAAGGTGCTCCCACCATTAATATGAAATGCGACAATCCCAATTCCAATGAAAGAAATCAATGAGCCGGCGATTTTGAAAGGACTTGGCCGGTCGTGAAAGACTAAAAAAGCAAGACCAATTGAAAAGAAGATCTGAACCTGGAGCACGAGTGAGGCAAGCCCCGGAGATAAGCCAAGATGGATTCCGGTAAAGATGAGGCCGAACTGAATCGCGAAATTAAAGAGACCATAACAGACGATCAGCTTTAACGGAGCTATAGGCCTGGGTATAAAGAAAACCCAGGGCAGGGCCGAAAGGCCAAATCGAAGAGCACATAACAGGAAAGGAGGAAAAGTCTTTAGTCCGATATAAACTGCAACGAAATTGACACCCCAAATCAACACGATGAAAAGGACTAATAGAAGATGTCTTGGAGTTAAATTTATGGTATTTCCCATTATTCTAAATAAACTATAAGCATGATATTGTTCCTTTTAGATCATGCGCATTCCCATCCGGCACCTATTTCGTTTCTTTTGGATTTGATTGCTCTATACGCCCACCTGGAGTTCGCTCCTAAGGTCGGGACCCATGTGGTCGCATAAAAAAAAGCAACTCGTAGAGTTGCTTTTTCGTGCGCCCACCTGGGCTCGAACCAGGGACCAAAAGATTATGAGTCTTCTACTCTAACCAACTGAGCTATGGGCGCAATACTTGTCTGACGTAGCTTCAGCGAAGTCGGTTTCCCGTAACCTTAGCGAATCCGTTTATTGGCGTCCGCCTTCGCTTTTAGCTATGGCGGAGAACGCTGCAATTTTACGGAAATGCATTGGAATTCTAAAATAGAATTCAGGAAATTTTCGATTTTGATATTCAACTGATATTAAACAGCCTTGTTCTCAGGAGCATTAGGGATCTGAACACAAAATTTACTGCCTTTTCCCAATTCACTTTCCACCCAGATCTTTCCGCCATTCTTTTCAATAAAATCCCTGCATAAAAGCAGGCCTAAACCTGTACCCTGCTCATTATCAGTACCCCTGGTTGTAAATGTCTCCAGCTCAAATAACTTTTTCTGATCAGATTCCGAGATCCCGACACCCATGTCTTTAAAACAAATGATCGAATTATTACCCTCCATCCTGGAGCTTAATGTAATACTACCGCCGCGCTTTGAGAATTTCAGGGCGTTTGATACCAGGTTCCTGATAACCAGCTGGATCATATCCTTATCAGCATAAACTATCCGTTCCGGATCAATATTATTATCAATACTGATCTCTTTTTCACTGACAATGTTTTCAAAAAGCTCTAGAATATTATTTGTAACTTCTTTAACATTGAAATGAACCGGCTTAACCACTTCGCCCTGAAGCTGGCTCTTAGACCAGAACAGCAGATTTTCCAATAAACCCGTAGTGTATCCGATATTCCTGGATAACTGCGGCACAAATGACCTGAACTCCTCATCGGTGAGCATTCCCTCATCCAGCATATTAATGATCTCATTTAAATTGATCAGGGGGCCGCGAAGATCATGTGCAATAATGGAGAAAAGCCTGTCCTTTAATTTATTCATGGCCAAAAGCTGCTCAGATTGAAGCCTCAATTTATTTTCAATAGTCACCCGCTCAGTAATATCCCTGATCAATATGATCAATCCGCTGTAAACCTGCTGGTCTTCAAACAGGGGTGTAAGGCTTACTTCAATGTATAATTCAGATCCATCCTTTTCAAGTTCCAGCTGTAAAGACCCGCCTTTCCTCCTTTTGATCAGATCATAGAGTGCGGCCTGAGCGGGAAAAATAAATTCCAGGTCCCTGCCAATGATCTTCTTATCCTCTATGAGCAGTAAGGTTTTGATCTCAGAATTAAGGTCGATTATTCTATCCTTCCTATCCGTTACGATCAAACCTTCGTTCATCGCTTCAAGAACTTTTTCTCTTGCTATTGGAATTATGTCCATCAGCCTGAATCTCACAAGGCCTATACTCAAGAGCAGGACTGTTATAACGAAAGCAAATGGCGTACTGTCAATATGCCCAAGCGGCCGGTAACCAAACAAATACATTATGTTCGCGATCCAGGGAATGAATGCAGCGATCAGAATGATCAGGTTTTGTTTCTTAAAGACCAGATCAGCCTTTCTGTATTTGTTAACTAAAAGATAAATACCCCATCCAAGCAAAACATAGAAAAAAATGGTATGAACAATATACCATGGACCTGTTTTAATATTCAGCAATGGAAATGGACCTGTAGGATCAAGGGAAACAAATTTATAATGTAAATGATGCAATCCATTGGTCCAGACCAGCAAGAGGGTGATCAGCGGTATGGTGATCACAAGAATAATATTTCTTGTATTCAGCCATTTATCCCTGCCGGTAAATTTCGCAATAAACAAAAACCAAAAAGCCGGAATAAAGGCTATCCCAAGGTACTCCACATTTATCCAGAATAACATTTGTGAGAGGCTGATACTTGAAAGTTCTAATCCATAACTTAGTGCCCAGATGGCAATGCCTAACATCATAAATCCAAACCAGCGTACAACGATCTCGTACCTGCGGAAGATCCTGACACACATATACAGCGTGACAAGACCACATAAGATGAGTACTATTGAGTAAATATTAGGACTGAATGTCATGAATTTAATTGAACCGACTGTGTATTTCACAGGAGTTAACCAGATTTATACCGCATTAAATATATGAATAAGATTAGAAATATAATTTTCGATTACGGTAATGTGATCTTCAGGATCGACTTCGATCGTGCCCAGCATAGTTTTACAGATCTTGGAATAAAAAATGTGGAACGTTTCTTCTCTCATACCGGCCATGATCCTGTTTTTAACCAATTTGAGCGGGGCGAAATTTCTTCTTCAGAGTTCAGGGCAGGTATCCGGAAGATCACCGGAAAACCTGGTTTAACCGACGCACAGATTGACAATGCCTGGAACACACTTCTGATTGGAGTGCCTGAACCAAATCATGAACTCCTGTTGAAAGCAAAGAAAAAATACCGTACCTTTTTGCTTAGCAATAATAATGAGATCCATTATAACTGGATTATGAATTACTTAAGAAAGGAACATCATGTTGACTCCAATTCTGTATTTTTTGAAAAGGATTATTATTCCCATCTCATGAAAATGCGTAAACCTGATCCTGAAATATTTGAGTTTGTGATGGCCGAAAATAATCTCGATCCGGAAGAAACCCTTTTTATTGACGACAGTCCGCAGCATTTAAAAACAGCCGCTTTGCTCGGACTTAACACCCATTTATTAAGTCCGGAAGAAACCCTCGAAAGTTATATGTACTCTTCCGGATTACTGGAAAGATAAGTTCAGCAATAGCCGGAAATTTCTTAATTTAGATCATGGATGAAAAACGAATTGCTTCCCTTAAGGAATTTTATCCCTTCTATCTGAAGGAGCACAGCCATTCAACCAGCAGGATTTTGCATTTTATCGGCACCTCCCTGGTCATTCTTTTGCTTCCTGTTTCTGTATTTTTCGAAAATGCCTGGCTGCTCCTGCTGATACCCTTTGTGGGATATGGTTTTGCCTGGGTGGGTCATTTCTTTTTCGAGAAAAATAAACCGGCAACATTTAAATACCCGGGATACAGCCTCGCTTCAGATTTCATCCTCTTCTGGGACTTGCTGCTGGGCAAAGAAAAATTCCGTTAGGACCCTATTGATCAATTCAGCTTGCGGCGCTTTTTTTCTTTCGAAATTAGTTTAAGCTCTCTGCCCATTTGACCGGCAACGGAAGTATTTTCCTCTGCCCTTCTGAAAAGATAGGGCATCACTGACTCAACCGGCCCGTAAGGAACATATTTTACGACATTATATCCGGCGGCGGCCAGATTGAAACTTAAATTATCGCTCATACCCAATAGCTGCGAGAAATGAACATGTTCATGATCATGGGGAATTCCTTTTTCATCCAGCAGTTCAGCTAATACCCGGCAGCTGTTTTCATTATGCGTGCCTGCCACAAAGGTGATCTCCTCAATATTACTGATACAATATTTTAAAGCCCCATCATAATCCCTATCAGTAGCGTCCTTGCTTTCATGGATAGGAGATGGATAATTATGCTCCAGTGCCCTGTCACGTTCCTTTTCCATATAGGCGCCGCGAACCAATTTTGCTCCCAGAAAGAATTGTCCGGTGGAGGCTAGTTTATGGTCCGCCATCAGAGAAGCCAGCTTGTCGTTCCTGTAAAGCTGGTAAGTATTAAAAACCAGTACTTTTTCCTGGTTATATCTTCGCATCATTTCAATGGACAGCGTATCTATAGAGTCTTGTATCCAGCTTTCTTCTGCATCGATCATCACCGGAACCCCCAGTTCATGGGCCAGCCAGCAAATCTGGTTAACCCGATCCTTCCATCGCTGATATTCAGCTGTTTCTGATGCATCAAGAGGCTCATTCGCATCCTTTTTCTCCAGCAAGGCCAGCCTGACAATCCCTGTAACTTTAAATACGGTTAAGGGAATACGTTCATCCCCATCCGCATGGCGAATGGTTTTCAAGATCTCCTGACAGGTTGCATCAAATACCGATTCATCATCTTCTCCTTCTATTGAATAATCAAGAATTGAACCTACACCACCCGCATCCAGCTGCCTGACTGTCTGCTCACATTCAGCAATGCTTTCACCGCCGCAGAAATGGCGGTAAATGGTTGATTTGATCAAAGGTTTGATCGGTAAACCTAATTTCAGTGCTAAATTGGTTATCGGGGGACCGATTCTAGTCAGAAAATTAACACTTATAAGCTTAAACAGCCAGTAAGCCCGTTCAAGATCAGCATTGGATTTTCCACGAAAGGCGATTTCTGTATTATCGAAAGAAAGCTTATGGCCCTTTTCCGGATGGCTTTTCAACTTGGTATGTTGCATACCCGCAAAGGTAGAAATATTGAGACATTAACATACGAATGTTAAAATTTGTAAGTTTGCCTTATGCTTGATTTTACATTAATAGGTGAGTTTATCCCTCTGATCCAGTTGCTGAAAGCCACCAGCCTTGTTCAAAGTGGCGGAGAGGCCCAAATGGTCGTTTCAGAAGGATTAGTTAAATATAACGGAGTTGTGGATTATCGCAAACGTTTGAAAGTAAAGAAAGGTGATATCGTTGAATTCAGGGGAACAAAAATAAAAGTTATATGAAACCTGTTAAAAGTATTAATTACTCCGTTTATTTTGAGAACAGCTTACAGCAATTAAACAATTTTCTTTCTGAACAAAAGTATAGTAAGGTATTTGTTCTGGTCGATAGCAATACCGAAATCCATTGCCTGCCCCTGCTTCAGGATGCATTGGGCACCATTGAATTTGATCTGATCGAAATAACACCCGGTGAGGAAAATAAGAACATTGACTTTTGTATAGGCATCTGGAGAATGCTGCTTGATTTCGGGGCGGACCGGAACAGCATCCTGATCAACCTTGGCGGTGGTGTAATAACCGATATGGGGGGCTTTGCCGCTTCAACCTTTAAGCGGGGAATTGATTTCGTACAGGTTCCAACCACTCTTCTGTCACAGGTAGATGCCTCAGTCGGCGGGAAAACCGGTATCGACATGGATAATGTAAAGAATATCATCGGCACATTCACCCAGCCGAAAGCGGTATTTATCCATTCAGCCTTTTTAGCCACCCTGGATGAACGGGAACTGCGATCCGGCTATGCCGAAGTCATTAAGCATGGACTTATTTATGATACCTATTTGTTCGAAGAACTTAAAAGTATCGCCCCGGCAGATCTGAGCCCCCAAATTATATATCGTTCTGTAGAAATAAAGAATGAAGTAGTACTTAAAGATCCCTATGAAAAAGGGCTGCGCAAAATTCTTAATTTCGGACATACTATCGGGCATGCTGTGGAGAGCCATTCTTTAAGGCATGATAAAAGTCCTTTACTGCATGGAGAGGCGATTGCAATCGGATTTATCTGCGAAGCATTTCTTTCTGCAAAGAAAAATGGCCTGCCGCAGTCAGAGCTTACTGAGATCATAAAAGTCATTAAAAGTATCTACCCCGGTTATAATCTGGACAAGGCAAGCTATCCCGACCTGCTGGAGATCATGAAAAATGATAAGAAAAACAATGCCGGTCAGATCAGTTTCTCACTCCTGAGCAGGATTGGGAAATGCAGTTTCGACATTTTTTGCACAGAGGAAGAAATACTGGAAAGTTTGGATTATTATACCACCTGCTAAGGTTTTATACCATTAACAGGGCAGGTTTATACCTGGATCCGGAGCTCAAAATTTAGCAACAATAAAAATAATTAAAATTTTTATTGACAAAATTAAATTTTGTGCTACATTTGACAAACGCAAACATGAAATTTACAGGCACATATTACTTCGCTTATTTTTACTATCCAGGTAAGAGCGGGGAAAATATGCAATAGATCTTAATATAGAAATTAGCAAAAAGTCCCTGCCCACCAGCAGGGACTTTTTTATTTAACAGCAAAATGCAGAAAAAGCGAGTCGCAATTCAGGGTATCAGTGCCTCTTTCCATGAAGAAGCCGCATTTAAATTTTTCGGAACCGATATCGAAACGATTGAATGTGATTCATTCAAGCAAACATGCGAGAAATTGAAGCACAAACAGGCAGATTACGTCGTCATGGCTATTGAGAATTCAATTGCCGGAAGTTTATTGCCTAATTATACACTTCTGAGAGAATATAATTTCTCCATCGTAGGTGAGGTTTATCTTGCCATACAGCTTCACCTGCTCGCATTGCCAGGAGTGAAGTTTGAAGATATCAAATATGTCATGTCGCACCCTATTGCGATCCGCCAATGCCGTGATTTTCTTGATGAATTCCCACAATTGCAGGTAATAGAAAGCAGTGATACAGCAGCCTGTGCGAAAAAGATCAGGGAAGAAAATCTGATGGATACGGTTGCCATAGCTAATCTGCTGGCCGCGAAAATGTATGATCTTGAAGTTATGGAAAGAAGGATCGAATCGAATAAGAAAAATTTTACCCGTTTTCTGATCCTTTCTGATAAACCCCTTGAGAATGCTGAGATCAATAAAGCCTCTTTGAGTTTTCAGGTAGGGAACAAAGTTGGATCCCTGGCAGAAGTACTGAATATCTTTGCCACGCATCAGATCAATCTCAGTAAGATCCAGTCCATGCCTGTGCTTGGAAAACGAAATGAATACAATTTTTATGTAGATATAGAATGGAAAAATCTAACTGATTATGATACCGCCATCCGTAAAGTATTAAAGCATACTGTCAATTTTACGATCATGGGAGAATATCTGAAAAACGATAAAGTATAATTCCCGAAACCCGATAAAAAATTAATTACAATTAAAAACAATGCATATAAATCCCGGCATTATTACCGGAACAAAAATTAAACTAAATACTGATGAAATTAAATTTAAAATTACAGCCAATGGACACCTGGCTGAAAAAAACCAGTGAGCCCTTATTAATTGCCGGACCTTGCAGTGCAGAAACTGAAGATCAGTTATTGGCAACCGCTCATTTATTGGCAAAAACAGGAAAGGTTTCTGTATTGAGAGCCGGAATATGGAAGCCGCGTACCCGTCCGGGAGAGTTTGAAGGTATAGGAAGTATCGGATTAAGCTGGTTAAAAAGAGCTAAAGAAGAAACAGGCTTACCTACAGCGGTGGAAGTGGCAACAGCCAGGCATGTTGAAGAGGCCCTTGCTTCCGGAGTGGATATTCTATGGGTGGGCGCCCGTTCAACAGTAAACCCCTTCACCGTTCAGGAAATTGCCGACGCATTGAAGGGTGTGGATATTCCTGTGCTTGTTAAAAACCCGGTAAACCCTGACCTCCAATTATGGATAGGTGCACTGGAACGTATTAACAATGCCGGTATTACCAAACTTGGCGCTATACACCGGGGTTTTTCATCTTATGAAAAAACAGCTTTCAGAAATGAGCCGATGTGGGAATTAGCCATTCAGTTGAAAACCTTATGTCCTGAACTTCCTGTTATAAACGACCCGAGTCATATTTGCGGTAACCGCGAACTAATCCAGTATGTTGCCCAGAAAGCACTTGATCTGGATATGCAGGGATTAATGATCGAATCACATCTTGATCCTTCTGTGGCATGGACCGATGCCAAGCAGCAATTAACTCCTGCCGCTCTGGCCGAATTAATGGAGATCCTCACCCTGCGTAAGCCGGAACTTAAAGACAAAGCTTTTACAGATAAGCTGGAAGAACTGCGTACAAGCATTGATAAAATAGATGATCAGATCATTCAGAAAATAGCCGAAAGAATGCAGGTTGTTCAAAAGATAGGTGAATTTAAGCGTGATAACGGTGTGACTATTCTGCAGGTAAACCGCTGGGATCAGATCATGCACAAACGAAGTGCCTTCGCAAGTGCTTTAAAACTCGACCTTAACTTCACCGGGAAATTACTTGAGCTGATCCATAGCGAATCCATCCGCAAGCAAACCGAGATCATGAATGATAAAGTGGCTGTTGAAGAAAAATGAATTCGGCAAGCATAAAAATTTCAATCGCAAAGAAAAATCTGAGCTGTACCATCGCTCTTACGGGATCGAAGAGTGAGAGCAATCGCGCTTTGATCCTGGAAGCTTTAAGTGAAGGTGCCGTTCAGGTAAGAAACACTTCTGAAGCGGCTGATACCGTCACTTTAAAAAATATTCTGCGGCCGGACACCACACAAGCCGGTACTCATAACCCGAAACTCGTAGATATTGGGCCTGCAGGCACTGCCATGCGCTTTTTAACAGCCTATTATTCCCTGCAGGAAGGGGAAGTTGTACTGACAGGGTCTGAGCGTATGAAGCAGCGTCCCATTGGGATCCTTGCGGATGCTTTAAAAACGCTTGGTGCCGGGATCGCCTATACTGAAAAGGAAGGTTACCCCCCGCTAAGGATCAAAGGCCCCCTAAAGCAAAAAGCAGATCAGGTATCCATAAAAGGCAATATCAGCAGCCAGTATATTTCTGCACTGTTGCTAATCGCCCCAAAACTCCAACAGGGTTTGAAGCTCATCATCGAGGGGGAACTTACATCAAAACCATATGTAGAAATGACCCTTGCCATGATGGAGCAGGCTGGCATCAGACATGTTTGGACCGGCAATGTGATTCGTATAGAAAATCAGCCTTTCAGTCATGCTGAGATCAGCATTGAACCCGACTGGAGTGCTGCATCCTACTGGTATGCGATCGCTGCATTATCGGCTGAGGCCGAAATTTTCCTTCCGGGATTGAACGGGTACAGTCTTCAGGGGGATAGCAGGATCACCGAGATCATGGCAAACTTTGGCATCACCTCGCAGTTTAAGGATGGCGGTGTTCATCTTAAAAAAGAAGCGAAAAAACTGGAACGAAAGATATTTGATTTTAAAGAATGTCCCGATCTGGCACAGACTGTTATTGTTTGCTGTGCAGCATTAGGCCATGATGCCCTGTTTACAGGTCTTGAGACGTTAAAGATAAAAGAAACCGACAGGGTAAATGCACTTCAAACAGAACTCGCAAAGATCGGGGTAAAGCTTATCGAAAAAAATCAAACCTATAAACTTGATTGTTCCGGACTTGATCTAAGTAAAAAGATCCGTATCAGTACTTATGATGATCATCGCATGGCAATGGCCTTTGCCCCGCTTGCTCTGGTATTACCGGAACTGGAAATTGAGGATCATTTAGTGGTTGAGAAATCATATCCGGATTTCTGGAAACACCTGGAAATAGCTGGATTCAATATAAAAATTGAGAATTGAGAGTGGACTTTGAAAATTAGAAAACATAATACAAGGTAAATCCTCATAATAAGTATTAATTTTCCACACTTAAAACTTATAACTTAAAACCTACAACTTATAACTCAAAATGGCAGGCAATTCATTCGGTCAATTATTCCGTATCACTACATTTGGAGAATCGCATGGCGAGGCAATAGGTGTGATCATTGATGGCTGCCCTTCAGGTTTGGAGGTAGATATGGCTTTTATCCAGTCGGAGCTTGATAAACGTAAACCAGGCCAGTCAAAAATTACTACTCAGCGAAAGGAAAGTGATACTGTACAGATCCTTTCAGGAATATTTGAGGGTAAGACCACCGGTACACCCATCGCTATGATCATTCCGAATGAAGATCAGCGTTCAAAAGATTATTCACATATCAAGGATGCTTACCGTCCATCACACGCTGATTATACCTATGATGCCAAATACGGTCATCGGGATCACCGGGGAGGAGGAAGGTCATCTGCAAGGGAAACTGCCGCCAGGGTTGCCGCAGGTGCCATTGCAAAACTATTACTGAAACAGGCGGGGATTGATATTTTTGCACATGTTTCATCTGTAGGAACTATTGATGCACCCAATCTCAACCTAGCTTCAGTAGAAGAACTGGTCGGTATCAGGGAAAGCAATATCGTTCGCTGTGCCGATCCCGCAACCGCACATCAGATGATCGAACTCATCGATGGTATCCGGAAAGAAGGCGATACTGTCGGCGGTAAAATATCATGCCTGGTAAGGAACTGCCCTGCCGGATTGGGTGAGCCGGTATTTGATAAACTTCATGCTGATCTTGGAAAGGCGATGTTAAGCATCAACGCAGTTCATGGTTTTGACTATGGTTCGGGTTTTGGAGGATCTGAGATGCGGGGAACTGAACATAATGACCTCTTTGTTCCTCCGGGTACCGGTACTGAAAATAAAAATTTCCGCACACTGACCAATTTTTCGGGCGGGATCCAGGGCGGCATCTCGAATGGGATGGAAATTACATTCAGGGTTGCCTTCAAGCCTGTAGCTACGATCATGCAAAACCAGGCAAGCCTTGATTCTTCAGGTAATGCAGCAAATGTGCAGGGAAAGGGACGTCATGATCCATGTGTGGTTCCCCGTGCAGTTGCTATTGTTGAAGCGATGGCCGCATTGGTTTTAGCTGATCATTATTTAAGGAATAAAGTGATCAGGCTTTAGGCTTTCACCTTCAAATTTTCCCTCATTTCGAGATTAAAATTTCGAGAACTCTGAAGAAGAAATGACATTGGAAGGAAGGAATTTTTGATTTGCCCCCTTATTTTCAAGAAGAGCTGTCCGCAGGAAGGGTTTAGGGATTGAAGAAAGTAAAACCACCCCTGCCCCTCCTTAAAGAAAGGAGGGGAATCACTGCAAAATTTTTATAGCATGAAATTTTTACACCTGGTTTTATCTGCTCACGGGCAGGAATTGCTCCCCTTATTTTCAAGGGGAGCTGTCCGCAGGACTGAGGGGTTTAGGGATTGAAGAAAGTAAAAACCACCTGATTTAGATAGTAATTTCTGTTTGGGGAAATCTGCTTATTTAGGCAGTGCTTTTTGTGCCGAAATTTTTCTCTGCAAAAGTCGGATCAGAATGACGATCAGAACAGTTTAGGAAACTTCTCAGGATTGCTGTCATTCATCATCCCATAGACACTTTCAATAACATCATCCATAGATGGCTTGGTAAAATAATCCCCATCCGTTCCATAAGGTGTGCGATGTGCTTTCGCGGTTAAGGTATGCGGCTGTCCATCCAGATACTGATAACCATTCTGATCCTCAAGGATTTGCTGCATAATGAATGCAGAAGAACCTCCCGGCACATCCTCACCAACTACCAGCAGCTTATTTGTCTTACGCAGGGATTTGGAACAAAGCTTGTCCAGATCAAATGGCAAAAAGGTTTGTGGATCCACAATTTCAACGTCGATACCTAAATTCTCCAGCTCTTCCGCCGCATCCTGAACTACTCTTAAGGTTGAACCGTAAGAAACAATCGTAATATCAGATCCCTCACGAATGATCTCAGCCTTGCCCAGTTCGACCGTAAACTCGCCCACATTCGCAGGTAATTTTTCTTTCAGGCGGTACCCGTTCAGACATTCAATAATTAGGGCCGGTTCATCACCGCGTAAAAGTGTATTATACATACCTGCCGCCTGTGTCATATTCCTGGGAACGCATACATGAACCCCGCGTAATGAATTGATGATCACACCCATTGGTGAACCTGAATGCCATATCCCTTCCAGACGATGTCCTCTTGTCCTGATGATCAGAGGGGCTTTTTGCCGCCCTTTAGTCCGGTAGCTTAAAGTCGCCAGGTCATCACTCAGAATATTCAGGGCAAAGAGGATATAATCAAGATACTGGATCTCTGCTATGGGCCTTAAACCACGCATGGCAAGTCCGATACCCTGACCCACAATGGTCATTTCACGAATTCCTGTATCCGTGATCCTTATTTTACCATATTTTGCCTGTAAACCTGCAAAGCCCTGATTCACATCCCCGATAGCACCCACATCTTCGCCAAAAGCCAGGATCCGGGGATCGCGTCTAAAATTAGAATCAAAACAGGCATTCAGAATTTCCCTTCCGTCAACAAACCTGGATTCTTCATTATATACCGCCTGTACAGCCTGAATATGTAAAGGCGATTCAGCCGACCCGGTGAAAAGTTTGGAATTATATCGGTCAAAATTAGGTTCATGCTGCTCCTGATACCAGTTTACAAGCTCATTTTTGGCCTTTGAGTGATCATTTCGCAAGGTTCTGATCGCATGCCTGACCAGGCTTATCAAATCCTTGCGGGATGGATCGACACTTGCCATCAGGGCTTTGGAGGCTTGAAGCAGCTCCTCATTCCCTGTGCCATCAATGAGTTTAACAGCCATTGCAAGTTCATCCTTTATTCCGGCATTAAAATCGGCCCAGGCTTTCTTCTGGCAGTTTCGGATATACGTTTTAGCGGTTTGTTCCAGCTGATTTAATTCTTCTTCGTTCGCAATAGCGGATTCAATCATCCATTTACGCATTTGAAGCATACAATCATATTCATTTTCCCAGGCTATCCGGTCCTTGCCCTTGTACCGTTCATGTGAGCCCGAAGTGGAGTGACCTTGTGGCTGGGTCATTTCTGTGACGTGGATCATAACCGGAATATGCTGCTCACGGCAAACAAGAATTGCCTTTTCATAGGTTTCGCACAAACCAGGGTAATCCCAGCCTCTTACCTTAAAAATTTCATACCCCTCACCTGCCTCGTCACGCTGAAATCCTTTCAGGATCTCAGAAATGTCCTGTTTAGTGGTCTGATATTCTGCCGGAACAGAAATACCATAGGCATCATCCCAAATGGAGATCGCCATGGGTATCTGAAGTACACCGGCCGCATTGATCGATTCGAAAAATATTCCTTCTGAAGTAGAGGCGTTACCGATCGTTCCAAAGGCAACCTCATTCCCCTTCACTGAAAAATTCTTTAAATAATCGAGTTCCGGATTATTTCTATAGAGTTTAGAAGCGAGGGCTAAACCTACAAGACGACCCATTTGTCCGCCAGTCGGTGAGATATCTGCTGATGAGTTTTTTATCTTTGTAAGATCCATCCAGCTGCCATCCTCTTCTAACAAACGGGTTGCAAAATGGCAATTCATTTGTCTTCCCCCCGATCCCGGGTCGGCATCAGGATCTGTGTTAGCATAAAGCTGAGCAAAGAATTCAGGCATCGTAAGCATCCCTGCCGCAAGCATAAAGGTTTGATCACGGTAATAGCCTGAACGCCAGTCACCGATCCTGAAAACCTTTGCCATTGCCAGCTGGGCAACCTCTTTACCATCCCCGAAGATCCCAAATTTGGCTTTACCGGTCAGGACTTCCTTACGTCCCAAAAGACTGGCCTGCCTGCTTTCAAATGCAATCTTATAATCGTTTATAATAAGGCTTCTGAAATCATCAAAGCTTAATTCTTCCTGTTCCGGCAAATTGTTCTCTGGCATCTGGGTTCCTCTCATACTAGAATTGCTTTATGGCCAAAAATAGTAAAAGCCATCTGGAATCGATAATGCTGAAGCAAAATAATAATTTGTTTTTTATCAAAAAAGCCAAATTATAACATTAGCCTGACCCAAAAATAGATGCAATTACCTGATTTGGAATGATTATTGAATTGAGTATATTAGATTAAATGATAATCATAAAGATGAAAAAATTAATAACCATATGTGCAGTAATTATTGGCTTCATAGGCTTTACTGCCATGCAGACCGAAAATAAAGCGGATTTCAAATTTGAGAAAGAAACGCATGATTTTGGAAAGATCCCCCAGGGAAAACCAGTTAGCGTAGATTTTGTATTTACAAACATTGGCGATGAGCCTCTGATCATTTCAAATATTGAATCTACCTGCGGATGTACTGTACCTAAATATACATCAACACCGGTTCCGAAAGGAGCTAAGGGAACAATCACTGTTACATTTAATGCTGCGGCAGTACAGGCTGGTTTTACAAAGGCCGTAACCATAAAATCAAATGCAAGGACGCCGGTCAAGGTATTATATATTAAAGGCGAAGTGGTGGCCTCTGTGAACTAAAATAAAAATTTTTATTTATGATAAAGCCTCTCCCATTCGGAGAGGTTTTTTTATTTTTGCAGAATGCCAGATATTTCAAGCAAAGGCCGGCGGATGCCCGCTTCCCCTATTCGTAAACTCACTCCATTTGCAGATCAGGCAAAACGTGAAGGAAAAAAGATTTACCATTTAAATATCGGTCAGCCCGACATCGAAACCCCTGAAGGAATGCTTGATGCAATCAAGAATATAGATTTTAAGGTTTGGGCATATACACCTTCAGAAGGTACGCTGGCTTATCGTACAAAGCTCACAGAATATTATAATAAATTAGGGTATAATATCGATCCGGCACAGATCCTGGTCACAGTTGGCGGATCGGAAGCGATCACTATCGCGATGCAGGCCTGTGTAAATGAAGGTGATGAAATTATTATCCCTGAGCCATTTTATGCCAATTATAATGGTTTTGCCTGTATGAGTAATGTGGTGGTCAAACCCATCCTCTCACTAATTGAAAATGGATTTGCCTTACCGGCGATCAGTGAGTTTGAAAAACTGATCAGTCCAAAAACCAGGGCTATCATTATATGTAATCCCAATAACCCTACCGGCTACCTGTATTCAAGGGAAGAGCTCGGGGCCCTCAGGGAATTATGTTTAAAATATGACCTCTTCCTGTTCTCTGATGAGGCTTATCGCGAGTTTTGCTATGACGACAAGGAATTTATTTCCCCGATGCACCTCGAAGGACTTGATGAGCACGTGATCGTTTTGGATACAGTTTCTAAACGTTACAGTGCCTGCGGTGCCCGTCTGGGATGCCTGATCACTAAAAACAAGGAAGTAATTGCAGCCGGATTGAAATTTGCACAGGCCAGGCTGAGCCCCGGAATGGTAGAGCAGATCGCCGCAGCTGCTGCTGTTGATACCCCCGACAGCTATTTCAAAAAAGTAAATATTGAATATACCCTTCGCAGGGATACTTTGGTTGGCCGCTTAAATAGTATGGAAGGAGTTTTTTGCCCTAAGCCCGGCGGAGCCTTTTATGTCGTGGCACGATTTCCGATCGATAATGCAGATAAGTTCTGTCAGTGGATGCTGGAAGAGTTTGAATATGACAATCAGACAGTTATGATGGCCCCTGCGACCGGATTTTACAGTACAGCAGGCGCAGGAAGCAACGAAGTACGTTTGGCATATGTTTTGAACAAGGAAGATCTGGAAGCAGCCATGACTTGCCTGGAAAAAGCGTTAAAAGTATATCCGGGACGAGTAAACTGATATAATCCGGATATCGCCCTTATTTCGTATCTTTGTATTATATTAATTTCCAAAAAAAACCGGGCCCGACCGGAATTGACAGGATGGAGATAGGTATGTAAGCATGCAGCGCATTGTAAGTATTAGCGCTTAAATCTGAACTTTCAAACCACAGTTGGCGAAAATAACTACGCCTTAGCTGCTTAATTTAGAATTAAGTAAGCTTTTGTTCCGCCAGGTTCTGTTCTGTAATCTGGCATCAGGAGCATCGAACAACAGGACTGGCCAGGGTTTAATGGTGTGATAACCCGGCGAGATAAAACATCTACGGAAGAAGGTACAGGTAAGCGGTTGACCTTCCCCTTCCCGACAATTAAACAACTGCTAAGCACGTAGAAAGCATAATTTGTCCCATGTTTGGACGAGAGTTCGAATCTCTCCGGGTCCACAAACCATAAAAAAGCCCTTGTAAATCAAGTATTTACAAGGGCTTTTTTTATTGCCAATAAGCAATTCATTGTATTCTTCGAAATAACCAGTATTTACCGGTGTTTAAGCACCTTGGCTTCCAGGTAAAAAATAATCTCTTCAGCAATGTTCTTACTTTGATCACCAACACGTTCCAGCCGGCGAATAATTGAAAGTGCGTTTAATGCCTGCTCTGTCTTTTCAGGATGGTTAGTAATATAAGCCGTTACATTTGTGTTGGCTTCAATGTTGATTTCATCAAGTTTTTCATCCTTTTGAAAAATACTTCTTGCAAGCTTGGTATCTTCCTTTTCAAACGCATTTAAAACATCCTGTACTATATTACAAGCACCAGTAAACATCTCAATTACCTTGGTTGACTTTAAAAGGTCTTCATCAAAAGGCTCTTTTTCACTGATTATATAAAGACTAATCCCTTCAGCAATATCACCGATCCGCTCCAGATTATTATTTATCTTTAAGGTGGCTAAAAGAAATCTCAGATCGACAGCAACCGGAGTAAATAAGGCAAATATATTTTCACAATCCCTGTCAATTTTCAATTCCATCGAATTGACCCGCTTTTCGTTTGAAACAACTTCCCTTGCAAAATCCTTATCAAAGGTTTTAAAGGAATGAAAGGCCTTCTCAAGTTGAGATAACACCAGTTTCCACATATCCGTGGTTTCAGCTTTCAATGTTTTAAGTTCGTTTTCCAGATGTGTCATTTCAAATAGAATTAGATGATAATTGAGATCAGCAAGAGCTTATATAGAATTAGCCAAACCTGCCTGTGATATAATTTTGTGTAGATTGTTTTGACGGATTAGTGAAAATTTTATCTGTTTTATCATATTCGATTAATTCGCCTAAATAGAAAAATCCTGTTTTATCACTCACCCGGGCAGCTTGCTGCATATTATGTGTTACAATTACAATCGTGTATTTGCTCTTCAGTTCATAGATCAGTTCTTCAATTTTTGAAGTTGATATCGGGTCAAGGGCCGATGCGGGTTCATCCATTAAAACCACGGATGGCTCTACCGCTAAGGTCCTTGCAATACATACCCTTTGCTGTTGCCCTCCTGAAAGAGAAAGAGCTGATTTTTTAAGATCATCCTTCACCTCATCCCACAATGCTGCCTGCCTTAAAGCCTTTTCCACTGCATCATTAAGAACATGTTTATCTTTAATACCCTTTATCTTCAATCCATAAGCCACATTTTCAAAAATAGTTTTAGGGAATGGATTCGGCTTCTGAAAAACCATTCCTATCCGCTTGCGATGCTCATCTACATCCAGCCTGCTTTTGTAAACATTAAAGCCATCAAACAGTATATCACCGCTGATCTTAACACCTTCAATCAGATCATTCATCCGGTTAAAACACCGGAGGAAGGTCGATTTCCCGCATCCTGAAGGGCCGATAAAAGCGGTAACTGTATTGGTTTCAATACCAATACTGATATCTTTAAGGGCTTGTTTTTCCCCATAAAATAAATTAACGTTTCTTGCTTCTAATTTATACATGCTGATCAGTACTTTGTTCTTTTATTGTATTTATTACGTAATATTACTGCAATCAAGTTCAGGGAAAAAGTAAATACTAATAAAACGATTATTGCAGCAGCAGCATTAACCCCAAAGGCTGCCTGAGGACGGGTAACCCAATTAAATATCTGTATTGGCAGAACAGTGAATTCATCCATCGGGCTGGTCGGGATGAAGGGAACATATACCAGGGCTCCTATAACAATTAAAGGCGCTGTTTCCCCAATTGCTCTTGATATCGCCAGGATAAGTCCTGTAATAATACTTCCGAATGCAGATGGAAGAACAGCATGCCAGACTGTCTGCCATTTTGTGGCACCCAGGCCATAGGATGCCTCCCTCAATGAACCCGGAACTGCTTTCAGCGCTTCCCTGGTTGAAACAATGATCAAAGGTAATATGAGCAGTGACAAAGTTAAACTTCCTGTAAGGATACTATTACCAAAACCTAAGAGCCGGCCAAAAAATTCAAGGCCTAAAATACCATAGATGATCGAGGGCACACCGGCAAGATTGGAAATATTTACTTCAATCGTGTCGGTAAGAAAACCTTTCTTACCGTATTCCTGGAGATAAATTCCAGCTGCTATTCCTATAGGAAAAGCGAACAGAATAGTCAGAACCAAGACCCATACCATTCCGAAAAGAGCCGTATAGATACCGGCTTTGGATGGGATCCTTGAAGGCAGATTGGTTAAAAAGTCAAGGTCAATTCGGGCTAATCCCTCTGATCCGACCACGTAAAGTAAAACGACCAGGAACATCAGGCCGATAAAGGTGCAGAAAATAGCAAATCCTTTAAAGGCTGTATTCTTTAATTTATTGATCTTCGAACTATTCATATTTCTGCTGATACTTGCGTTTGATCCAGAAACTTAAATTATTGAGGATAAAAGTAAGGATGAATAAGGCCATACCGGCTGAAAAAATAGTACTGTACTCAAGAGAATTCCGGGGAACATCCCCCATGCTCACCTGCACAATATATGTTGTTATCGTTTCAACTGAAGATAAGGGATTTAAAGTCAGTTTTGGTTCCTGACCGGCAGCAACCGCTACGATCATAGTTTCCCCTATTGCTCTTGAAACAGCTAGAATGACTGAAACAATAATCCCGGATGATGCTGCAGGCACCATTACCTTAAAAGCCGTTTGAAATTTTGTTGAACCCATGCCGTAGGCAGCTTCTCTTAAGGATTTAGGAACAGCACGCAGTGCATCCTCACTTAAAGAAGAAATATAAGGTATGATCATAATTCCCATCACAAGACCGGCCGATAAAGCATTGAAACCTGATAGATTAGGTATAAATGTCTGTAATAGAGGGGTAATGAAACTTAAGGCAAAAAAACCATATACTACTGTAGGAATTGCTGCGAGAATCTCAAGCAAGGGCTTTACAATAGCTGTAAAGCGTGGCGGAGCATATTCATTAAGATATACTGCAATGGTAAGACCCAGAGGCAATGCAACCAGAATGGCAATGAAACTGGTTAAAAAAGTTCCCGCAACCAATGGCAGGATCCCAAACTTCTTATTTGCAAAAAGAGGAGTCCATTCTGTTCCGGTAAAAAATTCGACAATGGAGACTTCTTTAAAAAAGCCAATGGATTCATAACCAAGGATTAAAATAATCCCTAAGGTTATGAATACAGTGACCAGGGCACAGAATGCCAGAAAGACTTCTATTGAGGTTTCTTTAAACTTTACCATCATTAAACTTTACCATCATTGCCTAAGCAGGATCTATACTATTGCTGTTCGCTTTTAAGTAAATCGGCCATGTTAACACCCACCGTGTTTTTACCGTTCCCAAATACAGTTCCGGTAATTTTTCCTTCCAATCTCTTTAAGCCCAGTTGATAAACCTCCGCAGGCAAGGGAACATAACCTACTTCCTTTGCAAGAATACCTGCATTTTCAAGATAGAAACGTATGAATGCTTTTAATTCAGGTCTTTCGGCTGATTTTGCGTTCACATAAATAAACTCAGGCCTTGACAATGGCTGATAAGTACCATTACTAACCGTTTCCTGGCTGGGAATAATTCCGCCTTTACCGTTTTCCTCATTCTTATCATCAATTGGTACAAGCTTTAATTTATCTGCATTGTTTTCATAATATGCAAGTCCAAAGTAGGCTAAACCATTCTTATCTGATGAAACGCCTTTTACCAGGACATTATCATCCTCGCTGGCATTATAATCTCCGCGGGAAGACTTAGCCTTTCCAACAATTGCTTCTGTGAAATAATCATAGGTACCTGATGCTGTTCCTGCACCATATAAATTAATAGGCTGATTAGGAAAGGAAGAACGTACCTGGTTCCATGTTTTAATTTTGCCTTGAGCGGCAGGTTCCCAAATCTTTTTCAGTTCTTCAACAGTAAGGTAATCAACAAAATCGTTCTCCTTACTTACCACAACAGCTAAACCGTCGTAAGCCACAGGCAATTCAATAAATTCTACTCCGGCTTGTTTACAAAATTCGATTTCTTCAGAAGTGATCGGACGTGATGCATCGTTGATATCAGTTTCCGATCTTGAAAACTTCTTAAACCCGCCACCGGTTCCGGATTCACCTACCGTAACTTTAACCTCTGGCTCAACACCACGAAATTCTTCCGAAACTGCTTCAGTTAAAGGAAAAACAGTACTTGATCCGTCAATACGGATGTCTCCTGTTAAACCGCTTGCTGCTTTTTTATCCTGGTTTCCGCCACATGAGGCAAGGGCCAGACCCAGCGAGAATAATAAAATGTATGGTTTCATTTTTTTTATATTTTTTTTACAAAAAGAGGGTTTACTTATGAGGCTAACATTAGCCCAATGTTATATTTATGTTAAGTAAAAATTAATTATCAAATCCTATGTTAAAATACAATTTAAAAGCCTATTTCAACCTGGAAACGGTACAATAGTTCATTAAAATTACTTTCTTCCTGAAGCATACTGATATCCGACTGGACCTTTACGGTATGGCCGGCCAGGTATTTGGACAAGCCCAGTGTGTATTGATTATTTTTCTTTCTTTGCGTATCCACCTCAGGATTAACTGTTGTGAACCTGCCGGCAAGTTCTACCTTGTTTTTAAACAGGTAACCAGCCTGAATATTGAAACCTGTTCCTGTAAAGAATGAACTGGTAACTTTACCGTTTACGTCTCTTGCAATAACTGCTGAGCCGGAGCTTGTCCGGTCTGCATATTCTGCCATCGCTGAAAAACCATTGTATTTAAACATTGCATCAGCAAAGATCGTTTTCAAATCGCGGGTCTGATTAAAGAAATTTCCCAATTGACCTTTTTCGCGTGAGGCATTATCGTTAAAATCATAAGTGACTCCAATACTTAATTTAGGCTTTTCTTCTCTTGAAAGATCGGACCCGAAGTAATCACCATCACTTTTAAACTCACCGAGAGGAAGGTATTCAAGTCTTCCGGTATAATCATGTCCTCCCTGGTTTCCGGTGGTTATATTTCTGCCTTCACCCATAGAGATGGATGCTATTTGCCTGAATATGCTTTTGCCTATTTCCGATTCGTGATGGAGCTGCACTCCGATATCCCTGTCAAGATTATAACGGGAATTCAATAAACTGCGATCAACAAGCTGCAGTTTTTGGGAAGAAATAACCCGCTCCACGTTACCGGGTAATTTTGTCTGGCCAAACCACAAACTATATCCGGGTGCAAATTTCCATTTCACGACAGCATCCAAAACGATATTTGCGGTACTGGAATTTTGAGTTGTTCCACCTGCAATGTCCTGATTGCTCAGTGCAAGCTCAATTTTATATTCAAGCGCTGGCTTAAAAGCAAAGCCATCAAATTTCAAACGCGCCCTTCTGATCGCCATGCCATCGCTGTAGCTATCATCGTCCAGATCAAGAGCACCCTGATATAAGGACTGGATGCGGGCACCTATTTTTGTAGAAAAAGAAGAATCAGCGGCAATGAACATAATACCCTTGCCCACTTTTTCCGGTACTTTGGTTTGCGCCTTAAGGATAAAGGGCAGGAAAAAAAGTGCAATTTGTGTGAAGATTGTAATGGTTCTTAATCTATTCATTTTGTGTGTCTTATATGTTAATAGTTATATTAACAAATTGTTTCAAAATTATTAACTCATTATTACTTGAACATCAAACCAATGTTAACAAATTGTTAAGTTTTAGCCGTAACTGGTTTCTGTGCCGTTTAAAATCATTCCAGATTTTGAATAATCAATGACAGAAAATGTCCCTGAGAAATTGTCCCTAATGATTGAGTATGACTGGAATAAATCCGCAGTTCCCGTATAACTTAAAAGAAATAATTTATTGCTTTTGTTTAACCCGATTAACCAAAAAGATATTTAAGAAATTTGACTCAATAGAGGACACTGTTGGCAATAAACCAGTAATTAAGGATGTAAAACCTGATAAACAGATCAATATCAGAATTGAGAAGGTAATAAGAAACCTTTATTATTTATTCTTAATTCAACTCCTATTAAACCTGGCCTATATCATTCTTAGCGAGTATGGTTTTGAAGACTTTTATGGTTTTGGCAAGTTCTATTTTGATCTGGAAGAAAGTGTACCCACCTTCTTTTCCTCACTATTATTGCTTTTTGCGGCCATACTCTTAGCCTATATTGCTGCTTTAAAAACCAGTGATAAGGACCGATTTTCAATTCATTGGACAATTTTATCCTTAATATTTACTTCTTGTCTGTGGATGAGATTGCCGGATTTCATGAAATATTAATAGACCCGATCAATCTCCTAATTCATGCCACAGGGTATTTCAGGTTTTCCTGGGTTATTCCAGCTTTTATTTTCATGATCTTTTTTTCTTTATCTTATTTTAAATTCATTGACTCATTACCCTGGAAATATAAAAAGGGATTTATATTATCCTGTTTTATCTACCTGACAGGTGCGATTGGTTTTGAGATGATCGGTGCCAAATTATTTATAAATGATGCCGCTTCTGCTAAAGATCTGTTATATAACCTGGTGATAACCATAGAAGAGAGCTGTGAGATGACAGGTATCATCCTGTTCATATCCGTATTGCTTTCTTACATTAAATCATTCAGACTGGCAGCGGTCTTAACCTTTAAATAAAAACTGATGCTGTTTTTCCTGCAGCAGGCTGATCTTTTTAATTTCTGCACTCAACCTGGGGAAACTCAATATTAAATACCGATGCCTCTGAAATAACCTCTCTTCCGGTTCCGGCATCGATCGTATAATTTTTCTGGACCAGTTTTTTATCCATTAGCTTGAATTCAACTTCCAGGGTATCACTCATTCCTTCCTGCATATAGATCCAAAGCCCTTGAATCAGATCACCATCCATTTTGGCCCGGATGGTGCCGATCCTTGAATCTTTCTCAAAGGGAATATTGGAAAAATCGCCGCTTACCTGATCGGCTTCGAAAGTTAACTTAATCCGGGCCGTATCCTGATTACTCGTTCCGCTTAATTTTTGAAAGCATAAGGTCTCCTGGCTATTTCCGCTTGTACCTGAGCTAAGCACAGTATCTGCTTTCTTACATTCATTCGAAAGATTAGCGGTACAGGCTGTGATACTGAACGCTGCTGTAAATAAAATGAATATTCGTTTCATTGGGTCTGTTTATCAGAGCATTAAGCAAAAAGCGAGCCTACTCACCTGAATTCGGCTCAGTAAAGAACTGATCACTGAAATTTACCAGGAATAATTCATGAGTTGAACGGGTAATACCAGTATAAAGCCATCTCAGAAATTCTGTATTAAGCATCTCATCAGTAAGATAGCCCTGATCGATAAATACGGCAGGCCATTGACCACCCTGCGCCTTATGGCAGGTTACTGCGAAGGCAAACTTTATCTGAAGGGCATTATAATAGGGATCCTTTTTCAGCTCCTCCATCCTTAATTTTTTATTATCAATATGGCTGTAATCCTCCAGCACGGCCTCATAAAATCGCTTACTGTCGGCTGCAGATAAGCTGGGTGTCTCGGAATAAAGGGTATCCAGCAAGATCTTACAGTTCAGGGGTTCCTCATCCGGATAATCCAACAATTCAATGACAACCTCAGCAAAGCGGAAACCATATTGTTCTTCCACTCTCCTTACCTTTCGGATGCGGGCAATATCTCCATTAGCAATGAAATCGCCGCTATTATCTTCGGGCTTTAACCAGAAATAATTATTACGAACCACCATGATATGATCGCCTCCTGTTATCTCTTCCTCACGGTAGAGAATTCGGTTACGGATATTCTGATTATAGGCATTCGCACTTTTATTGGAACGGCAGATGACTATTGAATTCTCCATTCCATATTTATCATAAGCATAATTCAAACCTTCCACCAGCCGCTCACCTGTCATCCTGAAAATATCCTTATATCCTTTTAATTTAAACTTTGGAAAAACTTGCTTTTCCTTACGGATAAGTTCACGAAGCTGCGTAGCATTATAAAGTATCCCAGACTGCTTTTCCTGGCGTACCACATCAGTCAGTTCATAACCAAAAACCGTAAGCCTGAACTGTTCTGACAGGATTTTCTTATCCAATGCCGGACTCTTAGCAGAACCCACCGGAGGCAGTTGGGCGGTATCACCAACCAGCATCAGCTTGCAATTTTTACCATTGTAAACATAAGTGATCAGGTCATGAAGGAGACTTTGACGGCTGTAATCATGCACCTGATCGGATATCATCGAAGCTTCGTCAACAATAAACAGGGTATTTTCCATGATATTATCGCCCAATACAAAATTCATTTCAGGGCTTGCGGCAAGCTTTTTACGATATATTTTCTTGTGGATGGTGAAAGCCTTCCTGCCTGAGTAATTACTGATCACCTTTGCTGCCCGTCCTGTTGGAGCCAGCAATACAGATTTTAGCTTTATTTGAGGAAGTACCTTGACAAGAGCACTGATCAGGGTAGTTTTCCCGGTACCGGCATAACCCTTCAGAACAAAGCATTCTTCCCCATTGCTTGAAGGAAGAAATTTCTCCAGCATAAAAAAAACTTCTTTTTGCTGGCTGGTGGGTATGTTTCCGAAACACTGCCCGATCAGATTCTGGATATTCATCGCTGCAAATTGCAAATTCTGCGGCTCATTTTAACTGGAAAGCTAAATCCATCTTAAAAATGGAATATTAAACAAGAAACTATACTTTTGTTATCGATGATTAAATTACTTCACCTTATTGAGGATGACTTTCAATCTCAAAATGCTGCCAAGTGTGACCTCCTGATTCATATTGGCCTTGAAACCTTTCAGTATGCCATTATTGATAAGGTGAGAGATGAACTGAGGGTTCTGGCAGAATTCGAAATACCTTCCATCAGCAAACAGACTGATTTAATCATAGCCATCAAAAACCTTTCCGAAAACAGCCGTGAATTTAAATTTCCATATAATAAGATCAAGATCTCAATGGATAGTTTACAATTCACCCTCATACCTGATGAATTGTACCACATGGATCAGGAGAAGGATTACGCAAAATTTATAAGCCCTTTATTGCCGGCTGAAATACTCAGGAACACGATTGCATCGGCAAAGATCAAAAACGTGTTTGCAGTCAATCCCGATTTAAACAGCGCCCTGAAGCAACTTTTTCATAAACCGCACATTTTCAATCAGGCCAGCACTTTTGTTGAAAGTATTAGCAAGACCTATTCCAATAAAAAGGATTCTTCCCTCTATATTGATATTCATAGCAGGCATATCCAGACAGCCTGTTTCAATAATTCGGAACTCAGCTTTTATAATCTTTTTGAATGCATCAACCCGGATGAGTTTAATTACTTTGTTCTGAATATAATTGATACCCTGGGACTGAATACGGAATTAGCCCGGGTAACCCTTTCAGGCAATGTTAGTCAGGAAGACGAATACTATCAGCGAATTCGAAAGTATTTCAACGATATCGCTTTTGCAGACAGCCGACTTATTGTTAATTTCCCGCAAAAGTTTAATAAAGTATTATCGCAGACTTATTTCTCATTAATCGGCCTCGACCAATGCGAATAATAAGTGGACGCTTAAAAGGCCTGCGCTTAAATCCTCCTGCCAAACTACCTGTCAGGCCAACAACTGACCTGGCCAAAGAAGCCCTGTTCAATATTCTCTTTAATCAGTTCGACTTTGAAAAGATCCGGGTACTGGATCTTTTCAGCGGTACCGGAAATATCTCCCTGGAGTTTGCTTCGCGCGGGGTTCCTGAAATTTGCTCTGTTGACCGTGATTTCGGATGCATAAATTATCTGAAAACACTTCAAAGGCAATACGATCTGCCAGCAATTAAGGTAGTCAAATCGGATGTATTTAAATTCCTGGAAACAGAAACACAGCAATATGACCTTATTTTTGCAGATCCGCCTTACGACCTTCCTCAGCTTAATGCGATCGCCGCAAAAGTTCTGGATCGTGGTCTGTTAAAGCCTGATGGATATTTGATCATCGAACATCCCAGCATGAAAAAACTGGATAATCATCCTGAATTTCTTGAACAAAGGAAATACGGCTCATCTTCTTTCAGTTTCTTCGGGAAAAATCCGCTTTAAATTGAAAGCAGGTTTCATTTTTTACAATTATGCGTTAACTTTAACGTATTAAATCATCATGAGCATTTGCAGAAACTCACAAAAAGAAATCAATACTGAGCTTATGTAAACCCGTCCGAATGGTGTTCAGCCGGGCGGATATTATAACCATTAAAAATTATACTCAAATGAAAATCGCCCTTTTTCCAGGCTCATTCGATCCGGTTACCAAAGCTCACGTTGATATATTGAAACGTTCATTGCCTCTTTTTGATAAGGTAATTATCGGCATTGGCCTGAACAGCACCAAAGCTCCTTATCTCAGCACCGAAATCAGAAAAGCAATGCTTAAGGCAGTTTTTAAAAATGAGCCAAAAATAGAAGTACTTACCTATGAGGGACTTACAGTGGATTTTTGCAAAAAGATCAAAGCCCACTACATGATCAGAGGTATCCGTACCGTTTCAGATTTTGAATATGAAAAAGCGATTGCACAAATGAATCATGCACTGGAACCAGACATAGAAAGTATATTTATCGTTAGCAAACCGGGTTACTCATCCATCAGTTCAACAATTGTACGTGATATTATGAGGAATAAGGGAGATGTAAAACAATTTATACCGAAAGAAGCATTTGATCTGCTTTAGACCCGGCAATTCTTTTTTCAATATTCAACAACCTTGATTAAATCCTGTATTAAGGGATAAGTATTCTGCCTAACCAGCATGAAATCTCCTGCAGCCAGCCAGCGCGCATCGGTGATCCCTTCTTCGGCCTGAGGAATAAGATTTTCCTGATGATCCGCCCTCATCCAGTACCAGGAAGTTTTCTTCAAAACCCTTGCACCGTTCATCTCATAGATATGATAGGTATTACATATCTTATCTCCGCTGCTATCCACACTTATTCCGCATTCTTCCTGAACCTCGCGTATGGCGGCCACCCTTGAATTCTCCCCTTTATCAAGCTTCCCTTTGGGTAAATCCCACTTTCCATTCCTGAAAATGAACAAATACTTGTTTTCTTCGTTACTTACAAGTCCACCGGCCGCTTTAATGAGCGTCATTGAACGTTTAATGTTTTGGAAAAATGATTTAAAATCCGGAGTCAAAAGCAGAAAGATCTTAGGGCTGCTGATTTTCTTTGCGGGTTCATAAAATTTTGAAAACTTAAATACACCCGCACTAAGCTCCTGATAATCTTCCAGATCCGGAGGAAGTACATCTGTAAGGATTAAAGCTATTTCATTGATATAAATTTTATAAATTTGAGCCATGGCCAATAAGAGTGAGATAGAACAAAAGGTAGCTGAATTTTTGCTACAAATTAAAGCAATTAAATTGCAACCCAACAATCCGTTCACCTGGGCTTCGGGCTGGAAATCCCCAATTTACTGCGATAACCGAATCACTCTGTCACACCCATCTATTCGTACCTATATCCGTCAAAAGCTAACTACCCTGGTTCAGGAAGAGTTTGGGTCTGTAGCGGTAATTGCAGGCGTAGCAACTGCAGGTATCCCTCAGGGGGTATTGGTAGCGCAGGAATTAGGTCTGCCTTTCATTTATGTTAGAGCTAAAGCCAAGGAACATGGTAGGGGAAACCTGATCGAAGGAGAATTTGCACCCGGACAGCGGGTGGTTGTTATTGAGGACCTGATATCTACCGGCAAAAGCAGCTTACAGGCCGTTCAGGCTTTAAAGGATGCGGGTTGCGAGGTTGCCGGATTGGTTGCCATATTCAATTATGGCTTTGATGCCGCTGAAGAGAACTTCAAAAATGCAAAATGCCGGTTTCTAACCCTCTCTAATTACAATGCATTAATTAATTACGCGGCTGAACATAGCTTTGTATCAGGTGATGATCTGAAATTATTACGAAAATGGCGTGATGATCCGCAGGGATGGGGAAATACTTTAAAAGTTTAACACCGATAGTATGACTGTAATTGAAAGCAAGGTATCTATCAACAAGCCGGTTAACGAGGTATTCGAATTCCTCGCCGACCTGAATAACCATCATCAACTGATGCCTGATACTATTTATAATTGGTCGTCAACCAGGGATGAAGCAAAATTCACCATTCAGAACATGGCCAAACTGGCCCTGAAGGTTTCCTCCATTACCAAGGACAAGGAAATTAAAATTATACCTTCAGAAAAGGCTCCCTTTGAGCTTGAATTAAAATGGACTATCAATGAGGAGGGAGATGGAAAAACTGAAGCCATCTATACCATTTCAGCAGATCTGAACATGATGATGAAAATGATAGTTGCAGGACCGCTGCAAAAGCTTGCGGATCATGAGGCCTCTGCCTTGAAAAATGTATTTTCAAAATAAAAAAAAAAATCTTCTAATAATCAGACATTTAGTCATTTAAAAATAAAAATTGCTGTCAAAATTTCAGGTCGGGTTCAGCTAAGCGTATGTGGCAATTAATTTGAGTGAAAAGAAGTACTATGAATCTAAACAACTTTACTATCAAAGCACAGGAAGCGGTTCAGAAAGCTTCTGAAATAGCAGGCGGCAACCAGCAGCAGGCTATTGAAACTGCACACCTCTTAAAAGGCTTATTAAGTGTTGATGAGAATGTGATCAGCTACCTGCTGAAAAAACTGAACGTAAACATTATTCGAATTACAGAAGTCCTTGATGCCCAGATACAAAGTTTCCCGAAAGTAAGCGGAAGCGATATCTATCTTTCATCAGGGGCAAATTCAGCCCTGCAGAAGGCCATGTCCTATCTTAAAGAATTTAAGGATGAGTTTGTTTCTGTGGAACATATTCTCATGGGACTTCTGAATACCGGTGACAAGGTAAGTTCCATATTAAAGGATGCGGGTGTTAACCAGACGGATCTGAAAAAAGCCATACTGGAGCTTCGCGGAAATGCCAGGGTAACCGATCAGAATGCTGAGGCGACCTATAATGCCCTTAATAAATATGCCCGAAACCTGAATGAATATGCTGAATCCGGGAAACTTGATCCGGTTATTGGCCGGGATGAGGAGATAAGAAGAGTAATTCAGATCCTGTCACGCCGTACAAAAAACAACCCGATATTAATTGGAGAACCCGGAGTGGGTAAAACCGCTATCGCTGAGGGTATTGCTTACCGAATAATTCAGGGAGATGTTCCTGAAAATTTGAAGACAAAAACTGTTTTCTCACTGGATATGGGAGCCCTGATCGCAGGTGCGAAATATAAAGGAGAATTTGAGGAGCGTCTTAAAGCGGTAATCAAAGAAGTTACACTGAGCGACGGGGAAATTATACTGTTCATCGATGAGATCCATACCCTGGTAGGTGCCGGCGGAGGCGAAGGTGCAATGGATGCTGCTAATATTCTTAAACCGGCGTTGGCCCGCGGAGAATTACGCGCCATTGGAGCGACAACATTAAATGAATACCAGAAATTTTTTGAAAAGGATAAAGCTCTGGAGCGCCGTTTTCAGAAGGTAATGGTTGATGAACCGAGTACCCAGGATGCAATTTCTATCCTGAGGGGACTAAAAGAGCGTTATGAGACCCACCACAAGGTTAGGATAAAGGATGAGGCAATTATTGCAGCAGTAGAATTATCACAACGTTATATATCAGACCGTTTCCTGCCTGATAAGGCGATCGACCTGATGGATGAAGCTGCCTCTAAACTCCGTTTAGAGATGGATTCTGTACCGGAAGCAGTTGATGAACTGGATCGCAAGATCATGCAGCTCGAAATTGAGCGGGAAGCTATTAAAAGGGAAAATGATGAGAAAAAAGTCAAAGAACTATCTGAGGAGATCGCAAACCTGTCAAATGAAAGGGATTCACTGAGAGCACGGTGGAAGGCTGAAAAAGATCTGGTTGATGCGATCAATAACCAGGGAGAGCAGATTGAAAATTATAAACTGGAAGCAGACCAGGCCGAACGTGCTGGTGATTACGGAAAGGTGGCTGAATTAAGATACGGCAAGATCAAAGAAGCCCAGGATCAGGTAGAGTCTTTGAAAAAACAGCTTTCAGAAACTCAGGTTGATAATCGTATGCTTAAGGAAGAAGTCACTTCCGAAGATATTGCTGGTGTGGTTTCGCGCTGGACCGGAGTTCCGGTGACAAAAATGATTCAGAGCGAGCGCGAAAAGCTACTTCATATGGAAGCTGAACTTCATAAGCGGGTTGCTGGTCAGCATGAAGCTATTGAGGCTATTTCAGATGCCATCCGCCGTTCCAGGGCCGGATTACAGGATAAGCGTAAGCCAATAGGCTCCTTTATTTTCCTGGGTACTACAGGTGTGGGTAAAACTGAACTTGCAAAAGCCCTGGCTGAATATCTCTTTAATGATGAGCATGCTATGATCCGTATCGATATGAGTGAATATCAGGAACGGCATGCCGTTTCCAGACTGATCGGTGCGCCTCCGGGATATGTGGGTTATGATGAGGGGGGTCAGCTGACAGAAGCCGTTCGCAGAAAACCATATTCTGTGATCCTTCTTGATGAAATAGAAAAAGCACATCCGGATGTGTTCAATATATTACTTCAGGTTTTGGATGATGGAAGGCTTACTGATAATAAAGGCCGTTTAGTTGATTTCAAGAACACAATCATCATCATGACCTCCAATATTGGTTCACACCTGATACAGGATAACTTTAAAGATCTGAATGAGATCAACAGGGATGAAGTGATCGCAAAAACAAAAGGTGAATTATTTGAACTTTTAAAGCAAACTATAAGGCCTGAATTTTTAAACAGGATAGATGAGCTGATCATGTTCACTCCTCTGGATCGGAATGAACTCCGTGATATTGTTTCACTACAATTTAAAGGGGTTCAGGATACACTTGCTGAAATGGGAATTGAAATTGAGGCCTCAGAAGAAGCTCTGGATTGGCTCGCTCAATTAGGTTATGATCCGCAATTTGGCGCCCGTCCTTTAAAACGGGTGATCCAAAAGAGGATCCTGAATGAGTTGTCAAAAGATATTCTTTCCGGAAAAGTAGATAAGGACAGCAAGATCAAACTGGATGTTTTCGATAACCAATTTGTTTTTCTGAATGCAGCCAGGCCTGAAGAGAAATCCTGAAGATCCAATAATAAACAATAAATTTAAGAAGAGGCTGTATCATAAATCATGATCAGCCTCTTTTTTTATTTCATAATTTCATATTTTCTGATTTTAAGTGATTTAAGTTACTATTCCGTTGTCTTTTATTTGGGTTAATCAGTTGATT
>JAKFBV010000122.1:0-9047 GCA_036677005.1 Pedobacter sp.
CCTGTGCAGTATGAGCCCTGACTTTCGTCAGGATAAATTCCAGGCAGGACTGCAATAACATGCTAACCCCTGCCCCTCCTTTCCTGAAAATTAATAGCCTTCATCCGGGGCATATTTCCCAAATTCCAACTGCACGAGGCTGCCATAATTAAGAGCAGGCTCTGGAACGGACACAGAAGAGAAGACCGGATCTGCTGGAATAAAGACATTAATGGCCAAACATTAATTATAGCTTCTGCCCCGGCAATTTAAACCTGACAGCAGCGGATACCGACCCTGTGAATAAGGCCCTGTGCAGTATGAGCCCTGACTTTCGTCAGGATAAATTCCAGGCAGGGCTGTGATAACCAGCAATCTTCTGTCCCTGCTTTCCAAATTATTAAGATCTTAATTATTAATAAGTTAGGTTCTGTATTCAGACTAAGCAATAAATCCTTAAAGCATTACCTATCGTGACCAGCATTGAGGAATTTATTAGCTGCCCTTATTTCCCTTTTTTAACCCTTATCAAAATTAACTGATATAATTAATTCAGGAAAATATCAGAACATCCTTTTATAAGTTAAAAATTATTCCTAATATTGCAGTCCGATTTTTACGGGCTAGAAATCGACTTTAAGAGCTTAAAATCATGGATTTAGTAAAATTTGTTGAAGAGCAGGCAGCGGTTAAAAAGCAAGTTCCTGCATTCAAAGCCGGTGATACGGTTAGTGTTCACTATAAAATTCGCGAAGGAAATAAAGAGCGTATCCAGATTTATCAGGGTGTGGTTATCCAGCGCAATAGTGTAGGTGTAAATGAGACTTTTACCGTACGTAAAATGTCAAACGGAGTGGGTGTAGAACGTATTTTCCCTGTTAACTCTCCCAATATCGACAAGATCGATGTAAATAGTCATGGAAAAGTTCGCAGAGCGAAATTATTCTATCTGCGCGAGTTAACCGGTAAGGCGGCTCGTATCAAATCTAAAAGAGTGTAATTTAATAATAAGTTGAAGCCTCCCGGATAATACCCGGGAGGTTTTTTTGTTTTTAAGCTTTTTAGAAAGCGATCCTGAACGCGGATAAATTTAATCCGCCTATAATCTATTATTTTTATGCGGACCGAAATTCATTTGCTCATTTGCTCATTCTCTCATTTGCTGGTTCAATACCATGGATACTGAATTTCTGAATCATATTTTCTTAGGTAACAGCATCCGGAACTACCTGATGCTGGCAGCCATATTGTTTTTTGGATTATTATTAAAACGCATTTTTTCAAGGCTTTTGAGCAAGCTTATCTTCAAGTTTTTTGAAAAAAGCCATCCGGGAACGGAGCCTGATGTATTCGTTGCCCTGCTGATGCGCCCGATTGAGGTTCTTATTCTTTTTGTAGTTATTTATCTGTCCATTAATCAGCTTGATTATCCGCTCAATGAAGTAATATTCAGAAGAAGTATATTGGTTAACAAACTGCCCTCTGTATATGAAATTACACTGCTGCAGGTGATCGACAAAGTATTCTTATTACTTTTTATTATCTCCTTGTTTTGGATCATACTGAGAATCATCGATTTTTTAGCTCATGTATTTCTCTACAAGGCTTCATTAACCGAATCAAAGTCTGATGACCAGATGGTTCCTTTCATGAAGGAGCTTTCAAAGATCATTACCATCATATTTGCCGTCTTTGTGGTTCTGGGTGCGGTTTTTAACCTGAATGTAGCCACGATTATCGCCGGACTTGGGATTGGCGGTATCGCCGTAGCGCTGGCTGCCCAGGATACTCTGCAGAACCTGCTGGGTTCATTTACCATCTTTGCGGATAAACCCTTTTTAGTGGGCGATCTGGTTCGCATCGATAAGTTTGAAGGTACCGTAGAGAAAGTTGGCTTCAGAAGTACCTGGATCCGTACCCTGGATAAAACCCTGGTAATCATCCCCAATAAAAAGATGGTTGATAGTCCGCTGGAAAACCTGAGCCTCAGAAACCTGCGAAGAATGAAATTCAATATCGGGCTTAAGTATGATACTCCGGCCGATGTCATGATGAAGATCTCAAAAGAGATCGAGAAGTTTGTAAATGATCATCCTGCAACGAGTAATGATACTCTCGTTACCTTTGATTCCTTTGGTGATTCTTCGCTGAATATCCAGGTGCTTTACTTTATCGAGATCGTTGATTACAATGATTATATGAGGATCAGGCAGGATATTAATTATCGTATCGTTCAGATCGTTACAGAGAACGGGGCCGGGTTTGCTTTCCCTTCACAAACGGTGTATCATGAATATTCGGGAGCCAGGCCGGATATAGCCGCAGATGAAGGGAAACCTATATAGATTTGTCAAAATTTCATGCCTGCAGCGCAAAGCCAATGTCATTATTTAAGCTGATTTCATATTAAATTCTTGCTAGCGTGCAGCGTGTGATTCTAATTTAAATCAAATTTCTTCCTGTTTGGTTTTCGCTGAACGATTCGAAATTATGGGATGTATAGCCCGCTCATAGCCGCGGGGCCTAGTCCTTTTCCTTCAGCGGAAAAGGGACCAAAACGCCGCCGCTGCGCCTGATGCTTTGAAGGGTTCTGCATAGGCTGGGCTTGTAATTGCCGCACCAGCCAATGCGGAAGAAAGGTTATTAAAGGGGGCTGCTAGCGTGGCGTATAAAAAATACAGGTGTTATTTGCAGGATTTTAAACAAAAATAAAAAGCTGTATATCAAGTATTTAAATCATTAAATAATGACATTGACCGTAATGCCCCGAAACCTGGCATCATGCTTCACATTTTAAATAAGATCCTTGTATTAAGACCAGCTTCAAACCGCTCTAAACTCCGGCTATTAATTCTGACAGGATTATAGAAATCGGGAAAAGGCGGATTTAACACTAAAGCGTGGCCTATCCCGGAAATTATTAGGACATAAAAAAACCAGCCTCAATCAGGCCGGTTTTTAATTAATTCGTTCAATTAATTCTTTTTCACCGGGGCTGTTGAACCTTTTTCTGTTGTTTTCGATTTATCTGAACAAGCGCTCATTTTACAAGCTTTACCCATTTTGCATTCCATTTTTTCGGCCTGCTTTGTTGCTGGTTTAGGCTGGGTTTGCGCAGTTACAGATAAGGTACCTGCAAGGAATGCGATCGCTAAAAATCCTGATATCTTTTTCATGTATAATTGGTTTTTAATTTTTTAAATGAGCCAGGACGGTGATGCCTCCTTTTACGATATCACCAAGACTGACATTGATCTCTGAGCCTAAAGGTAAAAAAATATCCACACGTGATCCAAATTTTATAAACCCGAATTCTTCTCCCTGTTCTGCCTGCTGGCCCTCTTTCGAGTAACAAATAATTCTTCTGGCCATAGCCCCCGCGATTTGTCTGAATAGAACCGCGGTTCCATTGCTGTTTTCTATCACCACGGTAGTGCGTTCGTTCTCTGTGGATGATTTAGGATGCCAGGCCACCAGGAATTTGCCGGGATGGTATTTAAAGTATTTAACGATGCCTGAAATGGGATTCCTGTTAATGTGAACATTAATGGGCGACATAAAAACAGACACCTGAATTCTTCGGTCCTTTAAGTATTCAGTTTCCTCAGTTTCCTCGATCACTACCACCTTACCATCTGCGGGGCAGAGTACCTGCTGCTCATTTTTTATCACCTTTATGTACGGACTTCTGAAGAATTGCAGAATGATGGCAAACAGAGCGAACGATAAAATATAGATAATCCAGCGGAACCAGGCGGTTTCGGGAAGCAGGTAATGAACTAAAGCATTCAGAATAAAGATAAACAGTATGCAAAGTGCGATTGAAGTATAGCCTTCCTTGTGAATGGTCATTTTTTTATGCTTTTTGTTGGGCAAAAGTACTGTTTTTCGGACTAAGCAGGGTCAGATCCTATCAATTCCTTGCTAAACAGCCCTGAAAATATCTTTCAGGTTTCGGCCCAGTCCGTTGTAATCAAGCCCGTAACCGACCATAAATTCATCAGGTATTTCAAAACCCACATAGCAGATCTCATCAATTTTGCTTTTCAATGATTTTGGTTTCAGCAATAAGGTGCATACGTTTACCGATGCCGGCTTATCTTTATAGATCATATCGAGCAGGTAGCGGAGTGTTTCACCGGTATCGACGATATCTTCCACAATGATCACATCCCTGTCTTTCAATGACATTTGCAGGCCGATCTCCTTTTTTATCTTCCCGGTACTCTTAGCCCCCTCGTAGGATGATACCTTAACAAAAGTAACTTCAGAGGATATGGTTATCTCTTTTACCAGATCTGCCAGGAAAATGAAACTCCCGTTTAATACCCCGATGAATACAGGAATACGATTTTCATAATCTACATTTATTTGAATACCCAATAAACGGATCCGCTTTTTGATCTGATCGTATTCCAGCATCAGGTCAAAAATTTTTTCGTCAATTTCTATCCTCATAGTTTAAATTTAAATATAAGGTCAGTCATTCTCATTTTTATTTTTCGAATCACGCTGAAGTTTTCTCTGTTCCCTTTTTTTCTTTCGGCTTGCGGCTGGTGTCAAAATCGTGTCTTTTGGTACAATCTTCAGCTTATTCAGGTCATTAACATGTATTGTATCCTGACGTTTCTTACCAAATATCTGTTGCAGAATACTTTCCTGCTCCTCAGTTTCTTCATTAATAAGCAGGCTGTCCGCCAAAAGCGAATCAACCATTGGTATTCCTGATCTTAAGCTTTCTTTTAATCGTACAGAATAAAACCCATAGGAATTGCTGTCGGGAGGGGTCATTCCGCGCCTGGCCATAATTCCGCCCATAAATCTGAAATACCCGGACAGGCCCGCCCTTAAACTGCCATCGCCTTCAAACCTGTACAGGCCTGACTTGGGCTTTGGAACAATGCTGGCAAGAAATATGCTTTCTCCGATATCAAGATCTGAAGGGTGTTTACCAAAATAATACCTGGCAGCTTCGCCAATGCCATACACATTTCTTCCCCATTCGATCAGGTTCAGATAGGTTTCGAACATGCGCTGTTTACTTGACAGTTTTCCATTTTCCATGATCCAGACGATCAGTATCTCCTCGATCTTCCGGGCGAGGGTTTTTTGCCGGTTCAGATAAACATTTTTTACAAGCTGCATTGAAATGGTGCTTCCTCCTCTTTTAAAGGCTTTTTCTTTAAAGTTGGTGGCTATAGATTTGCGGATGGACTCCTCCACAAAACCGTTATGGCTGTAAAATGAGGGATCTTCAGCAGTTAACAAGGCATTTTTTAAAGAGGGTGATATCTGATCAAGGGGAGTATAATTTGGATTTTCCGGTCCGATGATAATATCACGCATTGGCTTTCCATACTCATAAGGAGTATAAACGAAGCTTCCATTGATCTTTTGAAGGTTGGTTTTGCCCCATTTATATACCTTAAAGCCCTTGTTCCTTAAGCGTGAATGGAATATGACCTCATCCGGCTTTTGGGCATCCAGGTAAAAATTAAGATCGTACTGAAGTTTTCCGGCCACCTTAATTCCTTCCAGCGACTCGAATAAACCCTGCGGAAATGAATTAATTAATTCCTGGGCGTCGAGTTCATCCGTATGGAGTTTCAGCTCATAGATTTTGACAGGCGAAAGGGTATATTTTATAAAGGGATGTAATTCGATATTTTTAAGGTGAATGGTCGAAGTGCTGTCTATAGAAACAAAATTCTTTCCAAACACCATATCGGCATCCAGTGAAGCATCAGGAACAATAATATCATTTCCGGCAATCCGGGGGTGATTGACCAGAAGGTTCTTCACTTTCCAGGAGCCATTGACTTCCAGTTCGCTCCCGCTGCGATGTGTCCCCCTCATTTCGGTGATGACTGTATCAAAGGTTAATTTAAGCCCGAATTTCTTTTCCAGGTAGGGCAGTTCTACTTTTTTATTATCGGCAAAAAGCATCAGGTTGAGCTCTTTATCGTCCGGATCTACGGTTCCTTCCACATGCCATACGGCCTCATTTCCGTTAAGCCTGATTGTCGAACTTACATCTCCCCCATCAATAGTTGCCCTGCTGGTAAAAAGATCGACCTTATTGGTATCATCTGTAAACCTGATCCTGAAATCCCTGATGTCCATATCATCAGGAATTTTATACAGCATTTTGTTCAGGAGATTATTAGCCAGTTTTGCCAGATCGGGTTCTGATTTTTCATCCAGGGTATCTGCCTGATTTTTCCGGAAGAGGAAATCATAATTACTCAGGGAATCTTTCTTAACCAGATGAATTACCCCTTTATCAAGATTAATTTCAGCAAGTTTGATATCCCCGAACAACAGGGGAAAGAGCTTTACACCTATTTGGAAATTTTCGATTCTGGCCAGGCTATCCCGGTCCTTAGGGACAATTATGATATTCTTAAATCTGACACTGCTTAGGCCAACAAATTTTGCACTTTCGATTTTCAGGTCCAGGTCATAATCATGTTCTGCTTTATTTATTGCTTTTCTGATTGCTGCGGTAAGTAATGCTTCGCGTTTGGCATAGGCTATACCGCCTGCGACCAGGATGATAGCCAGGAGAGCTGTTAATGAAATAAGGGCAATTTTATAATATTTTTTGGGTATCTGCATGAGATGGGATCGCCATTTATAGAAAGATAACGCATTTAGCATAAGAAACGTTTTAGCTTTATTTTAAATACTGGTCAACTTACTGTCAAAACCTGTATCCGCTAGCGATAAGCTTGCCACTTTTATTAGATTTGTGATAAACATAGTAAAAATTATTTTCTCAAAATATTCAAAAATGATCACTCAGGAACAGGTTTTTAATGCGCTGCGTTATGTGGAGGATCCGGATCTTAAAAAAGACCTGGTTACTTTAAATATGATTGAAGATCTTAAGATCGATGGCAATAAGGTTAGTTTTACTGTGGTACTTACAACTCCGGCATGCCCGATGAAGGCTATGCTTGAAAATGCCTGCCGGAATGCAATCCTGCATTTTGTAAGTAAGGATGCAGAATTGTCGATCACTATGAGTTCGAGGGTTACAAGCAGGCCCGATAAGGTCATGGCAACGATCAAGAATATTATTGTGGTGGCTTCTGGTAAGGGTGGAGTTGGGAAATCAACTGTCGCTGCAAATCTGGCGCTGGGTCTGGCTAAAAAAGGTGCCAGTGTGGGCCTGATCGATGCCGATATTTACGGGCCATCCATTCCCATGATGTTCGGGGTTGAGGGTGCCCGTCCAAAATCAACGCAGAATGCCGAAGGAAAAATAAGGATAGAACCAATAGAAAAATATGGGATCAAATTATTGTCTATCGGCTTTTTTACCGATCCTAACCAGCCGGTGCCCTGGCGGGGCCCCATGGTATCTACCGCCGTCAAGCAATTATTTAATGATGCTGATTGGGGTGATCTGGATTACCTGGTAGTTGATCTTCCTCCAGGTACCGGCGATATTCATATCACTGTTTCACAGGGATTCCCGATCACAGGAGCTGTCATTGTTACCACACCTCAAAATGTTGCCCTTGCTGATGCCCGTAAAGGTGTTGGAATGTTCCTGATGGATTCGATCAAGATCCCATTGCTTGGGGTAGTAGAGAATATGTCCTATTTCAGTCCGGCGGAACTGCCTGATAATAAGTATTATATTTTTGGAAAAAATGGCGGCCAGGCCCTTGCACAGCAATTTGATGTTCCTTTTCTGGGTGAAATACCCCTGGTACAAAGCATAAGTGATGCAGGTGATATTGGAAAACCGGTTATTCTTCAGGACGATAATCTAATGTCCGCGGCATTTACTCAAATTGCAGAGCGGGTAGCTCAGCAGGTGGCTATTTTGAATGCCGTTAAATAACATTTTTTAAAATTTTGTATATTTATAAAAATAATACATCATGGATTTGTTGCAAAGAGTTGAAAATGCACTGGACACTATCCGGCCATATTTGGAAGCTGATGGTGGAAATGTATCCATTGTGGAAATAACCCCTGAAAATATTGTGCGTTTGCGCTTGTTAGGTTCCTGCGGCTCATGTCCAATGAGTATTATGACACTGAAGGCCGGGATTGAGCAGGCTATTAAACGGGCTGTGCCCGAAATTGAAGGAATTGAGGCGATAAATCTGACTGATATGGATGATCCTTCGGCTGTTTTGCCGGAGCGCTTACAATAAGTTTTTACAACAAATTAATTAAACGATCCGTTCTTATTATATTCGTTTTAACACTATTTAACATCGCTTCGGCACGAATTTATTATATTGAACCATGCGTAACTGCCTATTTCTTATTTTTCTGTTTTGCGGGCTCTCCGCCTTTTCGCAGGTGCAGGAGAAAAATCTGGTTCAGTTTTCCGGGATAATTATGAACCGCGACAGCAATACTGTTGTGCCTTATGTAACCATAACCAATGTTACCGGAAGGAATCAGTATTATTCGGCAAATTATAAAGGTTATTTTTCATTTGTTGCTCACGAAGGTGATACACTGGCTTTTACAGCCGTGGGTTATAAACGTGAAGGCCTGGTGATCCCCAGCAATTTACCCGATAATAAATATACTGTTCTTATGAAAATGCAGCAGGAGGTTATTAACCTCCCGGGCGTACGCGTTTATCCCTGGGCAAGTACCGATGAGTTCAAAAAAGAATTCATGACCCTTAAATTTGCTGATGATGATCTGGAGATTGCCAAAAAGAATGTGTCGCGTGAAAGTTTATCCGCCATGCTGGCTTCCCTTCCCAGAGACGGGGCTGAAATGCAGGGCTATAATTTCCAGAATAATCATAACCGGCTGGTCAACAGGAATATCAATCAGCGTTTAGCAAACCCTCTGCTTAACCCCTTTGCCTGGGGTGCGCTGATCCAGCAGATCATGCAGGGGGATAGAAGCAGGGAACAATAGGGGTAAGAAGTTCTAAGTTGCAGGTTATAAGTAATAAGTTGTAAGTAATAATGCGAATCAAGGGTTAAAATATGAGATAAATAAAAGCTGCAGCAATTTTCCCGAACACATGGACAAATAATCCATTGGTAGATCTTACTTTGCTAGCTCTTTGAATATCTGTT
>JAKFBV010000123.1:0-77329 GCA_036677005.1 Pedobacter sp.
CTTAGTCTCCCTGTTTTTACTTTAGGCAGCTTGTTTGTTTCCAACATTTTTGTTGGGTGGGGGAATTTGTATGTCTGTACTAAAATAATACCCTATTCAGTCAAATTTTTATACAGATGAAAAAGAATGAGTTTATTCCTAAATTTTTCTCTCTGCTTAAGTCAGGATTTACCAGACAGCAAATCAGTAAGGATGTATTAGCTGGAATAATTGTAGGTGTAGTTGCTTTACCATTAGCTATTGCTTTTGCGATCGCATCCGGTGTATCACCCGAAAAAGGGATCATTACCGCAATAATAGGAGGCCTGATCATTTCGGTACTAGGCGGCAGCCGTGTACAGATCGGGGGGCCGACAGGGGCCTTTATCGTGATCGTTTATGCCATTGTACAGGAACATGGGGTTGATGGCCTTACCATAGCCACCTTTATGGCTGGTTTTCTGATCATCGGTATGGGTTTTGCCAAACTGGGCAATTATTTAAAATTTATACCTTATCCTCTCATTGTTGGTTTTACCAGCGGGATCGCCCTCATTATTTTTTCATCACAGATCAAAGATTTCCTGGGAATGCCTATTGAATCACTGCCGGCAGATTTTATTGATAAATGGGTGGTCTATAGTAATTATTTTACCCAAATAAACTGGGTCGCCTTTATCATCGCGCTTAGCACCGTAATTATCATTCTGAATTTTCACAGGATCACCACCAAAGTTCCGGGATCAATAGTTGTCATTTTCTTAAGCACCATCATTGTTTATTTCTTTGATCTGCCGGTTGAAACGATACAAAGTAAATTCGGTGAAATACCGAATCATATTTCAATGCCTCATATTCCTGCCATTAACTTCGCAACCGTTAAGGCCCTTATTCAGCCCGCCATTGCCATCGCCTTGCTGGGAAGTATTGAGTCCCTTCTGTCGGCTGTGGTAGCCGATGGAATGATCGGAGGACGGCATCGCTCAAATATGGAGCTGGTAGCCCAGGGAACAGCGAATATCTTTACAGGTTTATTTGGAGGTATCCCGGCAACAGGGGCCATTGCGAGGACTGCCACCAATATTAAAAACGGGGGAAGAACGCCAGTTTCAGGAATTGTTCATGCACTGGTTCTGCTGCTGATCATGCTTCTGCTCGCACCAGTGGCCAAACTGATCCCGCTGCCCTGCCTTGCCGGGATCCTGGTGGTGGTTGCCTGGCATATGGGTGAATGGCACCATTTCTTTTCTATGATGAAAAGTAACCGGATGGATGTGCTGGTGCTGCTTACTTCATTTTTTCTGACCGTATTCTTCGATCTGATCATTGCCATTGAAACAGGAATGATCCTGTCCAGCTTTATTTTTATGAAGCGTATGAGTGAGGCGACCTCTATAAAGAGCTCCGGCAATCTGATGGGGCCGAAAAATGAGGGGGAGGAAAAACTGTTTGAAGAAGAATTGCCCGAGATTCCGAAAAATGTACTCATCTATGAAATTAACGGACCATTATTTTTCGGGGCTTCGCAAAAATTCCAGGAAGTGCTTACCGATCTGAACAGGCAGCCTGAAATACTGATCCTCAGAATGAGGCACGTTCCATTCATTGATGCCACCGGAATTAACCGGCTGAAAGAGATGTGCCACCAGCTACAGCTTAAAGGAACAACGATCATTATATCAGGAGCTAACCATGATGTAAAACAAGAAATGTTTAAAGCTCAATTGTATTCAATCATTGACAGGCATAATATTCTGCTGAATATTAATGATGCGATAGAGCGTGCCAAGGTTATTTTAGTCCAAAGAAAGGAAAAACAGAAATAATAGATAAGGGCAGATTCTTGTTCAGAAAGGCCCGTACAAATATTTAATAGTTTAAATTAATTGTATATTTAATTTCAAAAAATCAAAAAACATGAAAGCAAACATGGGTAGTACCGACAAGGTGATCAGGATACTGGCTGCAATTTTAATCGGGGTCCTTTATTTTACACAACTGATCTCTGGTACAACGGCAATCATACTTCTAATTCTGGCAGGAATATTTATCATCACCAGTTTTATAAGCTTTTGCCCATTATATTTGCCCTTTGGTATTTCTACCAAACCAAAAGCGAAATAGGGAAAACCTATTATTTAAGCCTTTTCAGCTTATTAATGCCGGATATTTTTGATCCGCTTATGGCGAAGCTTATTCCGTTTAAGGCTTTAAAAAATTGAAGGATCTGAAGACCCGTACCCTAAGGGATTTCAAAATATATTTTATACGATCATTGAAAGGCTGAAATAAAAAAATGCTAAATTCACAGACCGAACACGGCAATTTATCTATGAGCAGCAACCAGCATTTTATCAGCCTTTGGGAAGAAGGCCGTACCAGATTCTCAAAACTTCTTTCCGGGATCAGGGAGGAAGACCTGAAAAAAACCTTAGCACCTGCACCTAATTCAGCAGGTTTTATAATCCGTCACATTGGCGATGTTGAATTATTGTTTGCTAAAAATGTATTTAAAGCTGAAGGTATCCAGGTACATGCTCAAACCATCAATGACCAGAAAGATACCGGCGAATGGACGAACCTCCGGGAACTATTCAGCTATGACCAGAAAGCTTATAACGCTTTAAAAGAGGCCATATCTTCACAGAATGACGCCTCTTGGGATGATGCTGTAATCACAAAAGAATTTGGCACCAAGACCAAATCAGAGGCCCTTGGCCGCATCATTACCCATACCGCCTACCATGCCGGACAGTTAGCTTTGATCTTAAAATATGGCCGCTGAATACTTCTGGTTTTCATTATGAAATTGACTTAATTACCGAATCAGATACTCCATTTTCCTTTTAACTATTATAAGTCCCCTAATGAAATCAGAAACAATATACGTGACCAAGATGTCGGGCGAGAAAGCCATTTTTGATGAAGAAAAACTGCGCCGCTCCCTCAAGCGCTCCAAAGCAGATGACGAGGTTATCGATGAGGTTTTAGCTAAAGTAAAAGCTGAATTATACGATTCAATGCCAACGAAAGAGATCTACAGATCGGCCTTTTCAATACTTCGTAAAAAATCCGCACATTCGGCGACCCGGTACAAACTGAAAAAAGCTATTCTGGAATTAGGCCCTACAGGCTTCCCGTTTGAAAAGTATATCAGCGAATTATTGAAATTCAGAGATTATAAGACTGAGGTTGGAACCTTTGTCGAGGGTCATTGCGTAACCCATGAAATTGACATTATTGCTGGTAAAGAAAACTCGCATTTGATTATCGAATGTAAATTTCACAGTGATCAGCGAAGGTTCTGCGATGTCAAGGTACCCTTATATATTTATTCCCGATTCAAGGATGTGGAAAGGAAACTGAAGGAAAAAACGGGGCATGAGGATAAGGTATTTCACGGCGGTCTTGTTACCAACACCCGGTTTACAAGTGATGCCCTGAAATATGGCTTATGCATGGGTATGTTTATGCAGAGCTGGGATTATCCGGAAGACAAAAACCTGAGATTATTAATTGACCGGTCGGGTCTGCATCCACTGACCAGCCTGCTGACGATGACTAATTATGAAAAAAAACAGCTGCTCGATCAAGGCATAGTATTATGTAAAGACCTGATAGGAAGAGAAAAAGTCCTTAAGGAAATTCAAATTTCTGATACCCGCATCAAAAAAATTATTTCTGAGGTTGAAGACCTGTGTGCTTCGGTAAGGGAAAATGATCCTGAACATTGACCTGAAAGCTTAGCTGCCAGAACTACATTTTAATGATTTTTCCATCCTCCATTTCAATGATTCGGTCTGTACGGGAAGCAAATTCATTATCATGGGTTACGATCAGGAGGGTTTGATCGTAAACTTCTGCCAGTTCCTGGAAGATACCGAAAACAATTTCACTGTTCTTCTTATCCAGGTTTCCTGTTGGCTCATCTCCCATAATGATCAGAGGATCATTGATCAGAGCCCGTGCGATAGCGATCCGTTGTTTCTGGCCGCCCGAAACCTGGTTAGGCTTTTTTAATGCTTCAGTTTCGATCCCCAGTATCTTCAATTTTTCGTAGGCCTTATGCTCCACCTCTTTCTCTGAGTATTTACCCAGCTTTAAACCGGGAAGCATCACATTTTTCAGTACCGAGAATTCATTCAGCAGGTAGTGAAATTGAAATACAAAACCGATCAATTCATTCCTTACCCTTGCCAGTTCTGCTTCCTTTCTATTTCTCATACTTTGACCATCAATCAGAATATCCCCTTCATAATCTGTATCCATGGTCGAGAGAATATAGAGCAAGGTAGATTTACCGCATCCCGATTTTCCAATTACCGAGACAAATTCGCCCCTGTTCACAGAAAAATTGATATTGTTCAGTACCTGAACAGTGACAGGATCATGAAAGTATTTTGAAACATTTATGGCTTCCAGTACTTTTTGATCCATCTTATTTCCCCCTGATAATAATCACCGGATCGATCTTACTTGCCTTGCGCGAAGGGAAATAACCTGCGAAATAGGTAGTTACGATCGAAAAAACAGCGCCAATCGCATAGAATTTAGGATTATAATTGATCGGATAGGTCTGTATTGTAGGTAAAGCGGCTGTATTAAAGGGTATCTGATCAATGATCGCCGAAAGGCTGAACCCAAATATCAGCCCCAGAATACCTCCAAAAATGCCTATGCTCAACGCAATCGATATAAAGATCCGGTTCACGTCCCTGCCAGAGAATCCTGTAGCCTTTAATATAGCTATCGAATCCATTTTTTCATAGATCATCATATTCAGGATATTATAAATACCGAAGCCGGCAACGATCAGTAAAGTAATTCCTACCGAATAGGAGATCAAAGTTCGTATTGAACTTCCAGTTTCAAACTGGGAATTAGCCGTTTGTATATCTATTGCTTCAAGTTCAAACAGGTTCTGGTATTCTTTGGCAATTTGCGGTGCCTGTATGATGTCCTTAAGCTTGATCTGGATATCTGTGATATAGGTATTGGATTCGCCCAATAGTTTCTGCGTTGTTGAGATCGATGAATAACTCTGGGTATTATCAGCATCCTGTAATCCCGATTGAAAATAACCTACCACCTTCAGTTGCATACGCTCGCCTTTGGCGGTTGTGACCTGAATCACATCCCCAATATTCGCCAGCATCTTTTCTGCAAGCCCCTTCCCTAAAATAATGCTGTTAGGTGTATTCTTAAGGTCAATATAATTGCCTGAGATAACGTAATTCTGGAACAGAAACAATTTGTTCTCGGCTTCCACATCTATTCCGTTTATCACGCCGGTCAGGTCAATCGAACCGACATTATAAAATACCTGGGCGCTGATCTTCGGGGCAATTCCCAGAACCCGTTCATCGGTTTTCAGAAAATTCATTATAGCACCATTATTATAAATTTCGAGACGCCCCTTCTTAGGCTTTACTGAACTGACAAAATTATGGTACTCTTTAAATTTATCAGAAAGGTCTATTGGCTGCTGAGCTGAAGGTTTGATCTCATTGTATAGGCGGATATGCGGGGTACGGTTTATGATCAGGCCATCGAGCAGGTCATTTAAACCCGACATAAAGCTGAGCAGACTGACAAACATGGTGATACTGAATGTAACACCGATCGCAGCCACCAGGGTTTGCTTCCATCGGGCAAGCAATAATGAACCGGATATATTTGCAATCAGTTTATAGTTCATTGCCCTGGTTTTAGCAATTCATCGTTAGAACCGATACCCGAGATGATCTCGATCTTCTGATAATCCCTCAGTCCGGTTTTTACAGGAACCGTATCACCGCTGCTTTTGATCACCAGTGAATCATTTAATAAATAGGCTCTTGGGATTAGCAAAGCATTGTTTTTTGTCCTGATCACAATACTTGCCTCGAAAGTGATATTAGGATAAAGCAGTTCCGGCCTTTCTACAAACTCAGCCTCCACCAAAAATGTTTTACTGCGTTCATTCATAATGGGGTTGATCCGGCTTACCACCGCTTCAAACACTTCCCCCTTATAGCTATCCAGGTTTACCAATACCTTTAATCCTTTCTTGATCAATAAAATATCGTATTCATCGACCTGCATTTCTAAAATGAAATGATCAGCTTCACCGATCACCGCAACCGGCGTTTGCGGCCCGACTAGTTCACCTGCAAATTTACTGATGCTGTAAACGATACCATCCATCTCACTTTTTAAGATAAAGTCATTACTTAAACTGCGTGATATGGAGAGATTTTTCTGAGCCTGTAAGGAAGCGAAACTGAGCTGGCGCTTAAGGTCATTATACCTGATCAGGGATGAATTATACGTATTTTTTGAGTTCTGATAAGCCAGTTCACGCTGTTCAAGCTCTATTTTTGTACCGATCTGCTGGTCCCAAAGATTTTTCTGTCTGAAGAATAAGGCGGAATCATTCTTCATCTTATTCCTTGAAAATTCGATGATGGATGCAGCCTCATTCAATTTCCCCTGGTTGGCAGAGAGATCATTAAAATCGGCAGCCAGCCGGGCATTTTCGGTATTCAATTTCTGCACTTCATTTGAAATGGTCAGAATGGGACTTCCTTTTTTGATGGTATCCCCGTCAACAACAAATACCCGCTTGATAACGCCATTAACTGTTGCATTTGCCTGGTACTGGCCTTTACTTTTTAAAACCCCTGAAGCATAGACAGACTGGGATATGGATTCGATACCGGGTTTGATCTTTTCAGCTTGTCTTTTACAGGAAAAAAGAACCAGTGAAAAAAGTAATACTATTCTGATATTCATGTATTAATAATAATATTAACAAAACTAAGACTAAGATAGCCTTAAGAATATGACCTGAGTCTCATATTTTGATAATATTTATTACAATAGTTCCATTTTTAAGGCTTCTCTGACCAGCAAATGAAATTAGAAACAAATACCGGTATTCATTTTATTTGTAATTATTTGAAGCAAATATCATCTAATATAAACAGCGGTAATTAAAAACGAAAGTCAGGGATTCCAAGCTATTTTATTGATAAATATAGTTCCCGGTCTGATCATTAATAATATAAAATTCAGGACATTATGTTTATAGGACATTTCGGCATTGGTTTCGGAGCAAAGAAGTTCGCACCGGGCATCTCTCTTGGTTTCCTGCTTATCGCAGCTCAATTTTTAGACCTGCTCTGGCCCAGTCTATTATTATCAGACCTAGAGCATGTGCGTATCTCCCCTGGTATAACAAAGGTCACTCCCCTTGATTTTTACGATTATCCGATCTCCCACAGTCTGGCTTTAGTTGTATTCTGGGGACTCCTTCTGGCTCTGATTACAAGGCTCTTAACCAGAAACTTCTACTATGCGCTGATCATTTTTATCTGTGTGATAAGCCATTGGTTTCTTGATCTGATCATGCACCGCCCGGACCTTCCGGTTCTTCCCGGTAATCCCGCACGCTTAGGTCTGGGACTCTGGAACTACCCCATTTTAACCTTAGGGATTGAATTAATTATATTTTCTTCCGGTGTTTATCTTTATAGCTCTGTTACCTCATCAAAGAACAGGTTTGGAAAATTCGGTCTGATCAGTATGGTTTCCTTATTGATATTGATACAGATAGGAAATATGTTCGGCCCTCCACCGCCAAACGTTAATGCCATTGCATGGGCAGGACAATTACAGTGGTTATTTGTCATCTTCGCATTTTATATCGATAAGAACAGGATGGTTTCATTAAAATAATTAAAGTTCAAGCCTTTATGGCCATTTAATGGAATCCTTATCCTCTCCCTGTTGACCAGGAATAAATAGGTGCAGAATCCTCTGATTTAACAGAAATACTATACCTTCATAAAGCATTTTAAGCCTAATCCCCAGATATGAACTGGTTGCTCCTTTTTCAGATAAGTTACGTGCTTATCCTCATTCCAGTATGCCTGCGTATTATTTATGATACCCGAAGTAATACCAAGACCTTAGCCTATCTTCTATTTGCGATTTTTGTCCCCTTTGCGGGGATGACTTTTTACTTCCTTGTGGGGATCAACTATCGCAACAGAAAAATGTACAGCAAAAAGCTGGTCGAAAATGATTCACTGGCGAATAAGCTTCGCGATGGCATTTACCGGTATTCCAAACAAACTTTTAATGAAAGCGATGCGAGCATTCAAAGCAATAAGGAACTGGCAAATATGCTGCTTAAAGACACTTTGAGTCCGCTCACCTCCAATAATACCGTAAAACTGCTGGTCAACGGAGAGAATAAATTTCCGGATCTGTTACTCGCCCTGAAGGAAGCCAAAGATCATATACATATCGAATATTATATTTATGAAGACGGTGAAATTGGCCGGGCTATAGAAGATGTGCTGGTACAAAAGGTTAAGGAAGGAGTTACGGTCAGGTTCATTTATGATGATTATGGAAGCCGGGATATCCGCAAAACCCTGGTACCCAGAATGAGATCTCAGGGGATTAAAGCTTTCCCCTTTTTCAAAGTAATATTCATCACGCTGGCAAACCGGCTTAATTACCGGAATCACCGCAAGATCATTGTTATTGACGGGATCACTGCTTTTACAGGGGGGATCAATGTCAGCAACAGGTATATCAATGATAAGAGCAATCCCGGAAGGCTTTTCTGGCGGGATACCCATATCCGCATCGACGGACCGGGAGTACAATACCTTCAATACCTGTTTCTATGCGACTGGAATTTTTGTGCCGATGTTAAACTGGAGCCGGATAAGAAATTTTTCCCTCCTGTTCATACCATTCCTGTACGCGATGATAAGGTAGTACAGATAGCGGCAAGCGGACCGGATTCTGAATCACCTGTAATACTGTATTCTATACTTCAGGCAATAAATCTGGCATCAGAAGAGGTATTGATCACCAGCCCTTATTTTATCCCGAATGAAAGTTTATTTGACGCCTTATGCATAGCCTCCCTGGGCGGTGTAAGCGTGAAAATATTGGTTCCAATGAAATCGGACGCTGCTTTTGTTGATTATGCAGTGAGGTCATATTATTCAGATCTGCTTCATGCGGGAATAGAAATATACCAATATACCAAAGGATTCGTTCATGCAAAAACGATGGTTTGTGACCGTAAGATCGCCATGGTAGGAACTGCCAATATGGATTCCAGAAGCTTTGATCTCAATTTTGAAGTCAATGCAATTGTATATGACATCGAAACGGCAAATGAACTGCATTCCATTTTTTATGATGACCTCAAGGATTCGGTAAGACTGGATGCAATTCTATGGAATAAACGCCCCATGTACAAAAAATTAATGGAAAAAGCAGTGAGGCTTGTCTCCCCGCTTCTGTAAACCCACATACATTTACAATATTCAGACCTGAAAACCGCAGCTAATTTGACAACATCATTACAATTTCCATCCTGAAGGATATAAGGCTAAGATATTTTAATGCGAGATTTGTGCCGGGTGACAAGGAAATATCGTCCTGTTCCCGGATCGAAATACCTGTCATTAAAACGATAAAAATTTAGCATGGAATTAGGCCTCTACACCTTCGCTGATATGTTACCCGCTTCTTCATCAGGAAGCGCGGCCACTCATCAGCGAATCAAAGAACTTATCGAAGAAATTGTGTTGGCGGATCAGCTTGGACTTGATGTATTTGGCGTGGGCGAACATCACCGTCCGGATTACGCCGTCTCTTCACCGGCAATTATTCTGGCAGCAGCTGCAGTCAAAACCAACAGGATCAGGCTCAGCAGTGCAGTTACTGTACTGAGTTCTGATGACCCGGTGAGGGTTTTTCAGGATTTTGCCACCGTTGACCAATTATCTGAGGGGCGTGCAGAGATCATGGTTGGCCGGGGTTCTTTTATTGAATCATTTCCCCTTTTCGGTTATGACTTGCAGGATTATGATGATCTTTTCAACGAAAAACTTAATCTTCTGGTTCAGATCAATAAAGCTGAAAAAATTTCCTGGAAAGGGAACCTGCGTCCTTCTTTCGAAAACCGCGGGGTATATCCTCGACCCTATCAGAATGCGCTGCCTATCTGGGTCGCAGCCGGCGGTACACCGGCCTCGGCGGTACGGGCTGCTAATCTGGGTCTTCCTCTGGCTTTGGCAATAATCGGAGGCATGCCCGAGCAGTTTGTTCCCTTCATTAAACTGTATCGCCAAACGGCAGAAAAAAGCGGTCAGAATATGGCAAATCTGCAGGTTGGGATCAATTCTCATGTATATATTGCCGGCAATTCACAGCAGGCTTCCGATGAACTATATCCTTCCTATTCCACCATGATGAATCGAATCGGGCAGGAACGCGGCTGGTCGCCATTGAGTCGCCAGCAATTTGAATATTCCCGTACAGCGAAAGGGGCTTTGCTGGTTGGGAGCCCGCAGGAGGTCATCGATAAGATCCTGTATGAGCACGAACTCTTTGGAAATACACGATTTCTGGCACAAATGAGCATGGGAGATATGCCGCATCAGAAGATCTTAAAATCGATTGAATTATACGGGTCGGTAGTGGCTCCGGCGGTTAGAAAAGCACTGGGAAAATAAACTATCCGGTTCGATCAGCCTACATTTTCTTTTTCTCAACCATTTCGTGATATTTCAGATACCGGGGCAATGCGGCTGAGCCGTACCATTGAAAGAGTTCAGCGTCCAGCAATTTTGATTGAACAGCCGGATCAGTATCCAGCAGCAGTTTTGCTTCTTCGAGAGTGGCAGCATTCAAAATAAAAATACCTCTGTAATTTTGGTCATTCTTTTTCATCGGGCCTGCTACAACGAGTTTACCGGCATCTGCCAGACTCTTAATATTTTGCATATGTCCAATGAACAGGCTGTCACTGACCTTTTTTTCAGGACTCAGGGTACCGGTTTTCAGAATGACGAGTACATACATCTTCATACCATAATCATCCCCTCCCAATGATTCGGCCAGGGCTTTATCATATTTAGGATTATCACTTTGTGCGAAGCCTGCAGAACAGAAAAGTATAAAAACGGCTGTAAGGAATAAGCTTTTCATAGAAAAAAAAATCAGGACACATAATACTGCTGATCGAATTTACGGTTTTACCTCAAAATAGTGTAATTTCAGACCGGAGACAGATCATTTTCATTGACATTCATTATAAATGGTAAAAATATTGATCAGGTTGACACTTCTTATCGAATAATGAAAGAAATTAAGGCAATCGTTAAAGCTTACGATGAAATGGATAAAGCCAGCCTCAGGGCTGCTTTGGCAACCGTGGTACGGGTTGAGGGTTCATCGTACAGGCGCACTGGCGCCAGAATGCTGGTGATGGATAATGGCACCTGGGTGGGTGGTATCAGCGGAGGCTGCCTGGAAGGGGATGCGCTGAAGCGTGCCCGTGTGGCCATAAACAGTTCACGTCCTACCCTGATCACCTATGATACCAGTGAGGATGATCCGCACCAGATCGGCGTGGGCCTGGGCTGTAATGGTATTATCGATGTACTATTCTGCCCTCTTGATTTCAATGATCCCGAAAATCCTGCAGAAATTTTAAAATCCTGTATCCAGGCCAGCAGGGAAACCCATATACTGATCACAATTACAGGCCTGAGCGGCGAATGGCCGGGTCTGAAGAGCGGACAACTCTTTAAATACAAAGGCTTCGAAAGTCTGAACATTTTTAAAAACAGCACCCTTGAGCGTGAAATAGATAAACAGATTCAGCATCAGGTATCTGAAAATAAATCAGCTCCGCATCGTTTTGAAGTTCCGGAAAGCAAAATGGCAGAGCTCTTTATTGAAATTCTTCCGCCCGAGATCCATGTGGTGCTGATAGGACATCAGTATGATGTTTATCCCATGAGCCGGCTTCTGAAAGAGATAGGCTGGAGAGTAAGCATTGTTGCTGAATTACTGAAGGTCAATTCAATGATCAGGGCCTACGCCGATGAGATCAGGCCTCCCGCTGAGTTTTCAGAACTGCTGATTGATGATCATACGGCTATTATTCTCATGTCGCATGATTATAAAACGGATAAAAAGAATTTACCTGAAGCATTGGATACATCATCGCCTTTTATCGGTATGCTCGGCCCAAGAGTGCGATCAGAAAAGATCTGGAAGGAATTGGAAGAGGAAGGCAGAGCGCTTACAGTTGCCGAAAAAGAGCGGATCTATGCCCCCCTCGGGCTGGATATAGGGGCAGTTACACCCGAGGAGATCGCATTATCCCTGGCGGCCGGCATCAGAACAGCTTTTGCCGGAAGAGAAGGTGGTTTTCTGAGAAACCGAAAATCTCCTATTCATCCCAGAAATTAAAGAAAAATGACTGGAAGAGATAAAACAGATGATAAGTGTGGAATAATCATTCTCGCAGCAGGCCGTTCAGCACGACTAGGCAGTCCCAAACAACTTCTTCCCTACGCAGATAAAAACCTTCTCCAGCACAGCATTGATGTTGCTGTTGAAAGTTCAATGAAGCCCATAATTGTTGTTTTAGGATCAGAAATTGAAGAAATTGAAAGGAAAATTGATAACAGTGAGGTCATCATCGCTAAAAATCCGGATTGGGAAAGCGGCATGGCCTCTTCAGTTGTTTGCGGAATTAAAACCCTCAATAAACTGCATCCGGATATTGAATCAGTGGTCCTGATGGTTTGCGATCAGCCTTTTGTCAATCCTGGATTACTGAATGACCTGGTCAGAAAGCATATGGAAAGCGGCAGCTCCATTGTGGCCAGCAGCTATGAGAATATTATGGGCACCCCTGCCCTTTTCCATAAAAAACATTTTCCTGAACTCGCATCTCTGGAGGGTGATACAGGCGCAAAATCATTATTTAAAAAGCATGCTGAAATACTTCAGACAATTCCTTTTGAAAAGGGCGGTATTGATATTGATACAATTGAGGATTACAGAATTTTAGCGAAATAATGTACTTTTAACTATGTTAATTGATTCATTTGACCGGGTTCATAATTACCTGAGGATCTCACTTACTGATAATTGCAACCTTCGTTGCTTTTACTGTATGCCTGAAGAAGATTATGAATTTACTCCTCATTCAAGGCTGATGCAGCCTGATGAGATTGAATCGCTGGCAAAGCTTTTCGTTGAAAATGGGGTCAACAAGATCCGGCTTACCGGGGGTGAACCCCTGGTACGGAAAGATGCAGCCGATATCATACTTCGCTTATCAAAACTTCCTGTTTCACTGACCCTTACAACAAACGCTACCCGCCTGCATGATTTTGCAGATGTGCTGAAGGAGGCAAATGTCAGATCATTGAATATCAGTCTGGATACTCTGCAGGCAGATAAATTCAATGTCATTACCCGCAGAGACAGTTTTCAAAGGGTAATGGATAATATCTATCTGATGATCGAAAAGGACTTTCATGTCAAAGTGAATGTGGTCGTCATGAAAGGGATGAATCACCAGGAGATCAATGATTTTGTTACCTGGACAAAAGATGTGCCTGTCCATGTGCGCTTCATCGAATTCATGCCCTTTGACGGTAACCGCTGGACCAGCAATCAGGTTTTTACCTGGAAGGAAATGCTGGAAGATATCAGTAAGAAATATACAGCTGTCCCTTTACATGGAGATATTCATGACACTGCCAAGAAATACACAATAGAAGGTCATAAGGGCACTTTTGCGATAATTAGTACGATGAGTGCACCATTTTGCAGCGGCTGCAACAGGATGAGGCTCACAGCCGACGGAAAAATGAAGAATTGCCTCTTTTCTGAAAAAGAGACTGACCTGCTCGGTGCACTCAGAAAAGGGGAAGATGTTTTACCTCTGATTCAGGAGAGCATCCGTACAAAAGCCAAAGAATTAGGCGGACAGTTCAGCAAAGACTTTGAAAAGATCCATACTGAAGACCTTCATAACAGAAGCATGATCAGTATTGGAGGATAAGAGGTATTGTACCGATTGTTAATCCCCCATTTTTTATCGAAATTCAAGTTTATTAAGCAAATTCATCAGAAATGTCGGCAGAATTTATTGAGGTTTCAGAGGCAAAAAAATTGATCAGGGATCATATTAAAACGCCCGATCCTGTAAAGGTTTCAATTGAAACAGCTGCAGGCTTAATCCTTGCTGAAGACGTTTATGCATTAACTGATGTTCCTCCTTTCAATCAATCTTCTATGGATGGTTATGCCCTGAACTATGAAGGATGGAAGCAAAATAATACGCTTAAGATTGAAGGTCTTGCCCAGGCCGGACTTGCTGAACAGAGTCCATTGCAAATTCAAAACACTTGCAGGATCTTTACGGGAGCTGCAGTTCCTCCGGGAGCAGATACCGTTGTGATGCAGGAAAAGGTTGATATTCAGGATGGGAAACTGATCATAAAAGACCCCAGTTTACTGGCAGGCCAGAATGTAAGAATTCAGGGTTCTGAGGCAAAAAAGGGTGAACTTGCATTGGAAAAAGGCTGTTTACTGAATGCCCCTGCGATTGGCTTTCTGGCCGGCTTGGGTATCCATGAACTGATGGTCTATCCGGGGCCAAACTTAAGCATCATACTAACCGGTAATGAACTTCTCCAACCCGGACTGCCCCTTGCATACGGACAAGTGTACGAATCCAATTCCTATGCATTAAATGCAGCAATCAGAGAAGCGGGAATATTGAATGTGGATGTATTTTCAGCTGAAGATGATCTTAAAATTCTGACCGAAGTATTGGGAATTGCCATGGAACAAAGCAATCTGGTATTGCTGACAGGTGGTGTAAGTGTGGGTGATTATGATTTTGTGATTCGTGCGGCTGAAGCAAACGGAGTGGAACAGGTATTCCATAAGATCAGACAAAAGCCTGGTAAACCGATCTATTTTGGCAAAAAGGGCAATAAATATATTTTCGGTCTTCCGGGAAATCCGGCATCAGTCTTAATCTGCTTTTATGAATACGTGTATCCGGCAATCGGTCTTTTGAGTAAGCGTGAAAAAGACCTGAAAAAGATGAGTGGAATTCTGGAAACAGACATGAAAAAACCTGCAGGCATTACCCATTTCCTGAAAGCTTATTTCGACGGGAAATATGTAAAAGACCTTAAGGCACAGGAGTCCTTCAAGCTCAGTTCATTTGCAAAAGCCAACTGTCTGATCAAACTCGATGAAGATCGCACGGAATATAAGGCCGGAGAAGAAGTAGAAATTCATATTTTACCATCATTCTGAAACAATGGAAAGCATTTATATTTTCTACATACTCCTGTTTTTTGTTGCTTTTCTCTACTCCTCGGTAGGACACGGAGGGGCCAGCGGATACCTTGCCTTAATGGCAATATACTCCATCTCACCGGATGTCATGAAGCCTACCGCTCTTATGCTTAACCTATTTGTATCCTTAACCTCCTTCATTCAGTTTTACAGGGGCAAACATTTCAAGTGGAAGATCTTTCTTCCCCTTGCTCTGGCCTCGATACCCATGGCATTTGCCGGGGGATTGATCACCATGGATGCCGGTTTTTACAAGAAAATACTGGGATTTCTATTATTCATTCCCGTTATCCGCTTTCTGTTTTTTGGTAATTTTCAGATTGAAGAGATCAGGAAAAGCAATCTTTTCCTTTCAATCCTGATCGGTTCCACTATCGGATTTCTTTCGGGACTGATCGGTATCGGAGGCGGGATCATACTGTCACCGGTATTGCTGCTGTTGAAATGGACCGACCAGAAACAAACTGCGGCTATAAGTGCATTATTTATTTTCGTAAACTCATTCTCAGGGCTCGCAGGCCATTTAACCAAAGGGATTCAGTTCAGTCCGGATATGATCAGTTTTGTGGCCATTGCTTTTACCGGAGGTTTATGCGGTTCGTATTTCGGCTCATTGAAATTCAACCAGAATATATTAAAGAATACTCTGGCATTGGTGCTGCTGGTAGCCGGAATAAAACTTATTTTTACATAAATTAAGACGAATAATATGCAGGTTCAACTAACTTTATTCGGTCAGCTTGCTGATATCACCGGCAAAACTGAAATTGTTCTTCATGATATCCCTGATACAGAAACACTCTTGAAAACCCTGAATCAGATGTATCCGCCTTTGGCAGATGCAAAATATGCCATTGCTTTAAACAAAAAGGTGATCCGGGAAAACACAATTCTTACAGGCGACAGCAATATCGCTTTGCTTCCACCATTTTCAGGAGGATGATCATGAAAAATCCGGCAGAAAAAGAAAGATACCAGCGCCAGATCTCTTTAAAAGAACTCGGCGAAATTGGTCAGCAGAAATTAAAAGATGCCCGTGTTCTGGTTATTGGTGCCGGAGGTTTAGGCTGCCCGGCTTTGCTTTACCTTGCCGGTGCCGGAATTGGCAGGATCGGCATTGTGGATTTTGATCTTGTTTCACTCAGCAATCTTCATCGTCAGATCTTGTTTTCTGTGAACGATATCGGCCTTTCAAAGGCTCTGAGAGCAGGGGATATTCTGGAACAGGTCAATCCGGATATAGAGATCATCGTAGTTAACGAAAAAATGAATACAGCCAATGCGCTGGAAATTCTTGCCGATTTTGATATTATTCTGGACGGTACTGATAATTTCGCAAGCAGGTATATGATCAATGATGCCTGTGTGATTTTAAATAAAACACTGGTTTACGGTGCCATTTCCCGTTTTGAGGGACAAATAGCTATCTTCAATTCTCTCTCTGATACTGAAACGCCCGCCAACTACCGCGACCTCTTCCCCCACGCTCCCTCAGATGGTGAGGTGCTAAACTGTGAAGAAGCAGGTGTTATCGGTGTCCTTCCGGGAATCATAGGCACTATGATGGCCAATGAAACCATAAAACTGATTACAGGAATAGGTGAACCGCTGATCAATAAACTGCTTACCTATAATTCCCTGAACAACAGCTTCTTTGAAATGGAATTATTTGCAAGGCCCGAAACAGGGGGGATGATCCCCGCTGGTGCAGATAAATTTAAGCTTTATAATTATGACTGGTTCTGTTCCCTTCATTCAGATCTTGAACTCAGGCATGAGGATTTTGAACAGATGCTGGATGACAGAAACGTCCAGATCATTGATATCAGAGAACCCGGAGAAACATCGCAAACCAATGATTTTGATCATATTAATATTCCTTTGAGCAGCTTAAAGGAACAAATTCCGGATATTGATGCCGAAAAGATCGTACTATTTTGCCAAAGCGGAAAACGAAGTGCAGTGGCTGCAGAGATCCTTAAAAAACATTATGGCCATTCAAAAAAAATATATAGCTTGAAAGGTGGAATCAGGGACTGGCATAAAATGAAAAATCTTTAAAATGCAGGGGATAAAACCAAAAAATATCTTTAATCAGGGCGCAATAAGGACATCATTTATTGCTGAAAGCATCCAAAAGCATAGCACAAAGACCTCCATTGGCGGCCATAGTATATTTCTTGGCCAGGTAAGGGCTGATCAATCGGAGAATGGTATCGTTAAAGCCATTGATTTTACCGCTTTTGAAGACATGGCCCTCGCCAGAATGCATCTCATCCGGGAAGATATATTTGCAAAATATCCTCTGACCTGTATGCATGTACATCACAGTCTGGGAGAAGTTGCTGCCGGTGAGATCTGTTTATTCGTTTTCACCTCTTCCGCTCATCGTAAGGCTGCTATGGATGCCTGCGAAGAAACAGTCGAACGGCTGAAAGCTGAACTCCCGTTATGGGGAAGGGAGATCATGGAAGATAACACGCATCAGTGGAAAGTAAATAAATAAAAATGCAATCTGCAGCACAGGCGCCTCAGGAGTATTTCGATTCCCTGCCCGAAGAAAGGAAGGAAGCGATGAACCGGCTAAGAAAAGTAATTCTGGATAATCTGCCGGCAGGATTTTCTGAAAAAATGAGCTATGGAATGATCGGATATGTGGTGCCACATTCGCTCTACCCTGCGGGATACCATTGCAACCCACAACTACCACTTCCCTTTATGGGCCTTGCTTCTCAGAAAAATTTTATTGCATTTTACCATATGGGGCTTTATGCCGACAAAAAAACACTGGACTGGTTTCTGGAAGAATATCCCAAACATACTTCCGGTAAAAAAGATATGGGCAAAAGCTGCCTGCGATTTAAAAAAATGGATCAGATACCCTTCGATCTGATCGGGCAATTGGTCAAAAGAATAAGTGTGGAGGATTGGATTGGGATTTATGAAAAAAGTTTTAAGTAATAAGTAGTAAGTTATAGTGAGTTGTAGGTTTTAAGTTTGGATGAGTATTTCAATGGTCGTGCTAACTGATAACTGATAACTTATTGAAAAAAGATCCCTCCTGCGTCGGGATGACGCGCGGGGCTGTCAAAATACCCACATTCTCAATTCTCAATTATCAACTATCAATTATCAACTTCAACTGTCAATTATCAACTTCAACTGTCAATTATCAAAAGCAGATCCCTCCTGCGTCGGGATGACGCACGGGCAGGGAGTTCAGAGGTAAAATAAACTACCCAATTGCCCTTCTTAACTAAGAGACCCCATAACTGGTAACTGATAACAGGCAAAAAAATTCTCCATTGCACAGACAACTGATAACAGACAATTTTCAACTGTCAATTATCAATTGCATAACCACATTCTCACACATCTCATGCGTCAGCAATGCGTCCTGCATGCTGAATTGAGTTTTTTCTCCTGTTTCCATGGCCTGAAGGAAATCATTAATAATATTTTCAAAACCCCTTTTCGAGAGGGTTGATTCCCAGTCATTGATCCCGCTTGTGATCTCTTTCTTTTGGCGGTTGGTTTTCAGTTCCGTCAGATTAATAACGGTCTTCTTCTCTTCGGCACTGAAGACTTCAGCTTTCTCTTCCAAAGTTCCCGAGTCACGGTTCATAATGCCAATAGCAATGGCTCCATTCTCAGCGATCAGTTGAACCACAGCATGAAGCAGTAAGCCTTCCTTTTTCATTCCCCGCACCAAAACTTCTTTCAGCGACCAGGGAAAAAGATAGCGCATGGTATCGATCACATGAATAAAATCATCGAAAACAAAGGTTCTTATATCTCCCGGGAGGGAATGACGGTTCTTTTGCAGAATGATCATGTTCGGGTTGGGTACAAGCTTCAGTTCCCTATAGGCGGGAGCATATCTTCTGTTAAAGCCCACCATCAGGTTTAAACCTCTGCTTTCTGCCAGATCCACCAGTCTTTTGGAAGAAGCATAGTCATAAGTGATCGGCTTATCCACATAAACATGGATATCATGCATGAGAAGCTGTTCTATGATATCCTCATGCGATTCGGTAGCAGTATGGACAAAGGCACCTTTGATTCCGCTTTTCAGGATCGATTCGAGACCAGAATGAAGATTTTCGAGCCTGTACTGCCTTCCGATCCGCGCAAGGCGCTCCTGATCACGTGTAAAAAGATGAAGCTCGAGATCCCTGCTGCATAATACCGGCAAATATGCCTTTTGAGCGATATCCCCTAAACCGATGATGCCGATTTTTAACATGGATGAGAGTTGTAAGTTGTAAGTAATAAGTTGTAAGTTAGGAGTAAAAGACTCATCCCATTAATCTAAGTCATCGGATGGTTTTGACCACTTCCTTCTTCAGCACGTCCCAAAATTCCGGATCTTCGCCTCCCAGCACCCAAACAGAAATACCTCTTAAATTGTATTTTTTCAGTACATCCAATTTTGGTTTTAATGAACGGGCATCCTCGATAAACAAATACTCAAATACCCCGTCATTATCCCACATGGCCCAGTTAACCTGAGCTTTTTCATGCCATTGCTTTACAGCATTATACTGTCCGAGAAGATGCTGAACCATAGGATATTTGGCACTCCGGCCATTTGCGAAACCTCCCCTTTCTTCCGTGTAATCAGTAAACCAGTGAACCGAATAATTTGGAATTCCCATAGATAGTTTACCCGGTGCTACTCCCTGAGCAAGAAGATGTTTGATCACTTTTTCCATCCATTCCGGACTGGCAACTGGTCCCGGAGGAGTACGCCTGGTATGCTGATCATAGGTCATGATGGATATAAAATCGCCGATCTCTGAAAGTTCCTTCAATGAATAGCCGGCCCGCCAGTTTTCGTATAAGAACAGATGATAGGCAGAGGGCCCTCCAACATTTTCCGTTGCATGGACCAGCGCTGCAGATAGCTGAAGATTTGCCTTGTGCAAGGCATCAGCTGTTTCTTTAAAATAAAGGGTAAAATTATCCATATCGGAGATATGCAGGCCCTCAAGGTCAAATTGCCAGCCATCCAGATCATACTTTCTGGCATATTCCAGCATCATTTCAATCGAACGCTTACGTGCCACCGGATTTGAAACAATATCGTGAAGCAGTTTCTGATTGAAGCCGCTGTTGACTATCAAAGGCATTATTTTGATATGATTGGCCTTTGCCAGAGCAAGAACCCTGGGGTCAACCGAACCCGAGAGAACACCTTCTTTGCTGACAAGAAATGTTTGCGGGCAAATGATGGAAATCTGGGCAGCATTGGTCTTAAAACTTTCAAATGATTCAGGGGTATTCACCATGTAAAACAGGTTCTCCGACCTGGTTTGGGCATGGTTTTCTGTGGCGATACCCAAAAGCAAAAGAAAAACAGCTGTTAAAATTTTCATAGAATCAATTTTAGGTTGGAACAGGCTTAAATATACATATTCGGCAAATAATGCCACCCATCCGATGAATCGAATCTCCGGATGAGCGGACAGGATAAAGACTGACCGGGTTTTGAATCCTGTCAGCCTTTAATTTATACTCCTGCAATCCTTCTCTTGTATTCTGCAAGAGCATCTTCCAGTCTCTCTTTGGCAGTATCATCCCCGGGAACATTATGCGAAGGATGAATGAATAATTTTACACCTCTGTCTGCAAGAATTTCTGCTATTGTTGTCACGGTCATCCATACACAGGTTATAAAAGCCATCGTTGAAACCGGACCTACCTTATCCTGATGGTTTTTAAGTGTCACCGATGCATCTCCAATAGGTGCGCAGGTATCAACCACATGATCAGCTATATCAAAAATTGTTTTACCACTTGAGTGGCGGGTCTTTTTACCCACCGCTTCAGAGGCTGATCCAAAAACGATCACTTTCATTCCCTTCTTTTTTGCTTCCAGTGCAACATCAATATTCACATTATTGATACCGGTATGTGAGAAAAGCCACATCGTATCCCTGGTATCGAAATTATAACCCTTCATAATTTCAACTCCATAACCTTCTACTCTTTCAAGAAATACAAATTGGTGTACTCCCATCTCACCGGTTATCCTGGTAAAGAAGCTCAGGGGCAATTCGATCATCGGGTGAAAACCTACGAATCCGCCGATCCGCGGATACATTTCTTCCACCGGAATAGTTGCATGACCGCAACCAAAAGTATGAACCCAGCGGCCTGCTTCAATTGAATCGGCCATGATCTCCGCAGCTTTGCGGATGTTTTCCATTTGAGTTTCCTCGATCCGGGTCATAATATCCCGTGCATTCTTAAGCCATTGTTGTGCTAACATATTATTGTTTTTTTATGGTGTTGTAATTAAGTTTCTTAATAATCGTAAATGTGAGGATCACCATCAGGGCAATCTCGAAATAGGCTACAGTGGTTAAATGCTTTATTCCATAAATTTGAGCGATCATACCCATCAGGTAATTGACCATCATATTTCCCAGGAGGGCAGTTACCAGCACAAAGCTGAATGCGGTGGCCGACAGATCGGAATACCTGGCACCAACAAAGCCCAGCATGACCGGAAAACCGGCTGCAAGGCCGGCACCGATCAGTATCAGTCCGCTAACAGCTATTGGAAAGGACTGTCCTGCTTTCAAAAATGTACAACCCAGGAAAAGTAAAAAGAATGATATCATCAGAATGTTCGGCGATTTAACATTCCGGAAGATACTGATGATCAATAAGCGCATCACTGCCATCCCTGCAACATATAATGAAAGAGCAAAAAGTGCCTTGCTTTGTGAAACGGAGAACTGTCCGATCAGGTAGCTGGTTGTCCAGTTATTGATAATCCCTTCAAAGCTGCTCTGGCAGAACAGAAACAGAGCGATCAGTATAAGGGTCTGATCCTGAATTAGTTTAAATCCCTGCAACAGAGGTATTCCACTCAACTGCTTGGGCGGCGGAAACCTGATTGAAATAAAAAATACAATGGCAATAAGCGTCAGGAAACTAACATAAGAAACGATCATGCTGAAACTGAACTTGTCATCCAGTACCCCCAGAATAAAGGGCATCCCCAATGCCCCTATAGCAAAAAAGACCCCTAACAGACTCAGATTAGAACGCTTGTTCATAAGGCTGATATCGGAAACCACCGCATTAGTTGCCCCATTGATGGCACCGCAAGCGAGTCCGAACAGAAATACATACATTTTTAACAGGCTTAACGATGCGGTATAAGCGATCCCCTGAAATCCTACGAACATCAACAGGCATGAAATAATAAGAAAGACTTTATAACCATACTTATCGCAAAGCGGGCCAAATATCAGGGAACCAATGAGAATGCCTACCGGCAGGATCGAAAACAGGGAACCGGCTGACAGATCATCAAGGGCAAATTTAGCTTTCAATCCGGTAGCAACTGAACCGAGGGTGATCAGCCCGATACCGAATAGTAACATACCGAGGCAAGCCGCAAAAAAAACTAATCTTGATCTATACATATCATAAGGATTTATATATTTTTAACCGATTGCAATGCGAGATATGCAGCCCCAATCACACCCGCATTGCCCCCTGCCCCCGAGGCTTCCATACTTACCTGCGTTGCAGATATCGGTTGCGCCCATTTATTAGCTTCCTGCTGAATATCTGAGATAAACTGTACCCCAGGTCCGAACACCCCTCCTCCGAAAATGATCTTTTCAGGATTGAACAGGCTGATCAGATTCGCCACGGCCATACCCCAGTATTCGACACATTGTTTCATAACCTCCCCAGCCAGCGTATCCCTGTTCTCATAAGCATTAAACACATCGGCAGCGCTAATATTTGCAGGATCTCTCTCCTTTAATTCGCCCGAGTACTCTGGCATGGAAACCAGAAGTTCTCTTGCCACTTTAGCAATACCCTCACCTGAAGCGTGGTACTCAAAACATCCGCAGGAAGTATATTTTTCCTTAAAAGGACGATCAAGGGCCATCCATCCAATACATCCAGCAATATCCTGAGAGCCGCGTAATATGCTCCCATTGATTAAAATGCCTGCGCCAATACCCGTACCAACCGATAAATAGATCACATCTTTGCAGCCCCTGGCATTGCCTTGCCAGAGTTCACCCAAAATATAACAGGCGCGGTCACTGTCAATACTTACAGGAATAGTACCGCAAAGTGCCTGCAACTCTTTCAATAAAGGATAGTCTTCCCAGCCCCGAATATTGGGAGCCCAGACGGTTCCGCTTTTACTCCTGCTGATTCCCGGCACAGATACACCCACTGCACGTACCGGATCTTTAGCTTCTATTTCAAGAAAACCTTTCAGCACATCACATATTAACTCAGCAACTGCTGAACCAGTCCGGTGATCAAGTGCTGCAGTTTCCTTTTTCTGGAGTTCACCACTTTCACTGAACATCGCAATTGCCACTTTAGTGCCGCCTAAATCAATTCCAAGTACTGACATAAAATTCTTTTATTCTAAGTTCAACTCATATTTGCTTCAGGCTCACAAATGTGTAACCTCTTTTTTTCAGCTTCCTCAGTAATTCATCCAACCCGTTATAAAAATTACTTTTTTTCGGGAGCTCCCTCCACTGAGTTATTTTCCTTTGCAGCCAGTAAATAGATCAGTGTTGCTGTTCCATCCATTGTCGGTTCATTGGTGCTGTAATCTCCTATATCATCATGATAAACAGCCAGTTTGGATTGAAATTCAGCAAATTCATCAGGCTGCAGTAACTTTATACCAATAAGGTTATTGAATATATTGCCGTAAACAGGTCCATCAACCAGGCCGCCATCAAGCGGATAATTATGCAATAATGTAAATGAAGAGTGGGTATCCACAGGCGTTTCTCCTTGAGCCGGGAGACCAAAGACCATGCTGGTACCCCATGGATTCAGGCCAAACAACCAGTCGAAACTTGCCTGTTCAAGTTGAATATACGTATCATCACCTGACATTTTGCGATACAGATAACACTGTATGGCAAATGCCGCTGTTAAATTATTGGAACACCAGATAAAGGGAATTCCCCTGTAAAAAGCATTATCCTTTGATTTCTGCCATACCTTCTCAATTCCTGCCTTGTAATAACTGATAAGTTTTCCCTTTTCATCACCATCTGTCTTCTGAGCCAGTTCATAATGTCCCATATTCAGAAAAGGATACCACTGATAATGATTCGCGGTATCAGCCCCAAGCCAGGGAGTGATGGTTTCCTCCTTACTGTATTTAAGCCCCTGTTCAAGGTATTTTTTTTCTCCGGTAAGCTTATAAATGGATGCCGCCCCCAATTCCATATCATCAACCCAGTTTCCTTCGGCATAGATATAAGGTGATTTAACCGAAGCTGTTTGCGCGAGTCCGGGTTTAGCAAGTCCAAATTCATATGCCGAAAGCGAACGGCTGCGAAATGTTTCAGCCAGAAACTGATCTTTTGAGGTATAAACCTGCGATGCCAGGGCAAATGCGCTCGCAAACTTTCCTGCGGTTGAGGCCGCACCTGTAGCCTTGTTCTTAAATTTACCTAATCCCTGAGATTCGCCGGTAATGAAATAAACAGGCCTTCCGGTACCTTTTCCAAAACCATAATCAACCGAATCAACATCAGGCATATGGTATCCGGTATGGTCGCGGTCATCAGCGATCTGATTAAACATCCAATCTTTACGAGGATGCATTTTCAGCAGCCAGTCAAGTCCCCATTTTGCCTCATCAAGTACATCCGGAGTCCCATTCCTTCCATCAAGGCCATTTGTAAGATACTGATCGTCAAAGACTTCAGGAAAATCACGGTAAGCGGCAAGAAGATTGTAAGTTGCATTGGCCGAGGTGGTCGAATACTGAAGATAATCAGATGCATCATGCCAGCCACCTGTAACATCCACAAAGGTATGTTCAGGCATCGGGCCATAAACTGTATAACCATCGAGGGGATGACAGGTCTTTTTCAGGTAAGGATTATATCCGCATCGTTGTTGTCGCATATAACGCAGGGCAAAGTCGGCACTGCCTTTATAAGTATCATTTCCAATCTTAAATTCCGGCGACCGGACAGAACCTGCCTGAAGATAATAGATTCCCCCGGATTTAAACTCTGTAAAATCAAGACGAAAAGATCTACTGAAAGGACCGTAAGCTCCGAAATCTTTACCGACAGCTTTCTTCAGAACCACTTTGGATGAAGCGGCGTCAACCAGTTCAAAGTATTTAAATCGTTCTGAATCTTTCGAACCCAGCACGGCTACTTTTACAGCGGAACTCAAATAACCCATCTGATTGATCCTGATCCAGGATTTAGAATTTTCACCTGCATTTAAAGAGAGCGGAAGCCATGAAATCAGGGAGAATAACAAGGCTGATGTAAATCTGAACATAGAAAATTGGGTTATATGCTTTTTTTTGCAATTTTGTAAATCAAATATATAAACATTGCATTATAACGCAAATAAATTTAATAATATCAGAAAATATTTTTCTGATATTATTGTTCAGAAAAAAAAGTATTACTGTGTTTTCAATTATTTTTTTGACAATATTTGCCAAAGACTAATCAGAAACAATGCTTCAGGAAGAAAGAAAAAATATCATTTTACAGCAAATAAACCTGCATAATAGGGTATTATCAAACGACCTCTGTATTCTGCTGAATGTCTCACTGGATACAGTTAGAAGAGATCTTACAGAGCTTGAGAATAATGGGAAACTTATTAAGGTTCATGGTGGTGCCATCTCAAAGACATTCAACCAACCCTTCCAGCAAGCTGCGGTATACGCGCAGGAAAAAAAGATAGAAATTGCAAAAAAAGCATTATCACTTATACAGAATGGCATGAGTATTCTTACCGGAGGGGGTACGATCATGCTGGAACTGGCAAGAATGATCCCAGAAGATCTTAAAGGAACATTTTTTACGGTGAGTCCGCTGGTAGCGCTGGAAGTTGCCCAAAGATCGGGCATTGATGTAATCCTGCTTGCCGGACAGCTTGCACCTAATTCATATATCTGTACAGGTTCAAGCATCATCAGCCAGCTTTCTGAAATAGAGACAGATATTTGCTTTCTTGGGGCGAACAGTCTTTCTCCCGAAAAAGGGCTTAGTGACTATGACTGGGAAATTGTACAGGTTAAGAAAGCACTCATACGTTCTTCCAAAAAAGTAGCACTGATGAGTATCGCCGAAAAACTCGATACAGATCAGAAACTGCAAATCTGCAAACTGAGCGCGATCGATGTTTTGATCACTGAACTTGAACCGGATAATGAAAAGCTTCTTTCTTACTCAGAGAGAGTAAAACTCCTTTGATTGCCTTAACCTGGCAGCCCAGTAATAATTTCAGCTTGATTCCCTGTGATCCGGCAAATACATTGCGGCAAAAAGCTGCAAAGCGATCGCCCTTACAATACTAAAATTTTAGCTTTAAAAGGCTTATCTTTATTCAACCCGATTTAAAAGGCATAAAATCTAGCATTAAGTATATCAACATGGAAATAACTAAAGATCTGAGGCTTGCGGTTCTCATCGATGCCGATAATGTACCCTATTCCAATGTTAAACCTATGTTTCAGGAAATAGCCAAGTATGGCACTCCAACCTTTAAAAGGATCTACGCCGACTGGACGAAACCTACCGTTTCGGGATGGAAAAAGGTACTCCTTGAAAATGCCATTACACCAATACAGCAGTACAGCTATTCAACAGGGAAAAACGCCAGCGACAGTGCGATGATCATTGATGCGATGGATATTTTATACTCCGGTAAAGTGGATGGTTTTTGTATTGTGTCGAGCGACAGTGACTTTACAAGGCTTGCGACACGTTTAAGGGAAGCCGGCATGATGGTTATCGGGATAGGTGAAAAGAAGACCCTTATTCCATTCATCACAGCCTGCGATAAATTCATCTATATTGAAATTTTGAAGTCGGACGAAACAAGCCATGAAGAAATAAGTCAGGATGGAACCAGCCCTGAGGGGGATCATAAAGCAAAAAAATCACGTAAAATCCCAAAAAAGAGCAATGCACCCCTGAATAATATAGACAGGGAACTGATCAAGCTGATCAGTGATAGTATTTCTGACCTGGAAGATGAGAATGGCTGGGCTTATCTGGGCAATCTTGGCAACCTCCTGCTTAAGAAAAAACCTGATTTTGACTCCAGGAACTATAATTATCCCAAACTCCTGCCCCTGATCAAGAGTCTGAACAAATTTGAATTTGATGAAAGAGTATCAGGCAGGGGAAACATCAAACATGTTTATATCAAGCTGAAAGGGGCAAATTAGCACAATGGGAATAGGTAATAGGAAATGGGTAATAGGAAACTGGGAATTGGGAATAGGTAATTGGAAATAGGTAATTGGAAATAGGTAATAAGTAATAGGAAACGGATAAGTAGTAATGTCCTTGCCTGTTAACTGTTAACTGGTAACACATAACTGATAACACATAACTGATAACACATAACTGATTTACCGACATTTTTCCGACATTCACCGAGAAGAGCAGTAAACTCGCCTAATTAGTATTTTACATTAGAAAATAAGACCATAGTTTTGAATCAAATTTATTCACCATGCATAATTTCAGAAGCTCAAATAAAAAATCAGGTAAAGCCTTTGTTGGCTTATTTTTACTTGGACTAGGATTCATACTATTACTGCGAACTTTAGACCTTTACTTCATTCCCTCATGGATAGTAAGCTGGCCGGTCTTCCTGATCCTCATCGGTGTTTTCATTGGCTCACGCCAGGGTTATAACCGCCCTTCGGCTTTTGTGCCTATTATCATAGGGATTATCTTTTTAAGTAACAGAATATTACCCGACATGGATCTGAACAGGTTCTTCTGGCCCTTCCTGATCATTGGTTTTGGGGCATGGATGATATTCGGACGGAAAAAAAGCACCAAAACAGATTCAACAATCTGGGAAAAAAGGGTTGATCCTGATGCCCTGGGGGGCACTCCGGCAGATGGAGACGACTCAGGCTTAGGTTCCAAAGCATTTACTGAAGATAAATTCGATTCAGTTTCCATTTTCGGAGGGGTAAAAAAGAACATCGTCTCGAAGAATTTTCAGGGCGGCGAGATCGTGAACTTTTTTGGAGGTGCCGAGATTAATCTGATGCAGGCTGACATAAAAGGACCGGTAAGACTGGAAGTGGTACAGGTATTTGGAGGTACCAAAATCATTGTTCCTGCAAACTGGACCGTACATTCTGAGATGGTCGCTATTTTCGGAGGAATTGAAGATAAACGCCCGCCGCAGCTGAATGCTGTTCCGGATAAGGTTCTGGTCATTGAAGGCACTTCCATCTTTGGCGGAATAGATATCAGAAGCTTCTGATTATTTGAGAACCTCTTCTAAAAGGAGGGCATAAATAAATAAATGAATTATTCATCTGTCTGTTAATCATAAATTTATTCATGATGAACTGGTATGTCGCTAAACTAATTTTCAGAATTACTTGCGGAAATGGTAATCATCAGCCACAGTTTGACGAGCAGCTCAGGCTGATCAGTGCCGAAAACGAACAGGAAGCGTTTATAAAAGCCCGAAAGATCATTCGCCAGGAGCAGAGCGTCCTGGAAAACAAGGAACAAAATCAGAACGCAGGTGCCTCAGCAGCAGTTTAGTACAGTGAACTCATCCGGACTGGTCCTGGAAAAAAGCAAGATTGCATTGATCGTTGTGCAATGTCTCGTTGCCTGCATTATTTCGCAATCAGCAATTTTGTTCTGGTTTGGGTTCAGTGTTCAGATTTCATTACTGGATAGTTCAGTGAGTATTTTATTGCTGGCTATTGCCTGTTATCTTATCGGAAACAACCTGAAATATTACAGGCCTGAAAAGAACAGATACCTGTTGATGTTATTGTATTGCTCCATTCTGGCATCCATGTGGCTGCTGGTAAATAACTGGACCCTTGACAAACTCATACAAAACGACCCGCATTATTCAGAATTTTTATATAATTCATTACCGGTACGCTTTTTTATCGGACTCCTGATCATTGGATTAATGGCTATGGTCAGTGTGGTTTGGTACACCCAGCAGGATCAGAAAGAAACGGAAAAAAGAAAACTCGAAGCTGAAAGTCTGGCCCGGGATGCCGAACTCTATAATCTCAGACAGCAGCTGCAGCCCCATTTCCTGTTTAACAGTTTGAATTCGATCACTGCCCTGATCGGGAGCAGGCCTGAGGAGGCACGTAAAATGATCCATCAGTTATCTGATTTCCTCCGCGGAACACTAAAAAAAGAAGATCAGCAGCCCGTATCCCTGATCGATGAGCTCGAACATTTACAATTGTATCTTGATATTGAAAAAGTAAGGTTCGGACACCGCTTATCAACCGAAATATCTTATAACGAGGCCTGTAAAACTAAATTACTTCCGCCCATGCTGCTTCAGCCTATTGTTGAAAATGCTATCAAATTTGGCCTCTACGATACGACGGGAGTAGTTACGATCAGTATTTTCGGAGAATGTGTTGAGAATGAGCTTCATATAACCGTACAAAATCCCTATGATCCGGATACTACCCGCCCAAAACACGGAACAGGCTTTGGGCTTAGCGGAGTGAAACGCAGATTGCATTTATTATTTGGCAGAACAGACCTATTGGAAACTACATCTTATAGCCATATATTTACAACTATTGTAAAGATTCCTCAGGTATAATTATGCGAGTGATACTAATAGACGACGAGCCTCTGGCCCGTTCAGTAGTAATTGAATATCTCCAGTCCTGGCCGGATCTGGAAATCGTTCAGGAATGCAGCGATGGATTTGAAGGCGTGAAAGCAATCGCTCAATATGAGCCTGACCTGATCTTTCTGGATATCCAGATGCCAAAGATCAATGGCTTTGAAATGCTTGAACTCATTGAACAGCCCCCTCCTGTAATATTCACTACAGCTTTTGATGAGTATGCCATTAAAGCTTTCGAAGAGCATGCAGTAGATTACCTGCTTAAACCATTTACGAAGGAACGTTTTGATAAAGCGGTTCAGAAATGGATGGATCAGCAGCAAACCTCCGAACCCAGGCAGAATACAAAACAGCTTCTGGACAACCTGCAAAGCTCAAGTCCCAGAAATGAGCGGGTAGTTGTCAAGACAGGCAATAAGATCAAGATCATTCCGGTAAATGATATCATCTTCCTTGCTGCTGATGATGATTATGTCAAAATTCATACACTGGAAGGATCATTCCTGAAGAATAAGACCATGGGCTATTTCGAAAAACTGCTGGGAGAGGATAATTTTGTCAGGGTGCACCGATCCTATATTGTCAAGATCAATGAGATCACCAGAATAGATCCTTACGAAAAGGAATCCCACCTGGCCATATTAAAATCAGGGGAAAAAATCCCTGTAAGCAAAACGGGTTATCCAAGATTGAGACAGGTGCTGGGACTGTAAGACAGTTGACAATTGAAAGTTGACAATTGAATTGATAAATTGGTATGGGTGGCGAGTTATGTGTTAGGATTAAGCCCGCATAACTCATAACTGATCGTATCTCATACCTCAGACCTCAGACCTCAGACTTCATACCTCATACCTCAGACCTCAGACCTCATACCTCAGACCTCAGACCTCGTAACTCAATAAAACCTTCCAGGCATCTCCAACATTTCCGGCCTCAAGCAATCTCCTTGCGTATTGATGGAGCTCCCTTTCTCTTGTTTTGGAATCACCGATGGTGGCATCAATAATATGTCTTAGTTCAGGATCGGTACGGAACTGCTGTACCACTTCATCTGCAGGCAGCGACTCTACATTTCCAAGCTGACCGAGGTTATTCCCACTGAGAATATCCGAATTACGGATGGCGGATGGCAGCGAATCTACTCCAATACCAAGCGTTCGTACAGGCTTTTCGACCTTAAACAGGTTATTTTCAGTTACACGGCAATACCAGTCGCCGCCTAAACGCGCCACAAGGTCAATTTTCGCCTGATCTATTTTACCGGTTTCATCCAGTATCTCTTCTTTGATATGGATCAGTTTGATCTCTGCCAGAACCAGGTTGCCTGCTCCCGCATTTTCACCTAAACTGATCACTTCCCGGATAATACATTCCATCTGCACCGGCGATTCAGCAACTCTGGGAGGTTTTACCAGCACTGAAGGCAATGCAGTGAATCCGGCTTTGATAAACTCATTGGTCCCTTTGGGGTATTCTACGCTGGCCAGGGATGTTTGCTGAACCATATCATAGTTCACTATATTGATCACACACTCGGGCAGCTCAAGCACATTTTCAAGGCTGTGTTTGGTCGTATTATCCCGTACTCTCCTTGCCGGTGAAAAAATACAGACAGGAGGATTCGTGCTGAACAAATTAAAAAAGCTAAATGGACTTAAATTGACATTCCCAGCCTTATCCATGGTCGACACAAAGCATATTGGCCGCGGAGCGATAGCATAATGCAGGTAATTCTGCAACTCGGCAGATTTAAGATCGGCGGTGTTGATGGTCAGCATGTTTATCTTATCTGGGAAGGTCATTTTTAACTTTAAGGAGATCCTTCACTTCGTTCAGGATGACAATCAGCATTCAGGATGACATTTTATCGTTCAGGATGACATTTTATCGTTCAGGATGACAATTAGCATTCAGGATGACAATTAAATCATATTCACTAAACACCCTTCTTCTTCAACTTCAAAATGGACCAGTCGGTATCGGCTTTTCTGATCGTATTGGTAAGCCTTCCAAGTCCGGTAATTTCCATTTCAACAATATCCCCGGGCTGAAGCCATTGGGATTTGAAATCAGGATCGTTTAACAAGCCGGTACCATTTAATTCAAGGAAACAACCCGTTCCAACGGTCCCTGAGCCGATCACATCGCCAGGCAAAATATCCACTCCGTAGGAACAGCGTTCAATAATCTCGGCAAATGTCCAGTCCATATCAGCCATTTTACCCGAAGAAACTTCCTTCCCGTTCACCCAGCATTTCATATCCAGATCATAGGCATTGCCGGTATGACCGGGCTTTGCAGGAATCTTGAATTTTTCAAGTTCATCAGGAGTGACCAGCCAGGGGCCGATAACCGTAGAGAAGTCCTTCCCTTTAGCCGGACCCAGGTTGAGCAGCATTTCCTCCATCTGAAGGGTGCGGGCACTCAGATCGTTCATCACCATATATCCGGCTATAAAAGAATCAGCTTCTGATGCATGGATATTTCTGCCCTTTTTGCCGATAACTATAGCAGCTTCCAGTTCAAAATCAAGCTTTTCAAAATGATCGGGCATACATTCTATATCCCCTACTCCCTGTATGGAATTATGATTTGTAAAATAAAATATCGGATACTGATCGAATTCAGGTATCATATCAAGCTTCCGGTTTTTACGCGCTGAAGCAACATGCTGCCTGAAAGCATAAGCATCGCGGCAGGAACTTGGATGCGGCACCGGAGCCAGCACTTCAAAGAATACTTCCTCTTTGGCTTCCTGCTTTCCCGACTTTATTTCCTTATCGACCTTTTTCGCCCTATCCATCAGCTCTTCCCCCCCGCTTAAAAACTCATTCATAGTATCAGGAATCAGCTTATCGCATGAGTTCAGGTTATAGATATGGCCCTTTATGAATACTCCAAGGTGCTCAATGTCTTCGGTTTTATAAGAAACTAATTTCATGAATGATTATAATTTAGGTTAGCAGGTTCCCAAAACTACTGATTTTTGCCCGTATGCCTAAATCAGAAGCCTAAAAAAACAAATCAAGCCCCAGTTAGGATCACATTTATTTTTCCAGCTTAGAAAAGCATACCTTTGTAAAACCAATTATACAAACCAATTTATTCTAATTTATGCCTATTTATCATACATTAGGAACAATTCCTCATAAACGTCATACCGTTTTCCGGAAACCAAACGGGATCCTGTATGCTGAGGAGCTGGTCTCTACCGAAGGTTTTTCCAGCCTTTATTCGCTGGTTTATCATTGTCACCCGCCTACCATAGTAAAAGAACTGGGTGAGCCTTATTCTGTTGAACCGAAAATTGCAAGGGAAAAACATCTCCGCCATACCAGTCTGACCGGCTTTAAAATTCAACCTGAAGATGATTACCTGGAAAGCCGCAAGCCCGTACTGGTGAACAGCGACCTCCATATCTCACTGGCTGCACCCCGCCATTCCATGACGGATTATTATTACAAGAACAGCCAGGCTGATGAGGTTATTTTCATCCATGTGGGCAGCGGAACTTTGAAGACGGGTTTCGGAAAGATCCGCTTTGAATATGGCGACTACCTGGTGGTTCCCCGCGGTACGATCTACCAGATGGAATTCGATACGGAAGACAACCGGCTGTTCATCATCGAAAGTTTCAGTCCGATACGTACCCCAAAACGCTACCGTAATGAATGGGGACAGCTAATGGAACATTCGCCTTTTTGTGAAAGGGATATTAAACGCCCTGCTGATCTTGAAACGAATGATGAAACAGGCGATTTTAAAGTATTGATCAAAAAACAGGGTTTGATCTATCCCTATATTTATGGTACGCATCCCTTTGATTTTATTGGCTGGGATGGATTTCATTATCCTTGGGCATTCTCGATCCATGATTTTGAACCCATCACCGGAAGAGTACATCAGCCGCCTCCTGTGCATCAGACCTTTGAGGGACATAATTTCGTGATCTGCTCTTTCTGTCCGCGTAAATACGATTATCATCCTGACTCCATACCTGCCCCTTATAATCACAGTAATGTTGACAGTGATGAGGTTTTATATTATGTAGATGGTGATTTTATGAGCAGGAAAAGCGTTGTTAAGGGCCAGATCACCCTTCATCCCGGCGGTATCCCTCATGGACCGCACCCGGGAACAGTAGAGAAATCGATCGGAAAGGAAAGAACTGAAGAACTGGCCGTGATGATCGATCCCTTTAAGCCGCTGATGCTGACTGATTACGCTCTGAGTATCGAAGATGAGAGCTATCATAAAAGCTGGCAGGAGAATGTTGAGTGAACACCAATTTGAAGATTTGGTGATTTGAAGATTTGATAATGTGGCAAAATAATAGAAAAATGAAAACAGGAACGATAGCAGCAGATATACAGACAACAGATTTTCTTCCCCTAAAGGGGACAGATTATATTGAATTATACGTTGGAAACGCCAAACAGGCGGCACATTTTTATAAAACAGCCTTCGGTTTTCAAAGCCTGGCTTATGCCGGTCCTGAAACCGGAGTTAAAGACCGCGCCTCCTATGTCCTGGTTCAGAATAAGATCAGACTTGTACTCACTACTCCCTTATTCCCTGATCATCCGATATCAGAACAGCTGACCAGGCACGGGGATGGGGTAAAGATCATTGCCCTCTGGGTAGATGACGCTTATGATGCTCATCAACAGACCACATCCCGCGGAGCGGAAAGTTATATGGAGCCTCAAACCCTGGATGATGAAAACGGTGAACTCAGGATGAGCGGAATTTATACCTACGGCGAAACCGTGCATTTATTTATTGAACGCAAGAACTACAAAGGCCTTTTTATGCCCGGATACCAGAAATGGGAAAGCCATTATAATCCTGAGCCCGCGGGTCTGCTCTATGTGGATCATTGTGTGGGTAATGTAGGCTGGAACCAGATGGATAAATGGGTTAAGTTCTATGAAGATGTTATGGGCTTCCGCAATATCCTGACCTTTGATGATAAGCAGATCTCTACTGAATACTCTGCACTGATGAGTAAGGTGATGAGTAACGGGAACGGTTATGTTAAATTTCCTATCAATGAGCCCGCAGAAGGAAAAAAACGATCGCAGGTTGAAGAATATCTTGATTTCTATGGAGATGAGGGAGTGCAGCATATTGCCATTGCAAGCCATGATATTGTCGATACGGTTACCAGGCTGCAGGACCGTGGTGTCGAATTTTTGAAAGTCCCCCCGGCTTATTATAACAATCTGGAAGAACGTGTTGGGAAAATAGATGAGGAGATAGAACCTCTGAAGAATTTGGGGATACTGGTTGACAGGGATGAAGAAGGGTATTTATTACAGATATTTACCAAACCGGTTGAAGACCGTCCAACCCTCTTCTTTGAGATCATTCAGCGCAAGGGAGCTAAATCATTCGGAGCCGGAAATTTCAAGGCATTGTTTGAGGCATTGGAACGGGAACAGGATGCAAGAGGGAATCTTTAAATGATTTGAAGATTTGAAGATTTGACAATTTGAAGATGCGGGAGTAATTAATTTGTCGATTTGTCAATAATCAATCGTGAAGTAAAAACAGTGTTTTTTACTCATTGAAAAACATACTAAACAAAACCAAAATGATAATTTACTGTTAAACATGCAATAATGGGCCAATCGACAAATTGATAAATGGACAAATTGTCCAGGATCATTTCCATAAAACACTCAAAATAATATCTTTGTTAAAAACCATTACAATTTGAAGAAGCGCATAGCCATTTTTGCCTCAGGTTCCGGATCAAACGCCCAGAAGATCATGGAGCATTTTAAAAAACATCCTGATGCAGAAGTCGTTATTGTCCTGACCAATAATCCGGAAGCCTACGTATTGCAGCGGGCAGATAATTTTGAGATCCCCTCACATATTTTCGACAAGCAGGAATTTTATAAAACAGATGATGTGGTCCGCCTGCTGAAAAATCTGCAGATCGATATCATTGTACTGGCAGGTTTCCTATGGCTAATCCCGCAAAATCTGTTAAAGGCTTTCCCGAACAAGATCATTAATATTCATCCGGCACTTCTGCCAAAGCATGGAGGAAAGGGAATGTATGGCGATAAGGTCCATCAGGCAGTACTGGAATCCGGTGATGAAGAATCCGGGATCACCATTCATTTCGTGAATGAAAATTTTGATGATGGAGAAGCCATTCACCAATCCCGGTTTAAAATAGAAGAAGGCGATGATATTGAAATGATCAAATTCAAAGGCCAGCAGCTGGAGCACCTCAACTATCCCAAAGTGGTGGAGCAATTGCTGAAAAAAATGAAATCTTAAGAATTAAGAGAAAGGTTCGAAGCCGGAGGTCTGTGAATTTCTCTTCCTCCTTTTGGTTTTCTGCTTTGAGCTTTTTGCCTTTGGCCTTTGGCTTTTGGCTTTTGGCTTTCTGCTTTTGGCTTTTGGCTTTCTGCCTTTGGCTTTCTGCTTACAGCTCCAACCATATTTTCTCTAATAGTTAGAATCAAACCAATCAAAAAAACTATCTTTGCGGCTTCAAATAAAAATGTTCAATGAGCCATCCTGTCAAGATCAAAAACGCCTTAATCTCAGTCTATTATAAAGATAATTTAGAACCACTCATCCGACAGTTACATGAACAGGGGGTTGCATTTTATTCAACCGGAGGAACTGAGAAATTCATCCGTGACCTGGGCATTGATGTTACAGCAGTTGAAGACCTTACCGGTTATCCATCCATTTTAGGGGGAAGGGTAAAAACACTTCATCCTAAGGTTTTTGGGGGAATACTGACCCGCAGGGAAAATAAAGAAGATCAGGCTCAAATCGCGCAGTATGAAATTCCGGAGATAGACCTGGTCATTGTTGACCTCTACCCTTTCGAAGAAACATTAAAAAAAGCCCTCTCCCCCGGAGAGGGTTTGGGTGAGGCCGATATCATTGAAAAGATCGACATAGGCGGCATCTCACTGATTCGTGCGGCTGCGAAGAATTATAACGACGTGGTAATAATCGCTTCGAAAGATGATTATAAAATATTAGGAGATATCTTAACTGAAAATGCAGGATATACGATGTTAAACCATCGGAAAGCTTTTGCAAGGCAGGCATTTAACGTTTCATCACATTATGATACGGCCATATTCAATTATTTTAACAGGGAAGAGCCCCTGCCTGTTTTTAAGTATAGCGAGCAGAAATCCAGCACGCTCCGTTATGGAGAAAACCCACATCAGAAAGGTGTTTTCTACGGAAACCTGGAAGCCATTTTCGATAAACTGAACGGAAAAGAACTTTCCTATAATAATCTCGTTGATATCGATGCTGCGGTTGCACTGATCGATGAGTTCGAGGAAACTACTTTTGTTATCCTTAAGCATACTAATGCCTGCGGAGTTGCATCCAATGAATCTATACTGGAAGCATGGAAAACGGCCCTGGCCTGCGATCCGGTTTCGGCATTCGGGGGTGTATTGATCTGCAACCGGGAGATCGATACAGAAACAGCGAAGGAGATCAATAATCTCTTTTTTGAAGTTCTGATCGCCCCTTCATTTGAAGATAATGCCAAACAGATCCTGTGTGGCAGAAAGAATCGCATCCTGCTTAAAAGGAATGAGGTTCAGCTTCCCGCTAAACAGTTTAAAACCTTGCTGAACGGGGTAATTGAGCAGGATAAGGACCTTTTAACGGAAACTCCGGCTCAGATGCTGCCGGTAACGGAGCGGAAACCAACAGAACAGGAGCTTAAGGACCTGGTTTTTGCCAATAAGATCGTAAAACATACCAAATCAAATACGATCGTGCTTGCAAAGAACGGCCGTTTAATTGCCAGCGGTGTTGGGCAGACCTCCCGTGTTGATGCTTTGCAGCAGGCTATCGTTAAAGCGAAAGCATTTCATTTTGAGATCGCAGGAAGCGTTATGGCTTCTGATGCATTCTTTCCCTTCCCTGATTGCGTTGAAATTGCTGCCGATGCAGGAGTTGTCATGATACTGCAGCCGGGGGGATCGATCAAGGATCAGGAATCGATCGATATGGCCAATGAAAAAGGAGTCGGTATGGTAACCACCGGCATCAGGCATTTCAAACATTAAAATTAAATGACCGGATCTCATCAAAATCACAGATTTTATAATAATAATGATTAATAAAAAGAGTTTATCTTAGCGTACATTTTCACCACGAAAACAAATAAGGAATGGGATTATTTAATTGGTTTACACAAGAGATTGCTATTGACCTGGGCACTGCAAATACTCTGATAATACATAATGATAAAGTTGTAGTTGATGAGCCTTCAATTGTGGCATTTGACCGTACCACGAATAAAGTGATCGCAATAGGCCGCCAGGCCATGCAGATGGAAGGCAAGACCCATGACAATATCAGAACCGTCAGACCCTTAAAAGATGGTGTTATAGCTGATTTCAATGCTGCCGAATACATGATCAGAGGTATGATCAAAATGATCAATAATGGCAAAGGCTGGTTTTTTCCGTCCCTACGTATGGTGATCTGTATCCCTTCCGGGATTACGGAGGTTGAAAAACGCGCAGTGCGTGATTCAGCGGAGATCGCAGGAGCAAAAGAGGTTTATCTGATCCATGAGCCGATGGCTGCTGCCGTAGGTATTGGCATTGATGTGGAGGAACCAATGGGGAATATGATCATTGATATCGGCGGAGGAACCACAGAGATCGCTGTCATAGCCCTTTCGGGGATTGTTTGTGATCAGTCCATTCGTGTCGCCGGTGATAATTTCGACAGCGATATTGTTCAGTATATCCGCAGACAGCATAATATAATGATCGGTGACCGTACTGCAGAGAAGATCAAAATAGAAGTTGGAGCAGCCTTACCTGAGCTAACAGATCCGCCTGCCGATTATGCTGTTCAGGGCCGTGACCTGATGACCGGGGTGCCAAAACAGATCACAGTATCTTATACAGAGATCGCTCATTGCCTTGATAAATCCATCTCCAAAATTGAGGAAGCGATATTGAAAGCTTTAGAGATCACTCCTCCGGAACTTTCAGCAGATATTTATCAGACAGGGATATATTTAACCGGCGGCGGTGCGCTTTTACGCGGATTGGATAAGCGGATTGCAGCAAAGACCAAACTTCCGGTTCACGTTGCCGAAGACCCATTACGTGCCGTAGTTCGCGGAACAGGAATCGCACTCAAAAATATCGGGAATTTTAAATTTTTAATGCAATAGAGTTTGTGAGTTGTAAGTAATAAGTTGTAAGTAATAAGTTATAAGTCTTTAAAGCTTAGCCCCATCACAACTCCTATCTATTATTTAAATTTACTTTTCCCTGGTAGATCTAATATTTGAAATTTTAGCTATGAGGTCTGATTATGAAGCAATTCCAATAAAACTTACAACCTAATACTTATTACTTATTACTTAATAGTTATAACCTAAATCATGCGTAACCTCTGGCTTTTCATCAGTAAGTACAACGCATTTTTTCTGCTGATCATATTTTTTACCATATCCCTGATCTTGCTGTTAAAAAATAATCCCTATCAGCGAGCCAGTGTCTGGAACTCCTCCAACCAAATTGTCGGCAGGGCTTATGAGCGCGTAAATGAATTCAGCAGTTACCTCGTTCTGGGCAAGACCAATGATAGCCTCGCGGAAGAAAATGCCCGTCTCAGAGCTCAGTTAAAATCTTCCTTTTACAGTGACAGCATTAAGCAGGTAAGCGTTAGAGACACCACCCTGAAGCAGCAGTACACCTATACCGTTGCCCGGGTGATCAATAATTCGATCCACCAGAAGAACAATTATATTACGATAAACCGCGGCAAAAAACATGGGATAGAGAAAGGAATGGGCGTTACATGTTCAAGCGGAATAGTGGGCATTGTGCTGAATGTTTCTGAGAATTTTGCCACCATACGATCATTACTCCATACCGAGACAAAGGTCAGTGCCAGTGTAAATGGAAACATCGGTTCACTGGTATGGGGAGAGGGAAATTATGATCCCCGGTTTGCAGCCCTGAAAGACATCCAAAGCCATCTCATCATTAATAAAGGGGCGAGGGTTGTAACCTCCGAATTTTCCTTATTCCCACAGGGAACAAATATCGGTTATGTAGTGCGTACCGGGACTAAGGGTGGTGACAGTTCCCTGAACATTGAAGTCAAATTAGATACCGATTTTGCGACCCTGCAATATGTTTATGTAATTAATAATCTGCTTTCCAAAGAACAATTGACACTGGAAGCTCAAAACAAAGTGGAATAATGGGGCGCGCAGTGATCATCAATAGTATCCGGTTTTTAGTTCTGATAGCCACCCAGGTTTTCCTTCTGAAAAATATTGGTTATTATAACCTGAGCATCCCTTATCTCTATATTCTCTTCATTCTGCTTCTTCCGTTTGGAATACCTAACGGACTTCTGTTCTTACTGGCATTCGCAACCGGAATAACGATCGATGCTTTTTATGATACTTTGGGGCTGAATGCCGCAGCATGTACTGTGCTGGCCTTTGTCAGGATCGTATTTATAAGCCTTACCGTGCAGCGTGATGGATTTGATAATGAGCCTGAACCCAGTCTGGGGATCATGGGGTTCAGATGGTTTATTTTTTATGCTACGATCCTGACCTTTTTCCATCACTTCATCCTATTCAGCTTTGAAACCTTCAAATTCTCAGAACTGGGTTATACCCTGATCCGTGTAGTTTTCAGTACCCTTTTCACCGTATTGCTGATGCTGATCACAGAATTTGCCTTCTTCCGTAAAAAGGTCCGCTGATCCTGATACTATTCCATTACAATTTTCTGTCGGCACTCATGGCCGGTATATAATTTAATCCCGGGGTCATATAATGCAGCAGCAGAACACGGGAGTACCTGAAGTTAAAAGGTGCCAGAATAAATACAAAAGGAAAGATCGTTGCCATATAGAGCCAGGGGCTCTCTGTATTTCCGGTAATAAAATAGGTAAGAACTCCTGCAATAATCATCTGTGCCACATTTAAGGCATAGCTAACAAACATGGCCACATAAAAGTATCCCAGCTCACGTTCAAACTTTAAATCGCAATGAGGGCAGTTCGTAAACATTTTCTGGGATTTAAATCCGTACATCGAATTCATAAACATATCCCCTCTTCTGCAGCGGGGACATTTTGCATTGACAACAGCATATAATTGCGGAATTGCTTTCATGCTTTCATTGATATTGGTAATTTCCATGTTAACTATTTAGGGTGTTTTTTCTGAATTCTTCGGGAATAACCCTGCATATTTTTTAAAGAATCTGCGGAAACAGGAATTGTCAGTAAAATTCTTGCAAAGGGAAATTTCAGTATCATCTGATCATAATTGGCCAGCAGTCTTTTGTCTTCCGGAAATAACCTGTTCCTGATAAGCCCGCCAGCAGGTAACTCAATAAGCAGCTAAACGAAGACTATAATATCCTTCCTCCCGAACTCTGAAAATGAATGAATACTATAAAGCGGGATCTCAATTTAATCAATACAAAAATACCTATAGTGAAGCGATATCTATGGTATAATTCATCGCTTCAATGTCAATTTTCATCATTTTCTGCTTCAAAATGCAATAATAAGAATAAGAGGCCAAAAAATTCTGATAACAGACCCTGGCTATGAATAATGTGCCGCTGAAATAATTAAACGAAGCTTATGCCTGCTCAATAATTTCTTTCTTACTTTTACCTCCCGGTAATTGTAGTAAAACAGAATTTTACTGTTTACATTACGTTATGAAGAGGGATAAATATTGATGATTAGGCTAAATGAATAGTTTTTTTGCGAGGAAGTTTGTTGTTCAGGGAATTTTCATTGTGATCACTGTTATCCTGCTCATGCGCCTGTTTTACATACAGGTGATCAGTGATGAATACATTTTATCGGCAGAAAATAACGTAATCAGGAGGCTGCCGGTGTATCCTGCAAGGGGTGTGATCTTAGACCGGAATGAAAAAATTCTGGTACAAAATGAACCCGTTTATGATCTTATGGTCATACCGCGGGAAGTGAAAGCTTTCGACACTCTTGTATTCTGCACACTGATTGGAATTGACAAAGCCGGATTTGACCGGCGATTTAAAAAAGCCCGCTCCTATTCCCCGTATAAGGCATCTGTTTTTGAAAAACAATTATCCGTTCAGATCTACGCCTCATTCCAGGAGAAACTTTCAGATTTTCCCGGTTTCTTTGTTCAAAACAGGACGGTTCGGAGATATCCGGATAGTATTGCCGCCCATTTTTTAGGATATATCGGCGAGGTCAATCAAAAAGTGATCGAAAACTCCAAAGGCTTTTACAGCCAGGGTGATTATCATGGCATTACTGGAGTTGAAAAATCATATGAGGAATTATTACGCGGGCAGCGGGGTGTTCAAAACCTGATGGTTGATGCCCTGAACAGGCCAAAAGGTAGTTATGCCGATGGCAAGTACGATACCCTGGCTGTGTCGGGTGAACATATGATCTCCTCCCTTGATAAGGAACTGCAAAAACTTGGGGAACAACTGATGAAGAATAAGATCGGAAGCATTGTGGCCATTGAACCGGGCACAGGGGAGATCCTGTCCTTTGTAAGCAGTCCGGGTTATGATCCAAACCTGATGGTAGGAAGGCAGCGCGGAAATAATTATATGGCTCTGCTGGAGGATAAATATAAGCCGATGTTTGTGCGCCCGATCCAGGCCGAGTACCCTCCGGGTTCAATTTTTAAGGTTGTGAACGCCCTGGTGGCCCAGCAATTCGGATTGATCAATGAAAAAACATTTTTCTACTGCCCCGGAGGATATCGTTATGGCCGTCGGGGTTACATGGCCTGTACCCATATTCACGGATCTGTGGACCTGAAAGCATCCATTACCGAATCATGCAATACGTATTATGGTTACACCTATAACCGGATGATAGATCATGCCGGAATGCGTCCGGTGAATGCTTTTAAAAGATGGCGGACAGCTGTTTCCGCCTTTGGGATTGGATCTGCGCTTGGAATTGATCTGCCGGGAGAACGCAATGGCCTCTTACCCACTGATGAATTATACACCAAACGTTTCAAGAGCGACAGATGGGGATCTTCCTACACTATTTCCCTGTCTATCGGTCAGGGAGAACTTGGGATTACACCGCTTCAAATGGCTAATGTGATGGCAATCGTGGCGAATCGCGGTTTTTTTTATAAGCCACACCTGATCAAAGCGATCGGTGACAATAAAGTTATTAAAGAAGAATATCTTAAAAAGAACAGCGCAGGCATCGACTTGAAATACTTTGATGTGATTATTGATGGGATGAGTGCTGTGGTCAATCAACCTAGCGGCACAGCCTGGTATTCAAAGATATCAACTATTGAAATGTGCGGCAAAACAGGAACGGTGCAAAATCCTCATGGAAAGGACCATTCTGTTTTTGTAGCATTTGCACCACGAGATAATCCTAAGATCGCGATTGCAGTGGTAGTTGAAAATGCGGGATTTGGAGCCACATGGTCGGCCCCAATTGCCAGTTTAATGGTTGAAAAATATATAAATAAAAGTATTTCGCGGCCTAAGGCATACCTGGACCGGCTTCTTGAAGCTAATTTGCTGCCCGGGACTGAAATTAAATCAAGGGCTCCAAAGAGCACAACCAAAGACAGCCTTATTAAAAACAGTAATACAGAAAACCCATTGCAGAAACCAGCGGTAAAAACAAACAATGAATAACCAACGCGGCCTCTTTTTTAATGTAGATTGGTTTATCATATTAACCTATCTAACGCTTTGCATAATCGGCTGGTTCAACATCCATGCTGCAGTTTATGATCCGGAGAACCCAAGCATAATCGATCTGGATACCAATTACGGGAAGCAGCTCATATTCATAATCTCTGCGATAATCATTGGTTTTGCGATCCTGCTGTTCGACAGTAAATTTTTCAATACCTTTTCTCCTGTCTTCTATGTCATAACCATAATCCTGCTGATCCTGGTACTGATTATCGGCCGGAATGTTGGGGGCAACCAGGCATGGATCCCGATAGGAAGCTTCAGGCTCCAGCCTTCCGAATTTGCCAAATTTGCCACCTGTTTATTGCTGGCGAGGTATCTGAGTTCGGGTACAATTAAGGTCCAGGATCTGCGAACCCAGTTAATCGCCGCTTTCATAATCATACTGCCTACAGCTCTCATCCTTTTACAACCTGATGCAGGTTCTGCATTAACATTCACTTCACTCATTCTGCTGCTTTACCGGGAAGGGCTTTCAGGATATTTTCTGATCATTGAAGGCCTGTCTATCGTGCTATTCATCCTGACAGTTTTGTACAATAAATACATTGTTTTGACAGGGGTAATATTCTTTGCAGGTGCTTTGATCTATTTCTACCGAAAAAACAGAAAAGTGATTACTGTGACGGGCTTCGGATTACTTTTTTCTATTTTCTTTGTATTTTCTGTTGATTTTGCTTACAACCGCATTCTGAAACCGCATCAAAAGAACCGAATAGACGTTATTCTGGGTAAAGTAAATGACCCCCGTGGAATTGGCTATAATTTAAACCAGTCAAAGATAGCCATTGGCTCGGGTGGTTTATGGGGAAAAGGATATCTGCAGGGTACACAAACGAAATATGATTTCGTCCCCGAGCAAAGTACTGATTTTATCTTTTGTACGGTGGGTGAGGAATGGGGCTTTGCAGGGTGTTTCGTGGTTATCGGACTATATCTCTTTTTACTGCTGCGCATCATTAATATTGCCGAACGGCAACGCTCTGCTTTTTCAAGGATCTATGGATACGGAGTGGCTTCGATCCTGTTTTTCCATGTTTTTATAAATATAGGAATGACCATTGGCCTGATACCGGTGATCGGAATTCCATTGCCCTTCCTTAGTTACGGCGGATCTTCCTTATGGAGCTTTACGATCCTGCTGTTTATCCTGCTGAAATTCGATTCAAACCGGATGGGAATTATTTAGCATAGCGTATAGTAAGGATCTCATAAAATTTATCCGCCGCAGTCTGTTTATCCGCCCAGTTATTCTTCGCAGAATAGTTCTGTTTCAGAAATTTATCGGCGGCTTCCATGCTGTCAAAACGGTTCAGTAACTCTATTGCTTCACTATACGCCAAACTATACCCGTTAAAAAGATCCCTCACAAAAAGTAATTTATCATTCAGGCTGATTAAACCTTTCAGGTCCTTTCCGTGCCGATGTACAAACTGGCTGGATACCGTGTTTTGAGAGGTTCCGGCAGAAAGCATATCATTTATGGTCAAAGGAGGATTATCCTCCTTTGATTTTTCAGTGACAGGCTCAGGTGGAACAGCTATGGATGATCCGGAAACCAACACTTCGTCTATCCCCTTCTCCTCCAAAGCCTCATCAGGTTCGGGCTCAAATTCGTTTGATTCTTCGATCCTTATTTCAAATTCTTCCTGCCCGGCTTTCAGGAGTGTATTTTGATCAATTATCAGCAATTCCTCTTCAGTAAGGGGGCGATCGAATAATTTATCCTCCAGCTTTTCCTCATATTCAAATGTAGCGGTGGAATCTTTTTCCAATTCAAATTTCCAGTTCGGAATAGTCACTTCTTCCTCTTCATAAATTTCAGCAGGTTCCAGATCATGGCTTAAAGCCGCTTCCAGATGCCCTTCTTCCGCTTGTTTACCTTCTGCAACAGGATCAGCATGGATCACTTTCGAACTTTCATTAAGCTTTACAAGAATAGAAATATGGTCAGACAAAAAATCTGCATTGGCTGCAAAGAGTTCCAGCTCAAGCTCATTTAAATTCTCCGGACTTTGAGAGAGATATTCGTATTGTTCATTAAGTTCAGTAATTATACCCCCAACTTTCTTAAAAATTTCTTTCTTGTTCATCATAATTCGAATATATGGGACGAATGCCTCAAATTAGCCTGAAAATAGCTCCTGGGTTTCATATACCTATGTCAAATATAAGTACATTTATCAATAATAGGGACTAAAATTTAATCCCCTGATCGCTTATAAAGCCTGCTAAATCCAAGGGAAAATTCAGATATTAGAAGCCAGAAAAAAGAGGGGAAAATAAGCAGAATGTTATTCAGCGAACACAATTTTAAACGCAGGAAAGAACTTAACGGAAGCATAGAGGTTATTTGCGGATCTATGTTTTCAGGAAAGACAGAAGAGCTGATCCGAAGGCTGCGGCGCGCCCAGATCGCCAGATTGAACGTGGAGATTTTTAAGCCTAAAACAGATACCCGCTATGATGAGAACTCAGTGGTATCACATGACCTGAATTCCATTCAATCTACCGCGGTTGAGAATGCAGCCTCTATCCTGCTTCTGGGTACCAATACAGAAGTGGTAGGTATCGATGAAGCTCAGTTCTTCGACGATGAATTGCCCGATGTATGCAATAAACTTGCTAATCGTGGAATACGGGTAGTGATAGCGGGCCTGGATATGGACTTTCAGGGAAAGCCTTTCGGTCCAATGCCGGCGCTGATGTGCATAGCCGAACTGGTAACCAAGGTACATGCCGTTTGTGTACAATGCGGAGGTCCGGCCACCTATTCTTACCGCACCGCTGCAAGTGAATCCAAAATATTACTTGGCGAAAAGGAGAGTTATGAGCCACGATGCAGGATATGTTATCATACGATTTTTTAAAACAGTCAAGCTGCACAATCCTAAAATGTATAGCCGGGGGGCGTGGAATCGAACCCATAAGATTGAAAATAATATCAAATAGTTGAAATATGAATATTGATAAGAAATTATTTTTAGAAAGAGCGAATTTGCAAACAATCCTACAAACAAGATTGGCTGATTGGGTATTTACTGTCATTTTTATATCTTTTCTCTTTAGCACTATTCCCGTTACAGGACAAGCTCTGAATATCACGAATCAATCATCAACCCTTGCCAGCAAAGTACAGTCTGGTACTATTCCTAAACTTCCGGGTATAAGTGAAGCAATGCAAACGTTTGTTGAGTCTGGCGATATGTCAGGTGCTGTTACGGTAGTTATCAGCAGGAACAAAATTGTTCACCTTGACGCAATCGGGCTGGCAGACATTTCCAGGAAAGAACCGATGCAAACCACAAGTATGTTCTGGCTCGCATCGATGACGAAGCCTGTCACTGCTGCAGCCATTCTCATGCTTCAGGATGATGGGAAGCTTAAAATTACTGATCTGGTCATGAAATATATTCCTGCATTCGCTGGTCTCAGGACTCCATCCGGTCAATTGGCTAATCTCACTATTTCTCAAATCCTTACTCACACATCAGGACTTGGTGAAGCCAACCCTGATGCCGCGCTTAAGACTCATACCCTGGCTGACCTAATCCCGCTATATCTTTCTGTACCAATGAAATACGAGCCGGGTACGGAATGGCGATACACACAATCCGGCATCAACGTTGCTTCACGTATCGTAGAAGTTGCCAGCGGAATGTCCTTCGATAAATTTGTACAAAAACGGATATTCGATCCGCTTGGCATGACTAATACTACGTTTTATCCCACTCAAAATCCTAATGCGCTCAGAGTTACCGGTTACTCAAAGAATAAAAATACCGGCATCCCTGAGGCTGTTCCCCTGCCATCCAACGTAGGTATAGAAGGTCTTCCGCCTCTTGGCAACGCTGGCCTTTTCTCTACTGGTCCCGATTATGCCCGCTTCTGTCAGATGTTGCTTCGTGGAGGTTCGTTGGAGGGAAAACGCTATCTGAGCAGGGCTGCGATCAAGTTATTGACCACGATTCAAACGGGCGACTTGCCCACGGGCTTTTTGCAAACTGCCAATTTTGGGAACCACGGTGCTAACTATGGATGGGGTATCGGCACATGCATCTTGCGTAAACCTCATGAAGGTGTAGCTGCAATGCTCTCGGCCGGCACATTCGGGCATGGTGGTGCATGGGGCACACAAGCGTGGATCGACCCTGTACGCGGAGCGGCTTACATCTTAATGGTACAACGCCCCAATTCAGGCAATAGTGATGCAAGTGAAATACGTCGCCTTTTTCAACAAACTGCTGCTAACGCACTAACTAAGGAATCGCATAACAGGCCATAGGATCATGGTACGGTGATAACACCGGCCATAGGGTAAATCATGGTACGGTGATAACACCGACCACAGGGACACCAGCCAGAGCAGAGGTCGGGCTTTATTTCGCCAATATAAGTTTCAGGGTCTTTTCTTTACCATCATACAACATTCTGTAGAGATAAATTCCTGATTCCAGTTCAGAAAGATCCGCATCAATGGTATAAGAGCCTTGTGGTAAACTACCTTTGAATAACTCTTTTACGGCTTTCCCGGCAGAATTATACAGGATCAAACTGGTGTAACCTGTCCTGCTGACACTGAACCCGATCTTAGTCCGGTCAGGAGAAGGGTTAGGATAATTTTGCTTTAAAACAAAACCATCCGCAGAAACATTGGCTTCAGTTCTGTTAATTTCATCATATTTGTTTTGCGCGGCCGCAGCCGAGGCCTGAATATCAGACAGATTATCCCCTGCGATCAATGCAAATGCCACTTTTATTGAGCCATTAACGGGAATGGTAAATGGTCCGTAACCCGAAACAAACATGATATCATAACCATTAGGAACATTGTCTCCCAGACTTTCAGCCTTTATGCCGCTTGAAAGGACCTGGTATTTCTCAGCTATAGTCACACCTCCCCCTGTTTGGGTCGGATCACCCTGGACCATGTAGGATAAAGGGTAATAAACTGGCCGGGCAGTATGGTTCAGAAGTTTAACCCCTGCGTATGGACTGGTTCCGAACTTACCGAAGGCATAAGCCAGCTTGCCGGCCGCATCATACTTAGTAACATTTGAGGTGCCGGGTGCAATATCCCAGTCAGTAAACAAGCCTGCGTAAACATCATTTAAAACTGATTCAGCCCTGTTCTGAATTTCATATTCGGCGATAATGTACTTATCATCAGGGGTATCCTTAAAAGCAGTCAGTTTATGCTTTATATAAATTTTTAAGGGATCAGGATTCCCTGAGTCATCGAATTCTGATTTCCCAACAAATGCAGCTTTGGGGTCAGTATCCTTATAAACCTTTACCTTTTTGACAAAATGTTCGTCGTAAGTGCTGGCATCATTTCGGGTGTTATTTGACACAGCCGATACGGAACTTCCGATTAACAAAGAAGCTTCATACAACAAAGACTCCCCTTTGTAATTAAACCCGATGCCGTTCAATGCCTCCCCGTTACGATATCCAATTCTTCCGTTACTGGTCATCGTTGTGGATACCTGATTGACACGGATATTCTTATAATCAAGCGCTGTAGCAATTTCAAAGGACTCAGAGTCATTATAAGTACCGTTTGCAGAATAATTGAGCTTAAAACTCACCACCTGATTATCAGGCGTTCCGGGCTTAATATAAACCCTGAAAGGACCCACCATGCTCCTTAGCTCCTTCATCCCTATATTTCCTGCATTGACCTGTTGATCTATGATCTGAACATTGGGATTAACTGAACTCAGTTTAACTATCAGGCCACTGGCAGGTGCCAGAAAGTTTTTAAGATCTAAAAATATACGGATAGTATCACCCGGAGACCTGGAGTCATTGCTATTATCCTGTACGGTGACCTGCTGATATCTTACTGAAGGGAAAGCCTCAGTAAGAGCCCGAAAAACATTCAGGCGGCCCTTTCCAAGCTTGCCTGAATATCCCTGGTTAAGCGCGTCGATATTATCTGCAGTAACCCTCAATTGTTCCATGACCTGTTCCCAATCAAATTGGGGAAATCGGGACCATACAAGGGCAGCTGCACTGGAAACCAGGGGAGCAGAAAAGGAAGTACCCTGTACCGTACCATACTTATTCCCATTTGCTGTAGAAAAGATCTCACCCGGAGCACTCAGGTCAACATAATCTCCAAAATTGGAAAAAGAACTCTTCAGGTCATTCTTATCCACACTCGCTATTGCCATTACGCCATTATAGGAAGCCGGGAAATCTTGTGCAGCCTGATTATGATTTCCCGCAGCAGCGATAATCAGGCAGCCTCTTGCCAGAGCATAATTGACAATATCCTGGCCGAAAGCACCTCCTCCTGTACCACCCCAGGAACAGTTGATGATATTTGCACCATTATCAGCTGCATATTTTATGCCTTCATATCCCCTGTAAATAGCTGATCCTTTATCATCTGCTGCTGCTTTTACGATCAAAAGACGGGCGTTTGAAGCCAGACTCGCAATACCCAGGCCATTATCGGTTATTGCAGAGGCAAGCCCGCTGACTTTCACACCGTGATCGGCAGAATCACTTTTTACATCCGGATCAAAGTCTATCTGTTCAGTAGAAAAGCTCCTGCCAACGAGATCAATTCCGGGGAGTATTAAATTGGATTTAAGGTCAATATGATCCATATCAGAACCTGAATCAACAATAGCGATCACAATATTCCTGGTATTAATGACCCCATTATTTAAACTCCTGATCAGGTCCCAGGCTTGCTCAGCCTTTACCTGTTTAAGATGAGTTTGGGAGGAAGTATATAGCGGATCATTGGGAATATAAGTCGTATAATAGATATAACTTGGCTCAGCATATTCGATCAGGGAATTTTTTAAAACCTCATTGATCACACTCTCAATACTCCTGGCTGAGCTGTAATTGAATTCATAAATACGATCCAGTCCGATTGTATCCTTAGGGGGTAGAGAGGACAGGGGCTGCACTGAACTGGCCTGCAAACTGGTTTTAAATACCTGCTTAACATCCCTTATACTGGCAGATTTCAGCTTCAGACTATTCGACTTCAAAACAGATGTAGCTGCTCTGATCTGGCTGGCACTGATCCCCTTTTTAAATTTTACTATCAGGGTATTCGGAATATAATCTTTCGGGCTAAGGCCCTTTGGCAATTTAAATATACGGGGATCATTCTGCAGAGGATCATTTTTTCCAAAGACTGCTAAAACAGAAAAACATAATAATAGCAGTAAAAGTTTTTTCATGCAGAAGCGTTTCACAAAAATAACAAAATCAGGGTATAAGTTCACAAGCTGATCAATTAATTGCAGCCCGGGCAAAATGCATCATAGAATCGAAAATTATAAACAAGGAATTTATTTTTACGAAACTTTACTTTTGGATTTTCGTATATAACCTTTGAAATACATCAAATCCGGTGAACTTATGCCTTTCAGGAAATTTAAAAAGGTGCTTTGTATCAATGACAATGAAATAACATTGTGGGTCCAGAGACAAATTCTGAATAAAGCAATGTTTTCGGAAGAAGTCGTTTCATCCTTAAACGGACGGGATGCCATTGAATATTGTAATAATCTTATCAGCAATCATGTTGATCCGGCCCGCACTTATCCAGACCTGATCTTCCTGGATCTCCACATGCCCGTAATGGATGGCTGGGAGTTCCTCCGGAATTTTTCAATTGAAATTTGGCCCTATTTTAAGGATACAAAAGTGATCGTAACCTCCTATTCCATCGATGACGAGCATTCTGAAAGAGCAAAAGCTTATCCATTTGTGATTGACTTCCTGACCGCTTCACTGAGTACAGACTACCTCAAAAAATTGCAAACATCATTAGCACCCTGCGAATCGGCCTGATAAATGGTCATGGGATGTAGAATGTGATTCAAAACTCATTCCCTTTATAAGCAAATTCTTCAGTATAACAGTTCATCCTCCTAGAAGAACCCCCTTATTAATCCGCTCCTGATTCCCTGCCATTAAAGATCAATTAAGGTCCTGTTCCCCATTTTCAGTCTGTCTGGTTCAGTTCTGACCCCGGTAGTTTCCTTTCTTTCTGTAACTGAAATATCGTATTTCTTAATTCCGTTTGAAAATACAGCCGGTTTGTTTTCAAAATTTAGATTTTTATTTTATTATTCTTTGCAGTACCTGATTCTCACAGATTATGACGAACCTCAGGTGTTCAGATAACAATAATAGTCTAAAATATTCTTGCGAATTTCGAAAATATAATAACTAAAGAGAAATATTTTAACTTTTAAGTTAAAATATATAGTCCATTAAATATGGTCTCCTTAAGTAACATAATTGGCCTAATTTTCGTAGAAACAGAGGCAATGATCATGTTATGACCTTTCATGAAAAAGTGCAGGCAGTATGAAGGAAAAAATAAATCTTAATCTTGGTACTGTTAACCTTTATTGCTTCATTAACAGGTGGGTAAAGATTTTTCTATTTCTCATTTCATTGATAATTACGGCTCAGGATGTAGCAGCACAATGTTTTACTAATTCCTCTATAAGGTTTTATACCTGCAGTTCCAGTTTAACTTTCAAATTTATTGCAAATAGTGGTGTAACCGCTCCTTCAGGGCCTAACTATGGGACAACTTGTTCAACTGCCGGACAAAGGCTTGGTAATGCCCAATGGTTATTTTTTAAAGCAACTGATAATGGTCAAATTAATCTAACTACTAACTTATCAACGGGTGGAGTAAATGTATGGGTATGGGGTGGTTATGATGCACTACCCACAAGTTGTTCAGAATTGAATTTACTTAATGTTTGTGGTCAATATGATCACAATGATCCTATTGCCCCAATTACAGTTATAAAAGATAAATGGTATGTAGTATTGTTATCTGGCTTATTGGGCTCTGCACCTGATTTTATAATTTCAGGTACAGGTCCGGCAACAATTCCACCACCCCTTGTTCCTGCTCAAACACGCTGTGGCAACGGAACGGTAACATTTACGGCTTCGGGAGCACAAGCTGGCGAAAAATATAATTGGTTTGATAATAATGGGAACTTAGTACAATCAAGTACAAATCCGCAATATACAACACCTGCTTTAAGCTCTACAACTCAATATTCAGTATCCACTCTGGTGACTACCAATACCGGAACATTTTGCGAAAGTGAACGCACACCTGTAACAGCAACAGTGAATTATTTACCGACGGTTACTGATCCTATAAGCCAGGTTGTTTGCCTTAATTCACCCTTAACTTTAAGTATTACTGCAACCGGTACACCAGGCCCGACTTATCAATGGCGCAAGGACGGGATAAACATTCCGGGAGCTACCTCTGCTTCATACAGCATTCCTGCCGCTGATAATGATGATGCGGGATCCTATGATGTGGTGGTAAGCAACAGCTGCGGTTCCGTTACATCAAATCCTGCAACGGTTACGGTACCCCTACCGGATGTAACCGTACCAGCCAGTTTAACAGTATGCGCAGGAGGGAACGTACCGGCCTCTGCCTTCAGCAGCAATCTTCCGGGAACAACATTTACCTGGACAAACTCAGATACAAATATCGGAATAGCAGCAAGCGGCAGCGGCAATGTGCCGGCCTTCACAGCAACAAACAGCGCCACTTCTGCCATTATTGCCACCATAACCGTTACACCCAGCCTGAGCGGATGTGCCGGGCCCCCGGTAAGCTATACCATCAGGGTCAACCCTTTACCTGTAATCACTGTTCCGGGCGATGCAAGCGTATGTTCAGGAACTTTCATACCCATCGGAACCTTCAGCAGCAATCTGCCGGGAACAAGCTATTCCTGGACAAACTCCAATCCGGACATTGGACTGGGAGCAAGCGGCACCGGAAATGTGCCGTCCTTTATTGCAAGTAATACCACTACATCCCCCCTCACCGCAACCATTACGGTAACGCCTAGCAGCAACACCTGCGCCGGTACGCCGGTAAGTTATACCATTACAGTCAACCCTTTACCGGCAGTCACAGTACCCGGAAGTTTTACTGTTTGTGCGGGATCAAACATCCCGGCTTCCAGCTTCAGCAGCTCGCTTCCGGCAACGTCCTATACCTGGACAAATTCAAACACGTCCATCGGCCTGGCAGCAGCAGGAACGGGTAATATACCAGCCTTTACCGCGACCAACGGCACGACCTCAACCATGACAGCAACCATTACTGTTACTCCATCCGCTAATGGATGCGCCGGTCCGCCAGTGAACTATACCATAACTGTCAAACCGCTCCCTGTCGTCACCGTTCCGCCCAGCTCTGTAGTCTGCGCGGGTGCAACAGTTCCTGTTGGTTCCTTCAGCAGTAACATTTCAGGGACGAGCTATTCCTGGACCAACTCAAACCCGGATATCGGACTTGCGGCCAGCGGCACGGGGAACGTTCCCAGCTTTACAGCCACCAATATCACAGCCACAGCCATATCTGCGACCATTACCGTAACACCCATTACAAACGGATGTACCGGATCGCCTGTCGACTACACAATAACTGTTAATCCATTGCCGGTTATAAATTCTGCATTCGCAGAAAGTGAAACAGGTTGCGGTGTTGGCAATGGAAAAATTACCATAACTGCCTCAGGAACAGCACCCCTGGAGTATTCGATAAACGGTGGAGCTACCTTTTTTCAGAACGGAGGAATTTTTACCGGACTGGCCGCCGGCAGCTATTCTGTGGTTGTCCGAAATTCGACAGGTTGTATTGTTTTCGGTGAGACATTATCAGTTACCAGTCCGGGCGCTCCTCCCCAGCCGAATGTTTTCCCCCCTAGTGAAACTGTTTGCGAGGGCAGCGATCTGACCTTTACCATAACGAATCCTGTGCCGGATGCTGTTTATACATGGACGGGGCCTGCTGGATTTTCTCGTACCACTCAGGATATAAGCTTTACAATTCAAAATGTTACCACAAGCATGGCCGGGGAATATGGAGTAACTGCAACTGTTGGGGGATGTGTTAGTGTCACAGAAACATTTACCATTGGGGTTAAGCCCCGGCCTGTAGTGACAGTTCCTGCTAATATAATCCTTTGCGCGGGGAACCTGGTGCCTGCGGCCAGCTTTACCAGCACGCCTGCAAATGCAATCTACAGCTGGACCAATTCACACCCTGAAATTGGGCTTTCCGCAAGTGGAATTGGCAATATTTCTGCCTTTACCGCCATCAATTCCACCGGCTCGGTTATAACTGCAACCATTACCGTAACACCCAGCCTGAACGACTGTGCCGGTACCCCGGTTAGTTATACCATTACTGTTAATCCACTTCCTGTTGTTACAGATCCTGCAGACCTGATCGTGTGTGCGGGGGAAAGCGTTTCCGCATCAGCATTCAGCAGCAACCTTTCGGGTACCACCTATTCATGGACGAATTCCAATACGGCTATCGGACTGGCAGCCGCCGGCACCGGCAATGTACCTCTCTTTACCGCGAGTAATAACACCACCCTGGCCATAAGCGCGACAATCACAGTTACTCCAACATCCTCCGCGGGTTGTGCAGGTACGCCCCTTAGCTATACCATCACCGTCAAACCGCTACCTACCGTTACGGTTCCGGCAAGCCTGACAGTATGTGCAGGAACTTCACTATCCGCAGGAATTTTCAGCAGCAATGTTTCAGGAACTACTTATTCCTGGACGAATTCCAACCCAGCTATTGGCCTTGGCCCGAACGGTATTGGAAATGTCCCTGATTTCACTGCCAGCAACAACACCACCTCGGTTCAGACAGCGACTATTATAGTTACACCCAGCGCCAATGGATGCCCGGGCTCAGCAGTCAGTTACACCATAACAGTTAATCCACTGCCCAGCGCGGTAGTCCCCTCAAATGTCGCTGTATGTTCGGGCGGAACAGTAATTGCTTCTGCATTTAGCAGCAATATTCCGGGTACGACCTATACCTGGACGAACTCGAATACCTCAATTGGCCTGGGCGCAGGCGGAAGCGGAAACCTTCCCGGATTTACTGCGACAAACAGTGGTACATCTCCGGTCACCGCAACCATCCGTGTAACGCCATTTCTGAACGGATGCGCCGGAAGTCCTTCCCTGTATACGATCACCGTCAATCCCTTGCCTTCAGTAAGCGGACCGGCTAATTTTGCCATATGTTCAGGAGCGAACATACCATCAAGCAACTTTTCCAGCAGCATCACAGGTACAGACTATAGCTGGACCAATTCCAATACCGCTATCGGACTGGCAGCCAGCGGAAGCGGTAATATTCCCAGCTTTACCGCTACGAATTCCGGCGTCTTTGACATTTCGGCTATTATTACTGTAAGCCCTATCTTGAACGGATGCGCAGGTCCTCCAATAAACTATACCATTACGGTTAACCCATTACCTGCGATCATCACCGCCACTGCCAGCAACGAATCACAATGCAATATCAATGATGGTACAATCACAATAACTGCTTCAGGTACCCAGCCTTTGGAATTCTCGATCAATGGAGGAAGTACCTTTGTACAAAATGGAGGAAACTTTACAGGATTAGCGGCAGGCAGCTATTCGGTGATGGTTCGTAATTCAACGGGCTGTATCATGACGGGACCCACTTTATCTGTCTCCAGTCCCGGTGCCCCTCCCCAGCCGGATATCAACGCCTATGTAAGCCCGGTTTGCCAGGGAGAGCCTTTAATACTCTCTATCCTGAATCCGAATCTCCAGGCCACCTACACTTGGACCGGACCATTGGGCTTTACAGCTATAGGATCAAATATAATACGTTCAAATTCAGATCCTTCCATGTCCGGAAGTTATGCCGTAACAGCAACAGTTAGTTCCTGTGTGAGTGTTTCAAGGGTTTTTAATATTACCGTGAATCCCCTGCCGACCTTAACGGTGCCTCAAAATCTGACCTATTGTGCAGGTGCATCGATCCCGGAAACTATCTTTAACAGCACGCCTCCCGGAGCTACCCTTACCTGGACCAATTCACACCCGGGGATCGGGCTGGCAGCCACTGGCAGCGGGAGCATTCCTTCCTTTATCGCTGTCAATAATTCAACACTTCCTGTTACTGCAACCATTAGCGTTACTCCCGTCCTTAATAACTGTACAGGACTGACTTATACCTATACCATAACTGTCAATCCAGTACCTTCAGTCAGTGTTCCGTCCAGCTTTGCAGTCTGTGCTGCGGCCACCATACCGGCAAGTAATTTTACCAGCAATCTGACCGGTTCTACCTACAGCTGGACCAATACCAATCCGGCTATCGGGCTTGCAGCCAGCGGTACGGGCCAGATACCCAGCTTTATCGCCACCAATTCATCCGGTTCCGGCATTTCGGCTACCATAACCGTTACGCCTTTAATGAACGGATGTCCGGGGCAATCACAAAGCTATACTATAACCGTCAACCCTTTATCTGCAATTACCTCTGCTACCGCGACCAATGAATCTCAATGTAATATCGGTGACGGAACCATCACGGTAATAGCCACAGGTATCCAGCCATTGGGGTATTCTATAGATGGAGGACAAACCTTTATTGAGAACGGAGGCAACTTTACGGGACTTGCAGCAGGAAGTTATTCTGTTGTGGTTCGCAATGCAAGCGGATGTATTATTACCGGACCTACCTTATCCATCGCCAGTCCCGGTGCACCTCCACAGCCGGATATCAACGCCTATGTAAGCCCGGTTTGCCAGGGAGTGACTTTAATACTTTCCATCCGGAATCCAGACCTACAGGCAACCTACAAATGGACAGGTCCCCAGGGCTTTACTGGTACAGGAGCAAGTGTAACACGTTCAAATTCAGATCCTTCCATGTCAGGAAGCTATGCTGTTACAGCAACACTTAATTCCTGCGTCAGTATTTCCAGAATTTTTAATATAACTGTAAGTCCATTGCCTGTTGTAATAGTCCCTGGAAATCTAAGCTATTGTCATGGGTCCACCATCCCGGAAAGCAAGTTTAACAGTACCCCTCTGGGTGCCGGCATCACCTGGACCAATTCGAACCCGGAAATTGGTCTGGCGGCCAACGGAAGTGGCAACATCCCGGCATTTACTGCTGTCAATAATACCACATCTCCGATCACAGCAAGCATTACCGTAATTCCTGTTTTAAATAATTGTACGGGGCCATCATCAACCTTCACCATTACCATCAATCCGCTGCCAGCTGTTACAGTTCCGGGGAATTTCGGGGTATGCGCCGGAACCCTTATAACTGCCTCAAACTTTAGCGGCAACGTTTCAGGCATTACCTATACCTGGACCAATTCCAATAATTCGATCGGACTGGCTGCCAATGGCAGCGGGAATTTACCGGATTTTACAGCTTTAAACAATACTACTGCTATTAAAACTGCACAGATCACTGTGACCCCGATACTCCGGGGATGTGCGGGTCCCTCGTCCTCTTATACGATCAGCATTAAACCTCTGCCAAAAGTAAGCAATGCGGTATTAAGCCAGTCGGTTTGTACGGGTTCCAATTCAAAGGAGGTCGTGCTTTCTTCAAATATACCGGGGACCACCTTTACATGGACAGCAACTGCCGCTTCCAATATCAGTGGATATACCGCAAGCGGAACAAATACCATCCCGGTACAGCTTCTTACCAATAACAGCTCGGCTCCGGGTACAATAACCTATACTATTATTCCTTTTTATAATGGCTGTGCCGGCCTGCCGGCCGAGTACACCATTTTAGTTCATCCACTGGCTACTGCAACTCTAAGCGGAGGAAAGACCGCCTGTTATGGTGCTACTACCACCCTAAACGTTAATTTAACCGGCAAAGCGCCCTGGACCATCACCTATACCGATGGAGCCACTCCGGTAACCATTAGCGGCATCGGGACAAGTACATATACATTTAATGTCAGCTCAAATACCAGCAAAACCTATAGCATTATTTCCGTTTCGGATGCCCAATCCTGTACAAATACCGGTACGGGCAGTGCAATTGTAGTTCAACCCGCAACTGCAATTATTGCAACAGGATCATTTACTAATATTACCTGCTATGGATCGAATAATGGATCTATACGGATAGAAACAGTTTCAGGAGGATTTGGGACTTATGAATACAGTATTAACAGAGGAATTAGCTGGCAAAGCAGCACCTTTTTTGGCGGCCTGTCTCCCGGAACCTACCAGTTATATGTGAGGGATGCGGCTCATCCCGAATGTATAACTGTTGTTTCACCTGATTATACGATCACCCAGCCAGCAGCACCAATAAGCCTCAACTTTTCGCGTACTGATGTTTCCTGCTTTGGAGGCCGGAACGGCTCAATAAAAATTACAGCCGCCGGAGGAACAGCTCCATATACCTATAGCTGGTCGGGCGGACAGACAAGCAAAGATTTAAACGACCTTAGCGCAGGCGTTTATACCATATCAATAACCGATTCGAAGGGATGTGTCTTTACTGAACCAATATCCATCAGGCAGCCTGCTGCGCCGCTCAGAATTTCATTTATTAAATCGGATGCTACCTGTTTCGGAAACCAGGATGGTTCTATTGATATTAGCGTTACCGGAGGTACTTTACCCTATACCTATAAATGGTCTGACAACGAAAGTACAGAAGATAGACGAAATCTTGCTCCAAACACCTCCTATTCGGTCACGGTAATAGATGCAAATGGTTGTATAGAAACACAGATAATAACTATCAATCAGCCGGAAGTATTAAAAGCTTCCCTGACAGTAAAGAATACCCTCTGCAAAACATCCATTGACGGAACAATAACGGCCTCAATTACCGGAGGAACGCAGCCATACACCCTGAGCTGGGCAGGACTCCCCTTTACCGGGAATACGATAAGCGATCTTGCCCCCGGAAATTATGAACTCCTTGTTCGGGATGCAAAGGGTTGTTCTATCACTGTCACCGCGGAAGTAATTGCTGGAAATTGCCCTCCTGTGGCTGTAGATGACCGGTTTTCAACCGACGAGGAGGTTCCTGTTTCGGGCAGTGTTGCTTTAAATGATTTCGACAGACAAGGAGAATCGATAAGCTTTATCCAAACCTCAATTCCTAAGAATGGCCGTATAACATTCACTGGTGATGGTCAATTTACCTACACTCCAAATGTTGGGTTTTGGGGTATCGAGACTATTACTTATCGTGTTTGTAATACTTCAGGTCTGTGTGCGACTGCAACGCTGATCATTGAGGTCATTCCATTTACAATTGTAAGCCTCACACCTGAACTCAGCAATGTCAGGGAGGGTAAAAAGGCTGTCGTTACTGCCAGGCTTATGAGACCATTCAAAGACGATGTGATCATCAGGGTAGGCTATAAAGGAAGGGCCATTAAGAACCGGGATTATGTGCTGCTGGACCAATATCAGGACCTGCGAATCCCAAAGGGTAAAATATCAACATCCGAAAAAATAACTCTGGCTGCTTTAACAGATGATTTACAGGAAGGTGATGAAGACGTAATAATTGATATCCTGGCTACCTCAGATCCTCGTGTGAGAATAGGAACAGGGGCCATAGTCATAATTAATGATGTTTATCCTCCGGAAAATTCAATTCCAGTTACCACGGAAACTCCATTAAACCCCGACATAACTCCCGACCCTCTGGTTTCTCCTAATGATGACGGGATGGGCAATGATTTCTTTAAAATAGAGAATATTATTTCTTTTCCGGATAATCTGGTACTGATATTTAATCGCTGGGGAAATGAAGTATTTCGTCTAAAAGGATACAATGAAAGTGACCGCGTATTTAAGGGTTATGCCAATACAGGGTTGTTAACCAATCAAAATACTCCTTTGGTTGATGGTGTTTACTATTACCTGATTACCACCAACCGCATTATTAACGGTAAGAATATCTCAGCACTTAATAAAGGATATCTGATCCTGAAGCGATAGGCACCAGAAAATACCTGTTTAATTGTTTCAGGCAATAAAGATCTTCAGATTATTTTGTACCGGATAACCTTTTCATCCTCCCATAAACAAATAGCCCTTCCATTATCCAGAATATAAACCTTTGGAGATACTCCAGGGCCAATTGAAATACTTTTATTTGTATTCAGGTTCAGAACACTTACCTTTTTATTTTCCTGCCAGGCAATATAAACCGAATTCCCTTTTTGAGCCATGCTGACGTCCCGGCCTGAAGCCACTTTCCTTTCAGTCTGGTTTTCTGCCCAATAATAAACGTCACCATTACGCCTCCAGGCAGCAGAAACTTTTCCTTTGCCATCTACAGCCAGGCCGCCGCCATCCATCGGACAGGCGTTTAATCGCCAGGTACCCGTCCCTGATTTAGCAGGCTCTGAGAATGATTTACCCTTGTTGGCAGATACAGCATAATAAATATCCCTGGAACCCATGATCCAGTTACGAAAACTAATCACCACTTTATTGTTATAAAGCACAATATTCGGTTTGCAGCATTCACATACATGCTTGTCTGGTGATTTATAAACCAAGGTATTAGGCTTCCATTTTGCAGTGTGCGCATTTAGCGAAGAGAAATATATATTATTGCTGCGCCCTTCCCGGATATCCAGCCAGGCAGCATAAAAATTATCGTCATGACCAGCAGTAAGCGCCATCAGACCCTCAACAGCCGAGCCCTTCCTGTCATTAATATCCCCCGATTTCTTCCAGCCTCCTCCCGAATGGTTCAGCTTGTAAGAATGGATTGTACCATCCTTACTTATCGCGCTTACCATACTGAAGTTTTTTGAGGAAGCAATTTGCGGCCCGCGGGTATTTCCCAAATGCATTTCAGGCAATTCGGCGACCATAACTGATGCAGAAAAACTAAGCCCCTTATCTGAAGAGGTCATACAATAGATCTTCTCCCCATTTCCATAAACCATCCTGATAATTCCTTTGGTATCCACAGCCATATTCGGCTGCTGCCCCTGAATAACCAATTCGGATGGGATTAAGTCACCGGGAACCGATATACTTAAAAATAGCAATAAAAAAAACACCTTCATATCCTGAGTTCTATATTGATAAACTGATACAAGATATGAAAGTGTTATATATAAACTTACTATTCTACCTGATTTTTACAACTGGACAATAATGTTCACATCAGAATCAAGCCTGTTCCGGCTTAAATTTAATTGGTTTTCCAGGTCCGTTACATTATTCTGAAGGTCCAGAATGAGCCCTTCACGGCGCTGAACTTCCTGGCTGCTAAGGTTAACCCTGTTCGTATTCAGATTGGTTCTTACTCCTAAAAGTTTCTCCATTGCATATTTTAAAAGCGCTTCACTGTAAGACATGGTCTCATAAGTTTGTTCATATCTATTATAAACACCCTCACGTGATTGTATATACCCAGAAGACCAGCGATCAGAATAATTATTGGTACAATTTCCTACCTGATCTCCATGATTTAAATGGGCCTGCACAGCATTTTCAGAAATATTAATGGTAACAGAGTTACCAGAACCATCCCCGGAAGGATTATGACAGATAGTTACTTTCTTCTGATTCTTTGGATGCCTGCGCTGTGCCCAATTATCAAAGCCCCAGTCAATATCCACATCCCGTTTGCCATTCATTACTTTACTGTTACCTTTTCCGCGCCTGATCTCCCAGTTGCCGCGATCTGACTTATTATTGTTTTTCCCGGAATAATCTTTATCATCCTTATCCCGTCCTTTATCCCGCTGTTCATCATCCTGGCGGCCTTTTTCCTCTTTGTTTTTATTAGCCTGATTATTATTATTGTCCTGGCCATTATCCTGATTCTTACCCTTGTCATTGCCTTGCCCCTGGTTTTTATTCCCCTGGTCATCACTCCTGCCTTTAGCGGCTTCGTTTTTTTCTTTACCTTCAGATTTACCCTGTCCTTTATTGTCCTTTTGCGGATCTGCAAGGGCCATAACTGTTAGTATAATTAATGGAAGGATACTGATCCTTAAAATATTATTTCTTTTCATGATATCCTCTATTTAGCTGTTTCAAATTCTTTGTCTAACTTTTCTAAGGAAGCCTCCAGTTTGGCGTTCTTTTCTTCCAGCTCTTTAGTAGTTTTTTCCAGGTCTTTTGAGACCGAGTCCATTGTTGAAATCTCCAAATCCTCCGACTTTGCAGAGTTATTAGAACAGGAACTCATGATAAAAAGCCCTAAAGCTATTATTGGAGTTAAATAGAACATTTTTGATCTTTTCATTGTGTTTAGCATTTTTTACGTATCTATTAAACAGGCCAAAAGAATTAATGTTTTAATAAATCTTTCTTATGGCAGGATAATTGTTTAAGGAGTAGTACATCTAAAAATGAAAAAATGAAAAAACTAATTATTATCAGCATATTAAGTCTGGGAATAGGCTTAACTGCATGCAACAAGAACAATGACGGTGATGGTATGACTAAAATGAATATCAAAATAACCGACGGCCCCGGAGCTTATGACGCCATCTTTTTAAGTATAAAGGAGATCCAGGTACTTTCATCCGGAGGACAAAGCACATTAACAGTAGGTTCAGCTCCCTTTAATATTTTAAACTTCAGAATGGGAAAGGACACGCTTATTGCTTCACAGGATATCCCTTCGGGCAGGATTCAGGAAATAAGACTGGTATTAAATGGTACCGGGAACAGCGTTATGATTGGTGGAATTAGCTATCCTTTGACTACCCCCAGCGGACAGACCTCTGGTGTTAAACTAAAAGTACAGGAAGATCTTGAAGCCGGAATTGCCTATACCTTATTGCTGGACTTTGACGCTGCAAAATCAATCGTTCAAACAGGAAATGGAAAATATATCCTAAGGCCGGTAATTAGGGCTATTCCCAATGCGGTTTCAGGATCAATAACAGGAATGATCAACCCGGCTGCTTCCAGTCCGAAGATCTATGCAATTGCAGGAACTGATACCCTGGGAACTATTTCAGACGCAAGCGGAAAGTTCTGGTTTCCTGGTGTCGCTGCAGGAACATATAAAGTTGAGATCCAGCCTGTAAGTCCATACCTGAATAAAACAATTGAGAATGTAATAGTGGTACAGGGCTCTGTAAAGGATCTGGGAACCATTACTATCGTTCAATAAACAAACCGAAAGATAATTATAAAACACATCCACAATTAACCCTTGGATCTTAAACTGAAAACAGGCCCGCAATGCGGGCCTGTTTTTTTTCGGAATATCAGAGCCTTTCTGCTGTGTAGCCGGCTTTCTTTACCGCAGCAATGATTTCATTTTCGGTATGATCCCCTGAAACCGAAAGAATTTTTTCTGCCGATCCCAGATCCACCTCCCAGGTATTCTCTCCGGCCGTTTCATTCAGTGAGGGACTAACCTGTGCCAGGCAGTCTGTACATTTGATATTCGTTTTAAATTTGATCGTGTTCATCTTTTTTTAATTTTAGGATTAATAAATTTTAAATATGAAGTTTTAAAGCCTTCAACCTGAGGCTATTACTGACTACAGAAACTGAACTCAGGGCCATAGCCCCGCCAGCGATCATTGGATCCAGCAAAAAACCATTGTATGAGTACAGCACACCTGCTGCCAGAGGTATTCCGATCATATTGTAGATAAATGCCCAGAACAGGTTCTGGCGAATAGTCTGAACAGTTTTTTTGGACAATTTCAAAGCCATGGGAATAGACTGCAGGTTAGAGGTGATCAGGGTGATCTTTGCAACATCCATTGCGATATCAGAGCCCTTACCCATCGCAATGCTGACATCCGCCTGGGCCAGGGCATGGGAATCATTTATACCATCGCCAACCATGGCTACCACCTTCCCTTCCGACTGAAGCTGTTTTACAAAATCAGCCTTTTCTGAAGGTAATACCTCTGCATTATAGTGCCTTATGCCTGCTTCTATAGCCACCGCCGAAGCAGTTTGCTTATTATCGCCTGTAAGCATATAAACTTCAATTCCCATCTCATGTAATTGCCGGATCGCCAGGGCTGATGAATCCTTTACTTTATCAGCGATAGTAATAATGGCTAATACTTTTTCCTGACTGGCAAAAAAGATTACCGTGTTTGCCTTTTGCTGGTAAATATCCGCATAGCTGATCTGGGCTTCAGTAAGTTGTATATGATATTCATCCATAAGCTGCCGGTTTCCTGCAAAATAATTAAGGCCATTAAAGACACCTCTTACCCCGCGGGCTGTGATACTTACAAACTGATCAAGGTCAATACCCCGGGTATTATTTTCCTTTAGTTTGCTGATCACAGCTTCAGCTAAGGGATGTTCTGATTGTATTTCCAGACTGTAAAGTATCTCCGGATAGTTTTCATTCCCGATTACATCCGGAAACCATTTTATAGAAGTGACCACCGGCCTTCCCTCAGTGATGGTTCCAGTTTTATCCAGGACTACTGCATTTACTTTATATCCTAATTCCAGGCTCTCGGCATCTTTGATCAGTATGTTGTTTTCAGCTCCTTTGCCCACTCCAACCATGATCGCTGTGGGTGTTGCCAGTCCTAAAGCACAAGGACAAGCAATAACCAGAACTGTCACCGAAGTGAGAAGCGCATGAGTAAAGGCCTCTTCACCACCAAATAACATCCAGGCAGCAAATGTGAAAATTGAAATACCGATCACAACCGGCACAAATATTCCGGCTATTTTATCTACCAGCTTCTGAACCGGGGCTTTACTCCCCTGGGCCTGCTGTACCATTTTTATAATATGAGCAAGCACCGTATCGGCCCCGACTTTTTCGGCTTTGAAACGGAGACTACCCTTCTGATTAATTGTACCCGCGAATACCTCATTTCCATTTTCCTTTAAAACAGCTACGGGCTCACCGCTGATCATACTCTCATCCACGTAAGATGAACCTGAGATAACCTGACCATCAACAGCAACCCGTTCTCCGGGTTTCAGGATAATGGTCTGTCCGGGTATAACAGATGAAATTGGAATTTCCTCTTCATTCCCCTCAGTAAGTATTCTGACCGTTTTAGGCTGAAGTCCCATTAACTTTTTAAGAGCGCTGCTTGTGTTTGATTTTGCCTTCTCTTCCAGCAATTTCCCCAGTGAAATAAATGCGATAATGACAGCCGCCGCTTCATAATATACATGAGGATGTATCCCGCGCTTATGCCAGAATTCAGGGTAAATCGTATTGAAAGCGCTGAAAATAAAGGCAATTCCTGTGCTTAAGGCCACCAGGGTATCCATATTAGCCATGCCATGTCTGGCCTGTTTCCAGGCATTAATAAAGAAATTCCGGCCAAACCAGAATAAGACAGGAGCAGTTAATACCATGGATATCCAGGTTCCGTAGGGCATACTCATAAAGAACATCCCGATTATAAATACCGGAAGCGCAAAAACTGAAGCCCAGATCGTTCTCTGCTTAAGTTCCCTGTAATTCTTTAGCTGCAAATTTTCCTGTATCTCAGCAGAATTTTCCGCATCGATAATCAGATCATATCCAATAGACTGAATACTTTTTTGTAATTCTGAAGGATCGGTTATCCTGGCATCATATTCAGCCCAGGCGGTTTGATTTGCAAAATTAACTCCTGCATCTTTAACACCTTGAGATGATTTTAGCATGGTTTCAACACTGATCGCACATCCTGCGCAGGTCATGCCTGTTACCGGAAATACTGAGCGGATAATTCCTGTTAAATTCAGCGGATTTGGATGAACTGTTTCTGTTGCCATAACATTGATTTATTACACAAAGGTAGGGCAAAGAGGATGGGCAGGCTTTACAGAATTTAATGAAAGAGTTATACTATTCAGTGTTTATCAGACATTAAATATGGTCAATAGACTTCCTTTTTTTATCAATTGGCCTTGTCTTTTTGAATTGAGACGGAGTTTGGCCCGTTATCTTTTTAAACTGGGCGGAAAGGTGAGCAATACTGCTGTACCCTAATTTATTGGCTATTTCTCCAAGGTTCAATTCATCATAGAATAACAGTTCTTTAACGCGCTCTATTTTCTGACGAATGATATATTGCTCAATGGTTATTCCTTCGACGGAAGAGAACAGGGTACTTAAATAATTATACTCATGAAAGACCTGATCTGAGATGAGTTTAGACCAGTTCACTTTTTGCTCCGGATCATCCGAACGATAGATACGTTCAATGATCAGGTTCTTTATCTGGTCGATCAGCCGGGTTCTGCTATTGTCAAGCAGTTCAAACCCAAAGGTATTCAGATGCGTATTGAGATCACGGAGCTGATCCTCATCCAGCCTTTCCTCTCCTAACCTGACCACGCCCATCTGCACATCAAGGGGATGCAAACCGAGGTTTAAAAGCTCAGTCTGAACTACCATGATGCACCTGTTACATACCATATTCTTTATATACAGCTCCATTTTTCTTTAATTAACCTGAATAAACTTAACCCAACACACTGATATTCAACTTTAAAGCTCTTAAAATTCGATGAGTTTTGCATTATAAATTTCGCCTCAATAACTGGGCGTTAACAGCCACAATGATCGTACTTGCACTCATTAAAACAGCTCCGAATGCCGGACTTAGCATAAAAGCAGGATATAAAACCCCGGCCGCAAGCGGAATAGCAATCACATTATAACCTGCTGCCCAGATTAAATTTTGGATCATCTTAGTATAGGTAGCTCTTCCAAACCGGATAATTTTTACAATATCCTGCGGATCGCTGTTAACGAGTATGATATCAGCAGTTTCAGCAGCCACGTCAGTACCCGAACCGACTGCTATACCAACATCCGCCTGGGCCAGTGCCGGTGCATCATTCACCCCATCACCCGTCATGGCGACGATCTCTCCCTTTTTCTGAAATTCCTTTACCTTTTGCTGTTTCTCATCCGGTAAAACATTCGCTAAAAATCCATCCATCCCTAATGTATCAGCCACAGATTTAGCCACCTGTTCATTATCACCGGTAAGCAGATAAGATTTGATCCCCATTGATCTCAGCTCATCTATAGCTGCTTTGGATGTCTGACGAATGGTATCTGCCAGGCTTATGATTCCCGCCACTTTTCCATTCACCATTAAAAAATTTACAGTTTCGGACGCCTGGTTAATTTCTGCCGGTATTTCAGGGATAGCTTTTTTCTCTTTTTTAAAGTAATTAGGTCCTGCGGCTATAATATCCTTTCCTTTCACTTTTCCTTTCACACCAATACCAGGCAGGTATTCAAATTCCTCTGATGGCCAAAGATCCAGTTTCTTCAGCTCCAGGGATTTTTTAACACCTTTGGCAATATAATGCTCAGAGTCCTGCTGTAAAGCAGCCGCATACTGAAGGATATCATTCTCTGAATACTTCTTATCAAGGACAATGATCCGCTGTACCTGATGAGAACCCTCGGTTAATGTTCCGGTTTTATCAAAAATGATCAGGCTCAGTTTCCTGGAGTTTTCAAATGCTGTTCTGTTTCTGATCAGAAGTCCGTTCACTGCTGCCTGGGAGGTAGAAATAGCCACAACTAAAGGAATTGCAACACCAAGTGCATGAGGACATGAGGTTACCATTACTGTAACCATTCTTTCCAGGGCAAAAGCCAGCTCTCCTTCCCTACTGAACCAGAATATAAACGTTATTATTCCAATGCTGAGCGATAGGTAGGTAAGCCATTTCGCCACTTTATTCGCCAGGTTTTGCGTATTGGATTTGACCGCCTGTGCTCCCTGAACCATATTGATCACTTTATTGAGATAGCTTTCTGCACCGGTTCCGGTAACCAGCACCTTTATTGCACCGTCACCATTGATGGAGCCCCCTATAAGCCGGTCATCTTTTCGCTTCTGCACCGGCAAACTTTCACCGGTAAGCATACTTTCATTTACAGAAGAGTGTCCGCTGATGATCATTCCATCGGCGGGAATTTTTTCACCGGGCTTGATCAGAATTATATCCTTATTACGGAGTTCAGCCAATGGAATATCAGTTACTATGTCATTCCGTTCCACATGTACTTTTGAGGGGAGCAGTTCAACCAGTGTTTCCAATGCACGGGATGCCGCAAGCTGGGAACGCATTTCAAAATAGTGTCCCAGCAGCATAATATCTATCAGGGTTGCCAGTTCCCAAAAGAAATCCATACCCTTTAAACCAAAAATCACGGAAGTGCTGTATATAAAAGCTACAAGTATGGCAATGCCGATCAGGGTCATCATTCCCGGATTCGCCTGCCTGATCTCACGCAGCATTCCCTGCAGAAAAGGTTTCCCGCCGTAAAGGAATATAATAAGGCTCAGCCCTAATAATACAAACCGGTCGCCAGCGAAACTGATATGATATCCGAACCAGTGCTGGATCATTTCCGATAAAAGCAGTACCGGAATTGTCAGAACAAGAGAGACCCGGAAGCGCTTTAAGAAATCTTCAGTATGGTGCCCCATATGCCCGTCATTGGCAGAATGAGCGGCCTGACCATTCTGCATCTTTGGAGAATGAAGTTCGTGCTCCGCAGGCTGAGAAGTATGCTCATGATGATGATGTTCCATTTAATAAATTTACGAAATGTTAATTAAGCCGGGGTTAAACCATTACATCTTACTCATATCATGCCCTGCCATCGGGTCTGCCCCTTTTTTCAGAATATACTCATTGTTCAATAAATAGGCTCCGCTGACAACCACTTCTTTTACATTTTCGAGTCCGGAGAGAATAATGATCTGATCAGAATCCTCCTCACCGGTGATGACCATTCTTGGGGAAAATGTATTTTTCGCGGTTTTGATCCATACATGTGCCCCTTGCCCATCCCTGATCACCGCATCCATGGGTAAGCTCATCGCATTTGATATTTTGGCAACAGGCAATAATATGCTTGCCTGCATTCCGGCCTGCAGATTACCCGGATTTTGAATCGGTGCCCTGACTTTCAATATCTGCGTGGAAGGATCCATCTGGGGCGAGATAAAATCTATTTTAAGGGTTTGCTCTCCTGCATTGATCCCGTTGAAAGATACTTTCACCGGAGTTCCCAGCCTGAGTCCTGCGATCTCATTGGGATACACATCCATTTCGAGCCATAGCTGGTCAAAATTTTCAAGCTTCAGAACCGGACTTCCTTCGGCGACATATTGCCCCTCCGAAATATTCAGCTCAACCACAATACCCGATGCAGGGGAATAAACTGTAAGCATAGGAGAAGTTTTAGACCCATTCAGCGCCCGTATCTGACTGTCAGAATAGCCAAAGAGGCGGAGTTTATTTCTCGCCGCCTCACGCATTGACTGATAGATCTTTTCATCCGGAAAAGCAGCAAGCTGTTTGATCTGTAATAAATAGTCCTGCTGCAGGGTTTGAAGTTCTTCACTGTAGATCTGAAAAAGAGCCTGGCCTTTGGAAACCTGCCTGCCTGTTTCTCTAACAAACAGCTTCTCAATCCTTCCGGCATATCGGCTTGAAATAAGTTCTGTTCGTTCAGGATTGACGACCAGGCGGCCGTTCAGCATCTTTGAGGTGCTGAAATCGCTCCGGTTGATCTCCATGGTCTTTATATTTGCCAACTGGATCTGACTTTCACTTAAAGAAAGCTCATTTTTACCCCCGGAGGAATTTACAGGTACCAGATCCATCCCGCAAATCGGACATGAACCGGGGCCATCCTTTATGATCTGGGGATGCATAGGGCAGGTATATTTCCCTGTTGCGGTACTTTTCCTTTGATCCCCATCTGTACAGGATGAAACTACCAGTACTGACAGTACCGTACAAAAAATGACAAGGCCGTATAAAATTTTTGTTCTCATTATAAACGCTCCGCTTTGATAAAACTTTCACTGTCAACCAGGAACCAGGCATTGAGGGCAAGCTCCTGATCAGAACTTAAACTAGTGCCAATATCCACCCATTCACCGGCAATTTTATTTACACTGACATAGGCTGGAACAAAGGCCGAATTCCTCCTGATAAATACCACATATCTTGTTCCCAGCTGCAGCACCGCCGTTTTTGGCAACCATATTCCTTCAGTTTCAGTTGCTTTACTCACTGAGATCAGCTGGCCGACCTTCCATACTTTGTTGCTGTTGGGGATCACTGCCCTGATGAGCGAATAACTGGTTCCTTCCTTAAAGTAGGGCTGGATCAGGCTTACCGGAACCCGCGACTGCTGAGCGGAAATATCGACCGACTGAACCTGCACCTGGCTCCCCCTTTTAAAGTCATTAAGCTGATCGGGCCGGGCATAAAATTCAGCCCAGACCTGATCTGTACTGATCAGATTAAACAATTTCTGCCCAGCAGAAACATATTGCCCTTCCCTGATCTGCAGGGCCACTGCTGTATTTATATCCGGAAGCGCGGGTGCATTTGCGGCTGAACCTGCTGAGGGCATTGAACCCATTCCCGAAGAAGTTTCAGAGCTGATCTTCGTCCCTCCGGCTAAACCGCCTGAAGAGGAGCCTGCAGAGGAGCTGAGCTGCGGCTCAGCGACATAACCTGTATAAGGACTATAGACCGGTATCGTATAATCCACCGTACCTGTCCTCAGTACCTGATCGATCTGGCCCGAACTTAAACCCAGGTAAAGCAGTTTCTTCTTAGCCGACTCCAGCAAAACCGGTTCCCCGTTATTTTTCAGGAATAATAATTCCTGCTGCGCAGTAGCCAGATCAGGACTGTATATGTCCATGATCCTCTGCCCTTTGCCGACCATCTCATAATTATATTTGACATAAAGACGCTCTATTCTGCCACTGACCCTTGCAGAGATCGATCTCCAGTTGTTCGTGTTATAATTGATGATACCCTTTAAACTGATTTCCGGGTTCCGAAGCCCTTTTTCGGGCCTGATCGTTTTTATACCGGAGATCACATACTCATTGGTGGGTTTTACCAGGGCGTTTAAATTATTATCCGCCGCAGCATGATCCGCTGCACTATGCACCGGTACCAGGTCCATTTTACAGATGGGACAAGTACCCGGGGCATCCCTTATGATCTGCGGATGCATCGGGCAGGTATATTTTTGAACCTCTGCGCTGCCTGAAGTTTTTTTATCCGGATTACAGCCAGCCAGCAGCAGTCCCAATACCAGGAATGCCAATAAGCTACCTTTCAATATTCTTTTCATACTCCACAATCATTTGATAAAACTTCTGCAACTGATCCAGGTAATTCATTTGCGACATATTTAAAGCCTCCCAGCCATCAATGACCGTATTTAAATCGGATTTATTTTCCTGGTAGGAGAGCATAGATACTTTCAAATATTTATCCAGGGAAGGCAGTATTTTATTCTCGTAATTAGATAGCTGCTTTTGCATCGCCGAAAGATCATTTTCCATCGAACGGCTCATTCCCAGGATCTCCGTCAGCATGGCCTCTTTTTCCTTCCTCATTGCCTCACGCTCAAAATTCATTGATCTGATCTCCGATTTATACATCCTGGATGACCATGGAGCGATTGGAATGGAGAGCATACCCATAACCGTAAACTGCCGGGGCATCATGGCAGAATAGTTTGACATATGATCGAACCTGATCCTGAAATCAGGTTTTGCTTCCTTCTTCATCATGTCAATATTCTTCTCCATGGCATGAATATTATGTTCCATATGCAAAATATCACTTCGCGTCCCGGCAAGGTAAGCGGTGTCAAGATCAGCCCTTGGAATAAAGCCGACATCATAATCTGTATCGATCTCCAGTTCAGACATTGCCGGCCTGTTCATCAGGGCATTCAGGGCGATCTTTTTTGAACGGATACCAGCCTCGGTCATCAGGATCATATTCTCAGATTCATAAACCCTTCCATCCGCTTTAAAAACCTGGTTTAAGCCTCCCTGGTTAAAAGGATAGCGGATCTCGGCTAGCTTTTTCATGGTCTGCATGATCTGCTGATTTTCCTTCTGGAATCTGATCCGCTTCTGGTCGATCAGTAATCCGAAATACAGCTGCCTCGCAGCCGCCCTTAACTGATTAAAACGTTCGGTTTTGCCGTACACATCGGTAAGCGACTGGGTCCTGAGATATTCCTTTCTGGCCTTGACCTTGGCCGGATTAGGAATATCCTGCTCCGCGCTGATCATAAAGGCTCCTCTGTCGTTTTCGCCGATCGGACCCTGGCCGGGGTAAGGGCTCATAAAGGTACCGGCACCAATCATCGGCGCCATCCATGAACCGGCACCATCAACTTTGGCATCCTTGCTCTGGATCCGGCTGTCATAAGCCTTCAGAGCCGGATTATTTTCATTTATTTCCTTTAATATATGCTCCAGGCCCATGGGTTGCTGCCCGTAAGCATAGCCCGAAACCAAAACGCTCATCAAAAGAACTGTTTTTTTAATGCTCAACATCATGTACCTCCAGTTTTCCAAATTTCCTCAATTCATATTCCTTTGTCATCAGAAAGATCAGCGGGGTCACCAGGAGAATATGAGTTGATGAGGTAAGAACTCCCCCTATCATAGGCAATACGATAGGCTGCATAACATCACTTCCAACCCCACCCGACCATAATACCGGTATCAATCCAAACAGGGCTACACAAACCGTCATGATCTTTGGCCTTAATCGCTTTGCCGCTCCATTTATAACATATTCCCTGAGATCTTCTTTGCTTATAGTTTCACTGGAATTTCCTTTCAGTGCAACCAGCTGCCGCATAGCATCATTCAGATAGATCACCATCACTACACCGGTTTCAACGGCGATCCCAAAGAGGGCAATAAAGCCAACAGCCACCGCGATCGAAAGATTAACTCCATAAAAATACACCAGGAAGGCACCCCCGATCAGCGCGAAGGGGATGGTCACCAGGCTTAAAAAAGCTTCCCTGACTGATTTAAAGGCCAGATAAAGTGCCAGAAAGATGATAAAAAACACGATCGGCAAAATATAGATCAGCGTCTTTTGTCCGCGGATCAGATTTTCATACTGACCGCTCCATTCAACAAAATAACCGTTCGGAAGCTTCAGATCTTTATTCAGTTTATTGATCGCCTCCTGTACCGTATTCCCCAGATCACGTTCCCGCACATTGAACATCACAGCTCCCCTGAGGATCGCGTTTTCAGAAGTGATCATCGGCGGACCGTCCACAAAATGAATATCTGTTACAGAAGACAAGGGTATGGTCCCGGCATCCGGCGAACTTATAGGGATACGCTTCAGCCTGTCAATACTGTTGCGGTATTCCTGGCCCAGGCGAAGGTGAATATTAAACCGTTGTCTGCCTTCTATCGTTGAGGCAAAAGGAGTGCCTCCGATAGCCGTTTCAACGGTTGCATTGATATCATCCACTGTTAAACCGTAACGCTCCAGCTGATCGCGCCTGATTTCAATTTCGAGATACTTTCCGCCGGTTACAGGCTCTACGTACAGATCCTTGACCCCTTCAATATTCTTAAGCAGGGTATGCACTTCCTCAGAGATATGACTGATCTGTTTGAGGTCCTGTCCATAAACCTTTACTCCAACATCAGTACGAATACCGGTTGAAAGCATATTTATTCTGTTGATAATGGGCTGGGTCCAGCCATTTACCACTCCCGGGATCTGAAGTTTGGCATCCAGCTCATTGATAATATCCTTTTTGCTGATGCCCGGTCTCCACTCCGATCTGGGTTTAAGAGAAATGATGGTTTCGATCATGCTGATCGGCGAATTATCCGTAGCTGAACTGGCCCTTCCCGCCTTGCCCAAAACATGATCGACCTCAGGCAGCGATTTAATGATCTTATCCTGCACCTGCAGTATCCGCTTGACTTCCGCATTGGAAACATCAGGCAATGTAACCGGCATAAAGAGTATGGACTGTTCATCAAGAGCAGGCATAAACTCGCGTCCCAAACTCATCATCATGGGGATACTGATCAGTAATGCCAGTATATTTATCCCAAGGGTAGTTTTCCGGTTCCTGATGCAGGCGCGAATCAGCGGGAGATAAACCTTTTCCAGGCTTCTGTTGATCGGGTTTTCATGTTCCTGACGGAAGCGGCCCTTCATAAAAAAGGAAATGATGACCGGCGCCAGGGTAAGCACCAGGATCGCATCGATCACCAGAATAAAGGTCTTGGTATAGGCCAATGGATGGAACAGTTTACCTTCCTGGCCTGTCAGTAAAAATACCGGCAGAAAGGAGGCAATGATAATGATTGTGGAATAGAAAACACCCCTCGACACCTGTTTGCAGGCCTTTTCAATGATATTGAGCCTCTCCTCATTAGAAAGCCTGACATAATCCTCCTTGTTGCTCTTCCGCTTGCCGGAAGATCTTAATTTATTCCACATCTGCTGTTCCTCCTTTTCTTTGTTCAGTTAATTCGGCCTGTCTTACAGCCAGATTTTTGTATGAATTTTCAGCCATAATGATCCCATTGTCAACGATCACCCCAATAGCCAGGGCTATGCCGGTTAAAGACATGATATTTGAGGAAATATCGAAGGCATTCAGAATGATGAAACTTGCGGCAATAGTGATCGGGATCTGAATGATAATACTGATCGCAGACCTCCAGTGAAACAGAAAAGCGATAACGATCAGTGAAACGACGATCATTTCTTCGATCAGGGTGGTTTTGATAGATGATATCGATTCCCCGATCAGCTTCCCGCGATCATAAACAATATTGAATTTCATGCCATCCGGAAGTCCTTTGCCAACCCCGACCATTTTTGCCTTCACTTTTTGGATCACTTCATCCGCATTCTCTCCATAGCGCAGTACAACGATCCCCCCGACTGCTTCGCCCTCACCGTTATAATCAAAGATCCCAAGGCGGGTTTCGCCGGCCATTTGAACTGTGGCAATATCCCTGATCTTAACAGGGATTGAATTCTGAGTACGTACAGAAAGGTTTTCGATCTCTGCGATCGATTTGAGATAACCGGTAGTTTTAATGATATATCCGATACCGCTCATTTCAAATTTCCTTCCGCCCGCCTCATTATTATTGCTTTTCACAGAACGCATCACATCCTGAATGTTCAGTTTATAATAGCTTAGCTTATTCGGATCGATACTGATCTGGTACTGCTTCTGAAAACCTCCGAATGAAGCGATCTCGCTTACTCCCGGAACATTCTGAAGCGCGAATTTTATATACCAGTCCTGCACCGCCCGCTGTTCACCCAGATCCATGCCCGGAGCATCCAGAGTGTACCAGAGCACATGCCCGACCCCGGTTCCATCGGGGCCCATTGTTGGACTGACGCCTTCAGGCAGAGCATTCCCGATAGAATTAAGCCGTTCGAGAACCCGGGAACGCGCCCAGTAAATGTCCACCATATCCTCAAAAATGATGTAGATAAAGCTCATCCCAAACATGGAATTGGCTCTCACATATTTCACTTTTGGAATCCCCTGCAGGTTAGTTACCAGGGGATAGGTGATCTGGTCTTCCATGATCTGGGGACTTCGACCCATCCATTCGGTAAATACGATCACCTGATTTTCCGACAGGTCGGGGATGGCATCGATCTTACTCGTTTTTACCGAATAAAGCCCCCATGCAAATATTCCGCTTGCAAAGAGCAGGATAATGAACCTGTTCCGCAGGGAAAATGAAATTATATTTTCAACCATCATTTTTAGTGTTGATGTGCATCGTGGCTGCTGCTGTCCATAGCCGTACTATCAGTTGAGGAAGCACCGTCAGTTTTCTCAACCAGGTCCATTTGACAGATCGAACAGGTACCCGGCTTATCACTCATGATCTCAGGATGCATCGGACAGGTATAAACCGATGCTGTTTTCCGGGTTGAGATGGTATCGGTACCTGCTGCCGCCGGCTTTTCAGAACTGCTGCATGCAGCAAGAAATAAAATAACTGAAACTGCGATTGTGTTAATTAATTTTCTCATGAGTATAAAATTTATATTTAAAAATAAAAATAGGATAAGGCTAATGTGGGCTCCGTGATGCTTTAGCAGCTGAAATAGAAGAGCAGGCTCATTCAATTTAACAATTTAAGGAATCAGGGAAGCTTGCCGGCATAAAATGCCGGATCAGGCTGAAAGAAAATCAGGCTGAAAAGATTATGGGATCAGATACGGAAATTACAGTTTCGAATGAAAACAGGTGTTTTCTGTGTTCGCGGCGGTGCCTTATTATCGGAAATCAGGTCTGAAGCCCCGGTAAGGGCTAATTCAGGCAGAACCTGATACGAAATCGATTCTAAAGCAAAAACCTGAACCTGGTAAGAATTTACCTGGGCTTTTTGAGATTCTTTAACTTTAAATTCTTGTTTTTTATCTTTACAACAGTCTTCGGAATTGCCTTTGTTCATTCCGCAGTTACTACAGTTTCCGGCATTCTGAATGGTATCATTAGTAAGCCCCCATTCGATCAACTGGCCCATGCAATAATGAAAATGCAGGCTTGCCCCGGATGAAATACCCAGGTAAAATACAGCGAATAAGGTGATTATAAACTTTTTCATCAGTATATAATTTGCTTTTTATCGGTGATGAAGCTTGCATGAGCTTATGTTCATTTCGTTGTGTGAGCGGTAAGCTCATGCAGGTTTCATTCTATGATCATACAAAGATTAGGATAAAATCTTGTAATATTTTATATAATTCCCTAATATATTTATATTAATGTTTTGAAAGGGAGATGACATTATAAAATCAAAAGCAATGAAAAATGGGTATCAGGAGAGCAATTTAAGCGGTGAGAACATATATTTAAATAAACCCGACAGGAGTGAAAAGCCCTCCCGATTCTTATCGGGAGGCTTGCAAGGGACAGCGGGACTGAAACAACCCAAAGGGGCAGAAATTTGCTTTTCAAATGAATAAAACGATTGAAATTTTTAGAAAAGCAGGGCTAAAGCTAAATTAAGGGTAGCCCCGCTATCCAATTAGCCCTCATTCGTGCCTCATGATGGGCTGCCGTTCCT
>JAKFBV010000124.1:0-28761 GCA_036677005.1 Pedobacter sp.
TCTAGCTTTTTTGCTTAATGAATTTCATGATATCTACTAAATCTGCTGCAAAAAACCAGGGCAGAACACGGGATTGGCAGGACCGAAAAGACACAGACCCTGCTTTCTAAAACAAGAGAAAATCAGTCAATTTAAACTTAACCAGGTAAGATTTTTTATTCGAACTCACGTTAATTTAATAATGTTCAATGGGTTAATCAACTTTAAGTCAAATCCCATTCCTTCCGCTTTTCTGTAGATAATAGCTGGTTGGCCTCTCTGTCATTTACAAATCGCTCCCGTCTATCATTCCATTCCAGCTTTCTGCCTAATTGGTATGAGATCAATCCGAGGTGCATAGGTAAAGTTAGTTTACGGGCATATTCAAGGTTAGACTCGGGTTGAGTTCGGGATTTAACAGCATTCACAAAATTCTGCTGATGGCCTGGTGAACGTTCCAGCGTGACCGGAACATGGGTCAAATCAGGCATAAGTTCTCCGCCAATACGAACCTCATGGGTATTATAATCACAAAGTAATGTGCCTTTTTCCCCTTCAAAATATGCCCCGATACCCTTTCCGGCAGCTCCCGGAACATTCGGTGGTTCGCTCGTCCAGAAGATATTCAGATTGTCATATTCATAGTCTACATTCATCCATTTCGCAACATCAGTAATTCCACCCGTTTTCTCTCCTTTAGCACTGATACTCTTAAGTCCGGTGGGTTGAACAGACCAATACGCAACATCTGCAATATGCGACCAGAAATCACCGAAAACGCCTCCCCCATAATCAGAGAAATAACGCCAGTTAAAATGACAACGTTCAGGAGCATATTCCGACAAAGGAGCAGGTCCAAGCCACATATCCCAGTCTAAATTTGAGGGAGCCGCTTGAAAATTGGCAGGGCCCAAATCAGGTGGGGCTCCCGTTTTCCATAAACGTATAGTATGGATTTTGCCCAGAATACCAGAACGAACAAGCTCCACAACCCGATGATAATTGTCGCCAGCATGAATCTGGGTGCCCAACTGGAAAATCCGGTCGTGGCGCTTTAGATTCTTAAGCATTTCTTCGCCCCCTTTTACATCATGTGACAGAGGCTTTTCACCATACACATCCTTACCAGCCTTAAATGCCAGGGTAGCAACCTGACTATGCCAATGATCAGGAGTAGCACAGCTTATAGCATCAATATCCTTGCGATCAAGTATATGCCTGAAATCCTTATAAGCCTGTGCTTTATGCCCCGGACGAAGGGTGTCCAATGTTCGCATGGTGGAATCTAAATGAAGCTGATCCACGTCGCACAAAGCCACAATTTCGACCTCCGGAATTGCCGCAAACCACTTCATATGCGCATTGCCCATTCCACCCAGACCAATATGGGCGATCCGCAGCCGGTCACTTGCAGCTACTTTGCGCAACATTCCAGGTAACATCAACATTCCCATACCGGCAATGCTTGTTTTCCTGATAAATTCCCTGCGGTTTGAATTCAGTTTCATAATCTAAGCATTATATTTTATGTTAAACAATCGTAATTTTTGCTTTGGGCTGTGAGGTATCAGGTTTCAGCTATCAGGTATCAAATTTTAGCCAATTCTCAAATCATTGCTGTTTTCTCGAATTTCAAGCCCACCCGATAGCTATCGGGTCCCAATTCTCAATTCTCCACTCTCAATTCCCCATTCCCCATTCCCTATTCCCTATTCCCTATTGCCTATTGCCTATTGCCTATTGCCCACTCAAATCCTTAATCCTGATATTTCTGAATTTCAGCGGATTTCCATGTCCAAGAAAACCGATATGACCGCTGTCGCGTAATAAGCCGGGATGTTTCAACCCATCGGCAGCACCATTCTTCCTGGCATCAGTAATATCTGCATCAAGTATTACCGTACCGTTTAAGATGACCTTGATCTTTGGTCCCTGAACAATTACCTCCTGATAGTTCCATTCCCCCGTAGGTTTCAGATAGCCTCTTTTTGCAGGTATAGTACCATAGATAGAACCGTGATACTGATAAACTTTCAAATCCTTATAAACAGGTGCATCATTATCCAGTATTTGCAATTCCATTCCTTCATAAGCCGCATCGCCGGTTATAGGAGATCTGATGCCCAAACCATTATTCGCACCCGGTGTCAGTTGAAACTCAAAGCGCAACACAAAATCACTGAATTCTTCCCTGGAGAATAAATTATTACCCAAAGAACTTTTGCCCGGTTTCGGACGAACAGCCATATTGCCATTTTCAGTGATATAATCCCTGGTATTACCTATCCAGCTGTGCATATTGGTTCCATCAAACAATACCTTATAACCTTCCTTTTTTTCCTGCGCACTGAGCTGGAATGGTTTTACACGTGGAAGCTCTTTGATGTAGATATTCCGATAGGCTATTGGTGAGCCATGTGCCTGTAATTCTATTTGTTCTTCTGCAAATATTGGCAAACTTCTGTCCCAGTAATTTTCGAGAATCACATTATCAGTTACGAGTACATCGTTAAGGTAAACCGTAACCCGGTCAGCTTTCATGATAATACGGAAGGTATTCCACTCATCCAGTTTTTTGTCGGCTACCTGGAGAGGCTTACTTTCATTCTCTTTATTATTGTATAAGCCACCTGAACCAACCTGTGCCCCAACTCTTAAATTGGCATTATCCCATATTTGTACTTGCGGTGTACCTCTTAGGTAAATACCTGCATCACCGTCCAGAGTGCCATTATTAATAATTTTCCAGTCGACCAGCATTTCGAAATCACCATATTTTTTTATTGTGGTAATATTATTCCCATGCCCGGTAAATTGAAGCTCTCCATTCACCACTTTCCAGCTATTACGCATTTCTGCATCAGCCTTTTTTTGCGCTTCGGCGAGAGTTTTAGCATCCATTTTCGACCTCTTAATCGGGTCTCCAACCAAACCCTTCCAGCCTTTCAGATCTTTTCCGTTAAACAGAGGAACGAAGCCCTCTTTTTGTGGCATTTCTGCCTTATTTTCGATTCGCTTTGGGTCTTCTTTAAATGATACAAGCACCGGAAGAATCAATGCCAGCAAAATGAGAGACCTGAGTTTATTTGAAAGATTCATTTTTTTATAGTTTGAGTTTCTGAATTGAATTTAAGAATTAAATCAGCCAATTTATCTGAAAAATCAAATTAATCTGAGTTCGATACAATTTTATTTAACGAGTTGGTTTTACTTGCTTTTCTGTAGTTTTAAATTAGTTTTTATCATTTTGAAATATACTGATTGCATTTTTTAAAGGCAGTCCCGCTTTTCGCTCATACTACACAGGCCTTAACCACAGGCCGGTATCCGCTCCAATCGGGTTTAAGAACTTCAGAATTGCCAATTAAAACTGATCTATCCATCAATTGTATCTAATAAGGACTGGCGAATTTAAATGCATGCTGCCTATTAAATAAGTCCTTGCTCCAATCTCATCCAGACGCATGAGGGATCTTTTTGCTAAAAAAACTATTTCAATTTGTCAATATTTCATCCCTCCGTACTAAGTTCCCTCACCTGCTGAAGGGCAGGTATCGGGATGACAGGGCGCATTTGTTAATTTGCTCATTCTCTAATTTGCTAATCTAAAGGTAAGTCTGAATCCTTCTATTTCGCAGCTAAAGGAACGATTTCAACCTTTCTGACAAACATTTCGGCACCCTCAGACTGAATCTGAATCTTCCCTCTGCTCGGTTTTACACGATAAGCCTGATTAACAAGTACACCATTAAGGTAAACTGTCAGATTATCTCCATCAGCAATACATTCAATTCTATTCCATTTACCCACTTCTTTTTCAACATCCTTTTCACCCCGGAAGCCCAGAACATCTTTCCAGTTTGGATCACGTGCAAACCAATCGATCCTGCCTTTATTGATCGTCAAAGGCTGACCGCCTGGCAAATAAACATTTCCGCCTCCTGGTTTTTTAGGAGCTACATTACTGGTCAGGGAGAACTTATCTGTACCATCACCTACCACCAGAAAGTCGCCGGTACCCCCTTCAATGATCTGACATTCAATAGAATACATCCAGGTACCAGAATAACCTCCATCCACACCGGTTGAATGAAGAAGAATGCCATTATCCCTTGCTTTATCCACTCTTGGTGCAAAGGTTTTAGGTCCCCATTTGAATTCGACGATCAGTTTATAATCACTGTATTCTTCATTTGTGGTGATACAGCCGTACTCCTCACCGGAGACTCTGATCAAACCAGCCTGAACAGTAAATACCTTTTTAGGGTCAATACCTGTCCCGCGGCCTTTAACAAAGGTGTACCAGCCATTAAGATCTTTGCCATTAAACAGGCTGATTGCTTTAGATTGGTCAGTTTTAACCTGACTTGAATTTGTTTTTACAGTACCGCAGCCTTCAATGATTATCAGGGAAGAAATCAGGGCAATAGAAACCAGAAGTGTTCTTTTCATTTTGTATATAGGTTAATCAATTATTTTAATTCTTAGTTCTGATCGTTCCCAATCCATCGGGAAGCGAGTTAAGATAAGCCATCAGGTCTGACAATTCTTCTGATGTTAATTGTTTATCAAGTCCTGGCGGCATCATCGACAAGCTCATCGGTTCAATTCCCGTAATTTCAGAACGCTGAACACGTACAATTATGCCCGGGCCGATTTCAACTGTAATGGCATCTGGAAATTGTTCTTTAATCACACCAACATGGGTAGTTGATTTTGTAATCACCTTACTTGTTTCATACTCCCGGGCAAAGCTAGCTCCCGGATATAAAATAGCCTCAAGGATATCATGACTTGAACGGATCTGGCCAATGTTTGTAAGGTCTGGCCCAAATTTTCCACCCTTATTTGCAACTGCATGGCATGAAGAACAGATTGCCTTTCCGAAGAATAGTTTTGCCCCCTGAGATACATCACCTCTTGTTAAGCGAGCCTCTACTGCATGCAGTTCTGTGAGGCGCGCGGCATTCCGTTCAGCCAAAGCTGTAATCAAAGGTTCGGCAGAAGTTTTGATTGCCTGTGGATATTTATTGAGTAATGATTTTAAATCCTGCTCTGAGAGGTTGTCTAATCGGTCAGCAGAACTTCCAAGGGCAGCTACAAGGGCAGTACCGACATCTGCATTTTTACCTGCTCCAAAAGCAGATACCAAATTTGGCAAAAGGAAAACATCTGCTTTAGCAACCTGCTCCTTTGCTAATTTAATAAGCTGATTATCATTTAATTTCGCCTTTGCCAGCAAACGAGCTGCCATTTGTCTGATCGGCGATTCGTTCTTGCTATCCAAATAACTGAGCACCATCTGAAATTCCCCATCAGAAAGATTTGGTTCAGAAAGAAGTTTTGAACTGAGTGCCTTCAGTCTGAAATCAGGCGATGTTCCCGGATTCTGTACAATCATTTTCAATTGCTCATTCAAGACCTTAATCCCTCTTGATTCAATAAGTCCGAGTATCTGTGATTTAATTTCCACGCTTCCATTATCCAGCAATTTCCCCAGTTGTTGTACCCAGATAGCAGGAATTTCCTTTACCGGAGAATGAGTTATCACATCAATTAATAAAGCCTGCCTTGCTGCCGGTGTTGCCTGATCTCCGAGTTGTTCTCCCAAAAACTGTTGTAAAGGCTTATTTTCGCTAAAGGTGATCATCAGGTCACGGACTGCTGTGATATCAGTTTCTGAAAGATTGGAGACAGCCAATCGGGCTTTCAGAAAGTTGATCACTATATCCGACCATTCAGGACGATGGGAAGCAACCCAAATACCGGTTTTCCGTGATTCCAGATCGCTGCTATTCAAAAAAGGAACCAGGTTCTCTTTGCTTAAAACAGAGCCATCCATTTGATCAAGTGCGATAAGTGCAGATTTTCTCACACTTGAAGAAGGGCTCTTTAATGCAGCGATTAAAGGTGCAGTACTCCTGAGGGTGATCAGTGAATAGATGATAGCATGGTCTACAAAACGATCTTTATTTGTTGCAGCCGCATTTAAAAGGGCAGTAACAGCACGCTGATCTCCAATTTGTCCCAAAGCTGTTGCTGCCTGCCGGCGAACCGAAGGTTTGTCTTTCTGCACCAGCTCCATCAGCTTATCTATAGAGGCTTTATCTTTTGCAAGGCCCATAACACGGGCTGCAGAGGTTCTCACGACCATGCTGGCATCGTTCAGACCTAAACGTGCCTCTTTTATCGCATTGGCTGTGCCAATCCGATAAAGTGCAAATACACCGGCAGCACGTATCTCTTCATTTTCAGAACGGAGCAAGGTATTTTTTATTGGTAAAACCGCAGCTTCACCTTTTTCAACCAGACCTTCAATCACATTGTCGCGAACTGCCAGGCGAGGGTCCTTGATCGTAGCTGCCAAAGTCTGAACGGGCATGGATTTGAGATTCAGTTTCTTTCCCCATGGATCAGCAATTTTTGCGGACCCATTTCTCCTGATCCGGTATATGCCGCCATTTACATCCATTTTAGCCACTCTCGACAAAGGACATCCCAAAATGAACCAGCCTCCGGTATTTAATACCAGCATACTTCCGTCGGCATCCTCAAGCACATCGGTGAGATGAATATCCTGAACGGTAGAAGTTATAAATGGCTCATCCACAGTTTTATACGAAGCTCCTTCAGCACTAACCTGGTGACGCATAATCCGCCCGGTATTAAATTCAGCGCTAAAAATATTGGTGCTATATTCTTTTCCCAATGCAGATCCCCGGTAACGCATTAAACCGGATGGAGCCACCCTAGCCATTTTAGTCATCACAGGCATCAGATCCCCGGTCATTTTGAATTTATCCTGTTGAATAACAGGCCCTGATTTTGGAAATACCCCACCTTCAACCCAGTGCATCAATGCATCTCTCATCCCGCCTTCCGGATTCACAAAATAGGTCATTGTCCCTACTGTTTCACCAGATGGCATAAATGCGATTTCAATAGAATTATCGAACCCGCCACCAGACATAGCTTCCAAACCCGTACCATCAGGCCTGCATCTCCAGATCCTGGCAGAACCTCCTTTAAGATTCTCACCTTCTTTGGTAGTAATATCAAATCCGCGCCTGGCATCAGTTAAGTATAACCATCCATCTGGCCCCATAAATGGTCCGCCCAATAATGCCGCATTGGAATTCAGTACCCAACCGGTAAGGATTACTTCCCGCTTATCAGCAACACCATCATTGTCGGTATCCGTAAGGCGTATCAAATCGGGGGAAGAGCTTACATAAAGACTGCCTTTATAGAATACCCCGCCTTTCGGAAATGTCAGGGAATCGGCAAAGATCTTGCTCTTATCAAAAATACCATCACCATCCGTATCCTCCAGAAGGCGTATATGATACGGAGGTTTTTTCAACATGTCCCCGCTGCTTGGTGAACTGCCATCCGACTCGAAAACAAAAAGCCGGCCCTGACCATCGAAGGAAGCAAACATTGGGTAAGAAAGCATAGAAGGATCAACTGCACGCTCAATGGAAAAGCCAGCGGGAACCTTTAATCCATCCAGGTCGGTCGCAACAATTTCTCTCTCTTTGCTACCCATAAAAAACAGGACGGCACAACATATTGTGATTGAACCTATAATTTTTTTATGGTGGTTTTTCAAGGTTAATGGAAAATATCTCATGAAAAGTAATTTTGTATCTGTAAATATATATTATTAGTGTACTTGTTAGATTGGTAACTCTATCATTTTTACTTATTATTAAAAATAAAGAATTGTCCAATTCTGATATTATTTAATTTAGGTATTTGCTTTCGTTTTTAAACAAATAAGATAAATAGCTAAACGTATTATACTTTTAAAAATCAGGGGTTTTGAGTGAGCTTGGGATTAATATTGATTTCCCGCTCAGGAATATAGTAGATAACTCTTGGATCCGTAGGTTCAACCCTGAAATTAAAATTGTCTGTACCATGCAAACCCGGATAAGCCCTTACCAGTGGCAGATTATTTCTAAATAGATCACCGGGACGTTGTCCCTCAAAGGCAAGCTCCAATCGTCGTTCCTCTAATACCACATTGAGAACGCTCCCCCTGCCTTTTAAATCGGAAACGGTATAAAGAGCGGTTCCTGAAAGTCCGGCCCTTTCCCTGATTAGATTTACATCAGCAATAGCCAATTGATCATTACCCAGTTTAGCATTTGCTTCTGCTTTATTCAAATACATTTCAGCTAACCGTAAATAAACCGGCGAAGCAAGGTTGGCTATGCCTTCCTGCCAGTTATATTTATTTATAAAATACACTGGTGAAGTCCCGCGATATTGTAAAACACCATTTATATAATGAATTGTTATAAAAGCATGGCGTGCATCTTGAGGATTTTGATTCAATAAATCCATATACGCCTGGGAAGCATAATATTCTCCCCAACCTGTTGATAAAGTTGCCGGGTCATTGTAATACAAAGAACCAACTGAATTTTTATCCTTATTATCAGAAATCGTGTGTCTTATATTGAATATAGTTTCCGGATTACTTTCAGGCACCAGGGTTGACGATTTCTTATAAACCGCTGTACTTGCCAAAGAATAACGGTTGGAATTAATCACCTTATCAGCATAAATAATAGCGTTTGCATTATCCTTTTTAAATAAATAAACACGGGATAAAAGTGCTTCAGCTACCTCTTTAGAGGCAAAATTTGCATTTTTGGAATCTTTCATCAAAGAAGCTGCTTTCTGCAAATCAGCTATTACAAAATCATAGACCTCCTTTACGGTGTTTCTTGCAGGAAAATCATCAGCTTTAAGGTCTTTCTTAATAGGAATTCCCGGGTTGTTTCCATCACCCTGAGGATAAGGACGCCCAAACAAACGCACCAAATTAAAGTGTGCCATAGCCCTTAGGTATAGATTTTCACCTTTAAGCTGATCCAGCTTTGGGGATTCACCATCTTTTATTCTTTCAATGATAAGATTAGTTGAATAAATTAACTTATAAGACTGAGCCCAAAAATCCCTGGTAGGATACATCCCAGGAATATGCTGATAAGAAGCACCAAGAGAAGCCTGGTCTCCGTCAGCTCCGCTTTGAACTACATTGTCTCCAGGCCATTCATTTAAAGTAAGTAGATGCCGGGTATATGCTTCCGCTACCAGCATTGAATAATTCCCGTAGGTTGCTATTTGTATGTCATCCGGAGTGGTCAAAGCAACTTCATTTGATTTACTGTCATATGGTTGCAAATTTTTCTCACATGCGCTTATGGAAGCCAGAAATACAGTTACTAAAATATATCTTTTAATATTGAATGTTTTCATTACTCGTGTGTTTAATTTGATTGTTTCTATTCGTTTGTTATAAACCAATGTTAATTCCAAACAATACTTTCCTGCTGATAGGATATTTAATACTTGATGTGCCTCCCCCCGGCCCTAACGCTACTTCCGGATCCATTCCCGAAAATTTAGTAAGTGTAATTAGGTTATCTCCGCTCACAAAAAATTTCGCATTACCTACGTGAAATTTATTGACGAAGGCAGTAGGCAACTGATATGAGAATGTCACATTGCGAAGACGAGCATAACTTCCATCTTCCAGATATCTGGAAGATGTTTTATTAGAATTTTTGGAGCCCCCAAAAACAGGTTTTGGATGGGTTGCAATATCCCCGGGTTTCTGCCATCTATTCCAACCATCAGCCAATACCATACTATTATACGTGTAATAAGCCCCATCTGAGTCAAAAAGAACTCGGGAAGAATGATAAACCTGGTTACCACTTACGAAATTAAAGAAGGCAAACAGGGAGAATCCTTTATAGGTAAAAGAATTACTCATGCCTCCGGTAAAATTCGGATTTGCAGAACCTACATTTTGCTGGGTCGCGAGGCTATATGAGTTTGTAGTAGTAGCAATACGATTTCCATTTGGGTCAGTACTAACACGCTCCCATAATGGATCGCCATTTGCAGGATCAACTCCTACCCATTTACGCATATTCCAGGTATACAGTTCTTCACCCTCACTGATTATTAAGTTTCCTTGTCTTATATCCTTTCCTTTCTCAAGAACCAGGACCTTACTACGATTAAAGGCCATATTGAAATTGGTTTCCCACTTAAATTTTCCTTTGAGATTATTTGTGGTTAGGTTTATTTCCAGACCCCTGTTTTGTATTGAACCAACATTTTTGATCACAGATCCAAAGCCAGTGGTATAAGGTTGTTCTACATTTAGCAATAATCCCTGTGTGGTTTTATCATATATGTCTAAATTCAGGGAAATTCGATTAAACATACCAACATCCAAACCCAAATTCCAGCTTTCTGCTTTTTCCCATGCGAGGTCATTGTTCGCCATTTGTGAAGGGAAAGATCCTGAATTACTGTCATACTGCGTGGCAAAGCTATATAATCCAAGAGATTGGTAATTACCAATATTAGCATTCCCGGTTAAACCATAGCTTGCTCTAATTTTTAGCAGGTCTATCTTTGTTCGATTTTTCATGAAGTTTTCATTACTCAAAATCCATGAAGTACCTAGTGTATAGAAATTGGCAGAGCGGTTGTTGGCACCGAAACGAGACGATGATTCATTAATAAAGGACCCAACAGCAAAATACCTGTTATCAAAGTTATAATCCAATTGTACCAGCCCTTTACTGAATGCGTTTTCACTTATGCCACCTGTGGCACTCAAAATGCGGGATGCAGTGTTAATTACATGAAGACCGGGGGCTAACCCTTCACCTAAAACCGTATTAAAACTCGTATGATTTTTTTCGACTTCAGCTACCGCCAAAGCATCAAACGTATGTTTCCCAATACTCTTTCCATAGCGCAACCGATTGGAGGTGATCAGCGAGAGCCCATTATTTGATCCATTGTTAAGTCTTCCCAGCCCTTTACCAGCTTTGGACCGGATATCGTTAAACAATTCATTGCGTGAATTTGTATAACCTACTCTGTTATAACTAGCAAAACTTAGGTTAGGAATAATGGTATAATCCAGGTTAATATCTCCATCCAGGCCGGTTCCTTGTCTCTCATTAATATTATATTGCCATCCATGGAGAAAATTCTCCTGCTCTCTGCCGTACCATTTACCATCAGTACCTCTGTTTATTGACCCATCCTGATTGTAGGGACTATCCCAGGGCATATTGTTATAAGAACCATATAAAGCACCATCAAGTCCGGCAGGATCGAACTTTTGATTGTTAAAACGTGCATTAAACTTCACGTTTAGCTTAAATTTATTATTAATATTGTGTGTAATGTTAGTTCTCATATTATATCGCTCATTCGAGTTGAATTTGAGCGTACCCTCTTCATTATAATAACTTCCTGCAACATAAAACTGTGTTTTCTCTGACCCTCCTGAAACAGCCATTCCATAATTTTGATTAAGACCTGTTCTGAAGGCTAAGTCATGCCAGTTTGTGTTCTGAGAGATAACGCTTGCAGGAATTTCCTTATCAAAGCGATCGGTAGGATAAAAGCTTTTCGTATAATCATACAGCTGTTGGGAATTCATTACTGTGAAATTTCCGGTATTTGCAGTATTGAATCCAGTGGTTGAAGAAAAATCGATCCTGGTCTTACCAGCCTTTCCTGTTTTCGTTGTGATGATAATAACTCCATTTGCTGCCCTTGAACCATATAATCCAGTTGCCGCTGCATCTTTAAGGATGGTAACTGATTCTATATCTTTTGGGTTAGCATTACCTCCTATTATGCCATCAACTACGTACAATGGACCAGCACCGGCATTGATAGAACTTGAGCCTCTGATAATGATATTAGATCCTGCATTAGGATCACCGGATGAATTTGAAACGATTACTCCCGCTGCTTTCCCTTGTAATAATCCGGTAACATCATCTGATGTAACATCATTCAGTTTCGCTCCGGAAACCACAGCAACTGAACTAGACAATTGAGAAAGCTGCTTTGATGAATAGCCCACAACTACAACCTCATCTAAAGATTTAGCCTGTTCAAGTAATCTAACATTAATTGAATTACTACTATTAACTGAAATTTCCTGTGTTACATATCCGATATACGTAAACACAAGAATACTGTTGTTATCCGGAACATTGATAGTGTACCTGCCCTCAGAATCAGTGGTAGCACCAATTGTGGTTCCTTTAAGTTTGACACTTACCCCCGGAAGGGTCTCACCCCTGTTGTCGGTAACCTTCCCCTTAACAATCAGGTCTTTTATGGGGAGGGTCTCTTTAAAATATTCCCTGCTTTTTATGACAATGGTATTTTGGAAGATCTTATATGTCAGTGGTTGATCCTTAAAACATTTATCAAGAGCCACTTCAACAGACACATTTCCTACATCAACATTTATAACTCCTGCTCTCGAAATATCACGTCTGTCGTACAGAAAATGATAGTTAGATTGTTTTTCTATTAATCGAAGAACTTCTCCAACAGAAATATTTTTCTTATGAAGGGTAATCATTTGACTATAGCTACTGGCGCTTACTGTTGAAAGTGCCGCAAGGATTAAAATTGTAGTCAATTTCATTGCCAATAAAATCTGGGATAGTTCAAGTCGCCCCGCAGGCATGACTTTAGAATTAAAATTCATAAATTTGTTTGTTTTGGGTTAAACATCATTTCAATTAGTGATTGGATTTTTTGGGAACCCGATACTTTAGCCGGGATAGTGGGCAAACACTTCCCGGTTTTTATTTATACAGCTTTAAAAGCTATTCTGTCTTTAAAATCTATATTAACATGTACCATTATTGAAAATTTTGAGTTCCCTTTGACTTAAAGCTTTGGAATTTTTTCTTTCATAGTTTTATGTTTAGTTGAGTAATTGATTGTTGATTATAGTTATCTGGTTTTCTTATGTTAATTCATCACAATAATATTCTCCCCTTCGATCCTAAATTTGATACCGGTATATTTAAGCATATTTAAAAATTCAGATGCCTTCACATTACGGGAAATTTTGCCCGTAAAATATCTCTTAGGAATCTCGCCTTCAAAGCTTATATTTAAATTATACCATAAGGCTGCCTGTCGCATAATCTCCTCGATACTCGCATCTTTAAATTGAAACAGTCCGTTTTTCCAGGCAGTTTCTAATTCTGCATCTACATCATTGATTACTTCCATCCCATTATCGCCATTTAATACAGCCTGATCACCCGGTTTTAACACATTAGTTAAATTTCCACTCGTTATTTTTACGGACCCTTCTATTAATGTGGTTTTCATATCATTTTCATCATCATAGGCTCTGACATTAAAATGAGTTCCCAATACTTCAATTTGGGCATGAGTCGATTTTACTTTAAAAGGCATGGCAGCATTTTTTGCTACTTCGAAATAAGCTTCGCCCTTAAGTTCAACCTCGCGGATTTTCCCTTTAAACACACTTGGAAACTTTATTGAAGAAGCAGCATTTAACCACACTTTACTGCCATCAGGAAGAATAACCTGGTATTGTCCGCCTCGTGGGGTTGAAAGGGTGTTAAACCCAGGTTTTTGAGTACTATTTTCAACTACATTGTAAACCAGTTGTCCATCTTTAGTCTTATTAACTTCAAAATTTGCCATTTTTACGATAATACCATTCTGAACACTATCAAGAATAATGATTTTACCATTTGCCAGTGTTAATACTGCCTTGTTACCTCCTGGAGGAGCATCATTAAACACATTGGAAACTATTTTGGCTTTAGGTTCAGGAGCCGGTCTTAACCAAAAATAAGTTCCAACACTAATGAAAATCAGAATTGCTGCTGCTAAAGATTTACTGAATATTGAAGGCCATCTCATGTCATCAATAACAATAGCTCTTTCTTCTAACCTATTTACTGCAGCTCCTTCAGGCAAAATCCTGTTTAGTATCTCTAAACTTTTATCAGACTTAAATAAGGATTCTTCTATTTGCAGACTATCCCATGCCTCGCGTATAACTGTTGCCAGTTCATCATCCGAAGTTGTATGCAATAGCTGAAACAATTCCTCCTTTTCCTGTTTAGTAGCAGTTTTATTATAATAACTGTTAAAAAGATAGGACAGCCTGGCATTAGATGAATGCATAATTCTTATTTAAGAATAATAGATAATATGGTCATTAAGAATGACCTTATACATAAGACACGCAAGCGATGAAAAAAGGGGGTAGTGGTAATTTAAAAAAAAGTCAGAACAATCAGTAAAATTATAGCCGCTTCAGAGTTGGTCTTTACATATGCAGTAATAGAAGCGGTAGCTATCTGTAAATATTTTTTTACAGTTTCACAAGAAATATTGAGTCTATTGGCTATTTCGGTATATCTGAGTCGCTCATGTCTGCTAAGCAAATATACCTTTTGCTGTTGTGGTGGTAATTGATCAATGGCTTCATCAAGCAGACAGTAATATATATTGAAACTATCATTTTCAGATGTCAATATTTTGGCAGAACTATCCTCCCATTCCTTCTTATGCATCTGCTCTCTTGATAGTTTTCTTAAACAGTTCAAGGTGTGATTTTTAGATATGACAAACAAGTATGCTTTAAAATTACGCACCCTGACCAATGCCTCACGACTCATCCATATTTTAAGAAATACATCTTGTACAATCTCTTCAGCTATGTCAACAGAATTGGTAATACGAAAGATATGTATTCCTAATTGCTGATGATATTTTAAAAATAATTGCCGGAATGCATCTTCATCACCTGCTGACACTTTTATCAGCAGATCTTTTTCAGAATAAAGAGATGAATCAGGCATGAGAATAATATTTCAGATGAAAATTAATTAAAAAAAATACATAAATGCAAATAAATAGAGTTGGGGATAAAGGTTTGACACTTCACCGTTCGGATAAGGATTTTCAGATTCACAGATTTAGTCAAAGCCGGTAGTGGTGAATGTATCTCTAAAGATCGAAACTGCTCTGAAAAATTACTCTTCTTTCTTCAGACAAACTTCTATAAAACCCAATCGTGACTTCATAACTAAATACCACATCGTTTTAAAAAATTAGCTGTTATTTTTTGAACCCGTTCATCAACACCATGCGGGCGGCCAAAGTGTGAGTTAGGGGTAATGACACCAGGAGGTACGGCGAGTCCAAAAGACCAGTAAATGGTTGCTGCATTGAATACCCAATTCCCTTTAGGTCCGGGATATACTGTTGCAGTATAATATGATTTTTGCTCTGCACCATTGGTTGTAGTCCCTTCAGCCACAACCTCCAAACCTGGTATTTTGGCCGGGTCGCCATGATGTTCCCAGCCCACAAGTCCGGGAATCTTATCCCCTTTTTTCATCCCGGTACCTTCAAAGATCCAATGATCGGGTTTACTAACGATCCAGTCGGCCGAGCCATTGAAAGGATACATGGTCCTTGCCCCAATCAGGGTATTTTCGTTCGGCCAGTCATCCTTAGCAAAAGGCCCCATAATTCCAAGTTTCTTCTCAGCTTCACTAAAACCGCCGAAACGTCCGATGCGATGAATGGTCCGGTTAGGATTTCCCGATGGATCAGATTTTACAGGTATGCGCCCAACACCTTTCTTACTTAGTCCGGATGCCGCATCAGCGGCCGCCCCATCGGTAAAATCACCGCTCTGAAGATCAATGACCCACATCAATGAATTACCGGACAAAAATGCAGCACTAAGTCCCCGGCTCACTGCACTTTTAACGTTCTCAAACATCTTGAGCGACCAATACTCATCGTGCCCCACTGAAAGGAAACACTTTACGCGGTCGAGGCCTGATGGATCAGAATGCGTATCAATATTAGAGCAATAGGTTACATCATAGCCCTGTTGTTCCAGCCAGAAACAAAGCGAATATTCCCACAGTAAAAACTCACCGGAACCCTGTGATAAAGGCTGATCCACTACCTGAGGATATTTCCCATAAGGACGGTCGAAACTCACCCATGTTCTCCCGCTAAGCGGCTGCAGGGGCGGATCACTATCATAAAGAGAAAAGGTATCAGGCCACTTATTGTAAGCCTGCCAGGTTGTATCGCTGGTTTGAAACATCACATCGGCTTTTCTGTCATCCCGAACTATGAAAATAATATAACTTTGATACCGATGGTCAGAACTGGAAAGTTTCCCGAGATAAACACCGCTGATCCAGTCTTCAGGAACCTTTAAAGTTGTAGCAAGATCCCATTCGCATTCACGAAGGCGATTCTCGGCAATAGGCGGAACAGCTTGTGGCTTCACCCTGAATGGACCCAGTCTTTTCATGAACCGGCCGCCCTTGCCGCTATAATAACCCATCCGATAGATATCAATAGTGATATCCGTTGAAGATGCTGCATTCAGGAAAATATCCAGGGACTCACCGGAACGCAGACTCGTCTTCGAACAGTAGCCTTCGATAAGCTTCGATCGAAACTGTTCTGATTTGACATAAGTAAGTTGCCAATCCGTAGTACCGGGTTTTTTATTCTCGGACAGGATCAATCCTCCCTGCTCCTGCTTAAGCTCTGAGAAGCCCGATAATGGTAAGAGTGCGGCTGCTAATCCTGCCTGTGCAGCCCCCTTAAGAACTTCCCGCCGGCTTATTTTATTCTTCGATTTATTCATTCTATAAATTCATAATATCCTGTGAGATTTTGATTGAAAGACAGTTATTGATAAATATCAATAACAAATGTATATAATGCGAATCAAGGGTTGAAAATAAGGATAAAAAATCACAAAAAACAGATTAGTTGTTAGTAAAAACAATCAACTAAACTTACATAAAGCCTTGAAAATAAGTATTTTAAAGAATATCACGAATCAATCTTTAAGTATGATTCCCAAGGCAAAAACACTCAAATTAATGCCCATTTACATGTATGTAATGCAACAGTTCCTCGCCCCTGCAGCATTAAGAAAAGGATTTTCAGATTCACAGATTTAGCCGAAGTCGGTGGTGATGAGTGTATCACTGATGATTGAAACTACTAATCAGAACACGTCGAATTGAATAAACTGAGGTCTTTTTAAAAAAATCCCCGCCTGTACGTGATTTTTTTAAAATATCAAATCATTTAGATTTTCACTTTCGTCGCTCCGCCCTGTTTCAGATCGATATCATGAGGCTGATTCTTTTTCCAGGCACCACGGGTAAAGTCAGGCACATCAACTGAATTGGAACGGTTATTAACCGACCATTCACTTAATGGGAACACCGAACTCCATGTGGCCGCGTCATAAACATCCTGAGCAAGAGGTAAACCATTACGCAGACAATCGATAAGGCGCCAGTCCATTATAAAGTCCATACTACCATGTCCGCCTACTTTCTTTGCTTTATTAACACTTTCTAATCGTAAGTCGCACAAAGCTTTGATCTCAGTGCCTTCAATTTTGGAGATCGCATTTAAATGAGAGGGCCCGCGCCCACCCAGTCCGATAAAGCCCACCCTGACCGTATCAAGTTTAGGAGCGGCATAACCACTCATGTCAAAGGTCTGGGCGACGGACTATTTCGGCTTAATGAACAGCACCTCAGCACGGCTGATCCAGCCAGCCCGCAGGTCGACCCGGAACCAGCCTTCCGCGTTCTTCTTGTGAAAGCGGCTGGGCGACCGGGGACCAAACTCTTTAAGATCGTATTCCGCCCATGTTTTGCCCATGTCCGGCGAAATTATGAACCCCAGGGTAAATGGCGATGCGGTCGCGTAATGCGATGCCAGGATTACACCATCCTGAATAATCATATTCGCGCCTTCATACTTTGAGTTGAACAGCAAAGTGTGCGCATCAGGGTTAGCAATATCAGCTGGGGCGCAACGGAAAATGCCCCGGTCATGTGGCCCGGGGCCGTTCGCATCGCTAATCCAATAGAGTTGCCCATCGACGAAGCTGATGCCGCCAGCCTTGTACCTCGAGTTCACTTTCCCGGAAACGATGACCTTCCAGTTCCACGAGTCTTTCACGGTATCGTAGGTACCCCGCAGCCAATGGCACTCATAGCCTTTGGGCCGATCACCATCGCCGGTGCAGGCGTAAAATGCATTCTCGGCAGGGTTGTATGCAACAGAGTGTATATGGCGGCCGAAGACAGGGTTGTTGGGGTCGCCCAGCAGCGTGCCAGTAGAACCTCCGCCGGCGGAGCCATTATCGCGAAAATAGGGGTTCTGCCCAAAGGAATACGCGATCTTCACGGTCTGGCCGTTGTCGGTCGAGTAGTAGATATTGAGCGGTGTGGCGCCACCTATCACGTTACAATAGTTACCCCATACGAGCATTTCCACGCCTTCAATCCGCCACGAGTTTACACCCGTAAGGGTGTGAAAATACCAGCCAGGGTTGTCGGGATTCTGGGGTGTGTGGGGAACATAGTCTGTGCCATCCGGATGCTTCAAGGTAATTTCCCTGTATGATCTGAGGTTGTCCGAACTCAGGTAGATCTTTGCCCGGGTGGCAAAGAGGACATTACCGTTCTCAAAAATATGACTGAACGTTATGTTGCGCGCATCGGGAAACGCCGCGCTGTGCGGCCACGTATGGCTGCTGTCTTCGGACAGGAAGACCGAATTGTCCGAAAAACCGAATGCTTTGCTGCCTCGCTGTGAGTCAATGTACGGACTTTCTGGCGGCTTACGGTACCAGAAGTGGTTCGTCGATGGATCTGGGGCAGGTGTCACGCTCATGCCGGAGGCCAATATGTGTGTGTCGGGTAGCAGAAGTCCGCCGGCGACAGATGTTGCAACGCCGAGGAACCGGCGGCGGTTGATGTGGTGTCGGATCGTCATTGTAATACTCCTCTTTTAAATTAATTTCATTTCACAAATTATCTTCAGCATTAAATTTATTCCTTGCTTAAATCCCTGATCCTTATCTTCCTGAATTTTACCGGAGAGCCATGTCCAAGGAATCCGATATGACCGCTGTCGCGCAATAAGCCCGGATGGTCTTTACCATCAGCCGCACCATTCTTCCGGGCATCAGTAATGTCTGCATCAAGAATTACAGTACCGTTTAAGATCACCTTGATTTTAGGGCCTTTTGCAATAACTTCCTGGTAATTCCACTGCCCAACAGGTTTAAGAAAGCCTCTTTTTGCAGGAATTGTTCCGTAAATAGAACCATGATACTGATAGACATGCAGATCTCTATAAACGGGAGCTTCATTATCAAGAATTTGTAATTCCATTCCTTCATAAGCTGCATTCTCTGTTAAAGGAGACCTGATTCCCAAACCATTATTAGCTCCCGGGGTAAGTTGAAACTCAAATCGGAAGACAAAATCACCAAACTCTTCTTTAGTGAACAAATTACCTCCAGAACCTTTAGGTTTAGGATTAATGACAATATTCCCGTCTTCTGTAACATATTCCCTAGTATTTCCAGTCCAGTTGTGCATATTGGTGCCATCAAACAATACTTTAAAGCCGTCTTTCTTTTCTTTTGCACTCAGTATAAATGGTTTTACACGCGGAATTTCTTTGATATAAATATTGCGGTAAGATACAGGCGATCCATGTGCCTGCAATTCGATCTGCTCTTCGGCAAAGATCGGCAGGTTCCTGTCCCAGTAATTTTCGAGGATCACGTTATCGGTTACCAGTTCCCCGTTCAGGTAAACGGTAACGCGGTCACCCTTCATCAAAATACGGAAGGTATTCCACTCACCCAATTTTTTGTCGGCTACTTTGAGAGGCTTGCTTTCATTGACCTTATTGTTGTATAAGCCTCCGGAACCAACATGGGCGCCAACCTTTAAATTGGCAATATCCCAAATCTGTACCTGGGGAATGGCCCGAAGGAAGATGCCTGCATCTCCATTCAGCGTGTTATTATCAATGATCTTCCAGTCAACCAGCATTTCAAAATCACCATATTTCTTTATTGTAGTAATGTTATTCCCGTGACCTGTAAACTGCAGTTCACCATTCACTACTTTCCAGCTTTCACGCATTTCTGCATCGGCTTTTTTTTGCGCAGCGGCCAAAGTTTTAGCATCCATTTTCGACCTTTTTATGGGGTCTCCAACGAAGCCTTTCCAGCCGCTCAGATCTTTCCCATTAAACAGAGGTACAAAGCCTTCTCTTTGCGGATCTTCTACAATAGATTTGTGAATTACATTCGCGGAAAAAGAATTTGGTTTCCCTTTAAAAGCAAAAATGAATGGAAGTACTATTGCAAAGAGTAATAATGGCCTTAGTTTAATTAAATAATACATTTTATTTGGGTTTATGATTTATTTATACCGGATAAATTAGTTTTTATAATAGCCGACTTCAAAGCTGCATAAAATCACTGTCTCTATATTCAATTTTAGTTTACAAAAAGTCTAATTTGAAGCTATAGGTATAATCTCTACTTTTCTGACGAACATTTCTGCACCTTCGGACTGGATCTGTATCTTTCCTTTGCTTGGCTTCAGCCGGTAGGCCTGATTGACCAAAGTTCCATTCAGATAAATAGAAAGTTTATCCCCTACAGCCAAACATTCTATTTTATTCCACTTGCCTACAGGCTTTTCGACGTCATTTTGGCCACGGAAACCTAATATATCCTTCCAGTTGGTATCCCGTGCAAACCAATCAATTCGTCCGCCATTTATAGTCAGAGGCTGTCCTCCCGGTTGAAAAACATTGCCACCACCTGGTTTTTTGGGAGCAACGTCACTGGTTGCCTCGAAATTTTTGCTTCCATCTCCCACCACCAGAATATCACCGGTCCCTCCTTCAATGATCTGGCATTCAATCGAGTGCATCCAGATACCAGAATGGCCCCCGTCCTCACCTATAGAATGTAAAAGTATACCATTATCTCTAGCTTTATCTAATCTTGGCGCGTATGTTTGAGTGCCCCATTTATACTCAACAACAAGTTTATAATCACTGTACTCTTCATTTGTGGTGACACAGCCATATTCTTCACCTGAAATACGGATTAATCCATTCTCTACCGTAAATACATTTTTCGGATCTATATCACGTCCCCGGCCTTTAATAAATTTATACCATCCATCGAGATTCTGACCATTAAATAAATTAACGGCATTTGACTGGTCAATCTTTACCGAATTTTGAGTTGTTTTTGCTGTGCTGCAGCCTTCAACTATCGACAAAAAGGAAAGAATAGCAAAAGAGATAAGAAATATTTTTTTCATTTTATAAGCCGTTGGAATTGATTTGATTAATACAAAATTTTACTTTACTCATTCTGTGGCATATAGATCAGGCCATCTGATCAAAAACTCATGATAGATAACTTCATTACGACCCCGCCTTCATATAGGCAATCAATGTTGCCATTTCTTCTTTGGTAATAGCTTGTTCCAAGCCATCCGGCATGAGGGAAAGGCCTGAATTACTCAGTGAAGCAATATTCTTCCGAAGGATTGACTCATCTGTACCAAAAGGTGTGCGTAAGGTCAGGCTATTTTCAGTTTCAGAAACAAGCCAGCCGGAGAACGAGCGACCGTCATTAGTACTGATCGAAATTGTTTGATAAGCTGGAAGAACCTCATAATTAGGTACAACGATATGAAGCAATAAAGCATCGGCCGGCTGGTTCTTCACCCCGGTTAAATCCGGGCCTACTTTTCCTCCCTGCCCCAGGTAAGTATGACAAGCCGAGCAGGATCTCTGAAAAACAGCTTTCCCCAATTTTGGATCAGCGCTTGCACTTAAAATTTTCCGATATTCCTGATATACGTTCATCCGGTCTCCTCCTTCCAATTCTTTGAACAATACCTTTGCCCGGTCACTAACCTCAGGGCTTTTATCTTTCATCAAACGTACACGATCCGCTGAAGAAATTTCCACACCAGTAATTGTACCCTTCTCTATAGCAGTTAACAATTCATTAGTAAAGGCAGGTTTAGATACCAATGCAGCAATGACCGCTGATTTTACCCTTGGCGTATAATTTGACCATGCCTCTTTCCCGGTTAACAAAACTGCCCCACGGGAATCATTCAAACGCGTAATAGCCGACACCGCTTCAAGCAACAGCTCCGGTGGAGTACGCGGAGCAAGCATTTTTTTCAGAACGTCCTGGCTGCGTTCAAAATTTGTATATCCTAAAAGAGCTGTTGCAAGCAAGCGAACCCGGGTTTTCTCAGCCTGATTATCCGCCTGACTGAGTACTTTGCCAATAAAATTATCCAATGACACCACAGATGCACTCGAAGGATTATTACCCTGAATAGCATATAATAATCCTTTAGGAGAAGTACCAAACTCCTTTATTCGTCCGGTAACACCTTCTGCTAAACCCAGTAAAGTAGAAACCCGCCATTCATAGGCGCCGGTTGACGAGAGCACATCCTGCAATAGGACACGGCTATCGGCAACAGAGCCCCCATTTCCATATAAACGACCCAGATCCTGCATCACCGCGGCAAAAGCCATCGGTTCTGCTTTCGGCTGCTTCCGAAAAGCAGATAGAAAGGCTGGCATACGTTTTTCAATGCCACTTAGTATTGCGGCACGTACCCACTTGTCGGCTCCATCTTGTACAGCTATTTTAGCCAAAGCCTGAACAACCCCCGGCCCTTCCAGTGATCCAAGAACCAAAGCGCTGTTAAAACGAACACGCATGGCCGCATCCGTTGCCGCGCCAACCACGGCCTGCACCAATCCAGGATGCTCTTTACACATGGCTTCGGCTAATAATACGGCCTGTTCACGTACTCCTGCTTCTTTATCTGCTAAAGCTTTCTTTTCTGTAGCGAGATCTAAAGAGCCCAGAGATCGTAACAGCCATAAAGCACGTGCACGGCTCTCAGGACGGGGGGATTCAAGGGCAGACTTTCGCAACAAAGGTACTGAAGCCAGATCTTTACGTTCAAGCAGCAGCCTGTGAGCAGTAGAACGGTCCCATTCTTCTGCGGAGGATAATGCGGTAACCACTTGTGCAATTGAAGAAGCAGAACTCAATTTAGAGTGATCATTTGATTTGCTTTCACTGAAGTCTTTCCGTACAATCCGGTAAATACGTCCATCAGTCTTTCCGCTTTCAAAATCTAATCCCGCCCTTGCTTCTTCCGGTACATAAGAGGGGTGATCAATTACCTTGCGATGCATATCGGCTAAGTAAAGCCCTCCTTCAGGACCGTGCTGCAGAAAGACGGGGCGGAACCATTCGTCGGTAGAAGACAGAAACTCACGTCCCTGGTACGGCAGATCAGAACGGAAAGAAACACCCTCCGGATGAACGATCTGGCGCTGAATCAGGTTTTGCGCTGATTCACAGATAAAAATATTCCCCTGGTGGGCCGGCGTAAGTCCCGTGCCATTAAATACCATCAGACCGCTGGCCGCCGTGAACGTACCTGCATGGGAGCGGCCAATCAGGCTCGGATGAAAATCAGCGCTTGTAACTGACCTGCTGATTGGATAGACAGTTGCTTCGGCCTCGACTTTAGAAACATTTTGTATACTCTCATTAAACAACAGATTAGCATTTCTTTTGAGGTACCAGGGTTCCATGACCGTATGCATGATGGGATGACGATTGGAACAGCCGAAACGGCGTCCGTAGGGATCGAAGGTAGTCCCAAACTGACTTTTCCCACCGGTTACCTGAAACTCAAAGGTCTCCGGATTGAAACGGCCATCGGCTTGCGTATAGGATACCGCCGGACGTTCCGGGTGCTCAGGGGAGGTAACCTTTCCACCATTTAAGCCTGCGGTAACATAAACCCATCCATCAAGTCCTAATGTGGGGTGGCTCATTCGAATTTGGGCAGTCCGCGTATCAAAAAAACCAGTCAGGACCACTCTTTTGATATCTGCTATGCCATCCCCATCGGTATCCTTGAAATAGAAGATATCGGGCGAACAGGTAACAAAAACTCCCCCCCGCCATGGCATTACTCCATTTGGATAAGTCAGGCCTGTTACAAATTCACTTCGCTTATCGTAGGTCCCATCGCCGTTCGTATCCTTTAATAAGGCAACACGTCCCAGCCTTGTTGGAGTTCCTCCTTCGGCCGGGTCAGGATACCCGCGGTCCTCGATAACATACATCTGCCGGTCCTCATCAAAGGCAAGGGCGACCGGGTCAATAACGAGCGGTTCAGCAGCGATCAGGTCAATACGCATTCCAGGCTCAATCTGAAAGCTATCCAATGCCTTCTTTAAACGAACAGAACGCGGGTCAGGCTGCAGTGCAGCTATTGTAACTGTAAGTACTATCAATAACAGACCAAAAATCCGGTATCGTTTGAAGTGAAATCTGTTCATAATTTTTTTTATATAAAATACTGGAAGACATAAAGTGTTAATCAAATATAAATGCTTAAAACATAACAATATGGTACTTTTCTTGAGATGTAATATACTATTTTCTGACATGTTGAAATGAGATGTGAGATATGAGATGTGAGATATGAGATACATTCTCCATTTCCTATTTCCTATTCCCCATTCTCAATTTCCCACAAATCATATTCACGGTTGTTCATTTTTAAGTTTTTGCAACAGATCAAAAAGTACACTGCTAATTTTGGTAGATGCATCAACTTCCAGATAGCTCGAACGGGCTCTCCATGTTTCATATCCACCCAATTTATGGTGCTCCGGAGTAGGCAAATAGCCATTATAGCCATTGGCCAGGGAAGTTGTAAAAGTTGGTTTAAAAGGGCTTTTCGCTTTGATATCCAAGCCAATTTCGACAAATATTTCACAGGGTGCTGCGGCGATCGCTAAATCTCCAACGCGGAAAGCCTGAATAAAAAGAGGTACTTGTTTTGGAAAATCATTCATCAGCATGGTTTCACGGGCATAAATTTCTTCCATTGTATTCATAACCGGGCCATTTGCCTTAGCGATGATCCCTTTTGCCCTTTCAATTTCTTCCTTATCCGGATGTCGTACCCCTAATTTAATCTCCTTTTGTGCAGCGCTCAGAGAAATCCAATTCTGGTATTTAATATTCTGATAGGTTTTATATGCTTCAGCTGCTACAATATCAGCGACCTCCCTCATTCGGCTATAAGGTGGCGCGGGAGGAGGTGCCTGGCCTCCTCCCCAATTGACATTGTTTATATTGCCGCTGGTACCATTAGACAGCATGGCTACAAATGGAGGATACTGATTATTATCCGACTGCAGCAATTGCTTCATACGCTCAGCAAACATCCCGAAGTAATCTGCTGATATTTCGCCGGGGCCAGTACCCCCCACATAATGAAGGGAGTAATTTGCCAACAGGGCAATCGGTCGCCCTTCAGGTGTTTGAACTGAAATAATGGGAAGTTCCGGATCTGTAGGACCGGCTGGCTCCAGCAGATCAGGATTTCCTATCCCGGGGTTCATTTTTACCTGATCTTCTGTACAAAATGGATTCATTATCGGTTTGCCTGGCTTCATTTTCCAGCGCCGGTTAAATACCTGGCCTGGCTCATTACCAACGGCCCAACCAATACGAGCCGGGACAAGATTATTATTAGCTCTTACCACTGCATCAGCGATTCTTTCCCTGAGGAACTTAAGATAATCTTTGTCAGGATCACTTTGGAATACAGAACATGCCGTTCCTCCCGAATGAGTATGAGTTGCCGACATCATCATATTCTCAACTGGGATCCCGGTTATTTCATGGGCTCTTTGCTTGGCAGCATCCAGTTCTTCCTTGTAGATCAAACATAGATCTACAGTTACAAAGGCCAAACGCGTTTGGCCGTCGTCCAATACTATCGAACGGGCATGCGTTTCATCATGAATTTGTTTAATGGTAACATCCTTCAAATTTCCATTGATAGATGTGCCTATTTTAGGGGTAATATTACTGGTTGCAGCTCCAGCTCTGAAAACTTTGGCAGGCTGTGTAAACCCATTTTGAATATTGATAAAGAAGCTGCCGCAGAGCAGAATTGGGATGCAGAGGAGAGAAAAGCAGAGCATAAGTTTTTTTTTACAAAAAGCCGCTATAACTGCACCCGGCGTAGGCTGGTAACTTTCAGACCTGAGGGATCTTCTGAAATTAGGTTCATGAGATTTCCAACTTTCACTTGTATTTTTCATAATTAGTTTTTTATATAATTCCCAGATACTTTAAACTGATTCTGGTTTAATATTCATTGTAAGCGTAGTCTTTTTGTCAATTGCGAGCGTAGCGCTTTGTCATTGCGAGTGGTAATTTTTTATATAAAAATCAATATAAATGACGCAAATTATAAAAACGTCAATGGTAGCGTAGCGATGCAATCTCCACTCTAATAACAAAGGATCCCATTATTTCAGTTCCGGTGGTAGATTACCATATGCCCATGGGGCTTTGAAAGGTGGCGGAGGGGGAGGTAAAGGAACTTTACCGGGTACCATTTGATTTGCCAGTTCAATACCTGTATTGGCGAACTGTCTTCCGGCAGAAACTTCCAGATTACTGTATGAAGTTAGACGGGTTTCATAACCACCGCCATTCGGACCCAAAGCTTCTTCAGTTGGAACATAGCCTGTGATACCATTAGCCAGTTCCACCACAAATGTGAACGGGAACTTGCTTCCTGCCTTGATGTCCAATGCGTACTGAACAAAATACTCTGCAGGATTGGATACAAATACCATCGGACCGACCTGGATGGTCTGTACTTCAACTTCAACTAAAGGCCTGGCTTTTATGATCGCATCCAGTACCAGAGTTTCCTTTGCAAAAGTCCATTCGGTTGTACCCGACTTTTCCGGGCCTGCCTTCACAAGTTCTAATGCCTTCTGAACTTTCTCGGGTGTTGGGATTCGACGCTTAACCGTCCAGACCCGCTGCCTGGTGTCCAGTGGAATATCACTTCCGGCACCCCGGCGAATGAGAAGCAGGGTCTTATAAGCCTCTGCACCAACACGGCCTCCAACGATCTCCCACCAATCTTCTGCCGCAGGATTTTGAAATTTAGTTAAATTATCAACCTGCGTAATATCACCACAGGCGCCCTGCATGAAAACGACGGGCAATGCGGCATTTCCGGTAGCCCCGCGAATTGTCTTTTCCATGGATCCAATCCAACTAGCTGAAATACCGCCCGGACTAGTAGTGGCATGGCATGAAAAATTCACGACCGTACCCAGTAAATTACCTTTTAAGTCCCATACACCAACGGTGCCTACCTGCGGATCAATTGGCCCTGCATAATCAACAATATCAGGATTGCCTGCACCCGGATGGGAGTAGCTCATTCCATTCTTCATTCTCAAACGACGGTTGAACGAAACTTGATCCTCATGCCCATTCCCAACTGCAAGTTTAGCATCCACACGGTTCTCATTGGCGAGCACAACCGCATCAACGATCTGCTTTTTAAGCAGCTGGGTATATCCCGGATCAGAAACTATCGAATGATTATTGACCAGATCTTTCACCAAAGGAGAGGCTTTGTCAAAATCTCCGGGTTCTCCCATGCCGATCGGGCCGGATGAATGAGAATGAGATGCACCAATCATCACGTCACCCGGCTGGATACCACAGCGCTTCTGGATCTCAGCACGTACCTCCTGCACCAGATGGCGGGTTACAAAGAGCAGATCGATTCCCACTAGCGCCACCCGCTTCTGGCCATCATCAAAGACTACTGCACGAACTTTACAAGGATCGTGAAATGTCTTATGGTGAGACTTGCCATAACCACCGGGCGCTTCCATACCAATATCAGGTGTAATGTCTTGCTCAGCAAACCCAGCTTTAAAAACAGGTGCCGGTTTAGGTCCATCTCCAGCCACGGTCGACAAGGCAATCAGACAGGAAGTAATCAGTGTTAGTACTTTTTTCATTGTTTTACCTGGTTAAAAAGTTTAAGAATTTCGGTTACTATTTTTCTGGAAGCTTCAATTTCCACCCTGTTTGTACCGAGCCATGTTTCATACCCTCCAACCTGATGTTGCTCGGGAGAAGGCAGATATCCATAGCTGCCATTTGCCAGTTCAATGATAAAGGAAGGTTTGAAAGGACTGCGCGACTTAATTTCAAGACCGATTTCTGTGAAAACCTCAAAAGGAATAGCGGCTACTCCCAGTTCTCCTATACGAAAGGTTTGCAGGATGACATCAATACTTTCAGGCCATTCTTTCATTTGCATAGTTCTTTCAGCGTAGGTTTTCTCCAGTCGGTGTACCGGTGTTTCTGTCTCAGGTTTTGCAAGAACTTTTTGGGCATAAGCCAGCATTTCAGAAGTAGGCCTGCGTACTTTCAAATTCAATTCTGACTGCGCCGCACGCAAGGGTACCCAGTCTTTGTATTGTATGGTCTGATATACGCGAAGAACTTCGTTAGCAACATCATTGGCAACGATACGCATTTTGGCATAAGGCTCATGCTTTTCTGCCGGACCACGAAAATTGATGTTATTGACATCTCCTGATGTACCATTAGACATAATACCCACAAATGGAGGATCCTGACGATCAGCTTTTAACAATTCCTGGATACGGTCTGCAAACACAGCAAAATAATCTGCCGAGATATGATCCCTGGGCACTCCTCCTACATAATGAAGGGAATAGTTAGCGAGTATACCAATTGGATGTCCCTTAAGAGATTGTACAGAAATGAATGAAACCTGAGGATCTGTAGGGCCGGCTGGTTCCACTAAATCCGGATTAGCGACCCCCGGATTCATCTGAACCTGATCCTCCCCTCCGAAAGGATTGGTTACCGGAGATTTCATTTTCCAACGACGGTTAAAAAGATGCTGAGGCACATTCCCTGCACCCCAGCCGATCCGGGCTGGTTCCAGATTATTCAATGCTACCCGCACCCCATCTGCTATTCGGCGGACAAGAAAACGCTGATAATCATCGAGAGGCATACCGGCATTCCATCCGCCTCTTAAGTTTCCAAGTCCGCTGGCACTACTGGCAGAATGTGTATGGTCTGAAGACATCAGAATCTGA
>JAKFBV010000125.1:0-5639 GCA_036677005.1 Pedobacter sp.
TGGTTGTTGTTTTGTTAAACTGATGATATGAATTTTAACAACTTTACTATCAAAGCACAGGAAGCTATACAGAAGGCTTCCGAAATAGCAACAGGAAATCAGCAGCAAGCCATTGAAACTGCACACCTTTTAAAAGGCTTGCTAACGGTTGATGAAAATGTGATCAGCTATCTTTTGAAAAAGCTGAATGTAAACCTGAATCGTATCAATGAAGTTATGGATGCTCAGATTCAGAGTTTTCCAAAAGTTAGCGGCAGTGAGATTTATCTGTCCTCCGGAGCGAATACAGCACTTCAAAAAGCACAATCCTATCTTAAGGAATTTAAGGATGAATTCGTTTCAGTAGAACATATTCTTTTAGGTCTCCTGGCTACCGGGGATAAGGTTAGCTCAGTCTTAAAAGATGCTGGAGTTAATCAGGCTGATCTAAAAAAGGCTATTCTTGAACTTCGCGGAAATACACGTGTTACTGATCAGAATGCAGAAGCAACTTATAATGCTTTAAATAAATATGCAAGGAATTTAAATGAATACGCCGAATCCGGCAAACTAGACCCGGTTATCGGTCGGGATGAAGAGATCAGGAGAGTTATTCAGATACTTTCACGCAGGACCAAAAATAACCCCATTCTAATCGGGGAACCAGGCGTAGGTAAGACTGCCATCGCCGAGGGCATTGCTTTCCGGGTAATCCAGGGCGATGTGCCGGAAAATCTAAAGTCGAAAACCGTTTTTTCGCTTGACATGGGTGCTTTAATTGCCGGTGCAAAATACAAGGGTGAATTCGAAGAGCGACTGAAAGCAGTAATTAAAGAGGTTACCCAAAGTGACGGGGAAATCATATTGTTCATTGATGAAATTCATACCCTGGTAGGCGCCGGTGGCGGTGAGGGGGCCATGGATGCCGCCAATATTCTTAAGCCTGCTCTGGCAAGAGGTGAGTTAAGGGCTATAGGTGCTACCACCTTAAATGAATATCAAAAATATTTTGAAAAGGATAAAGCTCTTGAGCGCCGTTTCCAGAAAGTTATGGTTGATGAGCCAAGTACTCAGGATGCCATTTCAATCCTGCGGGGCTTGAAAGAGCGTTATGAAACTCACCACAAGGTGCGGATAAAGGATGAGGCTATTATTGCAGCTGTTGAATTATCCCAGCGTTATATTTCCGACAGGTTCCTGCCGGATAAAGCCATTGACTTAATGGACGAAGCCGCTTCAAAATTGCGACTGGAGATGGATTCCGTCCCGGAAGCGGTTGATGAGCTGGATCGGAAGATCATGCAGCTGGAGATTGAAAGGGAGGCAATAAAGCGCGAAAATGACGAGAAAAAAGTCAAGGAGCTTTCCGAAGAAATAGCGAATTTATCCGGAGAACGTGATTCTCTCCGTGCAAAATGGAAAGCTGAGAAAGACCTGGTGGATGCTATCAATAATCAGGGGGAACAGATCGAAAATTTTAAACTGGAAGCTGACCAGGCGGAACGTGCAGGTGATTACGGAAAAGTTGCAGAATTAAGGTATGGCAAGATAAAGGAAGCCCAGGATCAGGTTGAAAAGCTAAAAAAACAGCTTTCGGAAACTCAGGTAGATAACCGGATGCTCAAGGAAGAAGTTACTTCAGAGGATATTGCGGGGGTTGTTTCGCGATGGACAGGAGTTCCGGTAACTAAAATGATCCAGAGTGAACGTGAGAAACTGCTGCATATGGAGGTTGAGCTGCATAAACGGGTGGCCGGACAGGATGAGGCCATTGAGGCAATTTCTGATGCGATCAGACGGTCAAGGGCTGGATTGCAGGATAAAAGGAAACCGATTGGCTCCTTCATTTTTCTGGGCACTACAGGCGTGGGAAAAACGGAGCTGGCTAAAGCCCTCGCGGATTATTTGTTTAATGATGAGCATGCCATGATCCGTATCGATATGAGCGAATATCAGGAGCGGCATTCAGTTTCAAGGCTTATTGGTGCGCCTCCGGGATATGTTGGTTATGATGAGGGCGGTCAGCTAACTGAAGCTGTGCGCAGAAAGCCATATTCTGTAATACTGCTCGACGAGATTGAGAAAGCACATCCGGATGTATTTAATATTCTGCTCCAGGTATTAGATGATGGACGATTAACCGATAACAAGGGCCGGGTAGTAAATTTTAAAAATACAATCATTATAATGACCTCCAATATTGGTTCGCATCTTATACAGGATAACTTCAAAGATCTGGATGAAATAAACAGGGATGAGATCATTGCTAAAACAAAGAACGAACTATTTGACCTGCTTAAACAAACGATCAGACCCGAGTTTCTGAACCGCATAGATGAACTTATTATGTTCACACCGCTTAACCGCAGTGAATTAAGAGAAATCGTCTCCCTTCAGTTTAAAGGCGTTCAGGATACTCTGAAAGAAATGGGAATAGAGATCGATGCTTCAGAGGAAGCATTAGACTGGCTGTCACAACTGGGTTATGACCCTCAGTTCGGAGCCAGGCCTTTAAAACGGGTGATCCAGAAACGGATTCTTAATGAGTTGTCAAAGGAAATACTTTCAGGAAAAATTGATAAAGACAGTAAGATCAGACTGGATGTGTTCGACAACCATTTTGTCTTCATAAATGCAGCGGAAAGCAAAGAAGCCGCAGTATAATATTCATAACTATCCTGCATGCAAAAGCCGTTTTGATTAAATCAAAACGGCTTTTTGGATGAATTTCCTTGATAGCGTTAGAAATGAGTTATGCCAGTCTTACATTTACGGCACTAAGGCCTTTTTTACCTTCTTCAACTTCAAACTCAACTTTATCATTTTGTCTTATGTCCTGTTTAAGTCCGCTTACGTGAACAAAAATTTCTTTGCCATCCTCTTGGGTAATAAATCCGAATCCTTTGGATTCGTTGAAAAATTTTACTGTACCGGTTTCCATTAAATTAATAGTTAAGTTGTGTAATTAGTTAAGTGTTACTGCAAATTAGTTAATTATTTGCAATAAATAAATATATAAAAATCTTAATTAATATCTGAGAATTTCACATGGACAATATCAAGCAGAAAAAGTGGATTTAAAGGAGATCAAACTATAAATCCTTGAAATATTGATCTAACTGTCTTTTAAACATTTATTTACGATATCCTGTAATATCTTTTCTTTTTCGAAGAATTCGGCTAATAACTTAAACTGATTTCTGGCCCGGTCGAGGTTTTGCTCCGGGTAAGCTATAGGGTAATATATATTTCCATTCAGAAAATCGCTCAAAAACCTGATTGCCTGCATGTAAATAATGTACTTGCCCGAAAAAAGAATCAGGTCCTTTTCAACCTGAGTTAAAATTGGACCCATTTCATGCAAATATCCTTTGATAATAGCTTCGAAATATTCTATGCGGATGAAAATTTTATCCGTATCCGGCTCATTCTCAGAGAATGCGCAAAGATAGGTCCGCATCATATCCCCCAGATCAGAAATAAACTTCCCTGACATCATGGTATCCAGATCGATCACACAGATCCCTTTCATAGTATCCTTATCGAATAACATATTACTGATCTTGGTATCATGATGCATTGCCCGGTCGGGAAAATCGTTCGAATTTTTATATGAATTATAATACTCCAGAATAAAGGAATAATTTATTGCTTTTTGTATTTCCGCCGAAGCCTTTTTCCTGATGGATTCAGTGGTATTTTCAAGAGCTTCTGAAAACTGTCTGTAGCGAAGGCCAAGATCATGAAAACCCGGAATAGTTTCTCTTAATTGCGAAGCATCAAAATCGGATAGCAGCCTGTTCAGCCTTCCAAACTGCATGGCAGCTTCATAGGCCTGATCCGGATCGCTTAAGGTATCAAATGAGATGGAATTATTAATGAAAGCAGTCAGTCTCCAGTAAATATCTTCCACATAAGCCATTTCTTCCCCGTTCCTGGTAGGTATTGCCCCTACAAATAAATAGTCAGGATTATGCTTTTTCAGATAATCTGCAATCAATTTGACATTGGCGGCGATGATTTCTGGCTCTTTAAATACATTCCTGTTTATGCTTTGCAATATGTAACGCTCAGCCTTGTTCTGAACGTTCAGAAGCCAGGTAGAATTAATATGCCCGGTTCCAAAGGGTTTAAATTCGACCAGATCAGCCTGAAATCCGTATTCAATAAGTACTTTTTCTATGAGTTGTATATCCATTATAAATGCAATATTGTTTGTCTTTAGTTTTTCGGGCCGCTGGTACTCCATACCATGGCCTTATATTTTGTATAAAAGTAAATAAAGGAAAAAACAGTTAAGAACAGCCCTGCAATTGAAAGGCCAATTACGCTGGTTGAAAAGAAAGTTACCCAGTTCAATTGCACTTTGAGGATCTCCTTACTGAGCATAACACCTACACTCCCGACATAACCAAAAGAGTCGGCCACATAGATCAGGAAGCCCACATTACCGGTATGCCTGAAGGTGGCAATGAGGCGTTCGAAAAAAACTGAATTAAAAGGGATATAGACCATATATAAACCCAAACCTACTATGGTCATCCACCATACCGGCGCCATAATCAGATTGATAAACAGGTAGGTTGAAGCACCTGCAAGGATAAATCCCAGTCCAATAAAAATATGGGAAAGCATCAATGCCTTAAAACTATTCCGGATCAGCACCATACTTCCGATAAGTACCAGTATAATAATTGTTATCGGCGTTTCTGTCCTGGCAAAAAGCTCTGGTTTATCGAAAAATCCCATTTCTTTCCACATTTCAGCGCTGAAATTATCCCTCATATCTCTGAAAATTGTTGCGAAAGTATAGATCAGGATACAGGCAGCAAGTCCCGGTAAAAACATTTTGACGAATGCTTTACGGTCATCCGCTAACATTGGAACCCGGTTCGTACGATAGCTGATATCCTCAGCATCAGGAGCAGGGATCTTCTCCATCATATAAACAAAGATCAGTAAAGGCCCTGCGAATACAAAGCCGGTATAAAATGGTACCCAGAATTCTGATAAACCAAAGGTCAGCATCAGCCATGCTCCTACTGTTTTTACAAACCCTGAAGCAAAAATGAAGCTAACTGCAAGTGTGGCACCTATAAAGTCTGTACTTCTCCGCCCCTCCACATAAGAGAACACTACTCCCCATAGCATACCAAGGGGAAAGCCGTTAATAAATAAAAAAAGAATATTGTAGGGAGGCGGAACCAGGGCAAAAAACAGCCAGCTTAACCAGGAGATTGCGGTTAACAAGAGGATGATCTGCCCCCGCCCATGCCGTTTCAGTTCCGAAATATATTTAATTCCATAAAACTTGGCAAGCATATAACCTAACATCTGGCTGATCACCAGTAAAGTTTTATAGCTGTATCCGGCGATGGTAATTCCATCAAAAGTTGCAACGGTGAATGATTTTCTGAAGCCAAACACCATCGTATATGTAAGAAAAACGGTTATAGCTGCATACAAACCTACCTGCAGAGAATTTCCTTTTATATGCTTGGGATTCAAAAATTTCATAGTTCTGCAAGGAGTATTTGTTGGGCCTGTTAAATGAATGACCCCGAAGCAGAGCTTCGAGGTATCGCGTTATTCGAATAACCGTAATTGTGTCCTATGAAACTTCTTATAATCAGTCTTTTCATGACCTTGTTCATTTATAT
>JAKFBV010000126.1:0-10306 GCA_036677005.1 Pedobacter sp.
CCAGCTTCCTTCGGATTCGCAGTCACCCGCGACACCCTTGCTCTTGGCTAACCCTTCCTACTGCAAAGTGGGTTCGGGACTTGCACCCTATAGCTGACCGCCATGCCCGGCGCACCAAAAAAGCTCTTCCGGAAAACCGGAAGAGCTTTTTTATGAGAATATATTTCCCTGATCAGGCCAGCTGCTTGCTTAATTTCTCAGCAAGTACAGATTTAGGCACAGCCCCGATCTGCTTGTCCACAATTTCACCGCCTTTAAAGTATAGTAAAGCGGGGATATTCCTGATACCGAATTTCATCGAAATACCCGGATTATTATCTACGTTTACTTTCCCGATAATTGCTCTTCCTTCATACTCTTTTGCAAGTTCTTCAACAACCGGGCCTACCATACGGCAAGGGCCACACCACTCTGCCCAAAAATCAACCAGTACAGGTTTATCAGACTTAAGGACTAATTCGTCGAAGTTTGCATCTGTTAATTCTAATGCCATAATAATGATATTTACTGTTTATAATCTAAAGATACTATTCAATATTCCTGCCACAAATCAGCACTGCTAATGTGACATTAATTCAACTTATACCGAACTCCGAGTAATTTAGATATATCTTCTAAAAATTCGTTGCTTGGATTTATTTTTACTGATTTGGAGGGCATTTCAAGGGTCGTTTCTTCCTCAAAATCCATGATCATGAATTTAAGCTGACAATTCCTGTTCGGATTTTGTTCCGTATTTGCCTTCACAATTTCATCCATCCTGCTCATAAAGGTTTCAGATAGTTCAGTCAGAGGCAGCTGAATAGTCAGACATTTTGACATTTTATCCCGCAGCTCTGATAATAATACGATACTGTTCACTTTTAATTCCCAGTTATCTTTTTGCTTGAAACGTTCTGTAACCAGGCCCCTTACCTGCAAAAACAGGCCGACTTCCAGGTAATGTTTCAATTTAATATAATCCTCTCCAAAAAGGACAAGCTCAAAGGTGTCGTGGTAATCCTCCAGCATAAAGGAGCCGAAAGGTTTACCGTTTTTGGTAGTCCGGTGGCTGCAGGCCGAAACAAGTCCGCCGATGATCAAATCACGATTGCTTATTTTTTTGAACTCCTCCTGATCCTCAGGCAGTATTTCTGTCCCCTTCATCCTGCTAATCAAACTCAGGTGCCTGACCTGATGGGAGCAGAAATTTTCAAGCTCGAACTTATAATTGTCCAAAGGATGCCCGGTAAGATAAATGCCGATCGATTCCTTTTCATATTTAAGTTTTTCGATCAATCCCCATTCTTCACATTCAGGAAGCTGGGGTTCAGTGATCTCCGCGTCATTCGTCCCACCAAAGAGGGAGGCCTGTGAGGAATTCAGGTTATTCTGAAAATCATTGGTGTACTTAACCAAACGCTCAATTCCATTGTAAAATCCACCATCCGGCTTAAAGAAAAACTGTGCCCGGTTAAAGCCAAAGCAGTCGAATGCACCTCCATAAACCAGGTTTTCATACACTTTCTTACTCACCGCACGCGAATTTGTCCTTCTGGCAAAATCATAAACACTGGAATACAGTCCCTTAGCCTCTCTCTCTTCCACAATACTTTCTACAGCCTTCTCGCCCACACCCTTCATTCCCGACATCCCAAAACGGACCTCCCCTTTTTTATTAACAGTAAAACTTAACTCAGATTCATTAATATCCGGCCCTAAAACAGTTAAGCCCATCTTTTTACACTCATCCATAAAGAACGAGATCTTTTCAATGTTATTCTGATTATTTAAAACCGCAGCCATATATTCGGCCGGGTAATTTGCTTTCAGATAGGCGGTCTGATAGGCCACAAAGGCGTAACAGGTAGAGTGCGATTTATTGAAAGCATACTGGGCAAATGCCTCCCAGTCTGTCCATACCTTTTCTGCGATTTTAGCATCGTGGCCATTGGTTTTGCAGCCCTCCATAAACTGGGCCTTCATTTTATTCAGAACTTCGATCTGCTTTTTTCCCATTGCCTTACGCAATACATCGGCATCTCCTTTACTGAAACCAGCAAGTTTTTGTGAGAGAAGCATCACCTGTTCCTGATAAACGGTAATACCATAGGTCTCTTCAAGATGCTCCTGCATATCCTGCAGATCATAGCTCACCACCTCACGTCCGTGTTTCCGGGAAATGAATTTAGGAATATATTCGATCGGTCCCGGGCGGTAAAGGGCATTCATTGCGATCAGGTCTTCAAACTTATCGGGCCTGAGTTCGCGCAGGTACATTTGCATCCCGTCGCTCTCAAACTGGAACGTACCGTTGGTATCGCCGCGCTGATAAAGTTCAAATGTCTTCTGATCCTCAAGTGAGATATAATCGATATCTATTTCAACATTATGATTTTGTTTGATCAATCGTAAGGCATCCTTTATGATGGTCAGGGTCTTTAATCCCAGAAAGTCCATCTTAATTACCCCTGCATCCTCAATTACACGCCCGTCAAACTGGGTAACGAGCAGATCGGATTCTTTTGAGGTTGCTACCGGGATGATATCGGTAAGATCATAAGGGGCAATGATGATCCCTGCCGCATGTACACCCACATTCCTCACCGAACCTTCCAGAATCATTGCCTCTTTTAAGACTTCCGACTGTACCGTTTTTCCAAGTTCCAGAATTTTACGAAGTACTTTGATATTCTCAAAATCTTCAGGATTCTGTTCCTTTTTTACAGTGTCTATCGGCGCGGTCATAACCTGCACCAGGCTCGTTCCGGGCTTGTCAGGTACCAGTTTCGCCAGCATGTTCGACTCAGCCAAAGGCAGGTTTAAAACACGCGCAACGTCTTTGATACTTGATTTGGCGGCCATTGAACCATAAGTAATGATCTGAGCCACCTGGTTTTTACCATATTTTTCAACTACGTAGTCTATTACCTTCTGCCTGCCCGCATCGTCAAAGTCAGTATCAATATCGGGCATCGACTTACGATCAGGGTTCAGGAAACGCTCAAACAGAAGATTGTATTTTATCGGGTCAATATTGGTGATCCCGATACAGTAAGCCACTACCGAACCGGCTGCAGAACCACGCCCCGGACCGATGAATACACCAAGATCACGGCCGGCACGGATAAAATCAGCTACAATCAGGAAATATCCGGCAAATCCCATGGTACGAATTGTGAACAGCTCAAAATTTAGTCGCTCTTCCACTTCAGGTGATATGTCGCGATATCTGTCTTTTGCACCTTTAAATGTCAGATCCTTCAGGTATTCCCACTGATTGAGATTTTCGGCTTCGGGCCCGGAATGTATTTTAAATTCTTCAGGGATGGGGAAATTGGGTAGCATGATATCGCGCTTCAGCTGAAGATGCTCGACCTTATCGACAATTTCATTGGTATTATCCAGGGATTCGGGAAGGTCATGAAAAACCTGGCCCATCTCTGCCTGGGTCTTGAAAAAGAACTGATCGTTAGGAAATCCAAAACGGAAACCCTTTCCACTCTCCTCATCTGTTGCGATTGGAGTGCTTTTTACATCCCCGGTATTCACACATAAAAGAATATCGTGCGCATTGGCATCCTCCTGATCCACATAATGGGAATCGTTAGAGCAGATCACCTTGACATTATATTTTTTTGCAAAACGGAGCAAAACCGCATTGACCGTTTCCTGTTCAGGGATATCATGCCGCTGAAGCTCGATATAATAATCCTCCCCAAAAAGATCCAGCCACCATTTAAACTCTGTTTCAGCTTCGGCTTCGCCCTTCTTCAGAATGGTTTGAGGAACTGATGCCCCCAAACAACAGGTAGTTGCGATCAGGCCCTCATGATATTGCAGGATTAATTCCTTATCAATCCGGGGCCATTTACTGTATAAGCCTTCTATATAACCTAAGGAACAGAGCTTTACTAAATTTTTATATCCGGTAGCATTTTTGGCAAGCAGCAACTGATGAAAACGCTGATCCCGTTTTTCTTTGGTGAACTGCTTGATATGCCTGTCATTGACCACATAAAATTCACATCCCACAATGGGCTTTACCCCATGTTTACCCGCCTCGGCAACAAATTTGAACACCCCGAACATATTCCCGTGATCGGTGATCGCCATGGCTTTCATCCCATCTGCCTTTGCTTTTTTGAAAAGGCGTGAGATATCAGCGGCACCGTCCAGAAGGGAAAATTGGGTATGTACATGCAGGTGCGAAAAATCAGGCATATTAAATTTATTGGGATGAAATACAAATTTACGATTCTTTTAAATGGAGTATCCGGGTGTTGAAAAGTAAAAGGCACAGATTATCAAAAAAGATTGGTAAAAAAATCCGGTATCATTTTTTTTCTTTTCAGGAAAACTTTCGGCGCCTTTATTTGCTTTATTGTCAATCATATCTGCAATATATCCGGGCAACGGGAGTTTTAATTCATTCAGCCTATAAAAATACCTATGCATAAAACCATTACGATTATCCTGATATCCTCCCTTTGTTTGCTTGGCAGCTGCTCCTCTCTTTATATGCCTAATGTTCCTAATACTCCTATGTTAAGTTCCAGGACTGAACTGCATGCCTCGGCGCATATAACCCTTAAAGGAAACACATCCTTTAATTCTGCCTATGCTGTATCTGATCATTTCGGAATACTCCTGAATGGATCTTTGATGAATAATGAACGTAACCGTAAAGAATTCAGTCATAATTTACTGGAAACAGGAGCAGGCTATTTCAGCACCTTTGGCAGGGACAATAACCGGCTTCTGGAAATATATGCAGGTTTTGGAAAGGGAAACAGTGAACGTATTTATAAGGAGAACACAACGGCAGGCTTTATCACAGAAGAAAGACAGGAGCTTAATTTCAATAAAACCTTCCTTCAGGTAAATTATAGTTCGAAGAAAAAGAATATCCTGAACCTTTTCGGGGCCAAATTCCCATTGAACTACGGAACCGCTCTGCGTGTCAGCCATATCAAAATGAAGGAATTTCTGATCAATGATCTGGCACAAGCTAAAGAGGATAATATTTTCCTTGAACCTGTATTTTTTACCAGAATGGCGATCAGCAGGACCGTTCAGCTTCAATATACCAGCGGCAGTAATTTTGGGCTTAAGAACCGAAAATTTCTCACCGCTGGTAATTCTGTATTAAGTGTCGGACTGGTCATTAATGTCGGCGGACGTGAAATGTCAGATTCTCCTGACCAGGCTAGACCTTAATCACCTTCCATTTTCCTTTTTTAAAGAGAAAATAACCGGTAATAGTAATTGCGATCTCCGCTACAGGTATGGCAATAAAAACCCCCTCAGGCCCCATATTAAAATACTTAGCCAAAAGGTAGGCCAGCGGGATCTGGAATAGCCAGAACCCAAATAAATTGATCCATGTAGGTGTCCAGGTGTCTCCTGCGCCATTAAACGCATTCATCAGCACCATACCGATGCCATAAAATATGTATCCCAGGCTTATTATGCGGAGAGCCCGGATCGCTACCAGCTGAACTTCAGGATCATTGGTAAAAAAAGAGACCAGAATATGCGACCCTGCAAGTGACAGAATGGTTATAAATACCATGAAGATCACATTATATTTAGCGGTTTTAATCACTGATTGTTCAGCCCTTTCAACTTGTTTGGCCCCCAGATTCTGGCCAACGAGTGTGGATGCTGCATTACTTAATCCCCAGGCCGGGAGCATAAAGAACATCAGCAGGCGCAATGCAGTCTGATATCCTGCCGAACCTTCATCACCTCCGGTGGTAGCAACCAGTTGTGCCAGAAAAATCCAGCTGCAGGAGGCAATAACAAATTGCAAAACCCCGGGAGCAGAAATTTTAAGCAATGACCTGATCTGTTCCCAATGCGGTTTAAAATAGGCCAGTCTCATTTTCAGAGCGCCTTTTCCGCTGAACAGGAAGTATAGCTGGTACGATACGCCTAATCCGCGTCCGATAGTTGTGGCTATAGCCGCTCCAGTAAGTCCGAATGCCGGAACAGGTCCGAAACCATTGATAAAAACCGGGCACAAAATTATATTTGCAATATTTGCCAGCCAGAGACTTTTCATTGCAATCGCCGCATTTCCCGCACCCCTGAAAATGCCGTTGATCAGGAATAATAACATGATGAAAATACTGCTCCCCATCATAATTTGCATAAAGGTGGTTCCATGGGCTGCTGCCTCAGCAGATGCGCCCATCAGCATTAAAATTTCCCTGGCGTAAATAAAACCGAGTAAACTAATAAGGGTATTAATGACAATTGCTATTAAAATTGCCTGCATACCAGCCTTTGCAGCAGCAACAGGGTCCTTTTCACCTATTCGCCTGGCAACCACCGCAGTTGCCGCCATGCTGATGCCTATGGCCAGTGAATAAATGATAGTGAGAACAGATTCTGTTAATCCAACGGTTTGAATGGCGAAGCTGCTGTTTTCAAGATGCCCGACGAAATACAGGTCAACCAGTGCGAAAACTGATTCCATGATCATCTCAAGCATCATCGGAATAGCCAGTAATATGACCGACCTTCTGATACTGCCCCGGGTATAATCAACCTCAAGGCCATTAAGTGATTGTTTTATAATTGAAAAGATACCCGAAAATTTTTCGGAATTTTGTAAGGTTTCAGACATAATAAGAGTTTAAAGTTTTAGACAGGAAGAATTGCCAGGGGCAATCTGCAGAATTATGGGATGGAAGATACCCTACCGTGTACGGGGGCTTGCTAAAACTATCATCTTAGATACCGTTTATTTGGAACACAAATATATTTATATTTTTTATTTGACAAATACAGGGGGAACAAAAATCTTCGATGATATTATTAAAGTATTTCATAAAAAAGATTGAATTCTTTATCTTCGGCTAAATATTTTTTCCAGCCCTTAAATCATATTAATTTATGAAAATGACCTGTGAGGTAATGAAGCTGATACAGGTCATAAGCCTAGTTCGAATTCAAATTAAAAATAAATCATATTATGAAAATTACAGTTGTAGGAGCCGGTGCCGTAGGGGCAACCTGTGCTGATAACATCGCCAGAAAAGAATTAGCCGAAGAACTTATTTTATTAGACATCAGAGAAGGTTTTGCTGAAGGTAAAGCTATCGATATGATGCAGACTTCTGCCTTACTGGGTTTTGATACTAAAATCAAAGGTGTTACCAATGATTATGCAAGTACTGCAGGTTCAGAAGTTGTTGTGATCACATCAGGTCTGCCGCGAAAGCCCGGAATGACGCGTGAAGAACTTATTGGCACCAATGCAAATATTGTAAAGAGTGTTACCGAAAATATTCTGAAACACTCTCCTGATACGATCATCATTGTAGTTTCCAATCCAATGGATACTATGAATTATCTGACGCTGAAAACTTCAGGACTTCCTAAAAACAAAATTCTAGGCATGGGCGGAGCATTGGATTCTGCCAGATTCAAGTATTATCTGAGTGTTGAACTGGGATGTTCACCTGCCGACCTGAATGCGATCGTAATAGGAGGCCATGGCGATACGACCATGATCCCGCTGATCCATCATGCAACCTGGAACAGCATTCCTGTAACACAGCTTTTAAGCAAGGAACAACAGGAAAGAGTTGTTTCCTCAACCATGGTTGGAGGAGCAACATTAACTAAACTAATCGGAACCTCTGCATGGTATGCTCCCGGAGCAGGTACCGCTGCCATGGTTGAAAGCATTGTACGTGACGAGAAAAAACTGATCTCCTGCGGAGTTGCTTTAGATGGAGAATATGGTCAAAAAGATATTTCACTTGTTGTTCCTGTCATTCTGGGTAAGAACGGATGGGAAAAAATTCTGGACTTTAAACTTTCGGATACTGAACAGGCTGAATTCAGCAAAAGTGCTGATGCAGTTAGAAATATGAACCAGGTATTGAGAGATTCAAATCATATCTGATCTCCCTTATCCTGTTCTGAATAATGAGTAACTTAAGTATTCCATTAGAACTTATAGATTTCCAGGACGCCGGCTTCCACCTTTTGGTGGAAGTTGTCGTTTTCGGGCAAAGTTTTAAGGCGGTACTGGATACCGGTGCATCCAAAACCGTTTTTGATAAAGCGATTGTCGGGAAATATATAAAAAGAGGTGAATTAGTAATTTCCGACAAGCTGTCAACAGGTTTAGGAACAAATAATATGGAGAGCCATACTATAATTCTACCTGTTTTAAAGATCGGCAAATTTAAGTTAAGGAATTTTGAAGTTGCCGTTCTCGACCTTTCTGCAATTAGTCAGGCCTATGCCAGTCTGAATTTGCCGCCTGTTATCGGAGTAATAGGCGGTGATATTCTGTATCAGTATAATGGCATTATTAACTACAAAAAATTACATCTCAAATTATTCAGATAAAATCATATTGTTAAAGCCATTTTAAATCATTAACTTGATTTAAAATACCTGGTATGAAATGGCTCCTATTCATTTTATTATCACTCTGTATCCAAAATGCTTTTTCGCAGGATATAAGCGGAAAATGGTATGGTAAAGTTACTCAGGGGCCTGGAGGATACAGCCAACTCTATGACCTCGAACTTGATCTCAATCAAAGAAAAAATATCTGGGGCAATTCCTTTGCATCATTTGAGAATTCTGTAAAAATAAGGATTGGATTATCCGGCTATATCGAACAGGATAGTATCAGGCTGTCTGAAAGCATTGGCTGGATCCGGGAAGATATTGTCCCCTGGGATTGGGTGGCCTGCATTAAAAAATTCAATCTGGGCTATCGAAAAGACAGTAGCTTTGAATATCTGGAGGGAACATGGAGCGGCATCAGTAAGGATAACCCGAACGATGTCTGCATTCCCGGCAAGGTTATTTTATCAAGGACAATTCCAGGCCTGAAAAAATATCTGGAGGAACATAAGGATTCAATCATCATAGCTGAACCGGTAATTACGCTGAACGAAGCCCCTCCCAGCCTGGACTTTTCACCGGATTTTCTTGAAACTACACCCAAAAAGATCACCGAGATCATCGTATATCATCCTGACCTTCAGATCCAGCTTTTGGATTATCTTAAGGTTGACAACGATACGGTATCCGTGTATCTGAACCGCAATATCCTCGCTAAAAATATCAGGATCTCCAAAAGGCCTTCAGTAATAAACTTCAAATTAGATACAAGGATCGAACTGCATGAAGTACTGTTATACGCAGAAAATCTGGGCCTTATCCCGCCAAACACTTCAGAATTAGTTCTTGTTGATGGAGAAGAAAGGCATCGGGTAATGATCGTGTCGGATAAAGAAAAAACAGCTGCCTTATATCTGAGGTTTAAACCTAAGCAGGGCAGAAAAAATACTAAATAATCTTGCATTTATGAGATCTTTTAGCCTCATTATACTCTTATTTGCTTGTATTTCAACATTCGCACAGGGTTACAAAGGGATATGGACAGGTTATATGAGTACCGACCTCCGTGACATAAGGGTACTCAATATAAACTATATCCTGCATGTTAAGGATCAAAATCAGAATATAGTAAACGGAAAAGCCTACCTCTATCGGGATAACCCCCTGAGAGCTGAAGGAATTCTTGATTTTATCGGTGTGGTAAACAAGGATAAGCTTACTATCACAGAACTGAAGATACTTCTTTCTAAAATACCAGGCGACAGTACCCGTTTCCTTTGCATTAAGGACCTGGATCTGACTTTGACACAACAGAACGGAATAGAAAATCTGACCGGAACCTTCACCGGAGCGGGGGAAAACTCATTGCCATGTTACCCCGGCAATGTTTACCTGCAGCGTTTTAATAGTTCGAACGAACAAAGTATTCCTCCTAAATTACTTACCACTCTGCTGCTGGATGACAGGGATCCCAATGTATTTCTGAAGACCAAATTAGCCAGACCTGTTGTGATCGAGGTCACAGACAATGTGATCCAGCTGGAAATTAAGGATTATCTCAAGGAGGATGGTGATATTGTTTCTGTCTATCATAACAGAAATCCATTTATCAGGAATCTGCTTATCATTAATAAACCATCCTATCATACACTCCGTTTAAACAGAAATCAGGAATTGCATGAGATCATACTTTATGCGGAAAATCTCGGGCGCATCCCCCCAAACACATCCACCTTAAAAGTTTTTGACGGGGTCAGGGAGCACCAGGTTTTGATCCAGTCAAGCAGGGAAGTGAGCGCCGTGATCTATTTGCGATATGTGCCGGCAATCGAGTAGGAAGATAGGGATTATTTCCCTATCTGTCCTCTCACACCACCGTACGTGCCGTTCGGCATACGGCGGTTTGTTAGAATAACTTCGTTTGGTGTTCTGTTTTCCAGTAGTAGTA
>JAKFBV010000127.1:0-20626 GCA_036677005.1 Pedobacter sp.
TATTGAGAAAACAGATATTCAAAGAGCTAGCAAAGTAAGATCTACCAATGGATTATTTGTCCATGTGTTCGGGAAAATTGCTGCAGCTTTTATTTATCTCATATTTTAACCCTTGATTCGCATAATTAATATAAAGATAATAATTCCTTTATATACTTTTATAGTGAACCCTGGGCTTGAAATTGCCCGGGAAAGATTAATTCATATTTAATTTTATTTATTATGTGTTTTTTCTTACATAGCCTCATGAATTAGTGTTAAATGGAACCCTGTAAATCATGAAATATCTTTACCTGAATATTATTCTTGTTCTGGCCTTTGCCTCATTGTTTTTTATTAAGTCCGGGGCGACTGATGAAAAGACCAGATTGCCTTTTCTGAGGCAGGATGACACCGGTGTAAGCATCATTGCTTCCAATCTGAACGTGCCATGGGAAATTGCATGGGGGCCTGACAATAAAATATGGATCGCTGAGCAGAGCGGAATAATAAGCCGTATAGATCCCATTTCCGGATCAAAGCAAATGCTTCTGAAACTAAGCGATGTATGGCAATTACGTACAACCGGATTGCTGGGTATGGCACTGCATCCTGATATGAAGAACAAACCATACGTATTTTTAGATTATACTATTCAGAAAGATAAAAAATACTTTTCCCGCCTGGTGCGCTACACCTGGAAGAAAGATACCCTTGTTGATGCGAAAATACTCATGGAAATACCAGCAGCTCTTGGGCACAATGGATCCAGGCTGGCACTACACCAGGGACTCCTGTATTGGGCTACCGGAGATGCTATGAGTCTGGTGGATTCCCAAAACCCTAAGACTCCCAATGGCAAGATCTTAAGAATGAAAATCGACGGATCCGTTCCGGCAGATAATCCCATTAAGGGTAACCCGGTATGGGCCTGGGGCTTCCGTAATATGCAGGGAATGGTATTCTCAAAAAGCGGACAGCTCTATACTTCCGAACACGGGGATGCCAATGATGATGAAATTAACCTGATCAATAAAGGCAGGAATTATGGCTGGATTAACGTTCAGGGATATGCTGAGAGTGTGGCCGAAACTTCCTTTAAAGGATTGAACAGTACAGTCGATCCATTAAAGGCATGGACCCCGACCATTGGTCCGGCCGGTCTGGACTATTATTCATCGGATGCCATTCCTGAATTGAAAAATTCCTTGCTCTTGGTTACGCTTAAGGGGAAAAGCCTGCGGGTGCTCAAACTTTCACCGGATGGAAAACAGATACTGACGGAAGACATTTTCTTTGAGAATAAATTCGGACGAATCAGGGATCTATGTATATCTCCGGCAGGGGATATTTATTTAGCGACCAGTAACCGCGACTGGAATCCGGTGGCCGGCTTTCCGAAGCCTGATGATGACAGAATAATCAGGATATCCAAACTGAACCGGTCAAACCCTCAAAATATGCTTTCCTCCATGGCGTCCGGCTCAAAAGCTGAAACTCTTTATCTGCAATATTGCGCTTCCTGCCATAAAGAAGATGGATTAGGTGTAAAGGGTGTATTTCCTCCTCTTCAGAATTCACAAACCGTGGTCATTGATCCCAGGGTTCTGATAAAGAAGGTGCTGATGGGCTCCGCCGGTCCGGCAAGGATCAATGGTATTACCTATGAAACGCCAATGCCATCGTTTGCATTCCTGAAGGATGAGGACCTCCTGGATATTCTGACCTATATCCGGTCCCTGGGATCTAATCATGCTGTTACGATCAAGCCTGAACTGGTAAAACAGGTGAGAACTTCTCTGAATAAATAATATCGTTTAAATTAAATAAATTTCACTTGAGAGCAATTATTTTACTCTTTGTACTTATTTCATATTCAGTACAGGCTCAGAATATACCTGGCCGATTAAGGAATCTGGGTCCGCAGATCTATGCCTCGGTGATCCAGGGAAGTATTTTCCTGCAGGATAAGGAGGGCCGCGATCTGGTCTATACGGTGGTCAGAGGAAACCCTGCACACTTGCTTGGATACAGGGTAGAAGATCAGAAAATGATCCTGAATGAAGCACTTCCGGGAACAGATGGCGCCTGGGACCTGGCAGTATCATCGGATGGCTGCCTGTACATTCCGGGAGCAAAAGGCCAGCTCTATAAGCACTTTCCAGGCAGTATGGAATTGGAGAACCTTGGCCTGGTTCTCCCTGGCGAAACCACAGTTTGGAATCTTACGGCAGGTAAAGATGGGGAAATGTTCGGCGCCACATACCCCGGATGCCGGGTATTCCGGTATCATCCTGATACTGGTTTCACCGATGCAGGTAAAGGGCCGCTGGTAGAAGGTGAAAATTATGTTAGAAGTTTAGCCTATTATGAAAAAACAGGGAAGCTTTACGCCGGAGTGGGTTCACATGCCGGTCTGATCGAGCTGGATCCGGCCGATGGAACGAAAAGATCTATACTTCCTGAGAAATTCAAAGATAAGGAGTTCGTTTACAGCCTGGAGATCCTGAAGGGTGATCCTGGTGCAGACCACCTCCTGGCATTAATTACAAATGGCAGTTTTACACTTGTATATAATCTTGAAACCCGAAAATTCGAGTATCAGATTGACGAAATGGATATGAAAGCGGTTAGTCAGACTGATGAGAGCGGCCGGATGTATTATACATTCAGATCAGGATTGTACAGCCGCGACCTTTCCCGCCCTCAGCAGGCAGCAATCAAACTGGCGGATGATGCAGGTTCTGCCAATGCCATGCTCATCAGGGATAAAAAACTGTATGTGCTGAACTCGGATGCTGTCCTGCTGGTGAGAGATCTTCAAAGCGGAGAAATGAAACGTTTCAAACTGGATATTCCGGGACAGCCGATCACTTTACAGAGCATCATGAAAGGTCCTGACGGAAGAATCTGGTCGGGTGGGTATCTGGCAGGGGGGCATGCAGCATTTGATCCTAAAACAGATCAGCTGAGCCCTTATCCCGGCCTGCATCAGACCGAGGGGATGACCGTAAGAGATCAATATATCTATTTTGGAATCTATCCGAAGGGGCAGATGTATGAATACAATACTCAAAAAGCCTGGGATATAAAAAAAGGGAATCCGAAGTTCCTTGGACAGGTGCCTGATCAGAGCCGTCCATTTGCAGTACTGAGTGAAAAGAAAAGTGCTAAAGTATTTTTTGGGATGGTACCCGAATACGGCAAACTGGGGGGTGCGCTGGTTCTTTATGATCCCGCAAAGGCTGAACTGAAATCCTATGGGGTAGTTAGTGCTGATCAGTCTATTGTCAGTCTAACTGCAGCCAATGGGCTCATCTGGGCAGGTACCAGTGTTTCGGGTGGTTTAGGGGTGATGCCTTCAACCAAAGTGGCAAAGTTGTTTTCCTGGGATGTTCAGAAAGAACTGAAGCTGGATGAGATCGTACCTGTTGAGGGTGCGAATGCGATCACCTGCCTGATAGAGGGCCCTGACGGGAATATCTGGGGTATGGCCGGAGGTACGTTATTCGTCTTTGATCCCAGGAACAGGAAAGTTCTGCGTACCAGGCTGATCTATCCGACTCCGGCTTTAAAAAGTCATGTCTGGCGGGATGCCTTTCTGGCTGTACATCCATCGGGAATGATCTACGGAACAGGAGGTAATCAGCTTTTCAGAATTGACCCGAAAACGCTTGATTTTGAGATCCTGGTCAAACCGGCAAGCCTGCTGGCCCTTGATGATCAGGGTAGGATCTATTTCCACCGATCGGCAGAATTGTGGCAGTATGATCCCTCAAAAGAATGAGGCAGATCCTGTTACAGCCAGCCCGATATGAGATACTTTAATGTAAAATAGGATGATTATTTTTTGTCATAGTTAATACCTTCTTCCGGAATTTAAGTGCTATTTTTCTGGATATTATTTTAAAGATTTCGCCGCTTATTCAACACTGACTTGCTGATGAACAAGAAAAGTACATTTAGAAAAATACGTCTTTTCTGGAAGCGACTGGGTCCGGGCTTAATTACGGGTGCCAGTGATGATGACCCTTCCGGAATAGCGACCTATTCACAGGCAGGCGCTCAATTCGGGCTCGCTACATTATGGACCGCACTGATCACATTTCCGCTCATGGCTGGGGTGCAGGAAATGTGCGCCCGAATTGGAATGGTTACAGCGAAGGGACTGGCAGGAACGCTCAGAGAACATTATTCAAGGCCGGTACTTTACCTGATGCTTTTATTTAGTTTTCCTGCCATTGTAATGAATATCGGGGCTGATATTGCCGGAATGGGAGCTGTAGGTAATCTTTTGTTTCCTTCAATTAATCCAAGCTTTTTCAGTATCGGCTTTACATTGATGCTGCTGGGGCTGATCATTTACCTGCCCTACCGGACATTTGCTGCTATTCTTAAATATTTGTGTACAGTACTTCTTGTATATCTGATAGTTCCATTTTTATATGATCAGGATTGGTCCTCAGTTTTAAAAGGAGCTATTATCCCCTCAATTACCTTTGATAAAGAATTTATCGGCATTCTTGTGGCTATTCTTGGAACAACAATTTCTCCTTATTTGTTTTTCTGGCAGGCGACAATGGTGGCAGAAGAACGGAACCAGAAAAGAAAGAAAATTATAGTCGATAAAAGGATTCTGGATGAAATGAAACAGGATGTAGATTTTGGGATGCTGATATCCAATGTGGTTATGTTTTTTATCATACTTACTTCCGGAACGGTATTGTTCAATGCGTGTATCCATAGGATCGAAACCGTTGAGCAGGCGGCCATGGCCTTAAGGCCTTTAGCAGGAGATTCTGCTTATATCCTGTTCGCAGTAGGAGTGATCGGTACCGGATTATTAGCTATTCCCGTTTTATGCGGCTGCTTATCTTATATTGTTTCTGAAACCTTTGGCTGGAAGAAAGGGCTCAATAAAAAATTCCATCAGGCCAAAGCATTCTATTCGATCACAGCCATTTCACTTCTGCTCGGTTTAATGATGAACTATGTGGGAATTTCTCCGATCAGGGCTCTGATCTGGTCAGCCATACTTTACGGGCTTACAGCACCCGTCCTGATCATAATTATTCTGCATATTGCCAATAATAAGGAGGTAATGGGTGAATTTACGAATAACAAGCGATCCAATATTCTTGGCTTTACAGCCTTTATCCTGATGAGCATTGCCGCAGTAACCCTGGTGTATCTGCATGTCTTTGATTAACAGGATCTGAGAATGTTTAGCCGGCCCTGCCAGTGCAGGCCTGTCGTTTGTGCTTCTTTAGAAACCTTTTGTTTTTAGATAAAAATACCCTCCTTTTAAGCCCCTGCTTCAAAAACAATTGGCTTTTCTTGTTAATTTTCTATTAATTAGAGGAAGAAATTATCTTCCCGGAGACCTAATCATGATTACAATCAAATGAATTACAAGCAATACGCTGAAAAGTATAAAGAGAACCTCCTGAATGATGTCATTCCCTTTTGGCTTAAAAACTCCGGAGACAGGGAATTTGGCGGCTACTTTACCTGTCTCGACAGGGAAGGGAAAGTTTTCGATACCGATAAATTTGCATGGCTGCAGTTCAGGCAGGTCTGGTGTTTCAGTATGTTGTATAACCAGGTGGAGCAGAATAAGGATTGGCTCGATTTTGCCATTCAGGGTGCCGAATTCATGAAGAAATTCGGGAAAGACAGTGAGGGTAATTTCTATTTCTCCCTCAGCCGTGAAGGGAAGCCTTTGATCCAGCCTTACAATATATTTTCTGATTGTTTTGCTGCCATGGCCTTTGCCCAGCTTTACAGGGCTACCGGGACAGAAGAATATGCGCAGATTGCCGTCAATACCTTTAATAATATCCTCCGCAAAAAGGATGATCCAAAGGGGAAGTATAATAAAGCCTATCCGGGTACCCGGCCCCTGCAGGGTTTTTCATTGCCGATGATCCTCTGTAACCTGGTCCTTGAACTGGAACATCTTCTGAACAAGGATCTGATCGAAAAGACCATTAACAACGGCATCCATTCAGTTATGGAAGTCTTTTATCAGGAAGATCTGGGCATCATCCTTGAAAATGTGAGGCCTGATGGTTCATTCTCTGATTCCTTCGAAGGCCGTCTGGTCAATCCCGGGCACGGTTTGGAATCCATGTGGTTCATTATGGATATCGCCGAGCGCCGAAATGATCAGGCTCTGATCAAAAAAGCGGTGGATATTACCATCAATATACTGGAATATGGATGGGATAAAGAGTTTGAAGGGATTTTATACTTTATGGATGTGAAAGGTCATCCGCCGCAGCAACTGGAATGGGATCAGAAATTATGGTGGGTACATATAGAAACCCTGATCAGTCTGCTGAAAGGATATTATCATACCGGCGATCAGCGCTGCTGGGACTGGTTTGAAAAGGTTCATCAATACACCTGGGCACACTTCCCGGATGCCAATATGGGAGAATGGTATGGTTACCTGAACCGCAGGGGAGAAGTATTGCTCCCATTAAAAGGCGGTAAATGGAAAGGTTGTTTCCACGTCCCGCGCGGTTTATACCAGTGCTGGAAGACCCTGGAAAAGATTGAGGCTAAGTATTCAAAATAGCGCTGACACTTTAGCTTAAAGCAGAAAGTGTAAAGCAGAAAGCTTAAAGCAGGAAACGAAAAGCAAAAACAAAATAGATTATGGCAAACATCCCTATGCAGAATCCTGCACATTCTGATTCTTCAGAAAACGGATCGCAAAATTATACCCCTGCTTTAATTTCCCTGGCCGTATTGTATTTCATGAACGGTTTTATAACCTGCCTGAATGATACGCTGGTACCCTTTTTTAAGCAGGGTTTCACCCTTAGCTATGCGGATTCGTCCTTAGTGCAATTCTACTTTTTCCTGACCTACGGACTGATGTCTTTTCCTGCCGGGATGATCGTAGAGCGGATCGGATACAAGAATGGAATGGTTTTGGGTTTTACCATTGCGGCCATAGGCGCCCTGCTGTTTTACCCGGCAGCCAGCATGCATCTTTATTACCTGTTTTTAGCGGCCCTGTTTGTTCTTGCTATCGGGGTCGTGGTTTTACAGGTCGCATCCAATCCTTATATCACAGTTCTTGGTCCGGTACGAACGGCTTCTTCCAGGCTTACACTGATCCAGGCAGTAGGTTCTATCGGTACTACCATGGCACCCCTCTTCGGGGCACACTTTATCTTATCCAGGTTGCAGGAATCTGGGACCTCCAGCGATGCGGTCAAATATCCCTATCTCGGGATTGCGGCATTGCTCATCTGTATCGCTCTGGTGGTTTATAATTTAAAGCTTCCGGCAATCAGTACCGGCGCTGCAAGCCTACAGGCCAGCCCTCAGGAAAGAAGGAATATCTTTTCCTTCAGGAACCTTAATTTTGGCTCCTGGGCGATATTTGCCTATGTGGGTGCTGAAGTATCTATCGGTACATTTCTGACCAATTATATTGCTGATACACTCAGAGTGGGAGTGGAACAGGCAAACTCCTATGTCTCCTATTACTGGGGCGCAATGCTGATTGGCCGTTTGATCGGGTACTGGTTACTGAAAACAGTAAAACCATCCTTTGTACTCACATTATGTGCTGCTGCCGCAATCCTGCTTGTTGTTGTCTCAGTAAGTTCGGGAGGTAATCTGGCCGTTTGGTCAATGATAGGGGTTGGATTTTTTAATTCAGTGATGTTTGCCATTATTTTCTCACTGTCTGTTAAGGGATTAGGTAAATACACTACCAAGGCCTCAGGAATACTATCCACCGCCATTGTTGGCGGTGCCATTGTGTCTTTTTCCCAGGGCTTTGTAAAAGATCATTCTACCTGGGCCGTAGCTTTTATGATCCCGGTCTTATGTTATCTCTACATAATATTTTTCGGTGTAAACGGCTATAAATCAAAAGCTGAGTCAGCATGAAAAGAAGAAGTTTTATCGGACTGACAGGTTTGGGAGCCACCGGATTGGCTTCAGGAGCAGTACATGCATTTTCGGCTAATTTAAATCCTGCTGATCTCAAATCCTCCGAACTGCATGCCAGCCTGGTAATCGCCGGGGGAGGGGTAGGAGGCTGTGCGGCTGCCTTATCGGCACTTCGTAACGGACTGGATGTGATCATGACCGAAGAAAGCGACTGGATCGGCGGTCAGCTTACTTCGCAGGGTGTACCACCCGATGAACATAAATGGATCGAGACGCATGGAGCTCCAAGAGCATACCGTGATTACAGAAATGCTGTGAGGAACTATTATAAAAGGAACTATCCTTTAACGGATGCCGCCAAAGCCAGATCTAATCTGAATCCTGGAAATGCCTCAGTTTCTGCGCTTTGCCATGAACCCCGTGTTTCTCTTGCTGTATTACTGGACATGCTGGCTCCATATATCAGTTCGGGGCGATTGGCCCTTTTAACCGAACATATGATCATTTCGGCCGAATATTCAGGCAATAAAGTGAATGCACTGAAGGCAGTGAGTAAAAGAACCGGACATCAGGTTATTCTTACCGCAGCTTATTTTGCAGACGCTACCGAAATGGGTGATTTGCTGCCTTTAACCGGAACAGAATTCGTTGTGGGTACTGAATCCCGAAATGATACCCGCGAATTGCATGCACCGCTGAAGGCTGATCCTGATAATCATCAGGCTTTTACTATGTGTTTTGCAATGGATTATCTCCCCGGAACAAATAACATAAATGCAAAACCTGCCGAATATGATTACTGGAGGAACCTGGTGCCAAAAATGACTCCGGCCTGGCCGGGAAAATTACTGGATCTGAGCTATTCCGATCCCAAGACCCTGAATAAGAAAGCTCTGGGCTTTAATCCGGAGGGCAGCAGCACAGCACCTGATCTTAATCTCTGGATTTACCGCAGGATCCTGGCAAAGGAAAATTTCACCCCCGGAACCTATACAGGTGATATTTCAATAGTGAACTGGCCACAGAATGATTATACATTGGGTAATCTGATAGGGCTTAGTCAGAAGGAGTTTGATCATCATGTGGGCCGTGCCAAACAACTCAGTTTATCTTTATTTCACTGGCTGCAAACCGAAGCCCCGCGACCTGATGGTAAACAGGGCTGGCCGGGGCTAAGGCTTCGTAAAGATATTATGGGAACTGAGGATGGACTTGCAAAATATCCATATATCCGCGAATCAAGGCGAATCAAGGCTTTATTTACTGTACTTGAGGAGCATGTTGGCCAGGAGAACCGGTTGCAGGTTGCCGGTACGGAGGCAGGAAAGATCGCTGCTGATTTTTACGACAGTGTTGGGATTGGCTATTACCATATCGACCTGCACCCAAGCAGTCGCGGACAGAATTATATTGATTTTGCTTCATTGCCTTTTCAGATCCCCATGGGCTCCTTATTACCTGTAAGAATGGAAAACCTTCTTCCTGCCAATAAGAATATCGGTACAACCCATATTACCAATGGCTGTTACCGCCTTCACCCTGTTGAATGGAGTGTTGGTGAGGCGGTGGGGCTGCTTGTAGCTTATTCATTAAAAAAGCAGGTTATTCCGCAGAAAGTGCGCGAGAGCAGGGAATTATTGAGTGATTTCCAGGATTTTATAGGGAAGCAGGGAATTGAGACGAAGTGGAGATAGGTTGTAAGTTGTAAGTTATAAGTTATAAGTTATAAGTTATAAGTTTTGGAATGTACTTTGTTTTTGAATAGAATCTTAATTAATGGCCTTCTTAACAGACAGGATGGATTAATATGAAAAATTTGAGACTCGCTATTTTTTTTATATGTCTAATGTCACCGGATTTTTTATCTGCCCAAAGTCCATTTATAAAGGTTCGGGAAGAGCTGATAATTCATGATGCACCATTCGCGCAATGCCATGCCTCTACTTTAGTTGAGACTAAGAAGGGAGATATTCTTGCTGCCTGGTTCGCCGGTACACATGAGGGAAATAAGGATGTAAAGATCTGGACTTCCCTGAACCGGAATGGTATTTGGACTGCACCCAGGGTAGTTGCAGATGGAATTATAAATGATTCAGAATCATATCCGACCTGGAACCCGGTATTGTTTAAAACAAAACAGAATTTACTATTCCTTTTTTATAAGGTTGGCCCCAATCCCAGAGAATGGTGGGGAATGTATAAAACATCTTCAGATCTGGGCATAACCTGGTCAGCGGCTGTTCGATTACCGGATGGAATTTTGGGTCCGGTTAAAAATAAGCCGGTAGAGCTTTCTGATGGCAGCATTCTGTCTCCTTCTAGCACAGAAAACAATGATCAGTGGAAAGTCCATATAGAACGTTCCGCTGATCAGGGCAAGACCTGGCAGAAGATCCCGGTAGATCCTGAAACAGATTTTGAGGTGATACAGCCAAGTATCCTCAGCTATCCGGATGGGCTGCTTCAGATCCTGTGCAGAAGTAAGCAGGGTAATGTGATCGGGTCCTGGTCGGAAGATCAAGGCATGACCTGGAGCAAATTAACCCGGACTGAATTGCTCAATCCTAATTCAGGAACAGATGCTGTTACATTGAAAGATGGTTCACAGCTGATCGTTTATAACCCTCTGGTTCCGGGAAATGAATGGTTTAACGGAAGATTTAAATTGAATGCAGCTCAGTCATCTGATGGTAAAATCTGGAAAGACATTCTGGTTCTGGAAGATGGCACAAAAGAAGAATACAGCTATCCTGCCATCATACAAACTGAAGATGGTAAGGTGCATATTACCTATACTTTTGACCGGAAAAACATGAAGTACATTGTCATTGAAAACAGATGAATTTTTGAACCGGGGATCAAGACAGATAAGACTCATTTGACTGAATTAATAAACAGGAGATAACATAACTCACAACCCATAACTCACAACGCATAACCCATAACCCATAACCCATTTATGAAAAGAAGAGAAATTCTAAAAAGCCTCACTATCCTTCCGCTTGTAGGAGTAACAGGCGCAAAAACTGCAGAAGCAGAAACTCATCAAAAATCTGACTGGAGCCCGAAAAAGGTGGCCATTCCGAGTAAATATCCAAGCAGGAGCCCGCTATCAGCCTGCATCCGGTCCGGGCATATGGTCTTTGTCAGCGGAATCGGAGGCTGGTACGCCGACAGAAGGAAGGAGCCCGGGGATATTCAGATACAAATCAGAAGTGCGCTGGAGCAAATGAAAGACCTTCTGGAGCGGGCGGGCACGAATATGGGCAATGTTTTGAAGGTACATATGACACTTGCAGAACCCAATAAGAACATCAAAGCCCTGAATGAAGTTTATGGGGAGTATTTTCCTGATCCCAAGCCGGTTCGTTCATACAGTGGCTGCGGGATCGATCAGATGGGAAGGGATGGAATCCTGGTGCAGGTTGATTGTATCGCCTATATTGATTAAACTCCATTCCCATTTCTTAAAGGGGTATGGTATTGATCCGGATCAACATTATTTTTTGTCCGGGATCAATCAGGATGGATTTCTTTAGCGCTATATTCGTTCAAAGAAATTTTGCTCTGAGTACAGGATATTGCTTTCCTTGAATGAGAACGGTCGGAAGCACCGGATGAACCCCGTTCATTGCTTCAGATGGAAGGATTTCAAAAGGCAAACTTTGTTTATTTGTAACCTATTAAATTTATTATATATACCATAACAGAAATGAAAAAAACAATCTTAATTGCCCTTGCAGCATTATTAAGTCAGACGGCACTTCAGGCGCAAACAATCTGGAAATCTGATATAGCGCATTCAAAACTAAACTTTTCAATCGTTCACCTGGGTATTTCTGATGTTGAAGGACTTTTCAGAGATTTCGATGCAATGATCTCTGCATCAAAAACTGATTTTAGTGATGGTGTATTTGAATTAACAGCAGTTGTGAAGTCAATTGACACCGAGGTCGAAAAGAGGGATGATCATCTGAGGAGTCCGGATTTTTTTGATGCAGAAAAATTTGACAAAATTACTTTCAAAAGCAGTTCTATTAAACCAAATGGAAAGGGTAAGTATATTCTGGGCGGTAACCTGACTATGCATGGAATTACCAAAGCGGTAAGCATGAATCTGCTTTATCGCGGAACCATCGTTCATCCGATGTCTAAGGCCAATATTGCAGGCTTCCAGTTAACTGGAACATTGAAACGTTCTGATTTCAATATCGGTCCAAACTTCAAGGCTCCAATGCTGAGTGATGAGGTGACCATTAAAGCTGACGGAGAATTCTCTTCTAAGTAATTGACAGTTGAAAGTTGACAATTGACAATGCATAAAACGTATTGAAAGTTGACAATTGGCAATTCATGATTATAAGTGGATAGTTTATAATGATTCAGTTATCCATTTATTTTATGACGATAAATTGTCTGAGAAGTTCAATTCCTGATTGTCAATTGTCAACAATCAATTGTACATTAAGAAACTATTCGTTTCCTAACCCTGCTCAAAGTTTCTGGTGTTAACCCAAGATAGGATGCGATCATATGCTGGGGAACTCTTGGTATAAGATCCGGGTAGGCTGATAATAGTCTGAGATATTTTTCTTCTGTTGTACTGCTTAAAGTCGAGGTCAGTCGTCTTTGCATGGCGATCATATTCGCCTGGGTAAGGATTCGGAAATACCGTTCAAATTTTGGTACTTGTTCATAGAGCTGCTCTAATGCTGAATTGCTGATCAGCAGCAGTTCAGAATCTTCGAGAGCATCAATATTATAAACCGATGGCTCAGCTGTAAGGAAGCTGTAGATATCAGAGATCCACCAGCCTTCCGGGGCGAATTGCAGGATATGTTCGTTTCCCTTTTCATCCACATTGTAAGATCGTAACATACCCTTTTCTACAAAGACCAGATTCTTGCAGATATCTTCCTGCTGAAGAATATACTGCCTTTTTCTTAGCTTTTTGGGACTGAATAAGCTTCTGCAGATTTCTTTTTCGGCATCATTCAGCTTTATTTTTTCTTCAACTTTTGCAAAAAGTACTTCAAACATCTGTCTTTTTTTAATAGATTAAAGATCGTATTTTGATTTCAACTTCCTGGCAGGCTTCTAAATCTATCCTGAGATTAATCAGTTCCTTGATTTAAAACCTTCCGATTAAATTTATTTCTTTATTAAATTATGTTAAATTTAGGGACCTTTAATCATGTCTGAAAACCCTGCTTTCTTCAACTGGTCACTTAAAAAATTAATTTTAACGATACCCGATACGTTAGAGCAGTCGAAAGTTAAGATACTTTTTACATTTCTGATCTTTAGCATCGTTAAGCTTTTAATAGTTATTCCTTTCGCTTATCAGAACGGACAGGCTCCTCACCTGCAAAGGGCCGTGATCATGCTGTTCATTTATCTCGGACTGTTAAAATTATTGCTCAGTAACAAAAAATACGTCTATGGCATTGCCCATATTATGATCGGGATGGGGCTCATGCTGGTAATTTCAATACTATTTGGATTTGCAAAGACCATCAATATACTGGCCCTGCAGTTCATATTCATGATCATTCTGAGCAGTTTTTATCTCCTTGACAGGCGATTCGGTATTCTATATTCCATATTGGGAATTGCACCGGTTATCATTTATATGTTTTCTGCTGATAACTTAAGGCTTAGCAGCGGGTTGCCTGATGAGCTTGGTACGCCCGCCTTTGAGATCACCGTCATCTTAAACTTTATTACTATTGTCATCGCGCATTATTTATATCATCAGGCACTGAGCAGGAATGTCGAAGAAAAGGAGTCCTTAAATAAGCAGCTGGAAATAGCTGTTAAAGAGGCAAACATTGCAGCCCAATCCAAATCTGATTTCTTATCAACCATGTCACATGAACTCCGGACGCCTCTTAATTCTGTCATAGGGATGGCTGAGCTCTTAAGTGAGGAACCTCATAGTTCAGAGCAGGAAGAAAACCTTAAGATCCTCAATTTTTCTGCTGCGAGTCTTCACACTTTGATCAATGATATTCTTGATTTCAATAAAATTGGTTCTGAAAAACTTTACCTGGAGACTGTCAGTGTTAACCTTAGTACGTTATTGAATGATATTTGTTCGGGCTTGCGAATTCAGGCAAAGGAAAGAGGGCTGGATCTGATATTAAAGATAGATGAAGGGATTAAAGACAGTCCCATCTCCACCGATCCTACCCGTATCAGCCAGATAATTTATAATCTTGCAGGGAATGCCATTAAATTTACTTCAGAGGGAAGTGTTACTGTAGAATTGAAAATAATCAGCAGCGATGCCGAAAATTTAACTGTCCGGTTTTCTGTTACGGATACAGGTATTGGAATCTCTGAAGAAAACCAGGAAGTGATCTTTGAACCATTTATTCAGGCCTCTACCAGTACCACGCGAAATTATGGAGGTACCGGACTGGGGCTGGCGATTGTTAAGCGTCTTCTTACTTTATTTAATAGTACTATTAACCTCGATAGTTCGGAAGGCAGCGGGGCGAAATTCTGGTTTGATATCAATTTTAAATTAGACTCACAACCCTTTGATAACAATCAGAACGACAAGGAATTTGAATATGACCTTCAGGGACTGAGGGTTTTGGTTGTTGAGGATAATCCCATTAACAGCCTTTTACTGAAGAAGATATTTAAGAAATGGAATAATATTCCTGATTTTGCCAAAGACGGGTATGAAGCCCTCGAAAAGCTGAATTTACATAATTACGATCTGATCCTGATGGATATCCACATGCCCCTTTTGGATGGCTATGAAACCACACGGCAAATTCGTAAGCTGCCTGATCAGCTAAAATCAAGAGTGCCGATCATTGCCCTCACGGCCTCGGTTTCAAATAATTTAAGCGAGAAGATCAGTTCTGCAGGTATGGATGACTATCTTGCCAAGCCATACAATTCCAGGGAATTATATTTAAAACTTAAAGAAATTGCCGGAAAAAAGTAAAATGAAGGCATTAAAGGAACAGCTGGTAAATACAGGCTGATAAAAAAATACCCCGGTCTTCATAAGGCCGGGGTATTTTTTTACTGATGATTAAAATCAGCTTGAAAGCGGCGGTCCTGACGGAACCACAATTTTCTGGCGACTGCTTGGATAGATAAATTTCTTCGCAGTAAAGGTCGAGGTCAGATATTCACCATGATGGATATTACCTGACATGGTATCTCCGTTAACGGTCCCTGAGAATGTAAAAGGTACATTATCAGCTAACATTCTGGAGGCACTTCTGAATTTCACTTCATTTCCTTCAATGGTACCTTCTAATTCATTGGTTGTAAATGTTCCCTGGTGTGAGCCTTTAAGCCAGTTCCCATCCTGTTGTTCAATAATAAATTTATGATCACTCTTTTCATTGAAGTATTGAACAGTTACATCCCAGCGACCTTTAATATCTGCTGCCGGAGCTTTCATCTCAGCGACAGGAGGGCGTTTCATAGTCAGTGCATCGTGGATACGTTTGGCTACGATCTGATCATCGCCGGGCTGCATCATCCATGCTGCTACGGTAATGGAGGTTAAATTTGAAGCAGCTCCTGCACCACGGCCACCTCCGCCTGAACTTAGCGCGATACGCGGCTTGGTTGTTGAAAGATAGGTTGCAATATCCTGTCCTGTCGCGTTAAACTTGGCAGGATCCCATGAAATCGTCAGGTTTGGTGTACGGTTATCCAGGCCAACCGGCTGACGGATATTTGTGGTAACTCCGCTAATCGGTGCAACACGTTTCACGATCGTTTCCAGGTAACCTGTCCAGGTTATTTCCTCCTGTGCGTGATTGCGTTTGGTCCATGCTTCAACAGCTGCAAGCATACCGATCTGCTCTTCTTTACCAACTTTATTATCACGTCCGGGGCCATGATGCGGAGCACCGGATTGCCATGCTGCCATAAGAAGTTTCTTATCGCCTAATAGTAAACCAGCACTTTGAGGGCCACGAATAGCCTTTCCTCCGCTATATGCAACCACAGTTGCACCATCAGCAAGGTGTACGTTTGGATTTAATGTCAGTGCCTCTGCCGCAGCATCAACAAATACGGGAATACCTTTTGGCCTGGCAACTTTAGAGATCGCCTGTACAGAAAGAGGACCGGTATCTCCCGGTTTGGTAGGCATTAAATAGATCATGGCAGTCCGCGAATTCATCGCAGCTTCCAGTTCTTCCTGAGTATCAACAGTGATCACTTTTACACCTGCATTCCTAACGGCATGATCATACACATTCCTTGATCTTCTCGGGATAATTACTTCATCCTTATCCATGCCTGTTATATCAGGCAAACGAACCAGTTTTTCAGGGTTTCCGCCGGTTACGCTGGCTATAGTTACGATCTTAATTCCTCCGGCACAGCCCGAAGAAACAACTCCCCATTCAGCACCTGATAATTCAGCGAGTCTTTTTCCAACACCCATCGCCAGTTCATCCAGCTGAACATAGTTTGATTGTGCGTTGTACATGGCCTCTTTGGCTTCGGGAACTAAAGTAGATGCGCCAATAATTGTAAATGTACCACGGCAGTTAATTACCGGTTCCACACCTAATGATTGATATACTTCTGGTCCGAATCTCATCGATCCTGCGGCAACTTTCGCTCCGTCCAGTCCGGCAACTTGACCATTGGCAGGAGCAGCCATCGCAGCCTGAGCACTTCCAACAATTCCGCCGGCTAATGGCAGCATTGTCAGACCTTTAATAACGTCTCTACGTTTCATTTATATTAAGTTTAAGTTATATTGATATATGCGCAATTTAATTCCCCCCATTAAAGAAAAACCTAATTTATGGACTTGTGAAAACAATTAAGTCTAATATAGGTAGTATTCATGTTACATGCTGTTCAGGAATATAAAAATTTAATTATCCTTGTTTTTATTAATTGGAAGTACTTCTGAACGTCTTCACCTCCTCCGAACTTACTGCGCTTGCACTATTACCGAAATTTTGCCGGATATAAGTCAAAATATCAGCAACTTCTTCATCTTTTAAGAAATTATGAGCCGGCATAAGTCCGTTATAGGGCTTCCCGTTTACCACGATCTCTCCATTCAAACCTTTGAGTATAATATTCAATAACTTATTCTTATCACCTGTTACCCAATCTGCTCCACCAAGAGGAGGAAAGCGGCTGCCGTCACCTTTGCCATCGTTCTGATGGCAGGAAGCACAATAGGTATTGTAGAGTTGTGCGTTTTGCCTGATCTTTCCTTTTTCCAGATTGTCTTTATCAACATCAGGAGTACGGATATGGGAGAGGAGTTTATGTTTTTCCATCTCTGCCAACTGAGCGGCACCGAAATTCTTTTTTTCGCCCTTGTACATAATTCTCCAGATCTTGCCTTTTTCGGTCTCGCTGATGTATAATGATCCGTCAGGACCCATGGCAATTCCCATAGGACGATATACGGCATCCCTGACATTCACGATCGGATCAACCTTCGCAAATCCATCCGCAAATACTTCCCATTCTCCCGAAGGAGCCCCATTTCTGAAGGGTACAAAGGCTACGAAGAAACCTGCCTGCGGATACGGAGCCCGGTTGGTTGAACCATGGAAGGCAATGAATGCCCCATTCTTATACCTTTCCGGGAACTGGTTTCCCTGGTAGAATAACAGATCATTCGGTGCCCAGTGTCCCGGAAAACCGATCAGCGGCTGGGCCAGTTCCTTTCCTTTGCCTTCTTTCTTTCCGTCGCCTCCATATTCAGGAGTCATTAATTTTTTCTTTTGGATCTGATCATAGTAAAAATATGGCCATCCTGCATCATCACCTTCCTTGATTTTCAGGAATTCTTCTGAAGGCAATACTGCACTTTGCCATGGAGTAAACAGTTCAGGGAAGAGACGATGCAGATTATCCCTGCCATGCTGAACTACATAAAGACTCTTATCAGCTTTATTCCAGTCCATAGCTACAATGCTGCGCAGTCCGGTAGCGAATAAGGTTCCGTCTTTTTGTGTCAGTCCTGTTTTATTGGCATCAAACCGCCAGATACCGGCATGTTGCTCTAATTCAGGACATGGAAATATTCCCGGTTGACCCGGTTTTCCGCCCGGAGTATTCGCCATATCCATGCAGTTATTTGAGGGTGTGCCAAAAGGAACATACATATATCCTTTATCATCAAACGATACCGGTTTGGTGATATGCCAGTGAGCCCCATGGGCATGGTCATCAGTGAGTACCGTTTCCATTTTACTTTCCGGGATCAATTTTCCCGGGGTAAGTTTATTTCTGTACAAAGCCAGGGAGGAACTGTAATACAAATAACCATTATGGATTCTCATGCCGTTCGCAAGGCTTCCCACATCCTTATAATTCCCGAAATGCTTAATGATATCTGCTTTACCATCATTGTCAGTATCCCTCATGGCAACATTTCCGCCGCTTCCGTCTGCCGAGAATCTCAGCTTCACATAAATGTCGCCGTTCTTATTCACAGCCAGGTGCCGGGCCGGGCCGATACTGTCGGCTACGACCACAGCTTCAAAATTTCCGGGAAGGGCAAGTCCGCCATTATCAGGGTCTGAAGGCGGTAATCCCCCGGGATTTCTCATGAGTGTCAGACCCAGAACGGTAATAAGCAGGACAGAAGCTGTACTATAAAAAATGGATTTTTTGAGTGCTTGATCAGTGTATTTCAATTTCATTATTCAGGCTGTTGAAGGATTTGTTTGTTTAAATTTTTTCAATTCTTTTTCGAAGCAGACACTATTCTCAATTCCGGCATACTGCCCGTAGTTGGGAATAAGTATGTATCCGCATTTATTATAAAGCCCTATGGCTTCTGTTTGTCTTTTACCGGTTTCTAAAATACATTTTTGAAAGGCCAGTTCGGCAGCCCATTTCTCGAGTTCAGTTAATATCCGGCTGGCAATTCCTTTTCCCCTGAATTCAGGCGCGGTGTACATCCGCTTAACTTCCATCGTATCCGCACTGTATTGTTTGATTGAACCGCAGGCAACAGGCCTGGCATTTTGCATGGCAACAATGACATGTTTTATCTGATCGATCGTATTAAACTGAGAATAAAAGGTATGATCTTCCCCGTCTTTTTCGGCCAGATCTGCATCCAGATAGTTTACCAGTTCGATAAAGTCCCTGTTCTTTGAATCAGTACGTATTAAGTTGATCATTTAACTGTATAAAATTGGCAAATGCAAGGCTACCGGCAAATTGTCTTTTGCTGTGATGATCGTAGCGAAGCTAAATTGTTAAAGGTAAGCTTTTAAGAGAATTACGAAAATGATCCGTTAAATTTTTATAGTTATTGCCGGGAATTATCAATAATCCATTCCAATGGGTTAGGATCCTTATGTTTAAAATCAAGTCCTAACACTTGCCCGGGCCTTATTGTTTTTTTGTAAGGGGATGAAATATCTGCCAGCTATGCCAGTATTCCTGGTAAGCATTAAGCTTTTTCAGATCAGGTTTGTTATTATTCAGAGACTTGCCAATGAAATTATAATGATCCCCGCCGCTGATCAGGGTGTCATTGCTCAGAGTAAAAACCTGATCATCGGCTGATCTCTCCAAAGCCACAAAGCTGTTGTTGTCTTTTGCTAAAATTACAGAAATTGGCAGCCCGTTGATCTTATCATAAATAATCCTTTCCTTTTGAAGCCTGTTCCAGTCGTAGGCCATGCTTTCTGTCCCAACGATTACACCGATAACCCATGATTTAGGCTGCCATGAGCCTTTGTCGCGAAGAGTTAATTTACTTTTCGACTGCCCGCTCTCATATTTGCTTATGCTCTCATATTTTGCTTTAAAATTCTCGTCTGGCTGCATGATCAGGGTATTTGGATATAATTCGATCCATTTATCCAAAGTGGTCTGAATGGAGGGGAATTCAGGTAATTTTTGCCCTTTGAGTGAGCCGGTAACGGCTTCTCCGGTTGCCTGTCTCCACCATGACCGGGTGCTTTTATCTTCAAACATGGCGTTGAAATGGTCCATACCTACCAGTCTGAAATCCTCAGTTTTACCTTTGATCAGAGGCTCGAATACCCGGCCGGTTCTGCAAACCGTACAATAAGTGACCATGATGGGCAGGCCGCCCAGACTGTCGCGTACCTGATGATGATAAGCAATAAATTGAATAGGATAGGCTTTGGCCCGCCCCTTGTGTATCACGCCCAGCACCAGGCGATCCGGGTTAACCACATTAGTTGATTTGTCTTTAAAGTGCAAAGAAACGGCTTGAAGGAACATACTGTCTGCTGCCATTTTATAATTACTGCCATAGGCAATAGCCCCGACCATAAGCAGGGCTGCAGCCGGCATCCATTTAGAGGATTGAAAAGCTTGCTTAGATCCCGCAAGGATCATCAGTACAAAAACTATCCGAAAAAACCAGCGCCAGGAAAATAGAAAATAAGCTATATCCAGACTGTTCAATTCCTGGCTGCCCGGCATCGGCATAATGAAATAAACATTGGCGATCTCGAAGAGGATCAGAAACAGGATCCCGAAATAGAATAGTTTTTTCATCAGTTTTTAATTTGTTTTTTATCGGTGATGAAGCTCGCATGAGCTTATGTTCATTTCGTTGTGTGAGCTATTTACATTACTGTTTGTGAATGGTAGCTCATGATGGTTTCATCTGTATAAAAATTTGACTGAATAGGGTATTATTTTAGTACAGACATACAAATTCCCCCACCCAACAAAAATGTTGGAAACAAACAAGCTGCCTAAAGTAAAAACAGGG
>JAKFBV010000128.1:0-8661 GCA_036677005.1 Pedobacter sp.
TAACAGCTATTAAATAACTACTTTTGATCACAATTCTATCGCATTTGAAACAACCGTTCGCCAGCCTTTTAGGTGGTCAGTTTGCCACGGAATAGGGTGGTCCGTTTCACCGGAATATACACTTCTTTTGCGGGATATGCAGATATTTCAAACCATTTATCAAAAGCAGGGTTATACTCCTCAAAATTTATGGACTCCCCGGTTGCCATCGCTTGATGATAATTTGTATAAGAAGGGAGTGATACAGCATCCGGGAAATATTCCCAAAGATTTTGACCGATTAATTGCTCTTTTTTCACACCTATAGTTTCTTCCGCTGTACGGTTCCAATAGGTTACAATCCAATCTGTATTTACACTAAAAAAGGCATCTCCAACACTTTCAAGTATATTGGTTTTTTCTTCAAGTGTTTTAAATACTTTTTTTTCAGCCAGCTTTCTTTTAGTTATATCAAACCTTATGGCCAAATATTGATATGGTATATTTTTTTCATCCAAAAACGGAGCAATTGTAGTATCTACCCAATAATAGGTGCCATCTTTCGCCAGGTTTTTAATTTCCTCTCTCCACACCTCGCCTGATGATATGGTTTTCCATAAATCCACAAAAAATTCCTTCGGATGATGTTTGGAATTTATTAAGCGGTGTGTGTTGCCAATTAACTCCTCTTTTGAATATTTTGATATCCTGCAGAAATAATCATTTACCTCGGTGATCACACCATTTTTGTCAGTAATAGCAATAATCGCAGATTGTTCTAATGCATATTTATATGCTTCAAGGGTTTTTAAACTATTGTGTAATGCTATTTCATTTACTTTTCGTTCTTGAATGTCCTGAAAACTACCATAGATACGCTTGCATTGACCATCTACAATTTCTGCATTCCCTATGGCACGTACCCATCTTTCGTTTTTCCTGGCAGTAACCAAAATGGCTTCAAAATCAAAAACCTCCCCAGTTTGGATGCATTCATTAATACTGGACTGCACCATCTCACGGAAATCTTCCCTGTAAAAATTTATTGCTCTTTCCAAATCAGTGACGAAGGATGTTGGGTTTGTTTCGTGTAGTTCATGAATTATATCGGACCAATACATTTTGTCCTGCATCAAATCTACCTCCCAGCTGCCAATTTTGGCCATTGAATAGACTTGTTGGTTCAATTCCCTGAGTTTCTTTTCTTCTGTGATGTTTTTGGCCGTAGCATAAATCAATCCTTCCTCCACTGAAGAACTGCATGTCCAGCTTAACCATACAATGTCACCATTTTTCGTGATGTAGCGACTTTCAATATTAAAGATAGATTGCCCTTCTCCCAATTTTATTACTTCATTGGTGGATATATCCTTGTCGTCCGGGTGTACAAATTCATCAAAGCAATGGTAGAGGAGTTCTTCTTCGCTATAGCCGAGAAGCTCACATCCAGCTTTGTTGATCTTAAGACATCTACCCTGAAAATCCCCTAGGCAAAGAATGTCAGGAATAGCTTCGTATAAATGGTGTAAGTCATTTTCTAGTTTCTTACGGCTTATTTCTGAGCCTATAAATCGCTCGAGCTGTTCAAATAATTTTAAATACCTTTTCAGATAATTGATTTCGTGTCGAGTGCCGATCACCAAAATACCAACAACTTTTTTATTCCAAAGAAGGGGAATCCCCAAGGCAGTCTTGATACCTGCCTTACCAGCGGCCTCTTTTCGGAAAAAGCCATTGTTTTTATCGAGATCTTCCCAAAGATTGGATGATTTTTTAAGCCAGGCCGCACCTTGAAGTCCTTCACCAAGATGAATCATTTGGATGTCTTTACTGTATTCGAAGAAATTTTCACCATTCGGTGTAGCCGATTTATGTGCAAATAATTGAATTTGAGTGTTTTCGACATTGGGCAACCACAACTCTACAAAATCGAACTTGCCAAACTCACTGATGGTTTCACAAAGCTCGTTGGCCGAAGTAATGAGGTCATTTTCAATAATGAAATTTAAACTGATTTTGCTTAACAACTCCTTTTCAAGCTCTTTTTGCTTTTGTCCGGTCACATCCCGTTCTATGGCTATCCAATGGGTGTACCATCCCATTTCATTTGCAACGGGAGTCATAGAAAAGTTGATCCAGAATTCCTCTCCGTTTTTCTTGTAATTGATGACAGTGCACTCACAGCTCTCCCAGTTTCGAAGTGCTTTGTCAATCTGTGCCAATTCTTCCCTGTCGGTATTGGGACCTTGCAAAATCCGGGAGTTTTTTCCAATTACCTCTTCGGCGGTATAGCCTGTCATTTTGGTAAAGGCCTCATTGACATAGATGATCTTGTTTCCCGGTTCATCAAAAGGCTCTGCCTCTGTGATCAGGATAGCGTCTTTGGTATTGGTAATGACACTTTCCAGAAGCTTTAATCTTTGTAGGTCTTTCCGGTCAGTTACATCCTGAACAGTCCCTTCAACTGCTAAGGTCTTTCCATTTTCATCCTTAACCAAACGTCCGAGCTGATGAACCCAACGGATGCTGTTGTCCGGTAAAAGAATGCGATACACAAAATCGTGATCCTTTTCTCCTGCAAAGGATGCCCTTTGCTCTTCTTCAAAGGCTTCCTGATCCTCCGGGTGAATGGTTTGAAAAAAAATTTCATAATTGAGTTCAAACCCCTCAATTTTTCGGCCCCATATCCCGTACACTTCATCTGTCCAGAAAAGTGATTGGGTATCCGGTTCCAATCTCCAGTAGCCCAGTTTGGCAATAGCGGATGCAGCTTTTAACCGTTCTTCAGACTCTTTTAGTTGCTTGAGCTGGTCTTCTTCCTGGGTTACATCCTGACAGATCACTAACATACATTCTTTACCGATGTAATCTATCTTATGTCCATTGATCTCCATACGGATAAGCTCGCCATTCTTTTTTTGATGGGTGAAAATGCCGAAGAAAATATTACCCGCTTTCTTATCTATTTCTATATGGGCTGCGACTAATTTTGGGATTTCGCCTTTAGGGCGGAGTTCTTTTAAAGTTAGCCCTAAAAACTCTTCTCTCGGGTATCCATAGTGATCAATGGCCGCTTGATTAACATCAAGAATTTGAAAAGTCTCTAAGTCATAAACCCACGAGGGTAGTGGATTGAAATAGAAGAAGCTGCTGTAGTTTTGTTGATTATTCATTTGCTGTTTCAACTTATTTAAACTTATTTATACAAGCTATATAACTCTCCCAAGCCACCCAAATACGCTCGCTTGAGGCTATTTTATCATCCTTTATTTTAAATATACATTTTGTTTATCTGGTATCCTTAAATTTGGGTGCATCACCCGCCATTCTACGAGATATTGTCTTATTGTACCGAGTGGGCATGAATCATCATAATATAAATTACGCATCTATCTTTCAATGATAATCCCTATTAATTGAGACCAGCAACACTTTAAAAGAGATTACTTGCTTAAAAAGGGGGTGGCTTAATAAGGAGTTTGCATATCATTCAGAACACCTTATAAACCTACCTAAAGAAATAAGGGAGAATAGTCATCGCACACACGTGTACGCACGAGGCAATTTACTACACTACCTGGGCATCAAAGTAAATAGTGTATGTTATACTGTATGTATAAAAAACAAAACCGCTCTATATTTAATATAAATCGGTTATTTGTACTCGGAGCGGGAATCGAACCCGCACTCGCTTTAGGGCGAACAGGATTTTAAGTCCTGCGTGTCTACCAGTTCCACCATCCGAGCGGATGATTATGCCAACGAAAGGCATTGTTTTTCCTTTAAACTTAAATCCCTTCCTGGTAGGGAAGGGATTTGGAGCGAAAGACGAGATTCGAACTCGCGACCCCGACCTTGGCAAGGTCGTGCTCTACCAACTGAGCTACTTTCGCGTTTTAGTGAGTGCAAATATAGGCAGAAAAGCAATTTTGGCAAGTATTTTTTAATTTTTTTCTGCAATCATTCTAACTGTTTGTTAATCAGCAGTTCTGAGATCAGGTTCTGCTCATAACCTTTACCTGCTGCATAGCGGCTTAAAAGATATCTGCGTTTGAAGGGCTCTTTCTCTGTGATCGTATCCGACTTTTTTTCAAGGAGCTGCTTCAATTTGGATAAATAATCATCCCCATCGATCGCTGTGAGTGATTTTGCTATGAGTTTATCGGGAACACCTTTAAGTTTCAGCCCCTGTTTGATCTTTAACCGGCCCCAGCCTTTGATCCTGAATTTCCCAAGTGTATAAGCCATTGCAAAGCGCTCTTCATTCAGGAAATTCTGATCGATGAGTTCGGAAATGATCTCTTCAACCTCTTTCTGATGCAAACCCCATTCATAGAGCTTATTGCGTATCTCAAACTGCGACCTTTCCTGGTAGGCACAAAAGCTTTCGGCCTTCACTTTAGCCTGCTGCCTGCTAAAGATTTTCGGTGTGGATTGTTCGTTTTTCAAAGCATTGAAATATCGTAAATATTTGAGTGGAATCCTTTAAATTTATTGAAATTCGCAGTATGAACCATATCCTCTATCCGGTCGAAGAATTGACAGAAATCATGAATGCCAGGGCTTTCATTGCGATTCATGAAGCGAGTATCAGAACTCTTCTTACCGACAGCAGGAAGCTCAGTGATGCTGAACACGGGATATTTTTTGCTTTAAAAGCGCGCCGGGATGGGCATAGTTTTATTTCTGAGGTCTATGAAGAAGGTGTCAGAAGTTTTGTGATCTCGGAACCAGACTTTGACCATAAGCCATATAAGGATGCCAATTTTTACCTGGTTGCCGATACTTTAACCGCCCTGCAGGACCTCGCTGCCGCACACCGTGCGAAATTTAAGTATCCCGTCATCGGAATTACCGGAAGCAATGGCAAGACCGTGGTCAAGGAATGGCTTTACCAGCTGCTGGTTCCTGAAAATAATATTATACGAAGTCCCAAAAGTTATAATTCCCAGATCGGTGTACCTGTTTCGGTTTGGGAAATGAATGAGGAAAATGATCTGGCCATTTTTGAAGCGGGGGTTTCTAAAGCCGCTGAGATGGAAAATCTCGCCAAAGTTATCCGGCCCACGATCGGGATCCTTACGAATATCGGCGAAGCCCATCAGGAAGGTTTCGAATCTGTCAATGAAAAGATCAGTGAAAAGCTGAAACTATTTGAGGGGGTCGATCTTTTTATCTATTCGGGCAAATATCTTGATCAGTACACAGGAGAATTACCCGGAACTAACAAATTTACCTGGAGCTACCGCGATAAGGGCGACCTGGAAGTCTTTGATGATGAGGTGCTGGAGGAAAAATATCAATTTCTGAGAGCCCGTTTCAATGGGAGGGAGGTACAGGCGGTGATCCCATTTACAGACCAGGCATCCATCGAGAACGGGATCATCTGCTGGGCTACCCTTCTTGCTCTTGGTTATGAGCCCGAAGAGGCTGATAAGAGGCTCGCGAAACTGCTTCCCATTGGCATGCGCCTGGAACTGAAGAACGGGATTAATAACTGTTCTGTGATAGACGATTCCTACAGCCTGGATCTCTCATCCCTGGCCATCGCACTCGATTTTTTGAAACAGCAGAACCAGCATCAGCGCCGCACCCTGATTCTTTCGGATATTCCCGGTCCTGATTCTGAACTGGTCTATGAACAGGTGAAACAAATGCTGGAAAACAAATCTGTTGACAGGCTCATCGCTGTTGGCGATAAAATCGGCAAATATGCCACTGAATTTCCTTGTCAAACCGAGTTGTACCATTCTACTGAGGATCTGCTGGAGAAATTTCATTCTATAAAATTCCAAAATGAGACCATACTGTTAAAGGGTGCCAGGGCTTTTGGCTTCGAAAGTATCAGTCAGCTTTTAACTCAAAAGGTACATGAAACCGTTCTGGAGATCAATCTGAATGCCCTGGAGCATAATCTCAATCATTATAAATCAGAATTAGGGGCTGGCACAAAAATAATGGCTATGGTGAAGGCCTTTTCTTATGGCAGCGGAAGCTTTGAGATCGCCAACCTGCTTGAATTCAATAAAGTAGATTATCTGGCTGTGGCCTATGCCGATGAGGGGGTAGCGCTGCGCAAAGCAGGCACCAGTTTAGCCATTATGGTGATGAGTCCTGATGCAATGGCTTTTGAAACGATCATTGAACATAAGCTGGAACCGGAGATATTCTGTATGCGCATCCTGCATGAATTTGAAGAGGTTTTGAATAGGAAGAACCTGGAGAATTATCCGGTTCATATCAAGCTGGATACTGGTATGCACCGTCTCGGATTTATGGAAACAGAAATGGAAGAACTGCTTGAATTTCTGAGGGTGTCGAAGGTAATGCGGGTACAGAGCGTTTTTTCTCACCTGGTTGCCAGTGAAGATCCGCAGCATGATGATTTTACCTTAGCGCAGATCGAACTTTTTGTTAAGCTCTCTGACAGGATCAGCGGAAGCCTTACATACCCTTTTATGCGGCATCTGGCAAATACCTCCGGGATCAGCCGCTGGCCCCAGGCCCGCTTTGATATGGTGCGCCTGGGCATAGGATTGTATGGAATAGATTCGGCCTTTCCTGAAAAGTCTCCGCTACAAACAGTAACTTCGTTGAAAACGAGCATTTCACAGATAAAAAAGATCCCGGCAGGCGATACAATAGGTTATGGAAGGGAAGGTAAAATGCCCCGGGGTGGTACGATCGCTACGGTAAAGATCGGTTATGCTGACGGTTATCACAGGGGCCTCGGCAAGGGGGTCGGCAAAATGATCATCAGAGGCAAGCAGGTGCCAACCATTGGTCAGATCTGTATGGATATGTGCATGCTTGATATCAGCGGTATTCATGCGGCAGAAGGGGATGAGGTGATCGTGTTCAATGAGATTATACGGGTTGAAGATATCGCAGAACAGTTGAATACCATTCCCTATGAAGTCCTGACCGGTATTTCACAGCGGGTAAAACGAATATATTATTATGAATAGGATAGTCAGAGCTTTATTTAATTACCTGGTGAGAGGTGCACTGGTTATATTGCCTATCGCGGCTGCATTATTTTTTATTTACTGGGCGGTTTCCAAGGTTGATTATGCGCTTAATTTAAGTGACGTGATCTGGGTGGATCAGGCAGGCAAGCCGATCTATATCCCCGGACTGGGCATCCTCTCAGTGCTGGTGATCCTGGTTGTGGTAGGAATTGTTGTCACGAATTTCGTGACAGACCCCATAAAAAAATGGTTTGCCCGCTGGTTCAAAAGATTGCCGGTTTTCAATGTGATCTATACCTCTTTCAAGGATCTTACTGAAGCTTTTGTGGGGGATGATAAAAAGTTCAGCGAGCCGGTTGTGGTGGAAGTGAATGAGACCGGATTAAAGAAAATAGGTTTCCTTACCCAGAAGGATCTGTCGAAGATCGGTTACCCCGGTGAGGTTGCAGTTTATTTCCCTCTTTCTTATTCCTTCGCAGGCCAGTTATGTATTGTGAATGCCGACCGGGTGAAGCCTCTGAAAATGAGCGCCAGTGAGGCTATGAAGTTTATTGTTTCGGGAGGTGTGAGCCATATTTAGGGGGGAAGTTGATAATTGACAGTTGATAATCATTGCTGTCCGGTTAAATTTCGGAATAGCAAGAAATCTTTATTTACGCTTTTAATTGGGGTGCATTATTTAAAATTCGAAGAACAAGTCCCTCCCATAACCTTGCCACCCTCTATTGCCGGGTGGGCTCGGCACTTTTGTAGGCCAAAAGTGCCCAATCCCGATAGCAATCGGGACTTCAATCCCGATGTGCCTTTGGCCACAAGACCCACACACATCAAAAAAAAGCGATCGCTGCTTTTGGGGGATATCAGGAATTGAAAGCATTCCGGGTATGATCCCAAAATCTAATGCTCGGTGGTACTATTTGAATGAATCTGCTTCTTTTTTTTGATTTTGCTGGCACTGCGGATTGAATCGTCCTTCGGATCATCTAATTTTATATGAACGGTGGTTGGGATAGTGCCTGGGCTTACAACCGTTCATCCCGCATGTGCGGGACCGGCATTGCCGATTGCAGGGATCGGCCTCCTGGGATTTGGCAGGAAAGGCGCACTTAATCCTTGCACTTTCTTTCATAAATCACTTCAGTTAAGTAATCCGGAGAAGTGTTGCAGATCCATTAATTTGTTCATTGCCATAGATACGGCTCGGATTACACCAATAGGATTAAGTGTGGATTTACAATAAATACCAGGAAGCCGCGGCTCTTTTGCTTCCTTTTCCAGCTGCAGGGAAAAGGAAGTGCCCTTCCGCCGCAAAGGCGGACTAATTTTAATAATTGTCATTAAATTTTATTTTTACCGGACACTAGTGGTTGATAATTGACAGTTGAACTGTTGTCCGGTAAAGTTTTTGTTCTTCGACCCCATAGGGGTCGTATGTTTATAGAAAGGTCTGTCTTGTCATAAAACCCCGTTTCCAGACCCTGAAGGGCAATGTCATTATTTAAGGATTACGATCCTGACGAAAGTCAGGATCTCCTCCATTATTAAAAAAATGCATTGTCATTCTGGCGAAAGCCAGAACCTCCCGCCTCTTAACTTAATGACATTGCCTGAAGGGGTCGAATGTATTTGGAATTCCACATACGACCCCTTCAGGGTCGGGATTTCCGTGTTCTATAAACATTTGACCCCTTCAGGGTCGCTAGAAAAAATT
>JAKFBV010000129.1:0-18684 GCA_036677005.1 Pedobacter sp.
TAATCAAAGGAGAATCTTCGAGATGGATAAACCTGAGAGGGGGATTTACCAATTCGTTTGCATCAAAATTTGAATGGCAGGATGAATACCTGGCAATTTCTGTTTCTGAATCCAATTTAGCAATTGTAAGAGAATACATTAAAAATCAGGAAAGGCATCATCAGAAAAAATCATTTGAAGAAGAATATAAGGCTTTTGTTGAAAAACTGGGGTTCAATCAAATCAGAGGAGGTTAATGTTCTATCTATATATCAGGCTAAAGCCCAATGTAATTTTCCTCACATGGTGCTGAAGGTTGGGCTGAAGCCCGGAAACGAACAAACTCGATAACCCCAGCTAAAGCTGGAGCCTATTGAGCGATCGTACTAGATTAACTGTAACTGAAATTTTTGATAAATCTATTCCCCGGCTAAAGCTGGAGCCTATTGAGCGACCATACTGGTGTCATGTCATAAATACTTTGACGAACACATCGGAATACTAAGGAGGCTTAAATAAAAGGCGGTTTACCTGTGACGATGAGAGGATGAAATTATTGAAATTTTATCCGTCAATTGATGAGTGACATAACACTAGTGGAGGTGTTGGACAAGGCTGGTACCGAGGTAAACCTTAATGAAGCAACACAATCAGTCCCTGTTAAACAAATAGTACGGATAATGATTATTGGCTACTTGGGGGTCTGTAATAAACTCTTCATTAATATCGGCTAAGTTCCCTCCTGCGTCGGGATGACATCCTGCTTTGTAAAACGCACCATTGTCAACTGTCCATTGTCACCTGTCAATTCCTTTTCCCCATTTTCCATTCTCCATTCTCAATTAATATCTTATCTTTGCCCTGCAAATAATAACCCCTCAATTATTTGCCATGCAACTCGATCCAGAAAAATTCGTCTCAGAAGGTCTTACCTACGACGACGTGCTTTTAATCCCGGCTTATTCCGAAGTACTACCACGTGATGTTGATACCAGCACCTATTTCACAAGGAAGATAAAACTCAATGTACCTATTGTTTCGGCGGCAATGGATACGGTTACCGAATCAGGACTGGCGATAGCCATTGCCCAGGCCGGAGGAATCGGCATGCTGCATAAAAATATGAGTATTGCCCTTCAGGCCGATGAGGTTCGCAAGGTAAAACGTTCGGAAAGCGGAATCATTCAGGATCCGGTAACTCTGGATGAGGGAGCCCTGATCGCTGATGCTTTCCTGATCATGAAAGATTATAAGATCGGCGGTATTCCGGTTATCAATGCCGACAGGAAACTGGTTGGGATCATAACCAACAGGGATCTGCGTTTTCAAAAGGATATGAAGCGCCCTGTACGGGATGTGATGACCAAAGAAAACCTGATCATTGCACCTGAGGGTACAACTTTATCCCAGGCCGAGGAAATTCTTCAGGATTATAAGATCGAAAAGCTGCCGGTGGTAGATAAGGATGGGCGCTTAAGCGGACTGATTACTTTTAAAGATATCCAGAAATTCAAAAACTATCCCAAAGCCTGTAAAGATGAGCATGGCCGTTTAAGGGTAGGTGCCGCAGTAGGGGTCACTGCCGATACCATGGAGCGTGTGGAAGCTTTAGTAAAAGCGGGGGTTGATGTTATTACCATTGATACCGCACATGGACATTCGCGGGGAGTCATTGAAAAATTAAAAGAAGTTAAAGCAAAATATCCTCATCTGCAGGTTGTAGTTGGAAATATTGCAACCGGAGAGGCAGCCAAAGCCCTGGCAGATGCGGGAGCCGATGCAGTTAAGGTGGGGATCGGACCAGGTTCTATTTGTACCACCCGGATCATTGCGGGAGTTGGAGTTCCTCAATTGTATGCTGTTTATGAATGCGCCAAGGCCCTTCAGGGCCGGGGGATCCCGGTGATCGCTGACGGAGGCATCAAGCAGACGGGAGATATTGCTAAAGCAATTGCAGCAGGTGCAAGTTCTATTATGGCCGGGTCTTTATTCGCAGGAGTAGAGGAATCGCCGGGTGAAACGATCATTTACGAAGGCCGGAAATTTAAATCCTACCGTGGCATGGGCTCGATCGAAGCTATGGAGCAGGGTTCAAAAGATCGCTATTTCCAGGATGTGGAGGATGATATCAAGAAGCTGGTTCCTGAAGGTATTGTTGGAAGGGTAGCTTTTAAAGGCTCCATTTCAGAGGTGATGTATCAGCTTATTGGCGGCCTGAGAGCCAGCATGGGCTATTGCGGTGCCGCAACTATTGAGGACCTTCAAAATGCCCGTTTTGTTAAAATTACGGCAGCAGGTATGAGGGAAAGCCACCCGCATGATATTACAATTACTAAGGAAGCGCCTAATTACAGCCGCTGATAGTTACGAGTTACGGGTTATGTGTTGCGAGAGTTCACATAACACATAACCTGATACTTGATACCCAATACTTGATACTTTTCATATGAAAGCAATTTCCGTATTCTGTGGTGCACATTTCAACGGTGATCCGGTATTGCTGAAAGCGGTCCACGGACTGGCGGATGTTCTTGCTGAAAAGGATATCACACTGGTTTTCGGCGGTGGCCGGGTAGGGGTAATGGGCCTCATCGCGGATGCTGTACTGGAACGCGGGGGAAGGGCAATAGGAGTTATTCCCCAATTCCTGATGGATAAAGAAGTTGGACATACCGGCCTGACCGAACTGATCATAACCGAAAACATGCATCAGCGAAAGCAGAGGATGGCAGATATTTCGGATGCTGTGATCACCATGCCCGGCGGATTTGGAACAATGGAAGAATTTTTTGAGGTTTTAACCTGGTTACAGCTTGGATTACACAATAACCCGATAGGCTTGCTGAATGTGGGTGGCTTTTACGACCCTCTGCTGACCCAGATGGATCTCATGATGGAAAAGAAGTTTCTCAAACCAATGAACAGGGAACTGGTAATCTCCCATGCTGATCCCCGGAGCCTGGTCGAATTAATGGAAAAATTCAATTCAAAACCTGATGAAGTTTGGTTCAGAGACAGGAACCTGACCTGAAAATAAAATGAACAGACTCAAAATATATATAATTTATCTTTATGGCGTTAATGTAATAAATATTAAAAAAATGATGTGTGGAATGATTTTTGTGCTTATTAATACGATAATTTTTCATATTAAATCCTTTAAAATCAGCTAAATTTTGATTATAATTATCGATACAATGGCAGATTTTTTTAACTTTGCAGACTTTTATAGAGTATTTATTCATAAATGAGACAACTCAAAATAACCCAATCCATTACCAACCGTGAATCTCAGTCATTAGACAAGTATTTACATGAAATTGGTAAAGTAGATTTAATAACCGCCGAAGAAGAAGTAATTCTTGCACAAAAGATCAGAGAGGGCGACCAGGCTGCTCTGGAGCGTCTGACAAAAACCAATTTACGTTTCGTGGTTTCTGTTGCCAAGCAATATCAAAATCAGGGACTCACATTAGGTGATCTGATCAATGAAGGCAATCTCGGATTGATCAAAGCCGCAAAACGCTTTGATGAGACAAAAGGGTTTAAGTTCATTTCTTATGCCGTGTGGTGGATCCGTCAGTCCATTTTACAGGCTATTGCCGAGCAATCCCGGATTGTTCGCTTACCCCTGAACCAGGTTGGCTCTTTAAGTAAGATCAGTAAAGCATTCTCAAGGCTGGAACAGGAATTCGAACGTGAACCTTCTCCTGAAGAATTGGCCGAAAACCTTGAAACAACAGTTGAAAAGATTTCAGATACCTTAAGTAATTCAGGGCGTCATGTATCGATGGATGCGCCTTTTGTTCAGGGTGAAGAAAACACATTGCTTGATGTTCTTGAAAACAGTGACCCTAATACTGACAGTAATCTGATCAATGAGAGTTTATCTGAGGAGATCAAACGTTCATTGTCAACCTTAACTGAACGTGAACGTGAAATAATCGTCCTGTTTTTTGGCTTAAGCACCAACCATCCGCTTTCATTGGAAGAAATAGGCGAAAAGTTTAATCTGACACGTGAAAGGGTACGCCAGATCAAGGACAAAGCCCTGCAGCGCTTACGTCATACCTCCAGAAGTAAAATATTGAAATCGTATTTAGGATAATATCTCCTGAATTAAATATGAAAAGATTGGGTCATGACCCGATCTTTTTTATTTTTGGGATAAACCATATTGATATGTTAAATAAATACGAAAACGAATTCAACAGCTGGATCGATAAGGAGAAGAAAGCCATCGAACTGATCAGCGTGGTTGGCAGGCTTTGGTTCGACCGTTCCATAGAGCTTTTGCTTTTCAGAAAGCCCTTATTTGATATCGGCAGCAGTGAGATCCTTGCCCATCACCAGTATGCCAGGCAGATCATCAATAAAAACATATCGATCTATGAGACCCTGGCATTAGCCCAGGCGATAGCAAATTCCAACCTGGCACCCTCCCGTATTGATATTGGCCGCCTTGCAGCCGAATGGATCGATTCGGACGGGGATTTTACCAGTATTGAAAATTTCATTATTAAAAAGCTGGGCCATCATATCGGAAAGGATAAGATAAAAATGCAGGCCAGGGATGTGGTTCTCTTTGGATTTGGCCGTATCGGCCGGATCGCTGCCAGAGAATTGGTGGTTCAGGCTGGTAAGGGTGAGCAATTGCGGCTCAGGGCCATAGTGACGCGCAGTTACAGTGATGAAGATCTGATCAAACGCGCAGACCTGCTGAGAAATGATTCAGTACATGGGCCATTTTTAGGCACCATAATAGAAGACTTTGAGAATAAGGCATTGATCATCAACGGGCAGCTGATCTATATGATAGCTGCAAAAGATCCGTCTGAGGTCGATTATACTACTTATGGTATTCAGAATGCGTTATTAATTGATAATACTGGAATATTCCGCGACAGGGATGGCCTAGGACAGCATTTATCAGCTAAGGGTATAGCCAAAGTCCTGTTGACCGCACCAGGGAAAGGGGACGTGCCTAATATTGTTTTTGGGATCAATCACCTGGATTTCAGCAGCTCTGAAACAATTTTCTCTGCCGCTTCATGTACTACCAATGCGATAGTCCCTGTTTTAAAGATCATACAAGAGGTTTTCGGAATAGAAAAGGGGCATATTGAGACTGTTCACAGTTATACGAATGATCAGAACCTGCTGGATAATTATCATAAGAAATACCGTCGCGGCCGTTCTGCAGCGCTGAACATGGTTATTACTGAGACAGGAGCCGATAAAGCGGTTTCAAAGGTTTTCCCGGCTCTGGAAGGTAAACTGACAGGTAATGCCGTCAGGGTTCCAACTCCGGATGTATCTCTTGCTATACTGAACCTTACATTAAATGCGGAGGTCACCAAACCTGAAATTGAAAAAATTTTGAAGGAAGCCTCACTTTTTGGGGATCTGGTGGAACAGATTGAATATTCCATATCAAATGAACTGGTTTCCAGCGATGTGATTGGCAACAGCCATGCTTCGATCATTGATGGGCCGGCAACCATTTTATCCAGAGACGGGCGCTCATTGGTTCTGTACGTATGGTATGATAATGAATATGGTTATTCACGTCAGGTGGTAAGGCTTGCAAAATCCCTTGCCGGGGTCATACGCCTCACTTATTATTGATCTTAATTTTTTAATGATGCAAACTCTTCCCATATACCAGGCAGATGCTTTTACTGATAAATTATTCGGTGGCAATCCCGCCGCAATTTGTCCCCTGAAAGAATGGCTGCCCGCACCCGAAATGCAAAAGATCGCTGCAGAGAATAATCTTGCTGAAACAGCATTTTTTATCCCTCAGGGTAAGGATTTTGAATTAAGATGGTTCACTCCTGAGAATGAGATCGACCTCTGCGGACATGCGACATTAGCCAGCGCACATGTGCTTTTTACCCTCCTGGGATATGATGAAGATATAATTCATTTCCATACACTGAGAGCAGGTACCCTGAGCGTCAGGCGCGATCAGGATCTCTATACGCTGGATTTCCCGGCACGCCCTCCTGAAGCCTGTGAACTGCCTGCAGGATTGGCAGAAGCTTTAGGAGGCCCCAAGCCCGTGGAGGTACTCCGTTCAAGGGATTATTTTCTTGTTTATGAAAATGAAGCGGCTATTTTGGCCTTAAAACCTGATTTTACGGCATTGAGCCGGATTGATTCAATCGGGTTCGTAGTGACTGCCCCCGGCGATAACAGTGATTTTGTTTCCAGATTCTTCGCGCCATCAGTCGGGATAAACGAAGACCCGGTTACAGGATCATCTCATTGTAATCTGATCCCTTACTGGTCCGCCCGCCTGGGCAAACCTAAACTGCATGCCTATCAGGTCTCCTCACGCCGCGGTGAATTATGGTGTGAATTTAAAGGCGACCGTGTTTTAATGTCAGGCAGGGCAGTGACCTATTTGAAGGGGGAGATCTATATTTAAAGGGGAGAATTGAGAATCACTAGTGTCCGGTAAAAATAAAATTTAATGACAATTATTAAAATTAGCCCGCCTTTGCAGCGGAAGGGCAATCCTTTTCCCTTCAGCTGGAAAAGTAAGTGCCGTACTTACGGCATTGTAAATCCACACTTAATCCTATTGGTGTAATCCGAGCCGTATCTATGGCAATGAACAAATTAATGGATCTGCAACAATCTCTGGATTACTTAACTGAAGTGATTTATGAAAGAAAGTGCAAGGATTAAGTGCGCCTTTCCTGCCAAATCCCAGGAGGCCGATCTCTGCTAACTGCAATACCGGTCCCGCACATGCGGGATGAACGGGTGTTACCCCAGGCACTATCCCAAAAACCCTTCATATCAGATAAACGGATCCGAAGTACGATTCAATCCCCAGTGCCAGCAAAATCAAAATAAAGAAGCAGATTCATTCAAATAGCACCACCGAGCATTAGATTTTGGGATCATACCCGGAATGCTTTCATTTCCTGATATCCCCCAAAAGCAGCGATCGCTTTTTTTTGATGTGTGGGGGTCTTGTGGCCAAAGGCACCTCGGGATTGAAAAAGGCTTTTGGTTACTTTTGGCCTACAAAAGTAACGAGCCCACCCGGCGATAGAGGGTGGCAAGGTTATGGGGGGGCTTGCTTTTCGAATTTTAAATAATGCACCCCTATTAATAGCAAAAATAAAGATTTCTTGCTATTCCGAAATTTAACCGAACAGCAATGGTAGGTAACAAGGAATAAGGAATAAAGAACAAGGACCGGCATATTTTTGCCTTAATCGTTGCTCTTTGTTCTTTAAGCGGATATCTTAAAAATTAGGTTTCAGCACATATTTATCATAGAACCTGAAAATATGTTCAGTGGCTTCTTCAGCAGTATCCACCAATCTGTACAGGTTCAGATCCTCTTCCTTGATATTATTTTCTACGTTGAGCATATGACTTTTAACCCAATCCATCAGGCCTGACCAATAATCTTTTCCTACCATAACGATCGGGAAACGGGCAACCTTTCCGGTTTGAATTAGCGTCAAAGCTTCAAACATCTCATCCATTGTTCCGAATCCGCCGGGCAGGATAATAAATCCCTGCGAATATTTCATGAACATCACCTTACGTACGAAAAAGTAATCGAATGCAAGGATCTTGTCGCGGTCAATATATTGATTATGGAACTGTTCAAAAGGGAGGTCAATATTTAAGCCTACGGATTTACCACCTGCTTCAAATGCCCCTTTATTCGCCGCTTCCATAATACCGGGGCCTCCGCCCGAAATTACCCCATAGCCGCGTTCAGTTAATATCCTTGCACAGTCTTCTGCAATTTGATAGTATTTACTCTCATTGGAAGTTCTGGCAGAGCCAAAAACTGAAACGCAGGGCCCTATTTTGGCAAGTTTTTCAAACCCGTCAACGAACTCGGCCATAATTTTAAATATCTGCCAGGAGTCGGTAACTTTTATTTCCTGCCAATCTTTATTTTCAAACGCACGTCTTATTTTATCATCACTGGTCATATCACGAAACTAAATAATATTAAAATTGGGTCCTGCCGGTAGTTGGCCTGCTGATGAGGAGTAAGCCAATAAATGTGATTAAACCATTAACCACAATGAGTTCATTATCAAATACATATCCGCCCATTAAGGTCTTTGAATTGGCATTAAGCAGATAACAGATTCCTGGGGACAATAAACAGATGAAAGGGACCAGTTTATCTTTAACTCCTCTGTTCCTCATCAGCAGGCCGAATGCATACAGGCCGAGCAGGGGCCCGTAGGTATAAGAAGCCACTGTGAAAATAGCGCTCACAACAGCGGCATTATTGACTACATTGAACAAAATGATCACCAGAAACATCAGCAATGAAAATCCTACATGGACGATATGCCTGCTCCTGACTGCGGCCGGTGAATTCACATCTTCTTTTTTCGAAAATCCGAGGAAATCAACGCAGAAAGAGGTAGTTAAAGCGGTCAGTGCAGAATCGGTGGTTGCGAAAGTTGCTGCGGTTAAGCCAAGCATAAACACAATTGCCGGAACCACGGATAAGTGATTGAAGGCTATTTCAGGAAACAGGAAATCGGTACGTGGCTTTCCGGTAATATGATCCAATGGAATAGCGATGCCGTATTTGTTGGCATAAACGTATAATAATGCCCCAACACTTAAAAAGAATATATTGATAATAACAAATACCGCTGTAAAGGTGAACATGTTTTTTTGGGCCTCCCCAATGTTCTTGCAGCTTAGATTTTTCTGCATCAGGTCCTGGTCCAGTCCGGTCATCGCAATAGTAACAAAGATACCGCCCAGCAGTTGTTTACTGACATGGAATTTGCTCGTCATAAAATCTTCATAGAAGAACACCTTTGAATAGCCGCTTTCTTTTATTGTTTCTATGGCCTGAAGGATATTGAGGTCCAGGCTGCTGCAGATAAAATAAATGGTGAGTATGACCGAGGATACAAGGAATAAAGTTTGCAGCGTGTCAGTAATGATGATCGTTTTCAATCCGCCTTTAAAGGTGTAAGACCATATCAGTGCCAGCGAAATAAGTACGGTAGCCCAGAAGGGAACTCCGTATGAATCGAAAATAAATCGCTGTAATACGATCACAACTAAATATAAACGAAATGCAGAACCGATGGTACGGCTTAACAGAAAGATACTTGCCGCTGTTTTATAGCTCCATGTTCCCAGACGTTCTTCAATATAGGTATAAATAGAGGTTAAATTCATCCTGTAATACAGGGGCAGCAGCACGGTGGCAATGATGATAAAGCCTATGGCATTACCAAGAACGAACTGGAAATATTTGAATTCATTGCCTGCAGGATTTCCAACTTCTCCGGGAACGGAAATAAAGGTAACCCCGGATAAGGCGGTCCCGATCATCCCGAAGGCAACCAGGTACCATTTTGAATTTTTATTGGCTGTAAAGAAAGTAGAGTTGTCGGATGATTTTTTCGATGTGAAATAGGATATTCCCGTTAATAACAAAAAATAACCGATAAGAAAACTAAGTAAAATACCTGGAGCCATATAATTTATTTAGAATGATAAGGGGGCTAAATTAATAATTAAGTTCTTAATTTGAATTAATTCATTTTTGCAGCCGGCCTTCCGCTGACAGGTGTTATGCTGTCTGAATTTATAAGACAACAACCTGCATAAAGATTAAGTTTTAAATTTAAATTTGCAGAATGAATTTTTCTTCTAAACTGCTTGAGAATGCAGTCAATGAATTTGCTACTTTACCGGGGATAGGACAGAAAACTGCCCTTCGTCTGGTACTGCACCTGCTTAACCAGCCCCATGCTGAAGTGGAAAAGTTCAATAATGCCCTGTCCATCCTCAAAAGGGACATCCGGTTTTGCGAGGTTTGCCATAATATTTCTGATCAGCAGCTTTGCCAGATCTGCAGCGGCCTGAAGCGTGATAAATCACTGATCTGCATTGTGGAAGATACCCGTGATGTGATGGCCATAGAAAATACCGGTCAGTTTCAGGGTGTATATCATGTTATGGGAGGTTTGATATCACCTATGGACGGTGTAGGGCCCTCAGATCTTAATATTGAGAGTTTGGTAGAACGTGTTAAACGCGGCGGAATAAACGAAGTGATCCTGGCTTTAAGCGCCACCATGGAAGGGGATACTACGATCTTTTATCTCTACAAGAAGCTGAAAGACACCGGAATCCAGATCAGCGCTATTGCCCGCGGCATAGCTTTTGGAGGCGAACTGGAATATGTGGATGAAATAACGCTCGGCAGATCGATCGCTACACGCATGCCTTATGAGAATTCGCTGGCTAAATGAGAGTGCCTGATAAATTATTTCTAATTTTCCCCTGAATGATGGATCTCAAAAATAAAACGGTGATCATAACCGGTGCCTCTTCAGGTATCGGAAGATCATGCGCGGAACAATTTGCAAAAAAAGGCGCGAACCTGGTTTTGGGAGCCCGGCAGTATGTGTCTCTTTGTGAGATCGCTCAGGACCTGGAAAAGCGCTATGGAATAAAGGCCATTGCGGTTCAATGTGATGTGTCTGTTGAGGCAGACTGCCGTGATCTGATTAGTCAGGCGAACCTTACATTCCATCGTATCGATGTGCTGGTGAATAATGCCGGAATTTCGATGCGGGCCTTATTCAAAGATCTTGATCTGGTGGTTCTGCGTAATCTGATGGATGTGAATTTCTGGGGTGCGGTTTATTGTACTAAATATGCCCTGCCCGAACTTCTGAAGAGCAAGGGCTCTGTAGTTGGAGTTTCTTCCATTGCCGGTTACAGGGGCCTCCCCGGCCGAACAGGCTATTCTGCCTCAAAGTTTGCCCTGAACGGGTTCCTGGAGGCGCTTCGTGTCGAAAATTTAAAAACAGGACTTCATGTGATGATCGCCTCTCCCGGTTTTACAGCCTCAAATATCCGTAAGGTTGCCCTTGTTAAAGACGGCAGCGCCCAGGGTGAAACGAGTATGGATGAAGATAAAATGATGAGCTCTGATGAGGTAGCAGGACTCATTGTGAAGGGGATCGAGCAGCGCAAACGTTCGCTGATCATGACCGCCCAGGGCAAACTCACTGTATTTTTAAATAAGGTTCTGCCTGGCTGGCTTGACAGCCTGGTGTACGATCATTTTACCAAAGAGAAGGATCCGCTGATCAAATGAAACTCCATTACTTTTTAGTCCTTTTTATTATGGCCGGTATGCCGGCGGTTTTTGCCGGAATAGGTATCAGGCATGATATTGCCTACAATGGCCGCCCCGGGGAGGTTAGGAATCTGCTTGATGTATATTATCCGGAAAATACGGAGGTTCCGAAAGATGTCCTGGTATTTATCCATGGAGGTTCCTGGAACAGCGGAAAGAAAGATACCTACTGGTGGCTGGGAAAGAATATGGCCCGTAAGAATGTGGTCTCAGTGATCATTAATTACAGTCTGAGTCCGCAATCCCAGTATGAACAAATGGCTGATGATTGTGCCGCCGCCTTAAAATGGGTGAAGGATAGTATCGCAGTATTCGGGGGGCGTGCGGACCGGATCTTTGTGATGGGCCATTCGGCCGGGGGGCACCTTGCCGAACTGATCAATACTGACCCGCGCTTTTTCTTACAGGCGGGGATCCCGAATCCAATCCATGCAGTCATTTTAAATGACGGTTTCGGAATGGATATGTTCGAATATCTGAATGTTGCTGAAAGTAATGAACAGACCGAGAGTTTTCTGAATACATTCACCAGAAACCAGGAAGTCTGGAAGACCGGCTCTCCGATCAATTATCTTCAGAACGTAACTAATCCGACCCTGATCTTTGTAGGCGAACGAACTTATCCCGCGATTAAGCTGCAGTCAAACCGGCTGTACAACACCCTTTTAAAAGCTGATAAACCTGTGGAGCTCAAATTTGTAAAACGCAAAAAGCATATTGGCATGATCTCACAGATGATCTTTCGCGGAAATCAGATGTATGATATGATCTTAGCTTTTATGAAAAGGTATTAATTATCACTCTGCAATCTGACAACCAGTGTCCGGATAAAAATGTAAATGAGTAATGAATATTGCAATTCTTCCGCTCATGCCGCTGGACAATCCTTTTCCCTGAGGCTTCCCCTTGTTGGTGTCTGTACCAGCAAGATATAAAGTCCAAATTATTTTGATGTTGAAGCATACTGAAAAAAAGCAGGCTTATCTGTCAGAAAAAAAATGTCAGCAATTTGAAAATCAGGGGAGGTATTTTATCGTTGGTGAAGACACCAACGATGGGGAGAAACAAACGATGGGCAGAGCAAAGCGATTTTTTTTCAGGCTTTACTTTCATCTGATCTTTGTCCCTTTTAAATACCCTATTTTTGCTCTTTCAATCAAAACAGGTATAAAATATAATCATGCTGAATAACCCGCTCAACCGTTTCCGCTTAATCGCATTTTTAGAAGGCTGCTCATTTCTGCTTATTGGCTTTACAATGATCCTGAAATACAAGTATGAAATGCCCGGCCCTAATTATATTGTAGGTATGGTGCACGGACTGCTTTTTATCCTCTACGTATTCATGCTACTGCAGGTGACCTATATCTATAAATGGTCTTTTCTGAAATTAAGCCTGGGTTTTATTGCATCCCTTGTGCCTTTCGGCACCTTCTACGCCGATAGAAAGATGTTTTCTAAACAGGATCCCGGCGAATAATCGACTGTTACCCGGATTATTGATTGGTGAAAATTCAGGAAAAGGTCTTTTAATCTATCTTTCGCCTGATTTTCCTGATAGCAGATTCAATAGATTTTTCAGGTTCAATAATATTGTATTCCCCCCAGAATTCAGGATCTGCAAAGTTGGATACCTTGTCAATCATGATCACATTTTGTCTGAGCTTTTGAGTTGGCTTTACAGAGTTATTTGTTTTCTTTTTCCAGTCGGTAACTGCCATTTCAATACTCGTTTCGTAAGTGGTATTGAACAGCTTTTTATCCCAATCTACTTTGAACGTGATATCTCCCCGGGAATATCCGAAAAGCCATTTCCCATTCTGTTCCCGGTAATTGATCTGGTAGCTGGCTTCAACCGGATACACATCAGCTCCGGCAGGTTTCTTTTGTGTAAACATTTTACTGACTGCTTCCCTGTTTTCAACATTAAGATTAAAAGTGGCACTGATGACTGCCAGACTTTCTGTATCGATATATAATTTTCCGTAAAAGAGGGGGTCAATAATCTGCGGGCGCTGTTTAAACGCAAGAACATAGACCTTTTTCTCATCGATCTGTGTGTTATTTTCAAGCGTGAATTCATAATTCGCCGTAGCATCTTCGGTAAAAATTATATCAGGGTATTTCATGATGTCAAGGAAGACCGTGGTATAGGGTCCGCCCTGCAGCTTGAAAGTCAGGGTATCAAGTTTCGTATAGTCTGTATTTTTACGGCCTTTGAAAAGTTCAATGAAATCATCAATCTTGCTTAGATAAGATTGTTTTTGAATTTCAACAACCGATTCTGAAAGCGATAAATAGTTCTTTCTTTTTCGGATAGTTTCCCGGTAAAATCCGGTCATCAGGTTTTGATCCACACTGTAATTTCGTTCCCTGTTACTCATTACCTGCCTGAAAAGAATTTCAGCGTCATTGGTGGAAACAATTATTTCACTGAGCGCAATGTTAAAGGGTTCGAGGGCGATCAGATTGTTTTCGGGCTTTAATTCCTGAAGACGCAGGATCTTGTTTTTATATCCAAGATAGGAGACCATTAGCCCGGCATTTGAATTGTTTTTCGGCACCTTAATCGAAAATTCTCCTTCGCTGTTGGTAACCCCTGCAATATTGGTTCCCTGAATTGAAAGGGTTGCAAAAGCGAGCTCTTTTTTACTCTTGCTGTCGATTACTTTGCCTTTATACTGAATGAAGGTGATCGAATCGGGCAGATTTGAAGATGGGGTTGACGCGACCAGATTAACCGTGCCTGAACCTATAATAAATAATAAGACAGAAATAGCCATTAATCCTTTTATGAAAGTGGAGATCTGTGTTTTCATATAAATTGCTTTAGACTATTTTCAGATTTAAATTGGAGTGGATTGTCAATAATCACTGGTAATACAAATTTAATCAGGTTATTCTGAATTTGATTCAAACATTTCCTTCGAATACCCGGGATTAGTAACAATGTTACATAAGCACTTGATAGTCTGAATGATAATTGGGATGAAAACGAAGTTCCCCTCCTTTTAATGAATGGTCTTAATTTGTTTTAACAACTCCCGCAACAGGTGTAATTAAAATTACATAATTTTAAACTCAATTTTTACAATCTCTTGTTTTATTTGTAATCGCAATAAATGTTTTATTGCTGATATTTGCCGGGGTAATTTTCTGTCCTTTTTTCTAAGATATATTAATGAGTTTACCAAAAGATAAACGTCCCGTAGCCATATGGTTATTTATTGGTGTCGTCATGATCGTGATACAGGTTTTACTGGGTGGCCTTACCCGTTTAACCGGTTCGGGATTATCGATTACCGAATGGAAACCTATCATCGGGGCATTTCCGCCAATGAATGAACAAGCCTGGCAGGATGCCTTTGATAAATACAAGGAGATCGCCCAGTTCAAGCATCTGAACAGTCATTTCACTCTTTATGATTTCAAATTTATTTTTTTCTGGGAATGGCTTCACCGGGACTGGGCCAGATTAATGGGTTTGGTTTTCATCTTTCCTTTTATCTATTTCCTGATCAAAAGGAAAATTGAAAAGAGCATGGTCTATCCGATGATCATATTGTTCTTGCTTGGTGGGCTGCAGGGAGCTATCGGATGGATCATGGTGCAAAGCGGCTTGAATGCCGAAACCCTTTATGTAAGTCATATACGTCTGGCGATACACTTTATGGCTGCATTGGTCTTATTGTGTTATGCGCTCTGGTTTGCTTTAAAGATCAGTGTTCCCCGGAACCAGATCTTACATGTTCCCTACCTGAGGAAGCTGAATGTATGGCTGCTCGTATTGGTCACTTTACAGCTGATCTATGGGGCATTTATGGCGGGATTACACGCTGCCTTTGCAGCGATCACCTGGCCGGATATCAATGGTATGATCTGGCCTTCGGGAATGCTTACACAGGGCAGTTTTTTGGAAGATATATCACATAACCTGATCACCGTTCAATTCATTCATCGCGGACTGGCTTACCTGATCTGTATTCCTGTCATCCTCTGGACCCTGGGTGCTAAAAAATTACCCCTGGAAAGTTTATTATATAAGACTCGTTTTGTGCCTTTACTGCTCTTATTGGTACAGATCCTTTTGGGAGTTTTGACGGTGATCAATACCACCGGGGAAATTCCATTGCTTTATGCCATACTGCACCAGTTTGTGGGAATGATGTTCCTGCTTTCATTTGTTGCCACCTTGTTTTTGAGCAGGGGCTCTCCTGGGAAATAAATACTTGATAACCCCTCCGGGTTTTATATGCTCATGCACATTTTTGCTGTTAATGGCCTGTTTCACAGGTCCGCAGCCAGGTTTAAACCCGTTTCGGAATTTTTGTTTCTGTCATTTCCTGATGAAACCATCATGATTTTGCCAAAACCCGCAGGGTATGATTATTAAATCATGATAGCTTCATCACCATTAATAAACAAAAAATAAACAGATGAAAATTAGTTTATTCTGTGTTAATATAAACGGTTATATTCGTTTATAAGCGGATAGATTTGGAAGGTGCCGCAAGCCAATAGTTAGCGATCATTGTAAAAGACAACCTTACAAATCATAAATAACTGAAATTTAGAAAAAAAACAGACAACAATATGGATGACAATACGAATTTGAATGATGTTTGGACTGCCAGATGGAATGACAGATACAGTAAAGACGAGTTTGCTTATGGCGAAGAACCAAACAATTATTTAAAAGAACAATTGACAAAACTAACTGTTGGGACAATCCTTTTTCCAGCAGAAGGCGAAGGACGAAATGCCGTTTTTGCCGCCAAACTTGGTTGGATGGTTTCTGCATTTGACATAAGCAATGAAGGCAAAATCAAAGCTATCAGACTTGCTGAAAAAAACAATGTAACAATTGACTACAAAGTTGGCGAATTACGGACATTAGATTTTGAAACCGAACAATTTGACGTAATTGCTCTAATTTATGCACACTTTCCTGCAAACATTAAATCGCTATACCATAAGACATTTGATAAATATTTGAAAAATGATGGAATAGTAATCTTTGAATCGTTTAGCAAAAAACACATTGACTATGTTACTGCAAACGAAAAAGTTGGTGGACCAAAAGACATAGAAAGTTTATTTTCAATAGACGAAATAAAATCTGACTTTCCGGATTATGAAATTATAGAATTAGTAGAAAAAGAAATTGAATTGAACGAAGGGCTTTTTCATAATGGCGCTGGTTCAGTAATAAGATTTATCGGACGAAAAAAAACAACGAACCGCTAACATCGGTTTGGCAATATGGCGGCTGATGAAATTCTATGAAACATTTGTACTAAAACGAACATTAGGAATTCTAATGAACTTTAGTGCTAAAATCCGCCACATCGCCAAGGCGATAACCGTTACCTGCTAGTTTAAGAACCTCCCACGCCAGAAAAATAGACCAAACAACAATGATTGAAAACACCACCAACCACATGAATAAGTTAGTTTTAATTTTATTTTTTATATTAAGTTTTGGGTTGAATTGTTTAGCCCAGCAAAAAGAGAACTCACAAAAGCCACTTACCAAAGAAAATGAGAATATTGAAAAGGTGATTTTTGCATCGATGGATGAAAACGCAAATACTTTGTTAAAAGATTCAAAAGCATATTCAGTTTCAATTGGAATTGTAAAAGATGGCAAAACCTACACCAAACATTATGGTGAGATAGATAAAGGAAAGAGAAATATAGCCGACAATAATACTTTGTTTGAAATTGCCTCAATTACAAAAATATTTACTGGAACGTTAATTTCAAAAGCCGTTTTGGATGGAAAAATAAATTTAGATGATGATATTAGAAAATATATAACAGGTTCTTATCCGAATTTAGAATATCAAGGAACACCAATAACTATTAAGGATTTGGTTTCGTTTAAATCAGGTTTTGATAAAGATTTGCCCAATAGAGATGAATTCCTGAAAAGCGAAAGTGATAGTATGCCATTCCAGTTGAAAATAATGGAAGAATCATATAGCAAAGCGCAATTTTTTAATGACTTAAAGTCTATAAAATTAGACACATTGCCTGGTAAGGTTTATAGATACAGTAACGCAAGTGTTCAGTTAGCGGCTCATATTTTGGAAAATGTTTATAATAAGAATTATGAAACACTTTTGAAGGAAAATGTATTTTCAATATTGAGCTTAAGGAGTACAAAACTGCACTTAGGCAAAAATGAAACTATTGCCAATGGCTATAATGAAAACAATATTCTAATGCCCAATATGCCAAATAGTCTTTGGGGTTCTGATGGATATTTGAAGTCTTCGATGGGTGACTTAACGAAGTTTCTAAGTTTTGAATTAGACCAAAAAAATACAATAGTTCAAGAATCTCAAAGGAATTTATTGAAAAATGATGGATTTTGGAATGGCTATTTTTGGGACGGAATAACTTTAGATAATAATGGTCTAAATTGTTGGAAACATGGCGGTGCCTTTGGTACTCAAAATTTGTTTGCTGTATATCCCGAATATAATATGGGGATTTCTATTATTGTGAATCAAAGTGGTCGAAATACATCTTCATACCTATATGAAGCACGACAAAGTTTAGTCGATGATTTAAAACCTTTTGGAAAGAAATCTATTGGAAGAACTATTCTTAAAAAATGCATCAAAAACATTGATTCAGGAATTGTATACTATATAAACCTTAAGAAAAATAAAAACGAATCGTATAATTTTTCAGACGAATCAGAATTGAATTCTCTGGGTTATAAATTCATGAATAATGGAGAGGTCGTTTCTTCAATAAAAATCTTCAAATTACTTGTAACGGAATTCCCTAACTCTGGAAATGCATATGATAGTTTAGGGGAAGCCTATTTTAATAATAAAGAATATGATTTATCTAAACAAAATTATATAAAATCTTTAGCTTTAAGTCCAACCAACAGTAATGCGAAAGATATGCTGAAAAAAATAGAACAGATTACGAAATCTAATCCCTAAAAAAACCAGCAGGTAACAGCGGTTTTGCGCCAGTGGGCGAGGGGCTGCGACTTTTTTCTTTCGTGCTTTCTACTATCTTCGCTGCGACGGGTTTGGACAGTGGTTTCAATGCCCACCCGCGCAAATCCGCCAACCGTTATGCCTCATGTTAAGACGACCAACAACAACTAACGAACAGACAGAAATATGCTAATATTTAAAGACACAAAATTCATAAAGTCACCGTTCGACAGTGAAGCGGAATTAGAACAGGTTATCGTTGACAATTACGAATATCTTTTCGGGCCGACATCTTTTTATTTACCAAAAGCCAAAATAAAAACAGCAGACGGTGGTGGAACAATTCCTGACGGTTTCGCAATCGACATTGGACAAAGAAAATGGTACTTAGTGGAAGCTGAATTAATGCATCACAGTGTTTGGAACCATATTGCACCTCAAGTGGAAATTCCGGTGAAGTTGACCACCTGATTCCGGGCTAAGCTGACCACCTGATTCCGGAGGAAACTGACCAGTGGATTCCGGGCCAAACTGACCACCTGAGAACGGGTCTCAGATGCTGTA
>JAKFBV010000130.1:0-18680 GCA_036677005.1 Pedobacter sp.
TCGACTATTAAAAATGCACAAATCTATTAAAAATAGGTTTTTGGGCGTTTAAACACGCTGTCCGCTGTATCTTTTTGGCCTCGAAAAGCCAAAAAGGATGCCGCTGCCATCGTTAACGCAGCCAGTGCAATAAATATCCGCCCGTACAAGAATGTGGTGGAAAAACAACGATCGAACTCAGGTTATAAATACCGGAATCATTTCCGGGCTACACAATTACATCTTTATACCTGATACTCAATACTCAATACTCCATACTCCATACTCTTACCTAAACATATACACCGCCATATCCCCCGCTTCCACATCGATGCTTGTATCATATACATTTGCCGGCACAACCGATCCGTCTTTTAATATCCGTTTCAGGCGATCATCTCCCAGGATCGTTAATTTCATGCTGTTTTTATAATCCATATTTACGATCACAACAAATCGCTTTTCTCCATTTTCAAGGACAGAAACCAGGGCAGATTTACCTCCGGTTTCAAGGACTTTTAAAGGAGCCGGAATGATGGAAAGCCGGTTAGTACCCATTGGCGTTTCCTTCCCGGCAAACTGAACGGAAATAACTTTTGATCCATAAAACACCCCTGCAAGATCTTTTATCTCCTGATTCAATAGTTTAATGTTATCATAAACCGTTGTTCTTTTACCGCCCAGTGTGATCGGTGCCCCGCGAAAATCCTCCGCAGAGGATACAGGGGTCCAGTACGTGAAATATTGCAGTCCCTGAGCCCCGTAAGCAAGATTGGTAAACATCTGTACCCGCATGGTCGCCAGCGTCGGGTCCTCATGAAGATCATCAAACAGCACGGATTGAGCAAAACCCCAAAATGGCTTCCCTGCCTTTTTGGCCTCATCGGCAAATATTTCAAGGTTTTGGTGCCATTTTTCATAAACTCCTGCCGCGGAAGTGAGCGGATAAGAATCGTAAGAAAGGAAATGCAGGGGAACTGCTTTGGCGAATTTATTCACATACTCCCGGTAATCACTGCTGCCAAGCTGAGCTGTTGTGGCATAGTTCGGGAAAAGATTCACATAACAAAAATGCTTCGCGTCAACTGCATTAACCCGTTTCGCCCAGTTACCAAGATCCGTAAAAGCATCCAGCGCAGGTTCATCCCTGAGGAAATATCCCGCCAGAGCCGGATGATCCATAAAGCGCCTGACGATCTTTTCTGTTTCAGTTTTCAGTTCCGGGCAAGCGATCACGATCTTCATACCTGCCTGATGAGCTGCATCCAGTGTTTTTTGTACATCCTCCGGACTCTTCAAAAAGGAAAAGCTGATGTCAAAACCAGCCTCTTTCATCTCCCGGTACCGGGCAGGACTGGCTTCTTCAGACGGAATGCTGTACCAGCCTAAAATTGGAATATGACCGGTAGCGGATAACTTATCCTGTGACCTGAGAAATCCCGGGAAGGCGATGAAAATAAGCAGTAAAACTCGTGCTATACTACTGAATGATTGAAAAAAAAGTCTTTGCTTCATTTTTTTGATTTGCCGGAGTAAATATTATTCCTGATTAATGCATTCGAAGGTTTTGTAATCAATCCACCTTTCAACTGCTTGGCAGGCTGCATAATGATTATTCATTCATTAGATGATAGTTAAATTTCCCGATGGTCTTTCAGCTTGAATACCTGATCAACTAAACCCCTTCACCGCGGAGCAGCGGAATAAGAGTTCTAAAGCTATTAAAAAAGGTATAATATATCACTGATTTTTAATCTGAAACTGATAAAATTTTGCGATTCATTATAACATGTGAAATGCTTTCCTCAAATTTATAGCTGAATCATTTTAAACAAGCATATGCCTTACACCAGAAAAGAATTCCTGCAAAACTCGGCTATTTTGCTGGCCGCGGCGATGACAAGCTCCGCTTTTACCCCCGGGAAGAAGAAGCCATTAATAGCATTTTCAACGTTGGGTTGTCCCGACTGGACCTTTCAGCAAATTACAGATTTTGCCGCAAGTCATGGATATTCAGGTTTGGAGATCCGGGGAATTAAAAGACAAATGGATCTTTCAAAATGCGATGAATTCAGCAGCCCGGAGAAGATCAAAGCTACGCTTTCTCTGATGCGGAAGAAAGGTCTCAAGTTCATAAACCTGGGATCTTCAGCCAAGATGCATTTTCCGGAAGGTGCAGAAAGAGAGAAAAATTTAGCCGAAGCCCGGACCTTTATCGACCTGGCACAAAAAATAAACTGTCCTTTCGTCAGGGTATTCCCTAATGAGTTTCCAAAAGATCAGGACCGGAATAAAACAATGGGCCTGGTTTCAAAGGGGCTGTTAATGCTGGGTGATTATGCCAGAGAGCGCAATGTTACCGTTTTGATGGAAACCCATGGTGATTTTTCAGGATCTGAAGATGTATTAAAGGTCATGGAGGCTGCAGAACACGCTAATATCGGATTGGTATGGGATATTTCAAACATGTGGACGGAGACAAAAGAACCCCCTATAGAAGTGTATAATAAATTAAAAAAGTACATTCTCCATACTCATATTAAAGATGCCAAACTGCTTGGCGATAAAATTCAATATGTACTTTTAGGAAAAGGCGATGTTCCGATATTCGAATCAATAGATATTTTGTCAAAGAACGGATACAAGGGCTATTACAGCTTTGAATGGGAGAAATTATGGCATCCGGAAATTGCTGAGCCTGAGCTGGCTCTGGCTGATTTCCCCAGGGCAATGAAAGAACATTTTAAGGATTGAGTTTTATGTTTGTGTTATACGTACATGTTTGATCAGGACCGCAACCATAATTTCACTGCACCACCCGTTTTGCATTTCATCCGGAAATGAATGATTAATGCAGATACTAAAGTCAGAAAACCAATAAATAGTATGGCTGCATTGATACTGAAAAAATCAGCTATTATTCCCGTCAGAATTGCTCCAATTGCATATCCCAGGTCTCTCCATAGCCTGAAAATACCAATACTCTTTGCTCTGTCCTGCGGATGAGTATTTTCTGCAACCGTTGCCAGAAATGTTGGATACACCATTGCCGTACCCCAGCCTAAAATGGAAGACAATATTACAAAATCAAGCATACTATCAGCCCATACCAAAACAATCAGGGCAATGGCCTGCAAAAACATTCCAACATAGAGGATATCCTTTTTACAAAACTTATCAGCCATTTTCCCTGTAAATAATTGACCGATACCCCAAACTGCGGGGTATATGGCTGTAATAATTCCGATTTCCCCAATGGAGAAACCTTTAATAGCAAGTAAGATTGGAAAGATCCCCCATGCCATACCATCATTCAGGTTATTGATTAAACCTGCCTGAGTTACCGAGCCTAAGTTTTTATTCTTCCAGGTAGTGTCCCAAAAGATATTTTTCAGTTTCGGAATTGTACTTGAAGCAGTCTCTTTTGCAACATGGTGTTTAGTATCTTTTATAAAAAATATACTTCCAAATAATCCAAAAATAACTAAGCCAATTCCGATATAAAAAGGGTAAGGTCTTATTCCATACTCGCTGGCTATCCATCCTGTCAGGAAAGCAACGAGCGCAACAGCAATATACCCTGCAAATTCATTTAATCCCATTGCAAAACCTCTTTGTTTTTCACCAACAAGGTCAATTTTCATTACTACTGTACTCGACCAGGTTAAACCCTGATTGATCCCTAAAAGCACATTAGCCGCAATTATCCAGTTCCAATCAGGGGCAAACATCAAAATGAACGGAATCGGAATAGCAATTATCCAGCCTGCCACCAAAAGTTTTTTTCTGCCGTATTTATTGGCTAATGCACCTGTATAATAATTGGTGATTGCTTTAACTATTCCAAACACAATAATGAATGAGAGAATAGCTGTTTTAGCTGCTAAAGCGAATTCCTGCTCCGCAATCTGAGGAAGAATGGAACGTTCCAAACCTACCATCCCGCCAACAAAACCATTGATGATGACCAACAAAGTAAACTGTTTCCAGTTTTCCTTTAATCCTAATTGTACTCCCATTTTATCATTAATAAGATATGTTTCAATAATTCCATTCGTTTATTTTCAATTTTAGGAAACTGCGCACCTGTTTGCCCCGGCTTCTAAATCAATGGGGTTTATGTCGCTGAAATCACCTGCTATGTTCCTTTCTACAATTGAAAGGTAATTAGCCGGTGTTGGCGGAATACGTTGCTGAATAGTATCAATAAAATCTGCTTCACTCAATTGAAGCATAGGGACATTTTTTTTAACACTTCCAATTGTTGTTTGAATAGGTATATTGTCAAAATCTACCGGCTGACTCGTATGGGCTGGCAGAACGATTATGTTTTCATCCATTTCTAAGAGCTTTTGTAAAGATTGATAAAGCATTTTTGACTTTTGAATTGTTTCATCATGATTTGCCTTCAAATCAGGTCTGCCTACTCCATTAATGAATAAGGTATCACCAGTGAGCAATACTTTTTCACTTATCAAATAGCTTGTACTTTCTAAAGTATGCCCGGGAGTTTGAATGGCTTTAATGCTGATATTTCCAATCTTAAAAATTGTATTATCATCCACCGGCACAAAATCAAAGTTTACTTTATTTGGTACCGGAAGATTTAATATGGCATTGCTGCTCTCAGCTAATTGTTTTGACCTTGAAAGATGGTCTGCATGAATGTGGGTTTCAATTACATGCTTCAATTTCAGGTTCCCATTTTTAAGGATGCTCTGGTAGGCTTCAGTTGGTAAAGAAGCGTCAACTACTATTGCTTCATGGTTCGATACTACCATGTAAGAAAGGCAGCCCTTACCTGTTCTTCTGAATTGTATAATCTCAAAATCAGGGAATGAAATCTTTGCCATGTTCCAGGACAGACTCCACCCTTTCATCCCTCCCTGGAGGGAATAAGCTTCAAAACCCTGCTTTTGAAGTAATTCAGCAGCAATCTCAGCTGTTTTACCTCCTGCACAAATAGTTACTACCGGGACTGTTTTATCAAGGTACAAGCCATGTAAGGCATCCGGATTGTTTGTTTTCAACTTATCGTATGCATTAAAATAAATGCTGCCCGGGATGAACCATTCAGCTCTTTCCTGAATAGGCCTAATGTCGAGGACAGAGACTTCCTTTCCAGTTTCCAACCAGGTTCTAAGTGTATTTGTATCTATTTGTTGAGTACTTACCATGATTTATAATTTAGATTTTCTTTCATTCTGATGTTCTTAAAAAGTCAATACCTTATCGCTGTCAAGCACCCAATTTGTGAGTTCAGCAAGATTGCTGATTTCTGCACCTTCAATCAAGGCTAAGTTTATCAATCCTCTTGCTTCGGCACAGCTTCCGCATATTTTTACTTTGGCACCTTTATTCAGTGAAAATTTCAACATTCTTTCAATGTTGTAATAACCATTAGGGGTGGTTTGACCGGCAATAGCACAATTAGCTGCATCGCCGATCAAAAAGATCCTGACTTCCGCATCCGGGTTTTCTTTGTTAAGTTGATTTGCAATACGTAAAGCATTATATGCCTTTTCTGTCCCATAAGGAGCATCGTTGATAATGAATAAAATTTTCATGTGCTTTTAGTTTGGGAATCATTTTTAAGCAAAAAATAAATTACAAGTATGATAAGAAGTGGAATGAACCACATTCCCGATCCCATGCCCCAATATGGATTGTTCATCGTTTTAAATTTTAATTAGAAATATTTAAAGAACCAGTATTTTTCAAACATCACTTTCGTTAAATGCCACCAGTACCCCGGCCTTTTCATTTTTACTAAAGGAAGTGGCGAGCCATAAAAATTCCCTCCTGCATAACCTGCCTTTCCATCCCCCATCTCAAGGAAGCATTGGCCTGAGCCATCGAAATTTTTTATATTAACTCCCCCATTTATTTTCTCAGCTATGTTATTTGCCACCACTTCTGCCTGGTAATGTGCAAATACACCAGCTTTGGGTAAGGGTTTGCCTAATTCCAACGGGATAAGTGTGATATCGCCAATTGCATATACCCCTAGGAAATTTGTTTCCAATGTGTTGCGGTCAGTTTCAATCCAGCCTGATTTACCGGGCAATGTACTCCTGGCAATAACATCGGGACAACTGTGCCTGGGAGTATATGCAAGGAGGTCAAACGGGAAGCTATTTCCATTTGTGAAGGTGAGAGAGTTGGAATCTGCCTCCGTAAATTGATGTTCCGGGAAATATTTTATGCCCTTAGTTTCAAGCATCTGCTTTACAGCATCTGCAAGAGCTTTTCCAGCAACAGGCATAGGCATTGTTTCAGGTGAATAAATTGCTATCTCTGTTTTAGCACGCATACCTTTTTTGCGTATAAGGCTTTCAATAAGCATGGCGGCTTCATAGGGAGCTGCGGGACATTTAAAAGGAAGTGAAGAAATAAGCACTGCAATTTTACCCCCTTTAAACTGCTGCAAAGCATCATAAAAAGCGGCGGCCCCCTCAAGTGAAAAGAAATCAAAACCTTTGCCTGAAAGTGCAGGTACTTCCAGCTGGGCAGCGCCCAGTGAAATAATTAAATAATCGCCTGTATATTCCTTTCCATTTACCAGTACGGATTTGTTTTCAGGATTAACCACTTCGATATTTCCTAAAACCAGTTCAATACCTTTCTTAGCAATTAGTTTGGTGGAACGGTAAACATCCTTCGTTTTTCGTTTACCTACCATCAGCCAGAGCAGTGAAGGAGCAAAGACATTTTTTTCTTCTTTTTCAAAAACTATAATACGGCAATTGCTGCCTAATTTATTACGCAGGAAATGGGCGGTCATTAATCCGCCAGTGCCGCCACCAAGAATTAATATTAACGGGTTCATTGTTTTATTTTTGATTTATTTCTTGCTGTCTTAATTTCCATTCCACATAACCATCTTCCATACGGATTGCCTTGAACTTCTTTTGATTCAAAATTTTAATGGCATCAACGGCCATCACACATAATGGACCACGGCAATAGGCAATGATTGTTTGGTTTTTTGGCAATTCATTCAGCCTTTTTTTAAGCTGTGCCAGAGGAATAGAAACTGCATTGGGTATATGGCCGGCCTTGTACTCATCTTCCGGTCTCACATCAATCAGTATAACTTTTTCCTTTTTACTCCTTGCAAGCAAATCATTAATGGTAATGGATTCGAGAATGTTTTTATCAGCTTTAAAATCACTGATAAGTCTTTCCAGTTCGGCAATCTTGCGAAAGCCAAGTTCCTTCACTGCTGACACAAGCCGCAATACACTATCATCAGTAATGCTGTAAATGATAAAATTGCCCTGGCGCTGTGCATTCACCAGCTTAACCGACTTTAGTACCTGTAAATGCTGTGAAGTACTTGCAACAGACATTGAAATTTCTTTGGAAAGTTCTTCTACTGAATAGTCCTTTTGGGAAAGGACATCAATTAGTTCCATCCGTTTGGGATTGGAAATAGCATGAGTAACTCTTGAAAGTTCCTGGTAAACCTGTTCTTTAATAGACGATGCTGACATATAAAATAATTATCTGCCGTAAATGTAACATCTATTAAACTATTATACAAATTAGTTGAATAGATTTTAAGATCTATGATAAAGAATCGAGTTTTAGAAAGTTCAATTGCCACTCCAAGCTTTTGATCTTCTAAAATATAAAAACAGGTTTTTGGGATTTAAAATATGACCGGTTAGCCCTGCCGATATGATTTTGCATGGCTGGTGGTGTTATGACCGGTTTTTCATTCCGAATAGTTTGCATTTAAGAAATACTTTTATGCAAATTTGAACTAAAATCAATTCTTATGAAACAGGGGCTATTAATAGACATGGACGGTGTAATTTACAGTGGTGAATTATTAATTGAGGGGGCTGATAAGTTTATAAATAACTTACTTAAAAAAAACATACCATTTACATTTATGACCAATAACAGTCAGCGTACCCGTCTTGAGGTTGTGCGTAAGCTGAAGCATCTTGGCATTAACGTGACTGTCGATCATGTCTATACCAGCGCTATGGCTACTGGCAAATTTCTGGGTGATCAGGGCTCCCAGGGCACTGCTTATGTATTAGGTGAGGGTGGATTATTGGCCAGTTTACATGAAAACGGGATTACCCTGGTAAACACCGATCCGGAGTTTGTTGTATTAGGTGAAGGCAGGAACTTTACTTTGGAAATGGTTCAGCGTGCCGTAGATATGATATTAGCGGGAGCGAAATTTATTACGACCAACAGGGATCCCTCACCTAAGAAGCCGGGATGGAATAATTTGGGCATAGCAGCTACTACAGCAATGATCGAGGAAGCGACCGGCCGGAAAGCTTTCGTTACCGGAAAACCAAGTCCGGTGATGATGCGTTCAGCACGAAAATATTTAGGTCTGGAAACTGGGGGGACAACCGTGATTGGAGATACAATGGAAACCGACATACAGGGAGGTGTTCAAATGGGATACAAAACAATCCTGGTGCTCTCCGGTATAGCCCAAAAGGAAGATCTCAGCCATTATGCCTTCAAACCCGATTTAATAAGCAGTTCTATCGATAAGATCGATCTGCCATTAAAATGGTGGGAAAGCTAACAGGATGTTTACGGCACAAAAAACAATTCTACCTTAATTGGTCCTCTCTATTTGTAATCCCTGCGAAATAAAAAAGGACTTCCAAATCCTGTTCTTTTTATTGGTGAAACATAAGACTAGCGTTATTAAATTTTGCCTGCTTTATAATTTAAAAATTAGTCTGACATTCTATTTTTTGCTTCAATGCACCAAAGTAATTCATTAATAAAAATTGAGGCCCTTTTATCAGTCAGGGTTTTGTCTGATGGATTTCCGTTTTCATCAAATGAATCGCGAACTTTTGGAACGGGGAACATAGCAGGAACTGTCCATGCCCGAATTTTCCAAAATGAAAACTGTAATGATGTGATTACCTGTGAGCCGCCGAAACTTCCATCCGACACGGTGGAAATTGCAACGGGCTTACGATACCATTCCTCATACAAAAGATCAATTGCGTTTTTTAAACTAGCAGGGTAACCTCCGTTATATTCAGGTGTAACGATTAAAACACCCTCAGCAGCTTTTATTTTTTCTGAAAAATCAAGCATTTCAGCAGAAGGAGATTTTTGAAAGCGTAAGCGTTCATCAAACAATGGAAAATTGTATTCATTCAGATCAAGAATTTCAACTTTTGCAAGCTTGTTTGACACCAAATAGTTTTTAAAATACAAAGCCACCCTGTGGCTGTTCCTCCCTGTTCTTACACTTGATGATATGATTGTAATTTGTGGCATATATTTTAATCATTAATGAGTTTTATTATTTCTGTGATCACTGGTTAAAATTTAGAATTTTTCAGGAGATCAGGAAATTTAAAAAAAGCCTTATATTCAAAGAACAATAGCTATTCAAGAATGGGGCCAGCAATCATTTTCGGAGTCAAAAATTGAATTTTTATTCAGAAATTCTATTGGTAAAATTTAAAATACAGGATCCAATTTTGTCATTTAACAAATTTATTTATTCAATTTGAGTACATAAATGACAAGACTCCTGCCTTTTTATATTTTAAATTTTATCCTAAGTTCTTCTATGAATTTCAGCGGTTTATAAAAAACATCATGCAATACAGAAGATTAGGTAAAACAGAAATACTGCTTCCGGCAATTGGCCTGGGTTGTATGGGAATGAGCCAGGCTTATGGCGAACCCAATGATAAGGAATCCATTGCCACACTGAAAAAGGCTTTGGAAATTGGGATAACTTTTTGGGATACAGCGGATGCTTATGGGAACGGAAAAAATGAAGAATTGATCTCAAAGGTTCTGAAGCCGAATCGTGATAAAATATTTATTGCTACAAAATTTGGCTTTCCCGTTGAAGCAGGGGAAAAATCGTTTGAATTTGATGGCTCTCCAAAGTACATGAAAACTGCGGTAGAAAAAAGTTTGAAGCGCCTGCAGACAGACGTTATTGACTTATACTATGCTCACCGCATTGATCCCAAAGTACCCGTAGAGGAAATGGTTGGTGCAATGGCCGGTTTAGTGAAAGAAGGAAAGGTTCGCTATTTAGGTTTATCAGAAGCCTCCGCCAATACCTTACGAAAGGCATATTCCGTACATCCGATCAGCGCTTTACAAAGCGAGTACTCTTTATTATCACGCGATGCGGAAAAAGAAATACTTCCTGCATGTATTGAATTAGGAATATCCTTCATTCCTTTTTCCCCCTTAGCCAGGGGATTGATGACCAATACCCTTGACTTAAAACAATTGAAGGATACCGATTTTCGAAAAACCCTGCCCCGTTACCAGCAGGAACATGCAGAAAATAACACCCGCATGGCAGAAGAATTTGCCGGGATTGCTCAAAAGAAGATGTGTACCCCTGCGCAACTGGCTCTTGCCTGGGTATTGGCTCAGGGTGATTACATCATCCCCATACCGGGAACCAAAAGGCAAAAATATTTGCTGGAAAATACCGGCGCTATTGACATTGTTTTAAACGATGCCGATCTGCTGGAAATCGAAGCATTATTGAAAAAATATCCAAATACCGGCGACCGGTATAATGAGAATAACTACAGGCTTGTCGATAAAAGTTAATTTACTAATTTACTTCTGGGTTAAATTGTAATATAGATGCAAAAAAATAAAAGCCAGCTCTCACGAAGAGAGCTTATCAGAGGAGCTGCTCAAGCGGGATTAGTCTCCGTATTATTACCGGTGACAGGGTTTTCTGCCCCTCACTCAAAAAACGGCTTATTGACAGGCGAAGATAATGAGCAAGTTTCCCCTGACGGGCAGCTCCCGGATCTTACAGATTTAAATGCAGCAGCAGTAATCTATATGCCATCGGTTATTTATGCATCAGAAGGCATCGAAACCAATATTTATTTTGACAATGTTATCTTTTCTAACCTGCCTAATGAACTGTTAGCCATTGATATCACCTGTAACAAGGGCAGACAATATGATAAATTCTGGAGGATTACCCCTCAACCTGCAGATTCCGGAACAACGGCATTTAAGATAGAGGTCAGGTTTGGCGGAAAATTAATTGCTTCAAAAACCTCAGAACTGATCATTACCGGAAAGTCTAAAGGTTCAGGCAAATCCATCAGTGTTCTCTGCATTGGCGACAGCACCACTGCGGGAGGCCAGTATATTAGCATTATCAATACTGATTATCAGTCATTAGCCAGCCCTTCCATGACATTTCTCGGGACCAGGGGTACCGCTCCAAACAAACATGAAGGCAGAGGAGGATGGAAATTCAGTCAGTACGCAGGCGACGGTGGTCAAAGTACTTACCAGTTCAACCTGAATGGAATAGATGAGGCGCCCGGCAACGGATCAGTTTATACAGATGGCAGATCAGAATTTACTGTTACTGAAATAAATCTTACAGGAGGTAAGGGTTACATCGCAGGCAGAAGAAGCAAGGGGACTGAAAGCCCTTCTGCCCATGGAAACCTGACTAAAATATCAGGAGCAGGCGCCGGCACAATACCATACACCAATTCGGCGATGACGGCAGCTAATCCATTCTGGAATCTGAATTCGCGGCAATTAGATTTCAAAAAATATCTGAATGATCACTCATTCACGATGACAAAGGATGATCTGATCACTATCCACCTGGGGATAAACGATGTTTTTAATGATGTTTCAAAGTCAAAACTTGACGGTATCAAGGCCGATTTCAACAAAATGGTAAGTGAATTCAGAGCAGTAATTCCTCAGATCAATATCGGACTTTGCATTACCATTCCCCCTTCAATTTCTCAGGATGCTTTTGCTGTAAATTATGCTTCAGGGCAAACCCTAAGAGGGTATATTGAAAATTATAAGCAACTTGTTGATTTTTTATTGACCAATTATGATACTCCGGAAATGAGAGCTTCCAGGTTATATTGCATCGGATTCAATCCATCTATCGACCGGACCAATAACTTTCAGAAAACCACAATGAAGGCAAATGCAAGAAGTACACAGACTATTGAGACCTGGGGAAATGGGGTTCATCCGGATAATACGGGGTATTACCAGATGGGGGATGCGCTGTATGGGTTTATTAAAAGTTTGATATGAATTGCTGCTAAAATCAGAAGGACAGAACCCTCCTTATTTTCTTCTTCCATATCGATGAAATACAGAACAGGATCATCCGGAGAGAATCCTGATTTGCCCCTTTGGAATTACTAAAATGAAACAGCAATACTCGTGGTTAAAGTCGCACTATGGTTTACCGGGTTTAAGTTTCTTACAAAAATCTTGTCTTTGCTATCATATACTTTCCCTTCTAAACGGATAACTGCATTACTAACAGGAGCGTAATCTAAATTCAATGAATAACCAATTGTTTTAAAACCATTTGGTGTCCCTGTTGCAATGATTACTCCATTTCCATCAGAATAATATTCCCATCTTCCTGTGGCGCTCCATTTATCGTTGAAACTCACTTTGGCAATAAGCACAGGGCTGTACCATTTGTTGTAATCGCTGCTGCCTTTTGATTTTTGTTCCAATCCATAATCAAGACCTGTAGTAACATGAAATTTATTTGTAATATGAAACATCCCATAGATATTATGAAAGTACCGCATTTGTTTTGCTATAGCTGGTTTCTCGTTACCTATGAAAGTGCTGTAGTTTAAAGTAATTTTAGAATTGGGCGTAAATGTAATTTGTGTTCCGAAAGCTGGTGTATTATTACCATCCGGACGTTGAATGTGCTGCCATCCGTTGAGAAATAAACCGCTCAGCAACCATTTGCTGTTATCGGAAATGTAAGTCAATTTGGCTCCGCTTTCATAATAAGGAGAATTATCAGCAAGAATACTTCTTGTTACCCCCCAGCAATCCTTTGACACTGCACTTTCAAATCCAATATGCGAAGCAAATATTCCCGCATCAATCCATAAATTAGACTTCTTAGAAAGTCTAAAGCCTGCATTTGCCTCAAAGATATTTTTTAAAACTCCGGGTTCAGCTGCGAGGTTGGCATTGGAATATGTTCCTGTCATAACCGCCAGGTTTGCACGCACAGTTCCGTTATCATAAGCTCCCTTTATAAAGCCTAAGTTCAAGTTGACTTCATTGTGCCTGTTATGTGAGTAAACAAAGCCCGGGCGCTTATTATCTGCCGGCTTATTAAAATCATATCCATAATAAGTTTCGAGGTACCCTGAAACTTTAATTTCAGGTTTGTTCTGCGCCTGCACGCTAAAGATTGAAGTACTAATTGATAAAATGATTATTGCAATCTTTTTCATAAAGAGTCAAATTTTCAATTATCCGTAGTCTAAACGTACTGTCCGTCGTTTAAGCGCAGCGCTCTACGGATTTCCAATATTGAGGAGTCTCCTGACTTCTCAGCGCATAAATATATAATTTGGATTATGTATTTAGTTCGCAAAGAATCCGGTATGTCGTCCTGTTGCTTCGACAAGATAAGCAGGAGACCGCCAATATGGAGGGAAAAATGTGATTGACGTCCCATTCTATCCATGAAATACGGAACGAACTTACATAAACCCCCGCCTGAATGACGTAGTCGGGCAGGCGATAGGAGTGAAAAGCCCTCCCGATTCTTATCGGGAGGCTTGCAAGGGATAGCAGGACTGAAACAACCCAAAGGGGCAGGAATTTGCTTTTCAAATTAATAAAACGATTGAAATTTTTAGAAAAGCAGGGCTAAAGCTTCTATTAAAGGTAGCCCCGCTATCCAATTAGCCCTCATTCGTGCCTCATGAAGGCTGCCGTTCCTATCGGGTTTATTTACATCTGTCGTCGCTAATACACTCAGCCTCAGCTATTCGACATGTTCTGCAAGGCATGTCGAATTTTAAATGATGCGGGTTTTAAACCCGCTTTTATTAAGAGTACGGGATGCGCAGGCTAACATCCCGAACAGCGGAAACAAAGTAAGTCTTTTATCGGCATAAGTTCATGTCATAAAGGAATAGAATTTAATTAAGCATTAATGCCCATAAACATATATTCAATGAAGGATCAGGGAATTCTTCAAGAAATGCAAATATCTCATTTTCCCGATATAAAATAAATAAACTAACTTAATATACTGTTTTACAGTAAGTTATAAAATAAACCAGGTTTCGAGGTATAAATAAGGTTCAAAACCATTCCATAAATAGACTTTTAAGGGACTGCGTAATTAATAAACCTTTCTTGTTATTTGTTACAGCATTGCAACACTTATTATTCAAATTATTGTTGCATTATATTATCGAAAAAATATTAAATTAGATTACAACAAAAAATAAACATATGAAAAAGTACCTCATGCTTCTTGGAGTAGCTTTATGCTTGACAGCTGCTGCCAATGTAATGGACAAAGGAAAATGGACTGGTTTTATCAGTGATGAACACTGTGGAATTAAAGGAAATAATAAAGGACATGCTTCCTGTGCGAAAAGCTGTGTAAGTGGTGGCTCGAAGGCAGTTTTTGTGGTTGCTGACAAAGTTTATGCCATCAGTAATCCTAAAAAAGCAGAAAATTTTATTGGTGATGAGGTAACCATTACTGGCAGTATTACTAATAATGTTCTGGAAATAGAAACGATCAAAAAATAAGAATAAAGAAAATGCTCCCCTAAATTAGGGGAGCTATACTCATGATTAAAGGGGATTTACCATTCTTTCGGCAATCCATTTTTTTATTCCTTTCAATAATCCTTAGCTATTCTTTTAACCGTAATTATTCTATTTTTATCTAAAATAAGAAACATAAGATGTATCTTATACTATCGCCTTTGTTTCTAATTTGATAAATAAGAATATAACAAATGAAAAGATACTCATTACTTTTTATTGCACTTTTTATACTGGGCAATAGTACAAGAGCTCAACAATCCCAAGCCGTACAATCAACAAAACCCTACAGCATTATCATCAAGGGAGGTCATGTAATTGACCCAAAAAATAATATCGATGAGATAATGGATATTGCAATTAGCCCGGCTCAGGGAAATCAAACAGCAAGAACAGTTATTCCTGTAACAGAAGGTAAAATTGCTCTGATAGCCAGGAATATTGAAGCCAATCTAGGTGTAAAAGTAATTAATGCTAAAGGCATGTATGTAACTCCGGGACTTATTGACCTTCACGTGCATGTATTTTCAGGAACTAATTTAAAGCAGGAGTACATGAATGGCCCAAATTCAGTTTGGCCTGATGGCTTCACATTCCGTTCCGGTGTTACAACAGTAGGAGATGCTGGTAGTTCGGGATGGCGCACTTTTCCTGAATTCAAGAAGAATATTATTGACAGATCACAAACAAGGATTCTTGCATTTCTGAATATTGTAGGTGATGGAATGGGTCAGAATCAGCAGAATATTAATGATATGGATCCCAATATGGCAGCTGAAGTTGCAATAGCAAATAGAAAGGATGTTGTCGGTTTTAAATCTGCTCATTTTAGCGGGAATCCATTCATACCTCTGGATAGTGCAGTAAAAGCTGGAAACATTGCTAATATGCCAGTGATGTTGGATTTAACTTATCCTTCTAAGCCGGTTATCAGTTCCACCGAGGATCTGTTTATGAAACATCTTCGTCCAGGCGATATTTTTACACATATGTACCGCCTGACATTCCCATTTTTCTATAGTAATGATAAAGTTTCAGCACTTGCAATTGCAGCACAAAAAAGAGGAATATTTTTCGATATAGGACATGGAGGAAATGGTTTTACATTTGCCCGTGCAATACCATCAGTAAAACAGGGATTTTTACCTTATTCGATAAGTACCGACCTGCATATTACAAGTATGAATGCAGGAATGAAGGACATGACTAATATTATGTCCAAATTTCTGAATATGGGAATGCCCCTTAAGGATGTTATTCTGCGGTCCACCTGGAATCCTGCAAAAGAAATAAAAAGAGAAGAACTTGGAAATCTATCTGTAGGATCAGTTGCAGATATAGCAATATTTACCTTGAAAAAAGGAAATTTCGGATTTATTGATTCACATAATTACCTGCTGAAAGGAACAAAAAAGCTGGAAGCGGAATTAACTATTCGTTCCGGAAAAATAGTTTGGGACCTGAATGGCATCGGAGCGAGAGCTGACAAAGAAAGTACAGTGTTAACTCTCAAGTGAGTGGGGATGTTAAAGGGGTATTCTTCTTCAAATACTCCCCAAAAAAATGAAGCATAGTTCCATTGCCACCCTGGAACTTTGTTGTAAATACTCTGGCTTTTTCTTTTGATGCTGAATATTTCAAGAACCATGTTAGCGAGGAAATCCCGGCCCCGAAGGTGGTAACGGTACACATGCGACCACCTTCGGGGTCGGGAAACAGGATTGCATGATTTTCTATAAACATGCGACCCCTTCGGAGTCGGCTAATCTATTATGACATGTGGCCTCTACAGGGCAAATGGGCAAAACGATACCAAACAGAAATCTTGAATGGCTTAAATAATGACATTGCCCGCTCGCCACCGTGGGTGGCGCCATCGATTATTACGAGCTTCATAGCGGGTCTTAACTGCAGGGATAAGCCACGAATTAGCCGGAAGACCAAACCCGGCTTCAGCCATGTCACCTGAACCTCTGTGTTAAATAACGTCTTAACCACATGCAGCCGACTACAATAAGCACCCCCGACATAATTATTATCATTAGTGGCGGCCAGCGTTTTTTTTCTAAAACCCGGGTGTTTGATATCTCCGATTTTTTGCTTTCCTGGTGTTCTACATAACGCATAGCCGTTTGCTTTTCTGCACTGAGTACTGTACTGTCTGTGCGGGATTGCACCCTTCTGATCAGTCCGGAAACTTCAATCTTCGTTGCCTTGCCCCTGAATCCATGCTGGGCTGAGAAGCTAAAGGTATCGGCAGGAATTATGCTGACGGTGTAAAGTTCATCGGCAGAGTCGGTCATCAGGATCATCCGCTTGCCCTCAAACTGAGCATTCTTCAGGTCCTGCACCCGGATTTCCGATTGCTCTGAGGCCGAACTCTCCGACCTGTTCTTATTCAGCTTTCTGGTATTGCATGAGCTGAGATTGATCAGCATCAGCAGAGCAAGGAGTTTTATTTTTACGTTTTTCATCTGTTTATTTATTGTTTTTTAATGGTGATGAACCTGCCGGCAGGCAGGGCGATCATGATTTAATAATCTTGCCCCTGCGGGCTTTAGCTAAATCATGATGGATACATGATTTTGTACATTGCTGTCCGGTTAAATTCCGAAATAGCAAGAAATCTTCATTTACGCTTTTAAATGGGGTGCATTATTAAAAATTCGAAAAGCAAGCCCCTTCCATAACCTTGCCACCCTCTATCGCCGGGTGGGCTCGGCACTTTTGTAGGCCAAAAGTGCCCAAAAGCCTTTTTCAATCCCGAGGTGCCTTTGCCACAAGACCACCACACATCAAAAAACAGGGATCGCTGCTTTTGGGGGATATCAGGCAATGAAAGCATGCCGGGTATGATCCCAAAAGCTAATGCTCGCAGGTGCAATTTGAAAGACCCTGCTGCTGTTTTATGATTTTGCCGGCACTTGGGATTGAATTGTTCTTCGGATCCGCTTATCTGATATGAACGATTTTTGGGATAGTGCGCGGGGTTACACCCATTCATCCCGCATGTGCGGGACCGGTATTGCCGATTGCAGTGACCGGCCTTCCGGGATTTGGCAGTAAAGGCGCAATTTATCCTAGCAATTCCATTTCATAAATCAAGTGGCTAAGCAATCCGGAGAAGTGTTGTACATTCATTCATCTCTTTCACTTCCATTAACACGGCTCGGATTGCACCGAAAGGATAAAATGTGGATTTACAACAAATACCGGGAAGCCGCGGCTCTTTTGCTTCCTTTTCCAGCTGCAGGGAAAAGGAAGTGCCCTTTCCGCGGCACGAGCGGACAAATTATAATAATAATCATTGAATTCCATTTTTTCCCGAACACTAATAATTTTGGATTTAAGGCTGCGGGATATACCGCGCAACCTGGTAAATAGATTTGACGGCCCGCCGCTTACGATATACTCCATCCCCTTCCCTGGCTCCCGGATCATTCGTATTACCCTCTACGGTGATTAGCCAGTCCCCAAGCCATTGGTCAATGAAGCCTACGTGGGCAATGCGATTCATTTCTGGAAAAAAGAGGCCGAAGATGTCCCCGGTTCCAGGAGTTGTCTGTTGCCTGTTACCTGTTGTCTGTCTGGTCGGATAGGCGTATGCTATGCGTGAGTGTCTTGATTCCTGGCTCCCTGCCTGACCGGCAGGCAGGCTGGTTCCTGACTCACCTGACCAGCTTTTGGCTTTCAGCTTTCTGCTTTCAGCCCTATCCCATATCACTTTACTACCCTTAAATAGGTCCGGTGACCAGCCCGAACGAGGATTCTCAATCCCTGCCTGCCCAAAAACCCAGCAGACAAAAGCAGCACACCAGGGGTTCCCTTTGGATAGGTTTACATAGCGCAAGTATTTCTCTACCTCCGCTCCCCTGTTGGATTGCCTTTCGCGGATGCCGATCTGGCTGCTGTAGATTTGCCGAACCTGTTGCTGTTTAGCATGGATTATTGGCACCTGGCCTGGAATCGTTTGTCCTTTTACATGCGGAGCATGGACGATTGCAATGCAGAGCAAAAAGAAAATCGAAAGTTTCAACAGGACCAGGATTAATGTGTCCTGATTGTGATTACTTGTTTTCATAATGATATTGTTAATG
>JAKFBV010000131.1:0-15284 GCA_036677005.1 Pedobacter sp.
GGAACAGATTAAGGCAAGAAAAATTGCCCGTCTGAAGAAAGAAGCTGAAAAATTAGGTTGCAAAATTGATGTTGTGGCTGCCTGATAATTAGGTACTTATCTTAGATGTCATTATAAAGGAGGTACGAAGAGGAATCTGTTGCCTCTAGCATTCCTAGAGGAGTATCTTAAAACAGCCCTGGAAATCTCTAAACCTTTTTCTGGTTCTCCAGGTACCATTCATAAAAGGCAAGCAATCCGGTTTCGAGTGTGGTGGATGGATGATAATTCAATAATTTCTGCGCTTTTGTGATATCCGCATAGGTTTGCGGCACATCTCCGGGCTGTTCAGGCTGGCGGTCAATGATGGCCTTCTTTCCGCAGATCTGCTCAATTGCCAGAATGAGTTCACTTAAGGTAATGGTTTGATGGTTTCCGAGGTTGATGATCTCAAATTGGGACTGCTCATAGTTTATGGCTGCCTCGACCCCCCGGATGGTATCATTCACAAAAGTATAATCCCTGCTGGTAGAACCATCCCCAAAAACAGGTATGGGCTGTCCCTTTAAAATGGAATTGAAAAATTTATGGATGGCCAAATCAGGACGCTGTGCCGGTCCGTAAACGGTAAAAAAGCGAAGCGCCAGGAAACGGATCCCATACAAATGACTGTAAACATGGCCTAACATTTCGCATGACAGCTTGGTGGAGGCATAGGGACTGATAGGCATCAGTTTTTCCTCTTCATTCCAGGGAACATTTTCATTGATCCCGTAAACGCTGCTTGAAGAAGCAAAAACAAACTGCCTGATATTTCTTTGCCTGGCAAATTCCAGCAGATTCTGCGTACCGGCAACATTTACTTCCTGATAAAGAATAGGGTTTTGAATACTCGGCCTCACCCCTGCTTTAGCGGCAAGATGCACGATCACGTCAATATCCCCCAAAGTCAGGAGCATATCTGTATCACGGATATCGCCCTCAGCAAAGCGAAAATCTTCATGGGAAATAAAAGGAGCTATATTCTTTTTCTTTTGTTCCCGGCTGTAAAAATCATCGAAATTATCCAAACCAATAACCTTGTACCTGCCACTTTGTAACAAACTGCGGCTCAGGTTACTTCCTATAAAACCTGCCGCACCTGTAAGCAGAATTCGCTTCTTTTGATCCATCGTAGCATCAAAAATACAAAATTAGCGGCTTGATTTTGACAAAAAAACCCGGCTTCAAAAAAACAAGCCCGCAAAAAAAATCTTAACTTTATCTTATCTACGCTTATAAGACCAATTATAAATGACCGCGTTTAACGATTTTAATAATCCACAGGTAAAAAAACTACCTCATCACCTCAGGCAATTTATTGTTGAGCAGCATTATGAGCATTATACCCCGGTTGACCATGCAGTTTGGCGTTATGTCATGCGTCAGAACTACAGTTATTTAAAGGATATTGCCTATTATCCCTATATCCCCGGACTGGAAGCTGCGGGTTTGAGTATTGAAAAAGTCCCCGACCTGCAGGAGATGAATGATGCCCTGAAAAAAATTGGATGGGGAGCCGTTACAGTCGATGGGTTTATTCCCCCGGCTGCTTTTATGGAATATCAGTCCTTCCGGGTACTTGTCATTGCTGCAGATATCCGGCAGCTTCACCATATTGAATATACGCCCGCTCCTGATATCATTCATGAGTCAGCAGGGCATGCCCCGATCATCGCCGATCCTGATTATCACCAGTACCTGAGTTATTTCGGATCGATCGGCGCGAAGGCCATGTTCTCTTCTAAGGATTTTGAGCTTTATGAAGCCATTCGTGAACTTTCGATTCTGAAGGAAATGCATGAAGCCGATCCCGCGGCTTTGAGGAAGGCCGAAAAACGGGTGAATTTTTGCCAGAAGAATTTGGGAGAACCTTCAGAAATGGCTTTATTAAGCCGTTTACACTGGTGGACCGTTGAATACGGGCTGATCGGAACACTCGAAGTGCCAAAAATATATGGAGCGGGGCTGCTTTCCTCGATCGGTGAAAGCAAAAGCTGTATGGACCCTTCCGTAAAAAAATACTGGTACACCGCCGAAGCCGTCAATTTTCCATTCGATATCACTCAGCCTCAGCCCCAGTTATTCGTAACTCCCAACTTCCAGAATCTGATCGATGTTCTGGAGGAATTTGCGAATACCATGGCCTTCAGGCGCGGAGGTACAGAAAGCGCATTGAAGGCAATTGAATGCAGGAATATCTGTACGGCCGTTTACAGCTCGGGAATACAGCTTAGCGGGGTATTCAGCGATCTGGGCATGGATCAAAATGATGTGCTGCAGTTTATTAAAACAAGCGGACCCAGTGCCCTGTCCTATGAAAACAAGGAGCTTCCGGGGCATGGCAGGCAGGTTCATACCCATGGCTTCTCCTCGCCTGTGGGAGCTTTAAAAGATCTTGATAAAGCGCTGGAGGATGCCGGCGATGAGGAACTTGCCGGCCTCGGCATTATCGCCGGACAAAGAGCAGTACTGAACTTCAGCAGCGGCTTAACATTAAGCGGAACGGTCAGGACGGTAGAACGGAGAAATTCTAAAATAATACTGATCAGCTTTGCCGCCTGCATCTTAAAGGATGAACAGGGCATCGTGTATTTTGATCCGTCCATGGGCAATTATGATATGGCTGTTGGCGAAAAAATAGTATCCGTATATTGCGGGGCGGCCGATAAAGACGCATTTGAGGAAATAGCGCCGATATCCAAAACCCCAACCCATCATCCTGTATATGATGAACATACAAAACGATATCACCAGCTTTTCAAAGAGGTGAGACAGATCAGGGAAAAGCATTCCGGCTACGAACATTTGGCGGGGATCTGGAAGGAGTTAAAAGAGAATTTTCGTGAAGACTGGCTCTGTGCACTCGAAATTTTAGAGATATTAGAACTGGAAAGCTTAAATACGGCAATGGCCAGGGAGATAAGAATTTATCTGGAAATGAAAGCTTCCAATGAATCTGAATTGAACCAACTGATCTGTAATGGTTTTTATCTGATAAAAAACCCGCAGGGCCAGTTAACAAATGAATAATAATGAACATAATAATTAGCGGAGCCAGCAGCGGAGTAGGATTTGAGGCTGTGCTCGAATTGATCGGAAGCGGAAATCATAAAATTGTGGCTCTGGCGAGATCGGAGGATAAGCTTTATAAACTCCAGGAAATCGCATTGGCACTGAATCCCGGCTGCATGTTATATACGGCGAAGTTCGATATTATGCATGATGATTATATGAACGGCCTCATTCCCTTTATTAAAGAGCGAATGGGTTCGGTGGATATTCTGATCAATAATGCCGGATCACTGATCAACAGATCCTTTATGCACACGACACAGCTTGATTTCGTAGAAATGCTGCAAAACAATCTGCTGGGGCATATCAAAATGATCCAGTATATTACCCCATTGATGCCGGAAAAGAGCCATATCGTCAATATAGGCAGCATGGGCGGCTTTCAGGGAAGTATAAAATTCCCCGGACTGGCAGCATATTCTGCCAGCAAGGCGGCTCTGCATGCCCTTACCGAATGCCTGGCAGCTGAATTTGCAGAAAAGCAGATCAGTGTCAATTGCCTGGCATTAGGATCGGCTCAGACGGAAATGCTGGAAAAGGCTTTCCCTTCTTACCAATCGCCGGTTATGGCTTTTGAAATGGGTAAATACATCGCTGATTTCGCATTAAATGGTCATAAATTTTTTAACGGAAAAATAATTCCGGTAGCACACAGCACCCCATAAACAATTCAAATGAAAAGAGAGATTTATGTTTTAATCTTCGCCCTGATCATGATCGTATCCTGCCAGAGTGATACTTCAAAAAACACCGATGAAAATGCGGCTACAAAAGAGGCTGCCATTGCCGACCTGAACAAAACCCTCGTTGTTCCCTGGTCCGTAGAGTTAAATGACAGCACGCAAATGATGGAGATCAAAAAAAACCCTGCTGCCGATATGAGCAATCTGACCCATCTGGATATTGTCGATGCCATTAATTATAAATACCCCCACATTACACTTGAATGGATCAAACAGGAAGGCAGTAAAGCATTTGTAAAAATAGCGGATGCCACCTATCTAACCCAGCAATCCGGAACGGAAGGTGCCATGGCCTACCTGGCTGAAGTTACCTTTTCACTGACCGAACTGAAGGGAATAAAAGAGGTGGATTTCAGCTTCAAGGAAGGCGACCATGCCCGTCCCGGAGTTTACAGCAGGGAGGATTTTAAGGGGTTTAATTGATTTTTTAAGTTATAGGTTGTAAGTCACTAGTGTCCGGATAAAAATGTAAATGATCAATTAATATTGAAATCATCCCGCTCTTGCCGCGGGAGAGGGCACTTCCTTTTCCCTGCAGCTGGAAAAGGAAGCAAAAGAGCCGCGGCTTCCTGGTATTTGTTGTAAATCCACACATTATCCTATCGGTGCAATCCGAGCCGTGTTAATGGAAGTGTAAGAGATGAATGAATCTACAACACTTCTCCGGATTGCTTAACCACTTGATTTATGAAATGGAATTGCAAGGATAATGCGCACCTTTACTGCCAAATCCCAGAAGGCCGATCTCTGCTAGCTACAATACCGGTCCCGCACATGCGGGATGAACGGGTGTTACCCCAGGCACTATCCCAAAGACCGTTCATATCAGATAGGCGGATCCGAAGTACGATTCAATCACCGGTGCCAGCAAAATCAAAAAAAGCAGCAGAGTCTTTCAAATAACACCTCCGAGCATTAGATTTTGGGATCATACCCGGAATGCTTTCAATTCCTGATATCCCCCAAAAGCAGCGATCCCTGTTTTTTGATTTGCGGGGGCATGTGGCCAAAGGCACCTTGGGATTGAAGAAGGCTTTTGGGCACTTTTGGCCTTCAAAAGTGCCGAGCCCACCCGGCGATAAAGGGTGGCAAGGTTATGGGGGGCTTGCTTTTCGAATTTAAAATAATGCACCCATTTAAATGCCTAAATAACGATTGCTTGTTATTCCTTAATTTAACCGGACAGCAATGGGTTGTAAGTTAATAAGTTTTAGGTTGTAAGTTAACAACAAACCTATAACGTACAATGTATCACGTTAAACGTATAACCTAAACCGTAAAAATCAATCAGGCTTCTTTCCTCCAAGCATCTGCAAATCATTGACAATGACCTCGGTCACATAGCGCTTCACCCCTTCCTTATCGGTATAGGAATGACTGCTGAGCCTTCCCTCAATACTCACTTCCGAACCTTTGTGCAGGTAAGTTTCGGCCAGGCTGGCCAGACGGTCCCATAGAACCAGGTTATGCCACTGGGTTTCTTCCACTTTTTCACCTTTATCGTTCTTATAGGAATCTTTTGTGGCGATCGACACCTTTGCCACTTTCTTTTTCTCACTGATGGACTTTACATCCGGGTCGTTGCCCAAAAATCCCATCAGGCGGACACTGTTTCTTAAATTACTCATTTTGCTGATCATTAATATTATTTAAAGGACCTGTCCTGCCAGCGGGCAGCGACAGTATAAAGTTGCAAAGAGAAGCAAGAATTAACCGTAGGATAAACGGATACATACGTTTATATCCGTTTCCAATGAATTATATATAATTTCAATGAAGGATCAACAAGCTCCTGTTATAGCCTATGGAACGCGAATGTTTAGATTGCGGGCATCCCTTAAAGGGGCGTGCCGACAAGAAATTCTGTGATGACCAATGCCGCAGCAGTTTTAATAACCGGATGAAAGCCGGCCGGCATTCGAGTCTGCGACCGGTAAACTCCATACTCAGGAAGAACCATGCGATCCTTTCCAGGATCTGTCCCGGCAATAAGATCCGGATCAAAAAGGACGACCTGCTGCGAAATGGCTTCAACCCGGATTATCATACCCACCAGTATCAAACCCAAACCGGGAACACCTATTTTTTCTGTTATGAATACGGGGTTTTGAGGCTGGATGGAGAGATTTATTTGGTGGTGAAACGAGGGATTGAGCCGAAGGCTTAAAGCTTAAAGGTAAAAGTGGAAGGGTGAAAGCTGTTTATCCTGTTGTCGGTTGTCTGTTGCCGGTATTTGATTGCTAATTGTCAAATGATCAGTCATTATCCTGCTTCCGGGCTCTGGATTCAACCATGACCGTCATCCTGAGTGTAGCGAAGGATCTCATTGGTTGTCGGTTGTCTGTTGCCGGTTGCCAGTAATTGATTGGTAAATATCATATGAAGCAGTAAATTTTCTTGATGCTTAATACTTGATTCTTGATACCTGATACAGAGAACTTTACTCATGTCAGCATAAAAAGCTTACAAAACATTAAAAGCCGCTTTGATGATTTGGATATTGACTAAGTAAACAGCATATTTAATAAAGGATGATAAAATAGCCGCAATACATGCGGATCTAGATGGATTAGGTTGGTTTTGTCATCAGTATATAGTTAGGTGCTATTATAATCGTGACTTTAGAAAACTTCAATTTACAACTACTAAAATGTGAAACTTCTGAAAAGAGGATTCATTTCTTGAAGAAGCATATTTTTCACGGACTTCCATTTGTATTTGAAGGGCGAGAAGCCGAATATTTCGAATTTAGACAGTTAGTTGGGAATAAATTTAGGATTAACTTTCATGAAGTTTTTATTGTTGGGTCAGCTAAACTGGGATTCAGCTATATTAAACAATCGCATTTTTCTTACGATTCTGATATTGATGTAGTTCTAGTTAATGAGGAGTTATTTGAATATTATTATAAACAAATTTGTGACTACCAGTATCAATTGGATAAATTCAAAAAAATACCTACAGAGAGAGAATTAGTTATGTATAATCGATTTCTTCAGTATTTAGTAAAAGGGTGGATGAATATACTACCAAGATCCTCAATTATTAAACGTCAGGCAGTGGGTCAATTTGGAGAAGTTCAGATCATTGCAACAAATATTGATTATGCTTTTTTAGTGCAGGCAACTGACAGGGATTTCAACATCAACAGACTTGAAAGATACCTGACTATATGTTATTCCGCTAAAGTTAAGCCAGTGATCGTACTTACTAAAACTGATTTAACGGATGATCTTCGGATCAATGAAATTTTGAATAGTATAAAAACACGGATTAAAAATGTTCCTGTTATTCCTGTCAGTAATGAGACAAAGAATGGATATGAAGCAATCAATGCATTTATTGAGCAGGGAAAAACCTATTGTATGCTTGGATCTTCAGGTGTTGGAAAATCCACTCTGTTAAATAATCTTTCCGGTGAAAGTTTAATGAGAACTGATATAATAAGTCAAAGTACAAACAAAGGAAAACACGTTACGAGTCACAGGGAATTAATTATTCTTGAAAATGGCGAAATCTTAATTGATAACCCCGGAATGAGAGAAGTTGGTATTGCAGACTCAGCAGGAGGACTGGAAACTACTTTCGATATGATAGTCAGACTTTCTAAAAATTGTAAATTCAAAGACTGTACTCATACCACTGAGATTGGCTGTTCTGTTATTGAAGCTGTTGAAAAAGGAGAAATAGATAAAGCCTCCTACGAAAATTACTTGAAAATGGAAAGAGAGAAAATACATTTTGAATTAACCATCGCAGAAAAACGAAAAAAAGATAAGAAATTTGGAAAAATGGTCAGTAATTACAAAAAGGATCGGGAAAAAAATTGAAGACAATTTAATATTGCTGAAATCCTGATCAATGATAAGGAAGAACCAGGTAAATAACCACAACCAACTGATCTGAGGGCATGATCTAAGAATGGGGTATTTAAATTATTTGGGCGTTTCCCGCCGGGAGCGGGCCGGGCTTTTCGCTGAAATCTTTTCGCCACCTTATGGCAAAAAGTATTTTCGCTGCAATCCCTAACGCAGATCATCTGCCAGCTTTAGAAAGAAACACATCAGAAAATTAATTTAAACCATAGGATTATGAACATGTTTGCAAAAAATGAGGCCAAATCCGTAGAAGAATATCTTGTGATGGTACCTGAGGATCGCAGGAAAGATATTGATTTTCTTCACGATCTTATTCAAAAAACAGTTCCCGGCCTCAAACCTTATTTCGCTTCCAATATGATCGGTTACGGTTCATTTTACTACCTTGATTCAAAAAAGCAAAAAAGAGATTGGCCTATCATTGCCCTCGCAAATCAAAAGAATTATATAAGTATCTATGTATGTGCGCTTGTTGAGGATAAGGCTGCGCTAGAAAAATATAAAAAGGAGCTTGGCAAAAATAGTAAGGGGATAAGTTGCATTCGGTTTAAGAAAATTGAGGAGATCAATCCTGAAACTCTTAAAATAGTATTAAAGCTCGCTGAAAAAAATCCCGGGGTTGCGGGTGCCACCTTAGTAGATAACTAGTTTGACATGGTCATAAATAGTCAGTAGTGTCCGGATAAAAATTTAAATGAGTAATTAATATTGAAATTAGTCCGCTTATGGCGCTGGGCATTCCTTTTCCCTGAGGCTTCCTCTTGTTGATGTCTGCATCAACAAAATATAAAGTCCAAATTATTTTAATGTTGAAGCATACTAAAAATAGCAGGCTTATCTGCCAGAAAAATAATTTGTTAGCAATTAGAAAATCAGGGGGATTATTTTATCGTTGGTGAAGACACCAACGATAGGGAGAATAAATAATCCTATTTTATCGTTGGTGAAGACACCAACGATGGGGAGAATAAATAATCCGGCAGGCCGAACGCATACCATGGCTTTGCTGTAAGCAAACTTCCTTTGGCATTAAAGGCCCAAAAAGACAAATTAAACTGAACCTTATTTATGGATGATCAAAAACCATTGCTGCGAAATCCCGGCATTATTCCGGCGGATGAAGAACTGAGAATTGTATTTGGAAAGGAAGTATTCAGAAAATACAAGGAATTAATGAATACGCTGACAGGTGACCAATTCGGACTGAAACCGGAATGGAACTATTACAAAGATGGAAAAGCCTGGTTATGTAAAGTCATTTATAAGAAGAAAACCATATTTTGGCTTTCCGTTTGGAAGAATTCCTTTAAAATTGTTTTTTATTTTACCGAAAAAACGCGTTCAGGGGTTCTTGAACTGGATATAAAGGATACGATAAAAAATAAGTTTGCAAACGCTCAGGCATCCGGAAAACTTATACCTCTTATTTTTGAAATGGACGGAAAAGAACAGCTGGATGACCTTTTGAAAATATGTGAATACAAAAAGAACCTGAAATAAACGGATAAATAAAAATCCTGGCCGGGGCAGCCCTGCCGGAAAGACAGAGAAAAAATACAAAATGATAAGCTTAGGATCCCAACGAAATTTATTTGATATCCCTGAAGATATAGCCTATTTCAATTGCGCTACAAACGCTCCCCAATTAAAAAGATCCCATCAGAGATTGTTAAGCGGTATTTCAGCGAAATGCCATCCCTGGGAACGCATCGCTTCTGATTTTTTTGATGATGCTGAAACCGTACGAATTTTAGCCTCCGGGCTTTTTGGCGGCAGCCCCGATCATTATGCTATTATCCCCGCTGCCAGTTATGGTTTAAGCACTGCTGCACGTGCCATTGAGCCGCAGTTACAAAAAGGCGATAAAATTTTGCTGATAGCAGAGGAGTTTCCAAGTAATGTACTGCCCTGGAAACGTGTCGCACATGAACGGGGAGCAGATCTGATCACTGTAGCTGTACCCGAAGATGGCAACTGGACCCGGGCGATCATGGATAAGATAGATAAAGACATCAAAGTGGTTTCATTATCTACCTGCCACTGGACCAATGCTGCGTATATTGATCTGCCTTCCATCAGGCAGGCATGTGACAGGACGGGCAGTATTCTGGTCATTGATGCCACTCAGTCATTAGGGGCAATGCCCTTTCCAATGGAGCAGGTAAAACCCGATTTTCTGGTGGCCGCAGGATACAAATGGATGCTTTGCCCCTATGGATTCGGTCTGATGTACGTTTCAGAAAAATGGTGGAATTCGCGCCCCCTGGAAGAAACCTGGCTGGCACGTGAAAATGCAGAGGATTTTAGCTCCCTCATTAATTATTCAGATAACTATATGCCCGGTGCGCGACGGTTTGATGTGGGAGAAAAATGTACTGAAGCAATCCTTCCCGGAGCAATCGCCGCTTTAGAACAATTAAAGACCTGGGGCGTACAGCAGATCGCCGGTTCGCTCTCTATTATTAATCTCAGGATCGCGGCACATCTGAACAGGCTTGGATTTAAACTGCCTGATGATTCGCAACGTTGTCCTCATATGATCGGAGCCATTATACCTGATTCTTATACCGGTAACCTGGTTTCTGAGCTAAAAGAAAGAAAAATCTTTGTCAGTCAGCGTGGGAAATCCATTCGTTTTGCACCTCATCTGCATATTACCGGGCATGACATGAACCGGCTTCTGGAAACAATAGAAGACCTGGTAAAATGAGGAAATAAAAATAGTACAAAGCTGAATGCCGGGCCTAAACCGGAAGAAAAAATTTATTAAACCATATAAAAAATGATCGAACAAACAGCCCTTAATGTAACTGAATGGCATTATCACCCTCCCATGAATCCCGGCAATGAGGATGAAAAATTAGCCTGTTTTGTCACTTTTGATGTCATGAAAAAAAGGGCTTCAACAAAAAAAGGGATCGCCTGCAGGTTCAGCTGCCGCTATGTTATTGGAAAGGAGACGATCCTCGAATATATCGCAGATGATTCATACGTCATCGATCTGGAGGATCACATCGATAAGAACGAACTGATGATCATGATCAGAAATTCTTACTCCAAATTCAATGATGAATTTGACAGCAGAAAAATGGGCACCTTTCTGCAGAATAAAATACTAATGCCCCTGGATGAAACAACGATCGACCATGAGCCCATACTTCAGATGCTGGTATAGTCAGGGGTATTAATGAGCCTTACGAAATGAATGGAGCAGATCCTGTTGTGGATTATACAGGGGTAAATCCGGGCATCTTGAACCAGATCTGTTTCAGCAAAAGCTTGTTTATTTAATTGCTCAAAAAAATGAAAACGCTAATTTTTACAGTCTTACTTCTGTTCCTGTTCATTGCTTGTGATAACAATAAAAAGGTCAGTACCTCAAACGAAAAAAAAGCCGAACAAAAATCAATCGCAGAACTCTATCCACCTATCCAACTCAAAGACTGGGAGAAAACCCCTGTAATCAACGGCAGGCTGCCCACAGAAGAAGAAACAAAGAACGGAAACTCATTACTTTATTACCCTAACCCTGGTCCGGATGTTAAGCCCTACAACATGACCCTGCCTAAACTGGCTTATTATACAGACGCCAAAACAAAAAAACAGACATTAGTAGTGGTTATCCAGATCGTTCAGACCGCACAGGATACCATGGTGGCATACCGGCCGCTTAGCGGACTGAACGGCGCGTCCATTTTCCGCGACTTTCGATTTCTTACTGAGGAAGAGGTTAAGAATGTACAACTTAAAACCAAACAGTAAAAAAGGTCAAATTAAGGTCTCAAAAACTGGTATTCGAACCTGCCCGCAGCATGTAGAACGCGGCTTAAATTCTTCCATTATCTGGTATTATTCGTGTGGAAAAATCTGCTGGTAATAAGCACCGGCTCAAATTGAAACAGAAACCCCTCAGCCCTGCGGACAGATCCCCTTGAAAATAAGGGGAGCAATTCCCGCACGTGCGCACATAAAACCAAGAGTAAAAAATTTCATACCATAAAAATTTTGCAGTTGATTCCCCTCCTTTTTTCAAGGAGGGGGCAGGGGGTGGTTTATTCCTTATCTTCAAGGAGGGGACAGGGGTGGCCTATTCCTTTTTTCAATCCTTGGGCACCCCTCAGTCCTGCGGACAGCTCCCCTTGAACATAAGGGGAGCAATTCCCACCCCTGCGCATTTCTCTATCATAGCTAAAATTTTGCAGAGATTCCCCTCCTTTCTTCAAGGAGTGGCAGTGGTGGTCCTTTCCTTTTTTCAAGCCTGCCAGGACTGGCAGGCACGACGAAGCAATCTCCTAATCATAAGAGATTGCCGCGCTACCCTCGCAATAACAACCTGCCTGTCATTTCTCTTTCAGAGTTCTCAAATTTTTATTCCAGGAATGAAGACAAAATTTGCAACAATAGCAAGCCATGCCGATCAGTCTCTTCCGGCCTGAACATTTAAAAAAATTTATACATTAGCTACCATAATGTCCGTTTCCCGGCTTTCTGCCCGACAGACATCCAGGCTAAATGAATATACAGGACATTAAAATGCAGATCTTAAGAGCGGGGCAAATTCCCATGCTGATCTATTTAGTCAAATGGCTGTTCATCTCAGCCATTGTGGGGATACTGGCAGGTTCTGCTTCAGCTATTTTTCTGGTTTCTTTAGACTGGGTTACCAACTGGAGGGAAAACAATGTCTGGATAATTGCCCTTTTACCTCTCGCAGGCCTGATCATTGGCCTGGTTTATCATTACCTGGGCACAGATGTCGTAAAGGGAAATAACCAGCTTCTTGAAGAATTTCACAGTCCGAAGCAGGTGATCCCGCTAAAAATGGCTCCCCTGGTTCTGTTCGGAACCCTGCTCACTCATTTATTCGGAGGTTCAGCCGGGCGCGAAGGGACGGCGGTTCAAATGGGAGCTGCCATTGCCGACCAGTTCACACCTATTTTTAAACTAAAACCAAAGGACCGTAAGGTCCTGATCATCATAGGGATCAGCGCAGGTTTCGCATCCGTCTTCGGCACTCCCCTGGCGGGCGCTGTTTTTGCTCTGGAGGTACTGATCCTGGGAAGGATGCGGTATGAAGCTATTTTACCAAGCCTGCTCACAGCGGTAATCGCCGATTATACCTGTACTGCCTGGGGAGTCACCCATACCCGGTACAGCATCCCAATGGTTCCTGAACTGACACTTCAGAATTTTTTATGGGCTATTCTGGCTGGAATTATATTCGGGTTTGCAGCCATGTTATTTTCAGGATCAACCCATTTCTGGACCGATCTTTTTAAATCAAGGATCAAATATGCCCCTTTGCGGCCCTTCATTGGCGGAATATTGATTGCAGCCGCAGTATGGTTGATGGGAACCACCAAATATATAGGTCTGGGTATTCCTCTTATTCAGAGCGCTTTTAGTGAGGATCTGAATTCCTATGATTTTTTACTGAAGATACTGTTCACTTCATTCACTATCGGAGCAGGATTTAAAGGAGGAGAGGTCACTCCCCTGTTTTTTATCGGTGCAACTCTGGGGAATGCTTTGGTATGGTTCGTCCCCCTGCCCATAGCCTTACTTGCCGGGATGGGCTTCGCAGCGATATTTTCGGGGGCAACCAATACGCCAGTAGCCTGCACCCTGATGGGGATCGAATTATTCGGGACCGAAAGCGCTCTGTTCATAGGAATTGCCTGTGTAGTTTCCTATTTCTTTTCAGGCCATAGCGGCATTTATACTTCACAGATCGCGGGAGGGCCAAAACACCTGATCTATAGCCGCCTGAAGTCCCGGAATTTCAAAGGTATCAATCCTGATAAAGGCCCTGATACCTGAAAAACAAGCAGGATTTTCTTCCTTCCGATGGAAAATATTCCCCCTCTCGGGCACCATTCTCCGGCAAAGTTACAGGCCTGATGATACAGCCTGATCCTTTTTTTAAAATAAAGTTTCAGCATTGGATCACTGAAATTAAATTTCGATTTAAAAAACCAGATCTTTTTTACTTATTTTACAAGCACATTTTACCAAATGTTTAGTATGAATAGTCTTGCTTTGGGTGCAGATTCCATCTATAAATTCGAACATTTCTTCGAATTATCGCCGGATTTACTCTGTATTGCCGGCTTTGACGGATACTTTAAACGAATCAATCCGGCCGTTTCAGGCCTCCTTGGTTATACAAATGAAGAGCTCATCTCAAAACCTATCACAGATTTTGTTCATCCTGATGACAGGCTTATAACTATCCTGTCCCGTGAGAGTCTGACAGAAAGCAATCCGCTTCTAAACTTTGAAAACCGATATATCACAAAGGATGGAAGAATTGTATGGCTTTCCTGGACTTCGACGCCTGTTGTCAAAGATAAACTGGTTTATGGAATAGCCAAAAATATCACATACAAAAAGAGCCTGGAGGAAGAAAGGAACCAGCATCTGGTCAATCTTACTAAAAGCCATCATGATCTTAAACTATTGAGTTATGCTACTTCCCATGATCTCAGATCACCTGTAAATAATTTACTGATGATCCTAAGTCTTATCGATCCGAATAAAATAAATGATCAGGAAACACTTCAATATTTAGAGTTTATCAAGTCATCCACTGACAATTTAAGCCAGATCCTGAATAATTCGGTTGATGTGTTAATTCAAAAGGACAGATTGAATGTAAAAATTGAAGAACTTAACCTCAACGAAAATCTGAACGCGGTTTTAGGCTCTATACAATCCCTGTTACAGAACTCAAAAGTGATAATCGATGCCGATTTCTCTGAACTTGAAAGCATCCGGTTTAATAAGGCCTACCTGGAAAGCATATTTCTCAATCTGATCACTAATTCCATCAAATATTCCCTACCTGATACAGTACCTCAGATCAATATTTACTCAAAAAGAGTTAATAATACCAAGCAATTAGTCCTATCTGATAATGGAATGGGCTTTGATATGGACCGGGTGAAGGATAAGGTATTTGGGCTTCATCAAAAATTTCATAATCATAGCGACAGTAAAGGGATCGGCTTATATTTAGTGTATAATCATATGAACAGTCTGGGCGGGAGTATTACCCTGGAAAGCCAGGTAAACCAGGGGGCAAAGTTTACGCTGTCTTTTAAAGATTAAGCAGAATTCTGCTTTTTTTCAAAACCAATCTGTTTTACTCTCAAAAAAATAATAAAGGTATTCAGCCAACAAAAATTCTGAGAATTTTGCTCAGCAGCTTTCCTGTGGTTTGCAATTGCTGCAAAAACGGGGTATATTTACAGAAGTTAATTTTTTAACCAAAAATTAATTTTAAGATATTGTTTCTTTCCTGGTCTATGTATTTTCTAATAATATGCAGCTAAGCGGAGCCAAATTATCCTATATTAATTCCAATCCGGGACCCGGATCCCCCGGATATTATTCTGATACCAATCCGCCGCCGGGCGGACCTTCATCTGCAAGGATTAGTATATACACAAATGAAATTGGCATGAGCGATAAAGGCACACAAACAGCGATGTATAAAATCACTAACTTTAAAGTACCTAAAGCTCGATTGGTTACTGAAGGCATAGACCTCGCAAATGAAATTGAGTTC
>JAKFBV010000132.1:0-24799 GCA_036677005.1 Pedobacter sp.
TCGAAGATTCTCCTTTGATTAATTGTAGAACATCCTTAATACATTGATCGTTTTTTAAAGAAATGAGACAATGGCAATGTTCATCATATCCGTTTATGGTATCTATATAGATATTTTTCTTTTCCGAATTATGACGAATGTGATCCCATAATTCATTCCGGAATTCCGATGATTTTAGAAAGGGAATTCGATTTTTTGTGCTCCAAACACAATGGATAATTATTTTTATAAATGACATTGCAGGTATTTGGACTACAATATTTGAAAGTTTTGGAATAATAGAAATTTGGGTTAGGGAATGGTAGATGTGGATTATTTACCGGTATTTCGGCGCTGAAGCACCGGTATTTGTTCCATTCTGATCGGCTAGGTTTTGGGCTGAAGCCCGATCTGCAAACCGGATCTTTACCCGGAGCTAAAGCACCTGGCTATTAAGCGATACGGCTATCCCAACGCTCAGCATTTTTCCATCTGTCCGTAGAGTTAAGCGAAGCGTCTCTACGGATTATTAAATGAATAAGAGTCTTTAGACTCGTTTACCATTCCCTCTGATCGGAGGTCCCACCGAACTGATGAGCTTATTTTTTACCCACAATTACCTTCTGGAAATTGTCGAAATCGAGGTATTTATTGGTAAGCTCCAGTACATTTTCCGGACTGATATTCCTCACCGTTTGAATATATTTGCTGTAATAATCGTAATCCAGTCCCGAGAAATAAATATTCTTGAACTTATCTGCATGCGATAATGCATTTTCAAGACTGCCCAGCATAGACCCCAGCATATAATTCCTGACCAAGGATAATTCGATCTTGTTAACCGGCTGCGCTTTCAAAATATTGATCTCCTTTTCAATTTCTGTTAATGCTGCTGTACATACATCAGCTCCCACTTCAGATGCTATAAAGAAATAACCCGCATTCTTCAGGGACACCAGGGCAGAACCGATTCCATACGTATAGCCTTTATCCTCGCGAATATTTGCCATCAGCCGGGAACCGAAATAACCGCCTAAAATAGTGTTGACAACCTGCAGGCCCGGGAAATCGGCATGGGTACGGTTGATAGAAAGCTGCCCGATCCGTATGGCCGACTGCAATGCTTCCGGTTTTTCAAGATAATGCTCTTTTCCCGGAGCGGCTTCAAACTGAAACATATTCCCGACTGTCTCCTCCGTATTCATCCAGTCAGTTCCAAACAGCTTGTCAACAAGCCTGATGGTTGCCTCTTTAACCTTTCCCGAAATAATGACCGTACAATTCCGGGGCTGATAAGCTGCCTTGAAATACGAAGTTAATTGCTCCCTCTTTAAATTGTCATAATCCTGGTGGCCAATTTCATAGCCATATAGCGAATCCCCGAATAATACATGATTGAAGGTCTTGCGGCTGAGGAAATCATTTTTTTCAAGATTGACACTCAGCTTTTGCTTTTGATTACGGATCAGTGTATCGAGCTCCACCTGCGGAAAGATCGAATCCAGCATAATCGCCTTAACTATGGGTAAAGTATTGGCTAAATGCTTGTTTAAAGAGAACAGGGTAACGACAGACTGATCATTGGAATATTCTGTTTGAAGAAATGATCCGTAATAATCGATCCTGTCTGCGATCTCTGTGGAACTAAACTCGCTCGTCCCATCATTTAACATGGTATTGACAGCAAAAGCCTGCAATGGCTTCGCGCGGTCATAAGCGATATTGGAGAATATGAATTCAATGCGTACCAGGTCCTGATCCCCCCCGTCAATACTGAATATTTTCAAGCCATTATTCAGGATAATGGGCTTTGCCCTGATCAGTTCTATATTTTCAACCTGCCCGAATGCCGGTGCCAGTGCTCTGTCGATCATGTTATTTAGCTAAATAGTATAAAGTGGATGAGTTTTCTTTGCGGAATATGTGTCTGGCCTGTGCCCTGATCTCTTCGGCAGTAACATCCAGATACTTTTGGGTCTCCGAATTGAGTCCGTTCGCATCTCCCAGCAATTCAAAATAGGCCAGGTTCATGGCTTTATCAAGCAGGCTCATTTCCGAAAACACCATGGTCGATTCCATTTTGTTCTTCACCTTGGTCAGTTCTGCTTCAGGCACCAGCTCCGTACTGATACGTTCCAATTCAGCCCAGATAGAGGCCTCGGCCGCTTCCATGGATATTCCGGGTAATGGCTTTCCCTCAAGCACAAATAAGCCTGCATCCATACTTCCGGTGAGGTATGCATTGATCTCAGAAAATAGTTTCTGGTCTTTTAACAGATTCCGGAATAAGCGTGATGAATTCCCCCTCGAAAGGATATCCGAGACCAGGTCGGCGGCATAATAGCCAGGCTCAATGCGGGCGGGCATATGAAAAACCTTATAGATCGCGTCGAGGGGCACATTTGCCTTCACCGTCTCTTTCCGTTCTTCCAGCTGATCGTCCTCAATGGGGAGCAAACGGCTTAATTTCTCACCCGCGGGGATACTCCCGAACCATTTCTCAGAAAGCCGCTTAACCTCTTCCAGCTTCACATCGCCTCCAACAACCATAATGGCATTTGAAGGAGTGTAATGCCGGTTAAAAAAGGCTTTCACATCATCAATACTGGCATTTTCAATATGGTCCAGCGATTTGCCGATCGTGGCCCACTGATAGGGATGCTGTTTGTAGGCCATGGGCCTGAGTTTAAGCCATACATCCCCGTAAGGCTGATTAAGATAACGCTGCTTGAACTCCTCGCATACCACATTACGCTGAACTTCGAGGCTTTTTTCTGAAAACGCCAGGCTTAACATCCTGTCGCTCTCCAGCCAGAAGGCCGTTTCCAGGTTCACCGAAGGAAGAGTGATATAATAATTGGTGATATCATTACTTGTAAAGGCATTATTCTCTCCGCCCACACGCTGCAGGGGTTCATCATAGGAAGGAATGTTCACCGAGCCGCCAAACATCAGGTGCTCAAACAGATGTGCGAAACCGGTTTGATCCGGATGCTCATCGCGGGCACCTACATCATATAGAATATTGACAACAGCCATTGGGGTTGTAGGATCTTCATGGACCAGTACTTTAAGGCCGTTGGCAAGGATGAAGCGTTCAAAAGAAACCATAGATCAGATCGGATTGAGGAGACGAATTTAGCGAAAATTATGGAGAGGAATGAGGGAATGAGATAATTAGCAAATGAGGAAATGAGATAATTAGCAAATGAGGAAATGAGCAAATTGGAATCTTGCTTCCAACTTTAGGTCATCCCTTCAACGAATTGATTTTGAAGCCAGCGTCATCTCGACGAGCGGAAATGATTTTCTATTCAGAAAGAATTTTACGCGAGGAGAGATCTGTTACAATTGAAATTAGCGAATGAGCAAATTAGCAAATGAGCAAATTGGGATGCTGCTTTCCATCTTACGTCATCCCGACGAGCGGCAATGATTTTATGTTATGATGATTTTTCCGCGAGGAGAGATCTGTTGCAATTGAAATGAGGGAATGAGGAAATTAGCAAATGAGGAAATTAGCAAATGAGCAAATTGGGATGCTGCTTTCTATCTTGCGTCATCCCGGCGAGCGGCAATGATTTTATGTTATGATGATTTTTCCGCGAGGAGAGATCTGTTGCAATTGAAATAAGGGAATGAGCAAATGAGGAAATTAGCAAATGAGCAAATTGGGATGCTGCTTTCTATCTTGCGTCATCCCGACGAACGGCAATGATTTTATGTTATGATGATTTTTCCGCGAGGAGAGATCTGTTGCAATTGAAATAAGGGAATGAGCAAATGAGGAAATTAGCAAATATTGCATTAAACTGATAACAGGCAACAGACAACTGGTAACTGAAACTAACTAAGCGCAAGCCTGCTGCTCACCCAGAATATCATCGGCACTGAATTTGCCTTTTCGGATTACACTGCAAAACTTATTAAACTCGTTCTGAGCTTTCTGAAGATCTGAAGCACTGACTTCAAGATTTTCCCATAATTGCTCATCGAAGAAGCCATTTTCATCACTTGCAAGCTGATTTTGGGCTTTTATCCAGAGGTGATAGGAATCAGCGGTTTTCTGCTTGAGATACAGATACTGTTCTTTGTAGGTCATTTTTCATTGGTTAGATCCGTAAATATAATTATTCTTCATTCCCAAAGAAAAAAAATTTATCAGGATTTTAAAGGGCTGATAAACAGATCAGTTCATGATTTAATCAGCTAGTAAAAAAGAGCTTTATCTGTCCATCAAGGTACCAGCATCGTACCATGTTCGTGACTTGTTCGTGCAATAGTGCTCTCAGTGGGTCTTAAGGGGGTGTTCTACGAACATGTCACGAAGGAGTCACGACCAAAACCTGATTTTTAGTCTATTTTTAAATTTAGTTCAAAAATTGCTTCTTATACGGAAAAAGCCAGAAAGCACTGCGCTGAAACCAAATGAGGGAACATTTACCAATTGTCAAATTCCCTCATTTGCTCATTTGCTCATTCCCTAATTTGCTAATTCTACCTATCTTTGAATATGATAACCTCTGATCTGCTTACCAGGGCCCTGGATTTTGAATTCCTTTCTGCCGAAGAAGGATTATTCCTGTTCAAAAACGCGGCGACATCCGAACTGATGTACACGGGCAATGAGCTGCGTAAAAAACAGGTCCCGCATGGCAAAGTAACCTGGATCATCGACCGCAATGTGAATACCACCAATGTATGTATCGCCAATTGCAAGTTCTGTAATTTCTTCAGAAGGCCCGGTCATGAAGAAAGCTATATCACTGATATCGAGACCTATAAAATAAAGATCGAGGAAACCTTCCGTTTAGGCGGCGAACAGCTTTTGCTGCAGGGCGGGCATCACCCCGACCTCGGACTGCAATTCTACGTTGATCTCTTCAAACAGCTTAAAGAACTATATCCCACTCTAAAATTACACTCACTCGGTCCGCCCGAAATTGCCCATATCGCCAAACTCGAAGGCATCAGCCATACCGAAGTTTTAAAAGCATTGATGGCTGCCGGACTGGATTCCCTGCCCGGCGCCGGAGCAGAAATACTGAATGACCGGGTCCGGAGATTGATCTCCAAAGGCAAATGCGGCGGACAGGAATGGCTGGATGTGATGCGGGCGGCGCATCAGCTCGGACTGACCACCTCCGCTACCATGATGTTCGGGCATGTGGAAACCCTCGAAGAACGCTTTGAACACCTGGTCTGGCTGCGTGAGGTACAGTCAGAAAAACCGGCCGGTGCCAAAGGTTTCCTCGCCTTTATTCCATGGCCTTTCCAGGATGACGGCACCCTGCTTAAAAAAGTTAGAGGCATTACCAACCAGGTAACAGCGGATGAATATATCCGCATGATCGCCTTAAGCCGCATCATGCTGCCCAATGTGAAGAATATCCAGGCCAGCTGGTTAACCGTAGGAAAGCAGGTTGCACAGATCTGTCTTCATGCCGGAGCGAATGATTTTGGCTCCATTATGATCGAAGAGAATGTAGTTTCGGCTGCCGGGGCCCCGCATCGCTTTACCTCCCAGGGCATACAGGATTCCATACGCGAAGCAGGCTTTGAACCGCAGCTAAGAACCCAGCAGTATGAATTCAGGGATCTGCCGGAAATGACTGAGCAGCAGGTGATTGGGTATTAATTTTAATTAAAAGCATACCGTTTACTCATTTAGTTGACATATTAAATAAAATACTGATAAATTAGGGCAACAAGGCTTTAATTATTGAAAACATGTCAATAAATACCATTATAGTTGACGATGAAGAATATTCCCGCAAATCTTTATTTTTTCTGATTGATGGCTATTGCCCGGATGTTAGAATTAAAGGAATAGCTAAATCCGTTGCAGAAGCAAGGGAGATGCTTAAATCTGGTGACATTGAGCTGGTATTTCTGGATATTGCCATGCCCATTGAAGATGGATTTGGACTATTGCCTGATCTTCAAAAATCTTCCGCTTCCGTCATTTTCACTACCGCATATGACCAATATGCTATGAGGGCTTTAAAAGCAAGCGCCCTGGATTATTTATTGAAACCCATTGATATTGAAGAACTCAAACATGCTGTTGAAAAGGCTGTTCAATGGAAAATAAATAAAGGAACTGATAAACTGAGTTCCGGGGGTAGTTCGGAAATGTTAAACAGTCTTGAAGAAAATCTGAACGATATAAAAAAGATCAGGAAGATCAATCTTCCTCATTTGAATGGCTTTCATATACTCAACGTCAATAACATCCTCTATGTTGAAGCCGATAGTAATTATTCCGTATTTCATCTTGAGAACGGGGGAAAAATCATTGTCTCCAAACATCTGAAAGAATATGAGGATATACTTGAGAGTTCAGGTTTCAGCCGGATACACAAGTCAACTATAATAAATCTCAAACACCTAACCGATTATTCAAATTTAAACGGTTTGACAGTCAGACTATCTGACAATTCAGAACATACCGTATCCAGAAGGCGTGCCTCCGATTTTCTGGAGACGGTCAGGGTTTTCTTTAAAAAGCAATAATTAAAATTCAGGTTTCAGGCCTGAATTACCCACTCAGGTTACCGTTAACTAGAAATTATATACCACTTATACAGTGGTTATGCGATAAGTTCATGAAAGCATTAATTTCGATCTCAACATAACCGGGAGACAATGATGTTTCTTGAGGATGCTTAGCCTCTACCTGTGGGAATAATTTTTCTTTGGTTATGTATAAAAGCGGCTGAAACGATTGGGGCGTTTCACCGCTTTTTTTTGTAAAATTTAAAAAGAATGGGTACATTAAGTATTCAGTTCAAAATATTTCAGAATGAGAATTCCTGAAAACATCTTACCGGGGATAATTCTAATCATTCAGATGTGAAAAAGAGCTTTATCATACCTGTTGCATCATTTATTTTACTCATTATCTTTACATTAGGTTTGATTTCATTTCTATTGCAAGAAGAGCCTATAACAATTCCCCTAAAAAAGTATTTCTGGAAACCCGCTATTAAACCCAATTTAAGCGACTCTGCAAAGGTAACACAAATCAACAAGGCGGCATTCGCACTGCGCCTGACCGATCCGTCAAAAACCCTCCAACTGGCAGAAAATTCCTTAAATCTGGCAAAAAAAATAAATTATGTTCCTGGAATTGCAGAAGCTCACAGGGTTAAAGGTGTTGGGTATTATTATCTGAATAATACAGAACTCGCTGTAAAAAACTATATAGAAGCTTTAAAGTATTTCAAACAAATAAAAGATATTAAAAATGAGGCAAGGGTTTATAATAATATAGGTAATCTTTACAGGGAAATAGATTATAATAAAGCATTACTCTACTATAAAAAGGCACTATCTATTGCTAAGCCATTAAACATTGAAGAATTAACTGCAGGACTTTATTTGAATATTGCAAACATTTTAAGATTTCAAGGTGATTATAAAAATTCGCTTAAATACCTTGAAATAAGTAATGAGATATTCACAAAAACAAGAGATACGATTAATTTTATTTCTTCCCTACAGAACTCAGGAATAATCTTTTACAAACTAAAGGATTTTGAAACAGCAAAAAAGCAATTATTTGATGCAATAAATCAGGCTAAAAAGCATAATTTATACAAAGTACTTGTCGGCTCCAATTTAACATTGGCTGCAATTTATTTAGAACAGGGAGAGCATTCCAAAGCAGAGAATTCTATAAATGAAGGAATAAAATATTCCAGGATACTAGATGATAACAATTCTATTTACTACTTTCTATATAAAGCATATGAACTTGAACAAAAAAGAAAAAATTACTCTAAGGCTTTAAAATATTTAAAAGAAGTACACTATCATGATAGCCTGCAACTTTCCAGAAACCTGTCTGATAATATCGGTAAAACATCTTCACATTATTTGCAATTGCAAAAGATCCAGGAGAACGAACTCGTTATAGCGCAGCAAAAATATAAAGAAACGCAATCCTGGTGGATAATAACTATCATCATTTCAATCGTATTACTAGCAGCACTCATTGGAATAGTAATCTATTTTCTTTCTCAAAAAAAGAAACGAAAAAAAGAACTGAAAATTCAGAATACTATAGCCACTCTGGAGCAGAAAGCTCTTCAGGCTATGATGAACCCGCATTTTGTATTCAATGTAATGAATTCAATTCAATATTTCATCAGCAGGAAAGAATCCAAGGAGGCTAATCAGATCCTTTCTGGTTTCGCACGCTTGATGCGTAAGCACCTGGAGATCTGCTTAAACAGTTCCATAACGATGCATGAAGAGATCAATTATTTAAGGCTGTATCTGTCCCTGGAAAAGATCCGTTTTTCCGAAAAAATGGACTACACCATAACGGCAGATCCGGAGATGGATGCTGATGATATTTACATACCCTCTATGCTGATCCAACCCTTCATTGAAAATGCGATATGGCATGGGATCATGCCGAAAGATGGAGGCGGACTAATTAAACTTGATTTCAGATGCACAGACAATGAACTCAGGATTAGTATTAAGGATAATGGAATAGGTATATCGAACTCGAAAAAAACTAAAACAACGGGGCATATCAGCAGAGGGCTGGAATTAATCCATGAAAGGGTCAATCTCCTAAATAAGCTTCATAAAAGAAAAATTTATATCAGCCAGGTACAAACCGGAGACTCTGGAACCGAAGTATTGATCACCATACCAGTTTAATAATTCCCTGGTGGATGATATTCAATATTATCAAACATTTTTTTTGATTAAAAAGCAATATGTTATGTTTGCTTATGAGTTTTGAAAAGCCTGAGAATTTGATCGAAGCCTTGATCTTCGCTTCCGATAAGAGCATTAGCGCGGAGGAGATCCGGCAGGTTTTAGCCGAGCTTATGGAAAAAAATTTTACTGTTGAGGAGATCCGGGAAAGCGCGGAACAGATCGGCCGGAAATACCTGGAGATGGATCTTGCCATAGAACTGGTATCTCTGAGCGGAGGCTATCAGTTTCTGACGAAAAAAGAATACTACCCCCTGATCAATCAGTTACAAATACAGCGGTCCAGGAAGAAATTAAGCCAGGCAGCGCTCGAAACCCTGTCGATCATCGCCTATAAACAACCGGTCACCAAGCTGGAGATCGAACAGATCAGGGGAGTGAATTGTGATTATACCGTTCAAAAGCTGCTTGAAAAGGAGCTGATCAGCATCAGCGGCAAATCGGAGAGTGTCGGAAAACCCCTTCTCTATGCCACGAGCAACGTTTTTATGGATTATTTCGGAATTAATTCAATAAATGATCTCCCGCAGCTCAATGAACTCTTACCCGAAAGTAATACCATAGGGGATCAGTCCGGGTAGAATATTCAGCCCTTAAATAAAAAATAAAAAAGAGGACTGAAAATTCAAAATCTTGTTAAATTTATATTTACATATTAAAAAAATAAAGAAAGCGTAATTTGCTCCGGATGAAGTCGTCAAAAAAAGTAACCAACAGCGGGGGGCCAAAAAAGAAACCAGGTACAAGCCCCGGTAAGAAGCAGGACCATTTGAATGATCCAAAGAAATCGAATCGTCTGTTCCTTGACGGGGAAGAGGAAGATGACTTTGAAATTCAACTCGATGATGACATTCAGGGTTTCGATGATTTCGATGTTGAAGATGACGATGATTTTTAAGGGATTCTTGCCATGAAGTACAGGCATTCAGTTCTCTGAATGCTTTTTTTATTTAATTTCCAGATGCCGCATGATACTAAAAGAAGTACAAAATAAACATACTGCCCGCGAATTTTTAGATGTTGCCCGTGAAATTTATAAAGATGATGATTTCTGGGTTTGTCCCCTCGACAAAGATGTTGAGGCCGTTTTCGATCCTGATAAAAACAATTTTCACAGCCATGGTTCATGCATCAGGTGGGTCCTGAAATCGGATGAGGGAAAATTGATCGGCCGGATCGCTGCATTTATCAATGAAAACAAAGCCTGGCAGCCTGAACAGCCAACCGGCGGCATAGGTTTTTTTGAATGTATCAATGACAGGGAAGCGGCCAATTTATTATTTGATACTGCCCGCAAGTGGTTAAGCGAAAGGGATATGAAAGCCATGGACGGGCCGATCAACTTTGGTGAAAACGATAGCTTCTGGGGACTGCTGATCGAAGGCTACACCACCCCATCCTATGGAATGAACTATCATCACCCCTATTATAAAAAGCTTTTTGAAGACTACGGTTTCTATGTCCTGTATGAGCAGATCACCAATCACCTGGAGGTAAAAAAACCATTTCCCGAACGCTTTACCAAAATTGCCGAATGGGTTGCCAATAAACCAGGCTATACCTTCAGGCACCTTGAGCTAAGCCAACTTGAAAACTTTGCGGATGATTTTGCTGAGATCTATAACGATGCCTGGAGAGATTTTGAAAATTTTGTTCCCTTAACGAAAACAGGCATCCTGGAAAGCTTTAACAAAATGAAAACAGTTATGGATGAAAAACTGATCTGGTTTGCCTATATCAATGATGAACCGGCCTCTGTTATTGTTATTCTTCCGGATGCGAATCAAATGATCAAGAGTTTTAAGGGCAAACTTGGAATCATTGAAAAATTAAAATTTCTGTACTACCGGTGGAAGGGGGTGCACAGAATGCGTGCGGTTGTTATGGGGACGAAACAGGCCTATCAGAAACACGGACTGGAATCAGCCCTGTTCATCAAGTTAAAAGAGTATGTCATTCCTTTAAATCAGTATGAAGAACTGGAATTGTCATGGGTCGGCGACTTTAATGATAAGATGCTATCGCTCCATGAAGCAACAGGAGCTACCCTGGGTAAAAAACATGCAACCCTGAGAAAGATATTCTGAACTATTAAGGCCTTCCAAATGAAGGCCTTAATTTATTTTTTTGAATTACGAAGCTCCTCGTATAATTCAATGATCTTTTTTTGGAGATCAATAAGCTCCATCTCCCGCTCATGAAGTTTCAGCGTGATGTCTTCCATTTCTGTATTATATTGCTCCTGTCCTTCTGTATCGTTGAATGTAAGTAACTGAACAACGCTCATATCAAACAATTTGGATATTTGCTCCAGTCTGGAAATATTCACATCTGTGATACCAGTCTCTATTTTAGAGAATGCGGGAATTGAAATTCCCAATCGCTTGGCGACATCTTCCTGGCTCCAACTATTCTGATGTCTTAATAAGCGAATCTTTTTACCTAATGTTTTCATAGCATTTAATTTATTAATAGGGCAGAATTTTTAATTATATCGAAAAGCCTTATCCGGAATTTCAAAAAAACCTGATGCAGCTTCTATAATTAAGTTTTTTACTCCTGAGATTAATATTCTTCAAAAACCTTTCCAATTTTTCGATATTGTTGAAAAAAAAATATTTTATACCTGCAAATGACTATTAAACGATTCAAATTGCCGAAAGTTCCATTCTTTTAAAATAAATTATTTTATTCTTTGTTAATATATTTACGAATTTTAATCATCAGGAGCGCCGGTTCATCACCGGATTGGCATTATACTATCATTGAATGAAGTAAAAATTCAGGCAAGTCCTAAATTTTCTGTCGGGGAACTGATATACGATAGGAAGAATATATTAAAACAAATTAAAATTAATTTCCTGAAAAATTAAAAATGTTTATTTAAAGATTATTTCAGGCAGAAATGAATTTAACTGCGACCCAGTCATTCAGCTCTTTATGCTGCACATACTTAAAACCCAGGGTTTCACATCGTTCATTGATTATTTGAAGATCCGGTTCTTCATAGAACCCGCTCAGAAAAAGCAAACCTCCCGTTTTGGAGACTTCGGCATACCGCTCCAACTGATCAAGCAATATATTACGGTTGATATTAGCCAGAATAATATCGAATTTTTCATCAGGAATAACTTCCCTGGAACCGCATAATACATGGATATTACTGACCGAGTTCAGCTCTGAATTTTCAAGGGTACTTGCATAGCATATCTCATCATAATCAATAGCCAGGATCTCTTTAGCCCCCATTTTTGAGGCCAGTATCGCCAGAATTCCTGTACCGCATCCCATATCAAGTACTTTTCTGTCAGAAAAATCTTCCTCCAGCATAAACTCCATCATCAGAGCAGTGGTTTGGTGATGCCCGGTTCCGAAGGCCATCTTCGGATCGATCACGATCTCAAATTCATATTCCGGGTGCGGCTTATGAAAGCTGGCGCGTACATAACACCTGTTACTTACCTGAAGCGGCTCAAAATTACTTTCCCATACCTCATTCCAGTTCTGATGAGGAATACTGTTTACCACATATGAAAATATAAACATTTCTGCGAAAGCCTCATGTAAACCATCCAGCTTTTCCTGATCAAGATCTGCTGATGGAATATAGGCTTTAAAGCCTTGCTCTGTATCCTGAAAGGTATCAAAACCAATTTCAGACAAAGCATTGATTAAAAGATCTTTATGAAATTCTTCAGAGGAAGATAATTTAAAAATGAACTCGCTATAGGTCATTTTGGATCAAGGGCTTTGATGATATCCACAAAATCCCGGGCTTTTAATGATGCACCTCCGATCAGGCCTCCATCAATATCAGGCTGTGAGAACAATTCAGAAGCATTTTTAGGGTTACAGCTCCCCCCATAAAGTATGGTCAGGTCATTAGCCTGATCCTGATCGTATTTTTCGGCCACCATGGTTCGGATAAAAGCATGAATTTCCTGTGCCTGGTCCGGACTGGCTGTCAGGCCTGTACCGATTGCCCAGACTGGCTCATAGGCAAGAACCAGCTTAAAAAAGTCAGCTTCCGGAAGGTGAAATGCCGCTTCAGAAATTTGCTGCCTGATCACCTCAAAATAAGTTCCGGCATTCCTTTGATCCAGTGTTTCGCCAATGCAGAATATAGGAATTAGTCCGTTTTTCAAAACGCTGTCCAGTTTTTGAGCCAGTAAGGTGTTTGATTCCTGAAAATATAACCTGCGCTCAGAATGTCCTGTTATGACATAGCGGGCACCTGCAGAGGCGATCATGGAAGCAGAAATTTCCCCGGTGAAAGCACCGCTATCGGCCTGATGACAATTCTGAGCTCCGATGGACAGCCGGGCATCAGTCTCTGAAGATAGCGCCAGGCTGCTGATATGTATGAAAGGCGGACAAATGATCACTTCCTGATCTCCGCGTATTTCCTCACTGAGCATTTGCCGGATATCAGAAACAAGCTGAATTCCATCATTCAGATCCATATTCATTTTCCAGTTACCGGCTACAATATTTTTTCTCATTTTATGTGTTTCAGGATTGAAATTAAAATCTTCTGTGTTTTTCTGTAAGCTCAAAAACACGCCTTAAAATATTCTTTTCTATCGTGTTGAAATCAGCATTTCTTCGTTCAAACACCTTAAGGGCCGTTTCAAACATTTTATTTAGTGTATAAACCTCAAATCCATGGTTTCCGCCCCATGAAAAATCGGGAATGAAATTCCTGGGAAAACCTGAACCGAAAATATTGGCGCTCACCCCCACTACAGTACCGGTATTAAACATCGTATTGATACCGCATTTTGCATGGTCGGCCATAATTAAGCCGCAGAACTGAAGCCCTGTTTTACGAAAACTCTCTTTTGGATAATCCCATATTCTAACCTCCGCATAATTGTTCTTCATGTTCGAATTATTGCTGTCGGCACCGATATTACACCATTCACCTAATACCGAATTCCCCAGATAGCCTTCATGGCCTTTGGATGAATTTCCAAAAATGACCGAATTGTTGATCTCTCCCCCTGCTTTCGAATGCGGGCCAATGGTCGTCATCCCATAAATCTTTGCGCCCATTTTCAAAACAGCATTATCACATAAGGCAAATGAACCGCGGATATGACAGCCCTCCATGATCAGGGAGTTCCTGCCGAGATATACCGGCCCCTGCAGGGTATTAAATGTAGAACATTCGGCTTCAGCCCCTTCCTCAACAAATAGTTGATCGCCTAAGATCGTATTGGTATTGCTTAGTTCAGCTGATGTCCGGCCTTCTGTCAGGAGCTTAAAATCCTTACGGATCTCTGAATCATTGTATGAAAAGATGTTCTCAGGGAATGATATCCTGACGATCGGCCGGGTATATTCAATCCTTTTATATCTGCCCGCCTGTTCTGCCTGGAATTTCCCGGCCTCGCTTTCATTTAAACGGACAGCGATCAGCAGTTCATTGGAATATAGTGCTTCAGCTTCCCTGATACCCGCAATTCCTTCCAGTAAGCTCTCATCAGGACAAAGCGCTGAATTTATAAAAAGATTGTCTTTTACAATTTTAAGCGGATATTTCTCCTGCAAATAATCCGCAGTGAAATAAGATACTTCAGTTTTGAGATGATGTTTCCATTTCTCAGCAATGGTTAAAATACCAACCCTGATCTCAGAAACAGGCCTGGTGAATGTCAGAGGCAATAAATTATTCCGAAACTGATCGTCAAAAAGAATGATGCTCATTGAACAAAAATAAAAAAAGTCCCGACCTAATGAGCCGGGACTTTTAATATTATTTAAATAAATATTATTTTTTCTCGTAACGGGAACGGAATTTGTCAATACGTCCAGCGGTATCAATCAATTTCATTTTACCGGTGTAAAAAGGGTGTGAGGTGTGTGATATCTCTAATTTTACAAGGGGATAATCGTTACCATCTTCCCATTTAATGCTTTCTTTGGTATCAATACATGATTTAGTTAAGAAAGAATATTCGTTAGACATGTCTTTAAACACAACTAATCTATAATTTTTGGGATGCAATTCAGCTTTCATCTTCAATACTTTTTAAGAGGTGCAAATATAGAATAAAATACACTCATTAAAAAGAAAATTTAAAATTTATTCATATTTAACGTATAAAACTATGGACCTGGAATCCGGCCTGCCCTGGTGGCTCATTAATGACGGCTTAATGAAGGAGTATCACATCCTTCAAAAAAATATCCGAACTGAGATTGTGATCGTTGGTTCAGGCATAACAGGGGTTCTGGCAGCTCATTTTCTATGTGAGGCGGGCGCAAAATGCATCGTGGTGGATAAACGAATGAGCAGCACGGGCAGCACAGCAGCGAGTACCGCCCAGCTTCAGTATGAAATAGATCTGTTTTTGTATGAACTTTGTGATCTTGCGGGTACGGAACATGCTGTGAAAAGCTATTTATTATGCCTGGATTCTATCAGCATCCTCAAAAAGATCATATCTAAGCTCAAATTGGATTGTGCATTTGAAATGAAGCCGAGTCTGCACCTTGCTTCAGGCAAAAAAGATACCCCCAGCTTACAACGTGAATTTGATCTCCGGAAGCAGTACAATCTACCCGTCGAATTTCTGAATAAAAAAACGCTGAAAAAACGCTTTGGGATTGACCGGGATTCGGCCCTTTACACTGATTCATCGGCTCAGGTTGATGCATATATGCTCTGCAGGCAAGTCCTGCAATATCATATGGAGCATTCCGGCCTGGAGGTTTACAGCTATACCGAGATAAAAAAAGTGGAACAGCAAAAAAATGGAATACGCCTCCTCACAGACCGCGGTCATGAGATAAACGCAAAGAAAATGGTTTGTTCACCGGGTTATGAGTCTGAATTTTTTCTGAAAGAGAAGGTCATGAAACTTAATTCCACCTATGTTTTTGTTAGCAAACCGGTACTGAGCAAACTCTGGCCCGAAACCTGCCTGATCTGGGAAACAGCCAGGCCCTATCTTTATATCCGAACCACTTCAGGTAACAGGGTTATTGCCGGGGGCGAAGATGAAAAATTCAGGGATCCTGTAAGCCGGGATAAACTGATGACCATGAAAAGTAAAACCATATTAAGAAAGTTCAAAAAACTGTTTCCGGAGATAGGCCTGGAAATTGATTTCAGCTGGTGCGGGGTATTTGGTGAAACGAAGGATGGCCTTCCCTTTATCGGGGTACATCCTGAACATCCAAATACTTATTTTGCCTTAGGTTACGGCGGAAACGGGATCACTTTCAGTGTAATTGCGGCTGAGATCATCAGGGACCTTTATACCGGTAAACCATCAGGGAATGAAAAAATATTTGCCTTTAACCGCTAGATCTCCTGACAAAGCTCAATCAGTACCCCATGTGATGATTTGGGATGAACAAAGCATACCAGCTTATTATCGGCTCCTTTTTTAGGAACAGCATTCAGCAATTGAAAGCCTTCCTTTTTAAGACGGGCCATTTCTTCAGCGATATTGTCAACGGCAAAGGCAATATGGTGTATTCCCTCCCCTTTCTTTTCGATAAATCCGGCGATAGCGCTCAGCTCAGAACTGGCTTCAAGCAATTCTATTTTGCTTTCACCGATCTTAAAGAATTCAGTGATCACATGCTCAGACTCCACAATTTCTTTTTTATAACTTTTGCAGCCCAGCAGGCGCTCATATAAAGGCCCGGCATCTTTCAGACTTCTTACTGCTATTCCTATATGCTCGATTTGATTCATCCTTCCATTATTATGGCATAAAAATGACCATTTTATCTATATACACATAGACATAATTGATAATTAAGCAGAAATATATTTCATATCTTTGTATAATATTAATATTGACAATAAAACAATTAAAATGAATCTGCCGATATACTTAGATAACAACGCTACAACTCCCATGGACCCGAGGGTACTTGATGCGATGCTGCCGTATTTTAATGCAAAATTTGGTAATGCAGCAAGCAGGAATCATGCTTTTGGATGGGCTGCTGAAGAAGGGGTTGATTATGCCCGCGAGCAGGTTGCAAAGCTGATCGGCGCGAATGAGAAGGAAATTATATTTACCTCAGGAGCTACTGAATCAGATAACCTTGCGATCAAAGGTGTATTTGAAATGTATAAAGACAAGGGCAATCATATTATTACCTGTGTAACTGAACATAAGGCCGTTCTTGATGCATGTAAACATGTTGAAAAACTGGGTGGAGAAGTTACTTACCTTCCTGTTAAATCGGATGGTTTGATAGACATAGCACAGTTAGAGGCTGCTTTCACAGAAAAAACGATCCTTGTGGCTATTATGTATGGCAACAATGAGATCGGGGTTATCCAGCCGATTAAAGAGATCGCTGCTATTACTCATAAACATGGAGCTCTTTTTATGACTGATGCTACACAGGCTGTTGGTAAAATTCCTGTAGATGTTAATGCAGACGGAATAGACCTGATGGCTTTTTCAGCGCATAAAATGTACGGCCCGAAAGGTGTCGGAGTATTATATGTTCGCCGTAAAAACCCAAGGGTTAAAGTAACTGCCCAGATGGATGGTGGTGGCCACGAACGTGGAATGCGTTCAGGTACTTTAAATGTTCCGGGGATCGTAGGATTGGGTAAAGCCTGTGAATTATGCCGCCTGGAAATGGATGAAGAAGCAAAACGCTTATCCAAATTACGCGATAAATTACAGGCAGCATTGACACTGATGGAAGAAAGTTATGTCAATGGAAATGTGGAGCACCGTTTACCTCATGTTGCCAATATATCATTCAAGTATGTAGAAGGTGAAGGTTTAATGATGGCGATGAAAGATCTTGCTGTATCTTCCGGATCGGCATGTACTTCAGCTTCACTGGAACCATCTTACGTATTAAAGAGCCTGGGTTTATCAGATGACCTTGCTCATTCTTCAATACGTTTCGGTTTGGGCCGTTTTACAATGGAAGAGGAAGTGGATTTTGCAATAGAACAAACCAATAAAGCAGTGAACCACCTTCGTGACCTTTCCCCTTTATGGGAAATGTTCAAAGAAGGCATCGATCTGGATAAAATTGAATGGGCAGAACATTAAGAAGAAGTTGTAAGTTATAAGTAATAAGTAGTAAGTTATAAGTTTTATTGAACAATACAGGTAACAGGTAACTGGCAACAGATAACTGGTAACACATTAATCATACACCCGGGAAACCGGAACTAAATATCAGAAAATATGGCATACTCAGAAAAAGTAATTGATCACTACACCCATCCCCGCAACGTTGGAACATTGGATAAAAGCAATAACAATGTTGGTACAGGATTGGTTGGTGCCCCGGAATGCGGCGACGTGATGCGCCTGCAAATTCAGGTTGATGAAAATCATATGATCACTGATGCGAAGTTCAAGACATTTGGATGCGGATCGGCCATTGCTTCCTCTTCACTTGCAACCGAATGGCTGAAGGGAAAATCGATAGATGATGCGATGAAGATCGATAACATGGATATTGTTGAAGAACTTGCCCTTCCTCCTGTTAAAATTCATTGTTCCGTTTTGGCTGAAGATGCTATTAAAGCAGCGATCAATGATTACCGGGTAAAAAATGGATTGGGTGCGTTGGAAGTGGCTAAATCGCACCACTGATAGATCTGAACGCTGAAAACAGCAAGAGGTCTTAATTACAGAAATAAAAATGGTAACAGTAACAGATAAAGCAAAAAGCAAAGTTGAACAACTCAAGATCGAGAATAAGCTGGATGACAGCTATTTTCTTCGTGTTTCTGTTCAGGGCGGCGGGTGTTCCGGTTTATCATACAAAATGGATTTTGATAATGAAGAAAAGCCCGGTGATCAGTTCTTTGAAGATCAGGGTGTCCGGCTGGCGCTTGACATGAAGTCTTTTCTATACCTGGCCGGTACAGAACTTGATTTTTCGGATGGTTTGAATGGGAAAGGCTTTAATTTTCACAATCCGAATGCATCCCGTACTTGTGGATGCGGAGAAAGTTTCTCTGTTTAACAGGATTAATTATCTGGCTGTAAGCTAAAATTTACAGGCTTTAGATATAAACAAAAGGCTCTGTTCAGGGCCTTTTGTTTTTTGCAGGTATTCTGTTATACTTGTTAATTATAAATATCCCTAAACGCCCGAGATGAATCCAATAACAGAGTCAACTACTATTCCCGATCTGCTGCGGGATGTTGTCGGTTACGTGCACGATGAAAATACAAGCTTTTTATTACACAAAGTAAAGGAAGACTGGGTTGAGGTCAGCTATAAGCAGGTATTGGATACCGCCGATGCTATTTCAGGCTATTTTCTTGAGATGGGGATAATCAAAGGTGATCGGCTGGCACTGATCATCGACAATTCAGTGGATTGGGTGTATTATGACCAGGGGATTCAGCAGATCGGCGGCGTAAACGTTTCCATTTATCCAACTCTTACAGAAGCAGAAATAGAATATATCCTCAACGACTCCGGCGCAAAGACACTGCTTGTTGGCAGTCACTTTCTGTTTCGTAAAATACTTAAGATCGCGAACAACTGCTCCGATCTTCAAAGGATCATACCCGTATTTGATGATTATGGAAAATATCTTCCGGAATCAGAGCTCAATGCAGGAGTCATCAGCTTCAAAAGTTTAATTGAGGAAGGAAAAAGAATTTTAGGGAAATTTAAAAAAGAGATCGATATCGCGAGGAAGGCTATTTTACCGGGCGACCTTACTTCTCTGATCTATACTTCGGGTACAACCGGAACACCGAAAGGAGTCATGCTGACCCATTCAAACTTTGTACAGAATGTTAAAGTTTGCCTCGACCAGATCCCTGTCATTGATCAGAATGATACCTTTCTTTCCTTTTTACCCCTTTCCCATGTGTTCGAGCGGACAGCAACCTACCACGTTTGCTGCGCCGTTGGCAGTAAAATAGCATTTGCCCAAAGTCTTGAACTGCTGGCAAAAAATATGGCTGAAGTGAGGCCGACTGTTATGAGCTGCGTTCCCCGTTTATTGGAAAGGATCCATGATAAAGCCATGAAAACCGGCACCTCTGCCGGCGGAATGAAAGCTAAGATCTTTTTATGGGCCATCGCTACAGGTAAGGAATACAGGGAAGTGATAGAGTCAGGAAAAAATCCGGGGATAATCCTAAGCCTGCAGAAAAACCTCGCAGAAAAGCTTGTATTCAGTAAAATAAAGGAAAAAACAGGCGGCCGCTTAAAATTTATGATCTCTGGAGGAGCTGCCTTGCCAAAAAATGTGGGCGAGTTTTTCGGTAATCTGGGCATAAAAATTCTGGAAGGTTTTGGCCTGACCGAGACTTCACCTGTAATGTCCGTCACGGAATACCACCGTCAGGTATATGGAACAGTAGGGCGTATCATCCCCGGTATTGAAGTGGCAATACAGGATGTGGAAACCAAAGAGATGATCACTGTTCAAACGCATGATACCTTTGATGAAAATTTTGAATGTGCCGAAGGAGAGATCATTGTAAGAGGGCATTGTGTGATGAAAGGCTACTGGAATAAACCCGAAGAGACCGCTGAAGTGATCGATAAGGAAGGATGGTTTCATACCGGTGATGTGGGCCGTTATTACAAAGGGAACCTCCAGATCACCGATCGTATAAAAAACATGCTGGTGAATGCCTATGGCAAGAATATCTATCCAACACCTGTTGAAAATACCTATCTGAAAAGCCCGAAGATTGAACAGATATTCCTGATCGGTGATAAACGGGAATATGTTACTGCTATTGTGATCCCCTCCAGGGAAGCCATGCAGGAAACCTTTAATTTAAAGGAAGAATTCTTCCTTGAGAAGGATTCCTTTATCAAGGATCAGAAAATACTCGACTGGCTGAATGATGATATCCGCAAGTATTCCACCGAACTTGCCAAATTTGAGCGGCTGAAATCATTTATTGTAAAACGTAACCCTTTCAGTCTTGAAGAAGGCGAGATCACCCCAACCATGAAGGCGAAACGTAAAGTGATCGAGAATAAATATTCTCAAGATATCAGTGAGATGTATATGCAGGGGGTGGATGCGGACTGAAACCTGAGTTATAAGTTGTAAGTTATAAGTTAAAGGTAATAGGTTGATGAAGAGGCAGAGAAGACATGAAGAATTTCTAACAAATTCATATCCCGTTCTTTCATACTTTGTTACCGGCAAAAGAAAACAGCTGACTGGCAAGAGCCTTACAGGTTTTTCCGCGGGGCTGTACAAGCAGGAAATTACCTTCAATTATTGTTCAATATCCAGAACATACAACTTTGAACGTACAACCTATAACTCCTTTTTCCTATTTTTGCAGAAATCGTAAATAAATGAGCATCGGATTATCTGAACTGGAAATTATACGTCGCGAGGCATTGGCAGAACTTCGTAAACTGGGTATTGACCCCTACCCGCCTGAAGCTTTTGAAGTGAATGTGAACGCGCTGGATATAAAAAACAATTACGAGCGTGATAAGACCTCCTATAAGAACATCCGTTTTGCAGGCCGGATCATGAGCCGCCGGATCATGGGCAGTGCCTCCTTCGCCGAACTGCAGGACTCTACAGGCAGAATACAGGCTTATATTAACCGCGATGAGATCTGCCCCGGGGAGGATAAAACCCTTTACAATACGGTATTTAAAAAGCTTCTGGACATTGGCGATTTTGTTGGGGTCAGAGGATATGTTTTCACCACAAAAACCGGTGAAATTTCTATTCATGTGAGTGAAATGAAGATCCTGTCCAAATCATTAAAACCATTGCCCATAGTAAAACGTGATGAGGATGGCAATATTTACGATGGCTTTACTGATCCTGAGCTGCGCTACAGGCAGCGTTATGTTGACCTGATCGTAAATCCGGAGTACAAACAGATCTTTATGAAGCGCTCAAAGGTGATCAATACCATGCGCTCCTATTTTGATGATCAGGGATGGATGGAGGTGGAAACTCCTATCCTGCAGCCTATCTACGGCGGAGCTGCAGCCCGCCCCTTTAAAACACACCATAATGCCCTGGATATGCCACTTTTCCTGCGCATAGCCAATGAATTATATCTGAAGCGATTGATCGTTGCGGGATTTGACGGTGTATATGAGTTCGGTAAAATGTTCAGGAATGAGGGAATGGACCGCACTCACAATCCTGAATTTACCTCCATGGAGATCTATGTAGCTTACAAAGATTATATCTGGATGATGGCCATGGTTGAAGAATGCCTGGAAAAAGTTGCAATGGCCATCCATGGTAAATCGACCATTAAAGTGGCTGAACATGAGATCGACTTTGCCGGTCCCTATGAAAAGCTCTCCATGTACGATTCTATAAAAAAATATACCGGAATAGATGTTTCCACAATGGATGAAGATACTTTACGCAATACCTGCAAAGCACTGAACATAGTGATCGACAATACCATGGGAAGGGGTAAGCTTATTGATGAGATATTCAGCGAAAAGGTTGAAGAACATCTGATCCAGCCAACCTATATTACCGACTACCCAATCGAAATGACACCGCTTGCAAAAAAGCACCGGACAGAGGAAGGACTGGTAGAACGGTTTGAACTGTTTGTAATGGGCAAGGAGATCGCCAATGCTTATACCGAACTCAATGACCCTATCGATCAGCGGGAACGCTTTGAAGAGCAGCTTTTGCTTGCCGGCCGCGGGGACGAAGAGGCGATGGCCATGGATGATGATTTCCTGAGGGCTCTGGAATACGGTATGCCTCCAACATCCGGACTTGGAATTGGAATCGACCGCCTGGTGATGCTCATGACCGATCAGAGCACCATACAGGAAGTATTGTTCTTCCCACAGATGAGGCCTGAGAAAAAGGCAAAAATATCTTCTGCCGACGATTTCATTGCACTTGGAATACCTTCAGAATGGGTTCCTGTATTAAATAAAATGGGCTTTAAAACTGTTGATGAACTAAAAGCAGGCAATCCGAATAAAGTGTTTAACGACCTTGGCGGAATGCGCAAAAAGATGAAGCTGGAAATTGCCATGCCTTCAAAAGAGATCGTGATGGAATGGTTTAGTTAACAAAATCATAACATAAACATAAAGGCCGCTTTGCATTAGTGTAAGCGGCCTTTGTTATTTTTGAATTAATCATATAAATAATTTTATTATGAAAAATTCAAGTCTGGAAATCACTGAACAGGAATACCTGATCAAACTGAATAAAGAAGATTTTGATCTTTCTTTTATCTATCAACTCCTTAAACGGATTCAATCCGAACAATATTTCTTCAATTCAAAGAATTATGCTGAACCTGAATTTGTAGGCAGTCCGCTATGCTCGAGTGATTTCTCAATCCGTTTTGACAACCTGCGAGATAAGTAAGAAATTAAAAGGATTGGCGGTAGTTACGCTGCTGTACCGTACGGTCCATTTGCCCCATCTGATCCTTCATCATTTTTATCTGCTCAGCAAGTAATTTATTCTTATCGGCCTTCTTGGCCTCCTGCAGATAAATAGTTGCTTCACGCTTATTTCTTTTTGCCATGGCAATACCCGCCAGACTTAATTTAGCCAGTGCTATATTATGGTCCATGGTCATGCCCAAACTGATCGCTCTCTTAAAATATTTCTCAGACTGAAGTGGTGCCTTACGAGATTCGATCAAGCCAATCAATAGGTTATAATAGCCGTGCTGGCCTTTGAATAGCTGAGTTTCGTAATTCGAAATTCCTTTGAGCCACTCCCCTGCTTTATCCATATCATCTTTACGTAGAAAGTATTGAGCAATCAACATCTTCTCATGATAAAAGAAAGTTACTGCTACAAGAATGGCAACGAAAACCAAAGGAATTCCCCATCCCCAAAAACCAAAAACCATTAATGTTACCGATGCACCCAATATTATGGCTGCAATTATCAATCTGATGAAATTAGGCATTGTCTTCTTATCTCTTAAATTTGTTGCAAATATCCGTTTATTTGAGCGTTTAACCAATATCTATCTGAGAAATTATGCCCCTTCAACTTGAAGCCAGCTGGAAAGAAGTCCTGAAAGAGGAATTTGAGAAGGACTATATGAACAAACTACGGTCATTTCTTCAGACACAGCTGAAAGAAGGACGCCTGTTATATCCTCCCAAAAGATTAATCTTCAATGCATTTGAGCATACTCCCTTTCACAGAGTAAAGGTTGTAATCCTCGGGCAGGATCCTTACCACGGAGCGAATCAGGCACATGGCTTGTCTTTTTCAGTACAAAAAGGTGTTCCTCTCCCCCCCTCCCTTCAAAATATATTCAAGGAACTTCAGGCAGAATATAAAGATTTTCAATTTCCCAAACATGGCGATCTGAGCCACTGGGCTGATCAGGGTGTTTTACTGCTTAATGCAACTTTAACTGTTGAAGCTGCAAAAGCCGGATCACATCAGAACCAGGGCTGGGAAATATTTACAGACCGGGTCATAGAAACGCTGTCGGAAAAACGTTCGGGCATTGTGTTTCTGCTTTGGGGGAAATATGCCCAGGCTAAAGCCGGACTGATCAATAAGGAAAAACATTTTATTTTAACGGCTGCACACCCATCGCCATTCTCTGCCTATAATGGATTCTTCGGATGCGGTCACTTTCTAAAGGCCAATGAATTTCTGGAGAGAAACGGGGAGAAGGGGATTGATTGGTGTAAATTAGAAAATGAGCAAATTAGCAAATCACTAGTGTCCGGTTAAAAATATAAACTATAGTAAAATCACGTTTTATAGTTCAAAAACAAGGTTTTTAACAACTCTTTTCAAAGCAAGCCCCCTTAGTTCAGCAAATTCAAAAAATCACTATCATTTTCGGCTGTCCGGTAAAAATAACTCATTTAAGAGCGTTTCTATCTTTTAGACCTCTTGTAGCTTCAATATTTGAGATAATCCTATTGAAAAATCTAAATATGGAGCAGATTTTATATTCGGCTGTCCGGTTAAATTTTTAACCACAACTTTCCCCGGACAACAGTGATTTCCTAATTATCTAATCACTGTTGTCCGGTTAAATTAATTTTTCGATGAAAGAAAGGGGGCCAAAGCCCCCGGGTATAGTTATTTTTGAGTTACCACAACATCAAGAATAAGCTATGTCCAAAAATACATTTTTTA
>JAKFBV010000133.1:0-3709 GCA_036677005.1 Pedobacter sp.
CCTGCGTATTCACATACAAAAGCCAAGGCAATGTTGGAACAAATTCATGAATCCCGGAAATAATGTACCGGCTATTCAACACCTCTCCAAATTCGAGCCAACCGTAATCAAACCTCTTTACCAACCAGCCATACGTGATATATAAGAGTTGCCGATCCTGATCACTTCGGTCTGCAATCAAAGTCAATTGAAGCATGGGCTTCTTTCCCCAAAGCAAATAGAACCCCAAATCCCCCTTTCATTCGTCTTTCCATTGATCAGAAACCGAAAAAAACTTGGCAACCAGATAGTATACCGATTGGCGACCCAAAGGGCAGAATGCCGATTTTTATTGGGCATTCTTTGGATACTTCTAACCGTGTTTTTAACGCCTTTTACACTATGAAAGCTTGGTAAAAGCGGTTTTTCTTTTGAATGAAGCGCCTCATCAACTGATTCTTCGTAATTGAGATAGTCGATTTCCTTTTCCCGGAATCTAAGTTCGGGAGAAACCGTGGGTGTATGTTTCAAACTTTCCACAAGCGGTGAAACCAACTGTGGCGGACCATCTCCAAACAGGCCCACCCAAAACTTGGAAAGTCCCAGGGAAAATATGGGAACTGAAAAAAACCAGCGCCCGATATATCCTCCTGCATCTGCAATGGCAACCGTAAGTTTCTTCTTGGAAGTGGTTTGGGCGGGTTGGGTTATTTCTAAAAATTGATTTAATAATCAACACAGTTTGACCCCCTGCTGTCCAAGCTATTTTGTTTTTAATTAGTATGATTATCCGCTTTGTTGGAAGTTGGGTGAAATAAACCAAACATGGCTTCGACTTCGCGTTTGTTGTCCTGCTTCACCAGAAGCTGGGCCTTTTCTTTATTGTTGTGATTATCTGTGTCTTTTTCTGAGAAAATCTGTGGGAAAATGAGACTAAAGCTGAATTTCCAGTTGTTCTGCTTTTCCAGAAGCTGGACTTTTTCTGTTTAACTATGACGGTTAAAAGTTCCCGCAGAGGCGCAGAAGTCTCTTTTGGAGACAGGAGGTTGATTTTAATCTTTGTTTTTTCTTAAATCTTACGTCTTAAATCTTCCGTCTTATGTCTTGGGGATTATGATTTCTAACTTTAACTATTCGTAACAGAATCCCCCTTGCCCCCTTTGAAAATGATTTCTGTTCCAGTAAAATATTCGAGACTAAGGGGGAGTTTGCCTAATTCTCAATTCTTGCGTCTTATGTCTTAAATCTTACGTCTCATATCATCCATCACCTCTTCGCCATTTCCACTGCTTTCGTGGTCGTGTAATATTTCACGATCATGTTTGGAACCTCCCAATCGGGCATATTCCCGGCTTTGAAATATTCGAGAAATTTCTCGGTAACCTGACCAAAGTGAGCCTCGTGGCCATTGTGGTACGAATCCGGAACCATCACCTGAAATTCTCCATTGGGCATTTTCTTGAGATCAATTCCCGGATATTTTGCTTGCAGACTTTCTTTGATCGCTTTGGTCAAATCCTTTTCGTCAGAGCCCAAAAGCTTCACGTAAAGTGCAGGCTTGTAATTTTCCTCTTTACCCTGACGAATGATCAGGTTTGCTTTCGTCCCGCGCATCATGCTGTAATGTGTATCCGCCGTTCCTTCAGGTGCCTGATAAGCCCAAATCACACTCACTTTCGCATGCTTTCCTTTGAGCGTGTAGTTCATTTCCCCGTTGCCAAAAACCTCCAATTTCCCGTTTTTAAGATCTTTTTTCAGGAAATCAGGAAATTCAGTTTTCCCGGTCACTCCCTGAAATTGCTCCAGACTGAGGGGAGTGGACCAAAGTTTAGCTGCACCCATCACCACATCTGTTGTGTCCAAAACCTGTCCCGGAAAAGCTTCCCATTGCACCAAATCCACCAAATGCGTGGTCACATCCACCAATCCATTTCCTTCGATCGCAACATCAAAAAACCAATCCGGACGGACCAGAGGCTGACCCGAAACGTATTTGAAAAAGTGGTGAACGCTCTCTTTTGTAATGGCCGGATTTTCCGGCGTGCCATCTTCCAGCACCCCGAATATTTCCGGGATCATCGAAATTTCCTTTTGCAAAAGCGTGGTAATCTCAAACCGCTCCGTCATGATATCAAAAATCAAAAGTTTTTTGGATTCGGCTTCGCCAAAAGCTTTCACCAATTCCTGAAAACCTGCTGAATTGATCACCAAGGGTTTGTCAGCATAGACATGTATTCCGTTGGAAATAGCCTGCCGGATATAGTTGATTTTCTGATCATTCTTTCCTGCCACCACCATTACATTTCCGGGCTTTTGCTCAATCATCTTTTGCAAATAATCGGCACCGGTGTACACTTCCAAATTCCATGCCGTCGGAGACTCAGGACGATTGTTGTAGCCGGCCAGGCGATTGAGGTAATCCTTCAACTCGGGACCATCCGGCGCAAAAACGTGAATAGTGGAATCAACCCCCGGATACATGCTTTTATGAATCAATCCCGCATGAAAATGCCCGGGATCAAGGGTCATGATTCTGATTTCTGAATCTGATTCAGAAGTTTCGGTCTTCATTTCAGGGCTGGAACAGGAAACTGAAAATAGTGCGGAAATGGTTAAGATGATTATGTTTTTAATAGACATTAGACATTAGACATTAGACATAAGATTTAAGACAGAGGAGGATTGCTGATTTCGGATTTCTGATTTCGGATTTTAAGGCGTAAAATGGAACGTCATTGCGAGTGTAGGAACGGAACGAAGCAATCTCAATTGGTGGAACAGAGAATAAGAGACGGAAGAAATAATACACAAGAATCAAGACGCAAGACAAAGGATTTCGGATTGACGATTTCGGATTTCTGATTTAAGGGGTAAGATGGAACGTCATTGCGAGTGGAGGAACGGAACGAAGCAATCTCATTTGGTGGAACAGAGAATAAGAGACCGGAGGCGGAAGTATCAGAATAATTCATATCCCCCTTCAGGGGGTCAGGGGGTAAAGACCTATTTCGGACCCGCCTGCGGCCGGCAGGTTTCTGATTTCTGATTTCTAATTTCTGATTTTTCAAACTTCAGCCTTCTGACTTCAGCCTTCAATCAACCCTTCACGTAATCCGTCCCATACGGCGCTCTCTGAGGTCGGCTCAGGTGGGAATTAGCTTCAACATCATTGATAAATTGCTCTTTGGCAGCATCCCATTCCAGTCTTCGGCCAAGTTTCATCGCCACATGACTTACCAAACAAACGGAACAAGCGCGATGTCCGATTTCCGCAGGAGAAAGTAAATGGCCTTTTCCCTGGATAGCATCCAGCCAATTGCCGTGATGTTCCGCACTCCTGGTTAATTTGATTTCATCGTCACCGATGACGGATTGCAGGATCTTTGGATCGGAGGCATCGAGTGCTTTGGCACTATTTCCCAGAGCAACAGGATCGCTGGAGGAAGCCACATAATTCCCTCTGGAAACCCAGATCCAACCTTCTGAACCTTCGTATCGGATTCCGTTTGGATATCCTCCGCTGGTAAACATGTTGATGCCATTCTCATATTCGGCTTTGACCATGAAGTCACCATGCACGTTCCAAAGACCAGATCTTGGAAACTCTGCCACCGCTTCAATGAATCTCGGGCCGGTCAACTCGGTATCCATTCCCCAAGCCGCTGAGTCAAAATGATGCTGTCCCCAGCCTGTAATCATACCTGCGCCAAATTGCTCCAGTCTAAGCCAT
>JAKFBV010000134.1:0-13890 GCA_036677005.1 Pedobacter sp.
CCGTTGTTGCCAAGCTTGTATGAAAAGGCAAGTGGGAGCACGTCAATGAAAATTTACAATGCTAACCTGTTTTAAAAGTATTAATTATGAAACACTTAAATAAAATTATTCTCCAATGAAAAAGACATTCTATTTGCTCGCTATTTTTGCTTCCCTGTACTTATTCAGTTGTAATCAGGGAACGAACAAAAAATCTGAAAAATATGATGACAGCCTGGCCAATGTAATTAATTATAGTGACCAGTGTTATACAGCCATCTATGAAACAGATACGGCCACATTAAGGGTTAAAACAGATGCTGATGGCAGGGTTAGCGGGGATCTGTACATAGCCTTTGGCGAAATGAAACCCAATACCCTGGAAAAGGTCAGGAATAGTGGCCAAATTGCAGGAAGGTTCAGTGGAGACACCTTATTTGTTGATTATTCATATACCAGTGGTTCGATCAATAAAACCACTTTCAAAAATCCATTAGCCTTTTTGAAGAAAGATAATAAACTGATACTTGGAGTAGGTGATATTGAAACGCATGTTGGGAAGTCCTATTTTGTAACCGATAAACCGATTGATTTCGACATTGCCCGGTTTCAATTTGAACCTGTTGATTGTAAGGATTGAAGAGGCCCGGATCATTCCCTGGGATTAAAACTCCATCCGCATTTGGTTGGAGCTTTTAATCAATGCATTTGAGAAGCCTGATAAAGCTGTTTTGAAGCAAAAGCTCTTCCGGAACCGAATTTTAATAATAAGAGCACATTCTACGTTCGTTGTAGCTGCTGAATTATATCGGTTTCAATGCAGTAAGACCATGTTATAGGGAACTTAATTTGTGGGAAGATTCTGCTTTTGTGAAGGAATTAAATCAAGGCCTGACGGAATACGAAAGTGGAAATTAAAAGGATCATCCCGGGAAGATTTAAAGCAAAAACCCAATCCCTGAAACTCGCTTAATTATACAATAGTTTACCACGCCGGCCGGAAACCGGTAGGAAACATCTTAAATACCTGAGTTTGATATTCCCCATTTCCTTTTTCCTATTCCCTATTCCTCAACCTCCAATGATCCCAAAAACAAACTATTCGACCATTTCTTGCCATTTTTCTTAAGCAGATAAATGTAAACCTGGAGGGTATCACCTTTAGATATTGCATGCAGTTTCAACTCAGTTTCGCCCTGGCTGCGGCTAATCTCCTGTAAAACAAATTGGAAATTATTTAATTTTGGATGATAAATAAGTAGCATGATTTGATCATTCGCAAAGGAGTGATGATTGTCGGCTGCAGTGTTCCAGCTTAGCTTAAGTGTCATTCCATTCAATTCCATCTTCAGTTCTTCCGGTAATGTCAGGTTCCCCAGAGTGAATACAACTGCAGGATAATTGATCTTATAATCAGGATAGGTACCCTTGATGGAATACCGGAGAAAATGACTGATGGCCATGTTATAACCGGTGGCTCCACCAGGATTGACATTACTGAAACCCATATCTACAACACCCTTTATCCCGGACAGAAATTTCACCGCAAATCCAAACCTATTCTGCTGTTCAATCTGTAAGGGGCTGCGGGCTTTAGTGATCTTTTTCTGCAATCCTTTGATATAATAGATCTCCCGCCAGCTGCTGCCAATAAAGCTTCCGGCTTTGCCGGAGAAGGGACCATTGGGACCCCGGTTAAGTCTTCCCATTTTTTTAATTATTTGGATAAAAAAATAAACTAACTAATTTTACTTTAACGAAAATTCTTCTTTAAATTTACATTTTTCAGCATCCGGTTCTTTATATTTTGTTTGGCTTCTGGCTATACACCGGGGCAATCATGTCTATAAATGCTTCATAATAGAACAGAGAAAGATCCGTGAAGGATCCGGGACTCATTCGACTTTTTCCCGATGCCTTCCCGGAACTGTCCCGAAACCATCCCGGAACTGGTATGAACCAGATAAGAACAATTCCCCTACCATTCCCGAAGGACATTAGCTTAGCTTGAGATCTGAAATTATTGGACGGATGATATTTCTTTAAAGTTAAATGGCTTTAAGAAATGTTTCGGCTTGTATAAAAATCGCTTAGAGATTGTAGCTTATTAAAAATGAAAATAGGGATTTTAGGGGAAATTTGCAAATGAAAATTGGTTGAGAGGAGAGGGTACTTGTTGACTGGGAGGATTTACTTTGGATAGAGAGGGAATTGTACCCCCTGCATTTCCATGCTTTATTTCAATATTTTAAGGGCTTTAATTCTTTACTCACCGCTTAATTTTCAAAGGTATAGCTGCAAATGCTATAGGTCAAATTTACCAAAATTCAGCGAATTTTAAAATATTTCGTTGTTTTATTTCATTTTTTTGGATGATACTTTTTTTTAAAAAATGATTAATTTACCATTCAATATATAAGAATATGGCCCTATTTTATTTTACAGTTAATGCAGAAGAGAATGCAACCTACGTTGGAGAAGTTGAAGAGGTAGCGGAAGGTTATAATCAGTATATTGACAGGAGTTTCGGTGAAAGCGACATTTTTTACAAAACTGAAAACGCAAGAATAACTGATATTATTTGTGACACAACCCTGGGCCAGGACTATGCGCGTCAGGAAGTACAAGATTTTCTAGAAGCTCTTGATCTTGATTAAATATGAATGCCATTTTCCTGTATTCTTTTGACTCGTCTTGTCAAAAATTAGTTTGGTCGAAATCCGACAGCAATCCTAACCTCAAGCATTTTATTTTGTTTGATTAGGCAGACCTGGACTCTTTCTTTGCCTTGTAATTGATAATGGATCGTTGAAAATGAAAAGTCATCGCCCTGAGGTTCCATCCATTGGAGACCTAAACCATTGGAAATGCCTAGCTCTTCGGTTTCAGAATCCGTTACAGCCGGATATTCCCAATTTTGAGCCAATTTTAGGTGGGGTATCAAGAAATCGTATGGAACTTTTATATCTGATATAATCGGTTCAATTTGTTGATCTGCATAATATTGCTCTAGACCCTCTTCAGAATGTGTGTAAGCATGCCACATAAATGCAAGCTCCTGATAATCTAACTGTCCAAAATCTAAATTCTTATGTAGATCATATAAGGCTTTAGGTGTAGGCAAAATATCATGTGACATCCATTGCATTAGTAAACTCCTAACCAATCTTACATGGTCATCAGCAAAGTATTTACTAATGATATCAGGGAAAAGAAGCAGTTGCTGTTTAAGAAATTTTCCTTCAATAACATGTATTGTAAAAGGTTCCGACAGTCGGGCTTTCTCAAGCCACTCTCGGGTTTGAGTAGTCAGATATGAGGATACAATAAGCAAAAAGTGGTCAGCTTTTTCCACCCTTGCCCAATTTACTTTTTCGACAACTTGATCCAATGATAGCCCATTATTATGGCGTTTGCATTCAATAAACCATTTCTCTTGATATGGACTAACTATTGAATCCGTGATATAACGCTTCCCCTCAATATCTCTACCATTATCTGAGCCTCCTTGCCGCCACGCCATAGAATGAAATTGGAACTTAATCAACAGATCGTAACACAATTCTTCGAATTGCTTCCAATCAAGGCGGCCGAAATCTATATCCTCTTCATTAAATATCATTGGTAGCCTCCTAATTATATTCTTTCTCGAATACGTTGTTGAAGCCGAAGTTGGATTTCTTCATAAATCATTGTATGCACATTTTCCCTTATTTCAAGCGTAACTGTTAGCGCATACCTGATTGATTCCTGTAACGACAGACCAGACGCATCTTCCCGGCAATTTACTTTTACATTTATCGTATCACCATCTTGAAAAACATCGGCATACTGGCCCGTTAGAACATCGTGTTGAACAGTTCCCTTCCTTCCTAATTTAAAATCGTGACTATTTCTTGAAAGTGTCAAATGCCCGTTATTTTCTAAGTTGTCAAAAAATAAATGGGCTTTTCTATATTGAGCAGTTTTAAAATTCAACGGGCTTATCCAAGCCAAAGAAATTGCTAGCCTTTTATCAATATTCACAGTTCCTAATGACGGCGGCAACGGAAATGAATAAATATGAGCGTTCTGACCTTCACGGGTGGTTAATTCACCGAATCCAATTAATGTAACTCGATGGTCGGTACAATACAATATCTTTTCGCTGTCAACTGTACCATATCCCAAATAAGGATAAATATTTCTTTTAATAGTTTGAGGCGAAATCCCGGGTAAATCACGTATAATTTGAGTAATAATATCCTGCGCCTCTCCCCAATTAGATCCGTGCACGAGCAATGCTTTTAAAATTACTACAAAATATTTTTCCGGTATTTTCTGCTCATTAGGCAACTCGTCATTTAACTCCAATAACATCTCGTATAGTTTAGCACCGAGATTCGATGTTAAAGCGGCTGAATTGCTGGTACCGGTCAAATATCCGACCTTTTGGGTATCACCGGCCGCACCTGGCATTGCTGTCAAATTTCCCGGGGGGTGGAGGATAGATTCTCCGGATTCAATCCTTAAATGGGTTTTTTCTGGAGCTGGTTGAATTACTGCCTTTCTAAAAAGATGTCGACCGCCACCCATAAGTATTTCCGGCTTAATTGAATTATTGTATCCAAAGCCAATTCTGCTAATAGGGCTTAGAAGGAAAGGGCTCGTAATTAAATTCCTTCGATGTGGGAAATTATACGGCCCATGACTGTCGTGATGTGATGAACCTACTGTTATTGAATTGATTGATTCCGCCGGAGTCAGGATCTTACGATCAAAATTACCTTCTATTATTTTTTTTAAAGTCGCCGTTTGAATGTCTGCGGCACTTGTTTGGTCGAAGTCGGCCTCTGGAATATCCAATATAATATCCTCAACTTTATTTCCGGCACTAATTATAAATAACACGTTGTACTTGTACGAAAGCCAGTCAATTAATTTAGCCCAGGTACTAATGTTATGATGAAAAGGCCGAAAAGAATCTCCTATCGAAAAATTTATTAGTTTTATTTGTGGCGCAGTTGGTGGATTTCCATCTTCGCCTTCAAACATTCGCTTTACGGCTCGATGTATCAGGTCTACGGGTAATTTATCATCCGGTAGAAATTCACCTCCTGACTGATTATTTGCAATTGGTTTTAGAATGGGTCGGACATAAATTGGCCGGGTTAAAGGTGTTGGATTTTCACTCAAATCTCCATTTATGATTAATGAAGCCATTGCTGTTCCGTGAACTCTGTTTTGCGCCAAATAATTCTGAGCGAAATCGTCAGGGTCATCTACCTTTATTCTTCCAACTAACAATGCATGATTTTCTAAAGGGAGCCCATCTAATAAGGCGACAATTGGATTTAACTCGGGTTCACCCTCTGCAACTGTTTCGGCGTAGTCAAGAAGTTGGGGTTCTTCTGAGAGATCAAAAATGGCTTGTCCGACCGGACGAAAAAACAGAATTTGCTGTGATTTTAGAAAAGTAATATTTGTGTTTTCTGTCAAATCATTGAAGCTATCAATAGGTGCTTCTCCGATAAATGCATGATATGCTATTTCAGGTATTATAACTCTAGAATTTTCAATGATCCTCCCATTGTTTTGTTGAAGTAAGGAATTAACCTCGTCATAAGCCCTTGCATCCTTTGTAATATCATTTTTGAAAGCTAGCTCGATTTCAAATCTTACGGGATCAACGTTGAGCTGTCGCATTTCACTTAAGTAATTTTCCAACCCTGTGTCATAAATTCGATCAGCGATACTATAAGGGCGTAGATCCTTTAGCCGGTCAAATAATACTCTAAATCGGCCTGTATTGCGTGCGAAATTTTGTTCGTCTCTGTTTAGTTTATATTTTTCCCAATAGGCACGCAATTCTCTCAATGCTGCCTGATTGGTCATTGTGAGGAACAGCCGTGCTCCGAAGCGCTTGTTAGTCCGCTCGCCATCACGGCCTACAATATAAAAATTCTCATCTGGTTCGATTTCTGATTGAAGCTCCCCTAAAAACTCCATTCCTGGGGTGGCAGCTACGGCACGAAAGAAATCTTTTAAGTCCCCCGCAACTTCTAATACTAAAATCATCTCTGCAACCAAATTGGCAGGATTGGCGCCCAGATATGCAGTTTGATTCTCAAGTACACGATCGAGATCTGAAATTCGATTTTCGAATGCCGTAACTTGAATACCTTTATCAGGATATTTTATATTCCCTGTAAACGGTGGAAGAGTGTCACGGGAACTTGATGTTGCACGAGGAAAAATAAGGAGTGGTTTTTTAGCCATTACGCACTTGGTACTTATTGGAAATCTGGGTTAAGGACTCATCAACTATTTTTTTAACGTCAACTTCTGGAAGTGATAATATATACTTCCGTTGAATATCCAATACAAATTCCTCTATTTCAGAGAAACTTAACCCTTCCAACTTTCCCGATATAGACTTATGAGAGTGTTCTAAGCTATATTTAACGCGAGATTCAAATTTTTTTAGCCAGTTTTCAATCATTAATCGATTTGGCTTTTCAAGCTCCAAACGGATTTGAAAGCGGCGCCAAACGGCTCGATCTAATAACTCTGGATGATTGGTCGCCGCAACAACTACAACATAACTAGGTAGACGATCAATCTGTAATAGCAAGGAACTCACAACACGTTTAATTTCACCTGTTTCATGGGTATCTCCTCGCTCTTTGCCAATCGCATCGAATTCATCAAAAAACAGAACACACTCTTGCGTTCTGATAAAATCAAACATAGCCTTAAGTCTCGATGCAGTTTCCCCCAAATAGCTCCCAATAATGCCATCATACCTGATTACGTAAAAAGGCACCATAAGGGATTGAGCGATTCCTTCGGCTAAAGACGTTTTACCGTTTCCTGGGGCCCCAGCTAACAAGATACGATTTCTTGGCTCAAGGTTATAAGAACGCAATAAGTCACCTCTATGGTGCTCCTGAACCATTTCATCAATGACAGTCCTATTTTCACCTTTTAAGACAATATCGTCAAGAGATTTGTTCGGATAAACTCTGAATAGAAAACTTTCGAGTTTTTCATCAAGTAACGTTTTAGGAACAACCTTGGAACTCTGATCTTTTGAAAACTGCTGATTTTTAAGGATTTCAACTAGTTGATCAGCAACGATATGGTGCTGTTTGTTGCGCTCCTCTGCAATAAGTGACTCCACAACTTTTGTGAAAAGGTTTTTATCCCCTACACTTCCCGCTCTAACCAGTTTCAGTAATAAATCAGCTCTTGCCATTAAAGTATATTTAAATGTTAGGCTTTAGCCAGTAGTAAACAGTTCGCAAATGTTAAAATATTTACTCAATTAAAGTAACATTATTTTAACGACTTCTATAGTAAAATGTTATTAACAATTTGATATTGTATCTAAGCCTTTTCGTCCACCTTTAGGCTTGCAACCCGGTCATAACCTATTGGTTAGCCATAAGTATCAGAAATATTTGACATACTTTTACAACGCTATCAGGCACTTTAGGCGCGCCAAAAAATGCCCCTGTCCCTATTTAAGAGAGAATAACGAGAGGCATTTTACTAAAAACTTATAATTTTACGATCCGCCCATCCTGACAATCGGAAGCCTCTTGTTCAGCTTCATCCCTTGTATCAAATACAAGATTATTGCCGTACGTGTCTGTAATTATGAAGGCGTATTCCGCACCGCCAAAAGTTTCTAAAACTATAAAACTCATATCCGGTTTAATTAAGTGAATTGATACCAATTTTTGCAAAACCAGCACAGAGATTAAAGGCAGTTTGTGAACGCTGTAAAGCTGTACCCGATAAAATGGATTTTAATTTGTTTTCATCATCCCTATGGCTACGCACGTTTTGAAAATAGCCTGTAACAGCATTGTAAGCCTCATATAAAATCCCTTTTGTTGTGGTTTCCTGTTGGGTGGGATTTGTCAGGGCGTATTCCATAACACTGCTAACCATGTTATTATAAGCTGTTGAAGATTCATCATGCCTACCGTTTTGCAGGTTTTTCAATACTTCTTTATTGGGTGCCATTGCAATTTGTACTAATCGTTTGACCGCATTATCAGTAATTCGGATATTTGACCAATGGTTAAATAATTCTTCCAGTTCCTTAGCCAGTTGGTTAGTTATACCTAATAATTTATGAGCCTGTGTCAATCGTTCCTGTGCACTTGCCGTGTGCCTGATCTTAATGCAGTAACTATGATTTTTCATTGCTGCGTTTAAAGTGCATATTCCGGTCAAGCTGACCCACGTTCCGGGATGGAAGGCCGATATAGAATATAACTATAGGCAACCAGTTCCTGGATACACTTATGATAAGTAGCAATGGATTTGATTCGTGAAAAACGCATGAGCTTTTTCCGGCTTACCTTGAAAAAGCTTTCAGGCAAATCGCCGGGACTGAAATAGAACATGGCCATAAAAGGGCTGATATGGGAGGGCAGGAGCCGATTATCATTTGCCGCTTTACGCAGAAACTGATCTGCCGTAATAGATGGTTTCATAAGCTTATTTATTAATTGAATTCCCTTATAGTAATTTCATCAGATCTTCCTATTTATAGTATAAAAGGCTGCCGACTTTGGTATAGGGTATCGTGCCGTTGATACGCAAGTTCTATAGGGTGCCTGCGGATATATTTAATAGTTTACGAACTTGGGAGCTTTTTAGCCATTTTTTAGCTGGTTGCTCTGAAGCTTTTCCGATACCAAGCTTTTGTAGTTCTGCAAACAATTCGGTCTTGAACTGTTCGAGATCTTCTTTGGTGATTAAATCTAATGCGGTCATAGTTTCTTTCTTTGCATGAATGTGCTAGCGACGCTTGCGTTACTGATGCAAATGAAAGCAGAGCTGAAAAAGGCTTTGGGGTCAATTAGGGATATCCCTAAAATAATTTAAAGTCGTGGTGCAGATTGGTCTAAGAAGCTTGATCCGTTTTGGTATATGTTAGAAAGGCAAAATAGGACACTAAAAAACCATACTTTTCCCTGTTTACCTTTGACTTATGATAGAAACAATAAAAGCATTGATTGAAAACCAGGTTTTTGATCTGCCAACAGAGACATCCTTAAACCCGATTGTAGCGGATACCGGCCTGTGATTAAGGCCGGTGGAGTATGAGCGGAAAGCGGGACTTCCGATAAAAAGAGCACAACACCAGGTTTCTAAAACGATAGAAACCTTAACAACACTGCAGAAAAGCAAATAAACCCTATCAATAAATATAGTAATATCGAACTCAGGTTATATTAAGGTTTAATACCCCGGTTTATATTTGTGTATTCAATTGCAAGTAATTCAGGAACTCATTTTTACGGACAGTTTCAAGGAACATCCCGCTATATTCAGCAGTAATTGTGCTACTGCTTACATCTTTAATCCCGCGTGATGAAACACAAAGATGTACCGCATCTATCACTACTGCAACATCTTCCGTATTCAGAACAGCTTTAAGTTCATTTGCTATTTGTAATGTGAGCCTTTCCTGAACCTGCGGCCTTTGTGCATAATACTGAACAATACGGTTAAGCTTTGACAAACCTATAACTTTTCCTGACGAAATATAGGCGACATGTGCCTTACCAATGATGGGAACGAAATGGTGCTCACAATTGGAATATAACGTAATATTCTTTTCGACAAGCATCTGGCTGTACCTATATTTATTATCGAATAAAGCGATATCAGGTTTGTTCTTTGCATTTAACCCGCTGAAAATCTCTTTCACATACATCTTCGCCACACGCCCGGGTGTGCCATTTAAACTGTCGTCACTGAGATCCAGGCCAAGAGTGATCATAATTTCACGAAAGTGGCCGGATATTATCCTGATCTTTTCCTCATCGCTAAGGTCAAAAGCATCGCTTCGCAAAGGGGTATCGTATGACGTTTCGATGTACTGCTCCCCTAAAAGATCCTCCAATTCTATGAGCGATTGGCTATTTCCTGGTTCACTTATATCTGTATTAAGTTCCATGTCACTTTTCATAAATAATATGCGATTTATCAACTCCCAGATTTTCCAGGTACCCGATCATGCTGAAAGTGAATTTATCAGGACCGCAGATATAGTATTGACCAACACTTCCAACATATTGCCTTAACATACTCATGTCGATGATACGCTTGTCGGACCCATCGCCCTGATTTTCAATCACATCGGAATAATTCCCGCCAAGCATTTCATGTAATTCATCCCGGAGAATGATATCGTTGACTGTACGGTTTGCAAAAAGCAGGTGGTTACCATAAAGTAGTTTATCATGCTTTAGCTGGCGCAGGATTGATATGAACGGGGTAATGCCAGCCCCGGCAGCAATAAATAAGCCGGGGCCATGATAGGTAATGGTGCCAAAAACATCATGTACAATCAGTTCGTCGCCTGCATGAATATTAGCAAGTTTCTCCGTTATACCATTATGCCCATGATAGATCTTGATTGAAAACTCAAGATGCTCTGATGTATTAATAGAAGTAAATGTAAACGGCCGGAGCTCTTCTTCCAGTCCCGGCTTGTTAATAGAAACATCCGTTGCCTGGCCGGATATAAACGTAAATCCGGCAGGCTTTTCTACAACAAAGCGTTTTACATTGTGTGTCAGAAAATCTGTTTCCAGCACTTTGACTATTTGGCTGCTCATTGGTGTTTTCTGGTTTTAACAATCTTTGAAATTTCTGCTAAAGAATAGGCTCCTATCGCCATCACAATATCCCGCACAGCTACATCCAGGTATTTTCCGGAGGAGATTAAAGTCAGCGCTATCAGAACTAACCAGGCAGATACCAGGTAAGCACCTTTTTGTGCGTCGATAAAAACCAGCAATCCTGCGATAATTTCTATTACTCCAACAATTAGCATGAATGTGGCAGCACTGAATGGGAGCATTGCAGCGACGGCAGGATTCAGATAATCAGACCAGTTTGTCAGTAAATTTGTAAATTTATCTGCCCCGGCCACAATCGGGACCAGACCATATGTAAACTTCAAGATCGTTTGGATCTGACTTAATCCTGCTGATGAATTTTCCATAATTGTATATTTTTTGGTTAAAGAATACATGTTAGAGAGAGGCAAATAATAAAGGGTTACAATATTTATTTTGAAGATGTTTGTAACCCTTTCCTCATCAGAATACTCCATTATATATAATAATTAACCGACTATGTCATTAAAAGCCGCGACCGATACGAAACTTAACAGCGATGAAGAAACTGTTGAACGCATTCTGAATGGAGAAATAACATTATACGAAAGCTTAATGCGGAAATATAATCTTCGCATGTACAGGGTTAGTATGTCTATCATTAATGATGATATGGAGACTGAAGACATTATGCAGACTGCCTATCTGAACGCTTACCTGCAACTGCGAAACTTTCAAAACAGGTCGGGCTTTGGAACCTGGTTAACCCGTATTGTCATTAACGAGAGCCTGTTGCATAAAAAGAAGAAATTAAAACGAGAGCAATTGTTCTCTAATAAGGAAGAGGATATTCCGCATAGTGAAACACCATTAAAAGATCTTATGAATAAAGAATTGAAAGCCATACTTGAGAAAGCAGTTTCTGAGCTTCCCGAAAAGTATAGGATGGTATTTGTTATGCGGGAAATTCAGGAAATGAGTACCAGTGAAACAATGGAAGTTCTTGAAATTGGCGAATCTAATGTTAAGATCCGTCTGACCCGAGCCAAGGAAATGCTTCGGGACCAATTGAGCAATTATTACAAACCAAATCAGCTAATAGAATTCAACCTTATCCACTGTGATAATGTTGTGGATTTTGTAATGAGCAGAATCAATATGGGGAAGGGGATATGATACTATCGTTATAAACCGCTTTCTGAGCTTACAGCATCTATACTTCAGACACCTTTCTCAGGAATTGGCAAACCAGAGCCATTATAACACCAGTTTACAAATTAGAGCAAAAACCGAACTTCGGTAAGTTCTCTGCCTATTTGCTGAACGCCCCGCAAAATACGTTTGGTTTGAATAGCAGAAGGCTTTTTAATGCCTTTGATATATTGAGCCAAAAGACTTTGGTTCATTCCGATACGTTGGGAAAGTGCCTTTGCATTGATAACCTTGTAAAAGTCAAAGAAACTTTCAAGATCATATTCAAATTGTATTTCCTCAATAGTATAAACAAAGCCCTTTTCTTCAAAAGCAAGGTTTACCGCCTCCAAAGCCATTGTATTGAGTTCCTCAAAAGTTTCAGCTTCGGTGGCAATAAAGTTGCCATTTACCAGGGTATTGGCACTATACCCGGTATCCTCTTTTACAACCGTTATCTTAATCTTTGGCTTTTTCATCTTTTATCTGTTTTAATGTTCGCTTGTTTCAGTATTGAGGTCAATAATCCTTTTTTAACTTCTTTTCCGGCATGGTAGGGGACGATTAATTGTTCAGGCTTAATATGGTGCTGCATAATTACATGGCTACCCTTTTGCCTTACTTCAAACCAACCGTCCTTTTTTAAAATCCTGAAAAGTTCGTTATACTTCACAAATACAAAAGTAATAAATATATTACCTGTTTTAAGCGCTTTTAATAAAAGTTTTTGTCTGAATGGATCCTCCGAAGACCGGCCTGACCAAGAGTGCCGAATAAAATCTCTTTTAATTGGTTTAAGTTTCGTTTTTAGCTCATCCTGTAGGGATTACTAAAATGCCAGGGAAATGAATATTTGAAAGGACTTGCAACAATCCTACCTTTATAAGGCGGATAACGGTAACTACTTGCAACAATCCTAAAACCATTTATGAGGTATTAAAAAGTTGATTTGATCAGACACATAAACAAAGCAAAGCTTAAACCATCAAATAAACATTACATTAAATATCCACTGTTCGGCCAAGATTAATTAGAACCATAAGAATAAGTTTGTCTTATAAATCATCCGGTTTGTAACCGATGCGCTTTCTTGGTATGGGCTCTATTTTTCGTTCAATCAGTTCATCCAGATAGCGGAAAACAAGCTCCATATTTTTGCCCTGCTTATCCAGTTTAGTTTTAATCTTTTCAATTTCCAATCGCAATTCTGTATTGTCTATCAGCATTTGACGGATACGGGTAAATATCCTGATGATCTGAATGTTCACATTTATAGCCCTTTCGCTGTTCAAGACACTAGATAACATGGCAACACCTTGTTCTGTAAAACAAAACGGAAGATATCTTAAGCCCATTTGATCTGAATTGGAGATCACAAATTGTGATCTCCAATTTTCAAACTCCTCTTTCTTCATTTCAAACATAAAGTCACTCGGAAACCTGTTAATATTTCTTCGTACCGCTTGTTTTAAAATCCTTGTCTCTACCTGATATAATAAGGCTAAATCACGATCTATCATGACTTTTTGCTCCCGGATATAGTAGATTTTGTTTATCACTAATTCATCAGGAATGATCAATGAGGTCTTTTCTTTCATAATTTATCCTTTAATTCATCATTGTTTTATTTATGAAGCCTGATAAAGATGTTTTGCTGCAAATGCTCTTCCGGAACCGGATTTGAGATAACGTTCAAATTCGTAGGCTATATATCTGTCGGGAAATGAACAGCACCAAATTAGTTTAATCGGAAGGTGGGCTTTTGTTGCTGGGACACGACCTTTTGAATGACGGGAATATCTTTCCTTAAGATTTGAGGTACAGCCAACATAATGTTTGCCGTTATTAAGCTCAAGGATGTAAACGTAGAACCACATGTGATTAAAGCTATGTTTCTGGAGTACATTATTAAATAATTGGTAATTATTTTTAGTAAACGGAGTCTTTAAATAAGTAACCGGCCTTTTTCAGACGCCGAAGCATTTGCGAAGGCGGCCGAGTCAGCTTAAGTTGTATATTTAAATTAAGCGATGATGAAGCAATAAATATCTACTGTTATTAAATAATTAAATCCAGGACTTTAAATAATCTT
>JAKFBV010000135.1:0-26268 GCA_036677005.1 Pedobacter sp.
GTCCGGCAGAACTTTGTCCCTCATCCCTGGCTATCATGTCCGATGAGCTCATCGCGATGATCAGCAGCATTAGAAAAAAGATTAAAACAAAATGGTAGGCAGGTTCCACCCCGAAGCCCATCATTAGAGTTCCGATTGCAGCTCCGGCAAAACCTGCCAGGCTCCACATCCCATGAAAAGATGCCATAATCGGTTTGCTGTAGGCTGCCTCAACTCCGGCCGCCTGCGTATTGACAGCAATATTAAGCAGGCTGCTAAAGAAGCCGAAAACGAAAAGTACGCCTATCAGCTGGGGCAGATTTTGAGCCAGCCCGATAAGCAGAAGCAGACCCGTATAGATCAGGCCCGAGACGATAACAATTTTCCGGCTCCCGAAATGATTGATGATCCATCCCGAAAATGGCAAGCAAAGAAATAATCCGGCAGGTAAGGCAAACAGCACAAGGCCCAGAACGCCATCTGAAATTGCAAGGTTCTGTTGAATACTTGGAATTCTCGAAGCCCAGCTGGCAAAGGTAAGACCATAGGCAAAAAAGACTGCACTGACAGCAATACGGCTTTTTCCGGGATTTAATAACAAAGCAGCAGTTAACATAATGATGCCGGTAATTTACAAAAGGGATTTAAATAAAAAAAGCTACCGGTGAGGATAGCTTTTTTTATTTTTATCAGGGGCCTTAAACTTTAATTTCAACCTCTACTCCGCTGGGAAGTTCAAGTTTCATTAAAGCATCAACCGTTTTAGAGTTTGAACTGTAGATATCAAGTAAACGCTTGTAAGCGCATAACTGGAACTGCTCACGAGCCTTTTTGTTCACGTGCGGTGAACGCAAAACTGTAAAGATCTTCTTCTCAGTTGGCAAGGGAATTGGTCCGCTTACTACCGCTCCCGTAGGTTTAACGGTTTTTACGATCTTCTCAGCAGACTTGTCTACCAGATTGTAATCGTAAGATTTTAATTTAATTCTGATTCTTTGGCTCATTGTTTTGATTTTATTCCTTAGTAAGAGCTATTAGTTACTAAAGAAGATGTATAATTATTAAAATTTTGTTTGTTATGAGTAGCGTGTTGTGAGTTATGTGTTGTGAGTTACGAGGCTAAGCGCCCAGCCTCATAACACATAACTCGTAACTCATAACATTTAAGCGTTCGCTTTCTTACCCTTAACCTTGGCTACAACCTCTTCCTGAACGTTCCTTGGAGCTTCAGCATAGTGGTCGAACTCCATCGTGGAAGTCGCACGTCCGGAAGTGATGGTACGTAACTGAGTTACATAACCAAACATTTCTGAAAGAGGCACGGTTGCTTTAATAACCTGTGCACCTGCACGGGTATCCATTCCCAATAGCTGTCCGCGGCGACGGTTCATATCTCCGATAACATCACCCATGTTCTCTTCAGGAGTAAGGATCTCGATCTTCATGATCGGCTCCATCAGTACAGGTTTACATTTTGGCAATGCTTCGCGGAAAGCAGATTTCGCACAGATCTCGAAAGAAAGCGCATCTGAATCGACCGCGTGGAACGATCCGTCAATTAATCTGACTTTCATGTTCTGTAAAGGATAACCTGCCAGAACACCGTTTACCATAGCTGCAGCGAATCCTTTTTCAACAGAAGGAATAAATTCACGAGGAATTGAACCGCCTGAGATCTCATTCACAAACTGCAGACCCGTTTTACCTTCATCATTCGGAGAGATAATAACCTGGATATCAGCAAATTTACCACGGCCACCGGTTTGTTTCTTATACGTTTCGCGGTGCTGGGTAGTACCTGTAATGGCTTCTTTATAAGAAACCTGAGGAGCTCCCTGGTTTACTTCAACTTTAAATTCACGTTTCAAACGATCCATGATGATATCAAGGTGAAGCTCGCCCATACCTGAAATAATGGTCTGTCCGGTTTCATCGTCTGTTTGTACGCGGAAAGTAGGATCCTCTTCAGATAATTTACCTAAAGCCATGCCTAATTTATCCACATCAACCTGAGTTTTAGGCTCGATTGCCAAACCGATTACCGGTTCAGGAAAATTCATCGATTCCAAAACAATAGGGTGTTTCTCATCGCAAAGGGTATCACCTGTTTTGATATCTTTAAATCCAACTACAGCAGCAATATCTCCGGCTCCAACATTTGGAATCGGGTTTTGCTTGTTTGCATGCATCTGGAAGATACGGGAGATACGCTCTTTATTATCAGAACGCATATTATGCACATAAGAACCTGCTTCCAGGTTACCTGAATAGACACGGATAAAACACAAACGGCCTACAAAAGGATCGGTTGCTATTTTAAATGCCAATGCAGCAAATGGTTCTTTTTCACTGGGCTTGCGGACAATTTCTTCACCTGTATCAGGATGATGACCTACAATACCTTCCACATCCATCGGTGATGGCAATAATTCCATCACATAATCCAGCATGGTTTGAACACCTTTGTTTTTGAAGGATGAACCACAAACCATAGGAACGATCTTCGCATCAAGCACCGCTTTACGCAATGCATCTAAAACTTCACGCTCGGTGATGGTCTCGGGTGCATCGAAGAACTTTTCCATCAAACCTTCGTCGTATTCGGCAACAGATTCGAGCAATTTCTCTCTCCACTCTGTTGCTTCAGCGATCATATCCTCAGGAATGGGAACTTCAGTAAAGGTCATTCCCTTATCATGCTCATTCCAGACGATCCCCCGGAAGTTGATCAGATCAACTACTCCTTTAAATGAATCTTCAGCACCGATTGGCAATTGCAAAGGAACGGCATTACTGCCTAACATATCCTTAACCTGCTTAACAACTTTCAGGAAATCTGCACCTGAACGGTCCATCTTATTAACGAAACCGATACGGGCTACATTATAATTGTTTGCTAAGCGCCAGTTTGTTTCAGACTGAGGTTCAACACCATCAACCGCCGAAAAAAGGAATACCAGTCCATCCAGTACGCGTAATGAACGATTTACCTCTACGGTAAAATCTACGTGTCCCGGAGTATCAATAATATTGATATGGTAAGTTTTATCCCTGTATTTCCAGTCAACAGTTGTAGCCGCTGAAGTAATGGTAATTCCACGCTCCTGCTCCTGTGCCATCCAGTCCATAGTTGCAGCACCATCATGTACCTCCCCTATTTTATGGCTCACACCCGAGTAGTAAAGGATACGCTCGGTTGTTGTGGTTTTACCCGCATCAATGTGAGCAGCAATTCCGATATTTCTTGTGTATTTTAAATCTCTTGACATATTATTATTTAATGAATGAAGGACAGAATGAGTGAAGGATAGAATATTTCAGACATTCTATCCCCCTATCATTCAATCATCCTTTATTAGAATCTAAAATGAGAGAAGGCCTTATTAGCTTCTGCCATTTTGTGAGTATCTTCTTTCTTCTTAACTGCTGCACCTTCACCCTTTGAAGCTGAAATGATCTCTCCTGCCAATTTCTCGGTCATGGTCTTTTCACCACGCTTACGCGAATAATTGATCAGCCACTTCATTCCTAAAGCAATTTTACGCTCCGGACGAACCTCTGTAGGAACCTGGAAGTTTGCACCACCAACACGACGGGATTTAACCTCTACCGCAGGCATTACATTGTTCAGGGCCTTTTTCCAGGACTCTAATCCGTTTTCGCTTGTTTTTTTCTCTACTAATTCAACTGCATCGTAGAAAATAGAGTATGCGATAGATTTTTTACCGTCATACATCATATTATTTACAAACCTGGTCACCATTATGTCGTTAAACTTTGGATCAGGCAGTAAGATTCTCTTTTTTGGTTTTGACTTTCTCATGTTGCTTTCCTCCGTTTAATTATTTCTTTTTCCCTTTTGCAGGTGCGGCAGCTGCCTGACCTGGTTTTGGTTTCTTAGTTCCGTATTTAGAACGACGTTGGTTACGACCGGCTACACCGGAAGTATCTAAAGCTCCACGAATGATGTGATAACGTACACCCGGTAAATCTTTCACACGACCACCGCGGATTAACACGATAGAGTGTTCCTGCAGGTTATGGCCTTCTCCGGGAATATAAGCATTCACTTCTTTTCCGTTGGTTAAGCGCACACGTGCAACTTTACGCATTGCTGAGTTTGGTTTTTTAGGGGTAGTGGTATACACACGTGTGCACACTCCTCTTCGCTGTGGACAGCTGTCCAACGCTGGCGACTTACTCTTGTCAACCATAGCTACTCTACCTTTTCTAACTAATTGTTGGATAGTAGGCATTTTTTCCTTTTAGTGTTTATATTTTTTTAATCCCCGCATACCGCTTTTTACAGCTTTCATTTAGGGACTGCAAAAGTAGGAAGATTATTTTGATTTTCAAGGGCTTGGGAGGAAAATATTCTCAAGTTCGACTTGCGAAGTCTCTCTCCGATAAGCCAGTGACTTCGCCAGTCTGCAAAAGGAGGAATTAAGAAATAAGTTTTTATCCGGAATGCATAGCTAAAGATAAGTCTAATGAGAAAAGCAGGGTCAGCTTCCGTATTTAAGCCAGCCCGGCTTTCCGCTATAGTTTTGGCTTTGAAATTTAAGCTCATCATGAATTTTTTTAAGCCAAAAGCTGCCGCTGCAATCCGGTTTAGATAGGTTAGGGTAATGCAGGGAATGTCGGGAATGGGTGATAACCCTGATGTTTGAATCATATTCAGAAGCCAGTTTTAAAGACTTTGCCAAATTATCAATCCTCAAAAACCGCATCCAGATCCAGTTCGAACCCGGGAAGTACTTCCGAATACACTTTTTCACTTAGAGTAAAGAGTTTAGACGGCTGGTATTTCCCCTCCATGTCCAGCGTATACTTTAGCAAAGTTTTGTATCCCGGACTTACGAGCCAGTATTCTTTTACTTCATACTCCTCATAAATGCTGTACTTATTCAGCAGTTCTTTTTGATTGTTACCAGGAGATAGGATCTCAATAACAATATCCGGCGCTCCGATACAACCACGACCATCTATTTTACCAGGATCACAAATGACACAAATGTCGGGCTGTAAAACTGTATATATATCTTTGTCAGCTTTACTTTCTTTAGGGAACCGGACGTCGAAAGGCGCATAATAAATCTTACAGGGCTTGTCTTTTAAATAGCTATAAAGCGCGGAAGATATACTTGCCGATATTTCCTGATGCAAAGGAGATGGTGCCGGGCTCATTTTAAACACTTTGCCTTTAATGAGCTCGACCCGGTCATCGAATAACCATGTCAAATAGTTAGCATAACTATAAGTTAAAGACAAGTCAATATCTTCTAAAAAGGATACCTTTTTATCTTCTGGTAAATCATGGTATTGGTTCGCCATCGTTACAATTATTCATGTTTCAAATTTAATCAAACCTTTGCTATTTCCTAAAAAACTTAGTTAACGGTATTTTTTCTGCCCGCCGCCGGCTATTCTGTTCAGCTCATCCACCATCGCTGGCCGGCGGGGGTATTTCGATTTTAATTTTTGAGCCACAGCAATAATATCAGCCTTAAACTGAGGCATATCTTTTATTACTTTTTCCATCTTCATTACGAGATCTTTATACTGATTTCTTGCACTAGCCGTATCTCCTGCCAGTTCAATTGCAGGAAGATACATTGCAAGTAGTTCTTCAGCATATTGTGTAAAAAGATATGCATGGTATTTCATAATAACATCCAGTTCTGTTTCCTTTTTTACCAAATCTAAAAGCCTGTCCCAATAGCCCTCTTCAATATATACAGGTGCAATAGCACTCAATACAGGAGAATTTACAGTAAACCAGAATTTACCTCTGCCTCTTTCATTCTTTCCCAGTATTTTTTTTAGAGTCTCATCTATATAATTCTCAATGGTGACGATCCATTCTTCCTGGGTATAAGTTGCCTTCCACTGATCATAATATTCCTTACTGAACCACCTGTCAAAAGCAAAATATCTGGTATAATGCCTGATAATCTTAATATCATTCTCCAAAAACGCAATCCGAAGCAATTCTTTTTCCCACTGTGATGTTGTACCTGAATGTCCTTTTTTACCAGCAATTGCAATCCCGTCTTTAATAAGCGCTTTTGCCTTTGCGTAATCTTTCTCTTGTATAAATTTATTTATTTCACCCTGCCTTACCTCAACAATTTCCAGATTTTGCTGGATCAGTTTCCCGGCCTCTTCAGTTTTACCAATTGAACTTAAAAACTCTATTTTACGTGTATACAAAAAGCTTTTCCGGTGATCATCATATTCGCCGGTAAGCTGTAAAATCTTTGAATCGATATAATTAAAGAATTCTCCGGATTTGTCCAGTTCAAAGGCAAGTTCTTCGAAAATCCCAAACATTTCATAACCGAAATCACCATAATCGAAATATAATTTATCATTGAGCTCTTTAAACAAAAAGTTAAATATATCTTCCTTTAAAGGAACCGGGGCATCATCTGCAGTATTACTAATAAGACTGATCGTTTCTGAGAGTACACCTCCTATATTTCCATCAGAATCATCACAACAGGTCACAACATTCATCATTTCCTTTAATACGGCGGTTAAAATATCGAACGCACTCATGAAGTTTCCCTTCCGAAGCATATTTTCTGCGTCAGCAAGCAGGTTATTTACCTCTTTCGATAATGCAAAAGCTTCGCGATACCCTACAAAACCATGATCCGAATGTTTCCGTATGATGGTCTTAAGCATCCCGGTATACTTTTTACCAAAATCAATAGTTTCATCCTTATCAGCAAAGGCCAGTTCGAATGTTGTTTTGAAATCTTTATTGCGGGAAGCATACTCCGTAATAAATTCCTTATATTCTTTAAGGGTTATCTTTTCCAGCAGGTCTTGAAAACTCAATTTCTTTGGATCTTTAGTTTCTGAAACATCAATATTGATAATTTTCTCCTCACGGATCGTGTAAAGAACGGCTATGACATGCTTACAAATATCCCCATCATAAGGGCAGGTACATGAACTATCTATTATCGCATCGCTCTCATTCAGTTGCACTTTTACATCATAAAATTCAGAGCCTTCTACTTCAGCATTCCAGAAGCCATCGTTGATCTCTTCTATTTCTATAACAGCCCCGTCCTGGTAATACTGCTTTCCCCTTTTTAAAACAGCACCGCTTATCTGATTATCAAAATTGTTTAAAGTCAGCATATTCTTAATTGATCTGGCAAATATAAAATATGGACTGATATGAATGCGAACTCAATGAACCTAATTAGGATGCAACATTTATTCAATGATCCGGTTTATTTGTCTGGCTGTATTTTTACCTATTCCCGGTATTTGTTCCAAATCTTTAACAGGTGAATTAAAAATAGCTTTTAACGTTCCGAATTTATCCAAAAGCAAGCTTGCACGGGCAGGGCCTATACCAGGAAGTCCCTGCAATACATGGATCTGCCTTTTATATTTATCTTTTAGCCTGCGGGCATAAGGAAAGGGCCTGGGATATAGCTGTTTACACCCATACGATTGAACTTGTCTGGCGGCGTACAGGATAAGCCTGGCGGTTTCTTCAGGATTTCCGGAACGGAGTAATGGTATTTTGAATACTAGTGAAAGGGTAATCAAGGCGCCCTGGATTGCTTCCCGTGTCAGACCAAAAGATTGTACCATACTGGAAGTACCTTCCAATATGATCATACTTTGCATGGGTACAGACGCCAATTTTCCTGCCTGTTGAAACAAACGGCCATCCTTAATGGAAGCAGATAAATCAGTTATCGTCTTTCTTTCTACTAAAAGATACTCGTCTATCTGATAGTCGCCTGCAGGCAGGCGGCAGATATGAATCGTTGCGTCTTTTTCTTTATTTAATACCCCCAGCAAAATTTCGTTACATTCCCTATCGTCTATTTTTATAGTAAACATACAATTGGTATTCCCCGGATCAGGATAATATTTTTTCGCTTAGTTTTTTTCTAATATTCAGTAATCAAACTCTGTGCAGGTATATGCAAAATTTCATGCAGTTTTCGTATCATACTCAAGCTCAGCTTGCGTTTGCCGCTTAATATTTCTGATTGCCGACTCCTTGCACCCAATATTGTAGAAAGTTCAGAAGTTGATTTACCCAACTGTTCCAGCCGGAATTTAATTGCCTCTATCGGTGAGCAGGGCGATATAGGATAATGCTCTTTCTCGTAATGTTCTATAAGCAGCGTCAGCAGTTCCAGTTCATCTGATTTAACTGTGCCGGGCTGGATATCCTCCTGCATAAGAAGATATGCTTGTTCGAGGGCAGACTCATATTCATCTTCTGTCCTGATTATTTTTGACATAGTTGATTTCTTTAACATTTATCTTATTGTAAATTGCATGTGTACCTATCCATACAATAAATACCAGCTTTAACTTAAATTCTATATCAACTACCAATCGATATTGATTTCCTTTAATATTAAACACAAAACGCTTCCCCGTAATTACATCTGCCAGAGGATAAACTTCAATGACATCTCCCGGCTTTGACCAGTCGCTATCTACAGTTTCATTATACCACGCTTCCAGGCTTGCTTTCGAAGAACTATGAATAATATAAAAATTTACAAGTGTCTTCTTAGCTATTACCCTCATTTAATACAATACAAATATATTACCAAAATGGTAACAATGCAAATTAATTAACATTATAACTACTGAATAAGGTCTTTACTGCAAAGATCCTGTTTGCAGTAAACTTGCTAACCTTCAAAAACCGCATCCAGATCCAGTTCGAATCCGGGAAGAACTTCCGAATACACTTTTTCACTCAGGGTTAAGAGTTTAGACGGCTGGTATTTCCCCTCCATGTCCAGAGTATACTTTAGCAAAGTTTTGTATCCCGGACTTACGATCCAGTATTCTTTTACTCCATACTCCTCATAAATGCTGTACTTATTCAGCAGCTCCTTTTTATTATTGCCCGGCGAAAGAATCTCAACCACAATATCCGGAGCGCCGATACATCCCCTGATATCAAGCTTTTGTGAATCACATATTACACATAGGTCTGGTTGCAAAACGGTATGAACATCCTTATCAGCTTTACTGCCATTGTAAAACCGAACATCAAATGGAGCTGTATAGACTTTACAGGGTTTCCCCAACAGGAAATTAAATAACATGGAAGCAATATTAATGGATACCTGCTGATGTAGCCGTGCAGGACCACTCATTTTAAATACTTTCCCTTTGATCAGTTCGACACGATCATCAAAAAGCCAGTTTAAATAATGTGCATAGCTGTAAGTTAAAGACAAGTCAATATCTTCCAGGGCTAAAACCTTTGTTTTTGGATCAGGAATACTATAGGATTCAGACTTATTCATCAGGATTTGCTCTCCTCATAAATTTAATTAAAAATGATCTTAATCCCTAAAGAAATTAGTAAACGGTAATCCTCAGTCCAGACTAATATTTACCGTTTACACAATCTCTCCTACCAGTGCCAGCCTGCAGATCAATAAATCACATAATTTCATACAGGTATTATAAATCATGTGATTTTTTAACTAAAACCCTGAACTATGAAAAAGATATCTGATAATAATCTGCCCCTTAGTCATGATCCAGATGAAAATAAGCGGATGGAAAATGAACTATTACAATTAAAATTAAAAGCCGAACTGGGTGTAGAGGCTCATATTTCAGAAAATACGCCTCCATCAATCGAAAATATATTTCTTAAGAACATGATTGCCTTTGAGGCCGGTTTGGCTGAAGCAGAAGAGATCAGGATATTCGAACTAATTGCTGAGCCTGATTTTATCCCTGAAGCTAAACTTGATGATCTTTCCCTGGAAGCAGCTTATAATAAACTAATGGATCTGATGAACCGGAAACAGATCGCTCTCGACTTTTTAGGGTCTTATGACTGCCGCACTAAATATAAATTTATCACTGAAGAATTATTTGAAGAGAAAGTAATGAATGTGGCACTACCCGGTATGATCATGCATTTTATTTATGAAGAATTCCATCCCAATCATAAACTGGATATTGAGCAAAAAGCAGCGAAATTTATCTCATCCTGGTTCAGTCAGGAGAAAGAGCATCTCTCATTTAGTCTTGCGGATGAATTGATATTACCTGATGGAAAGATATGGAATAAGGATAGGGTTATGGACAAATTCAGCAAAGTTTTTGATTCTTATCCTCAGTTTAAAAATGGCAATTACGCTATGACAGATGTCAATTTTGAGCTTCAGGAAGATGTTGGAATGGCCTATGCAGAAGGGATAATGAAATATACCGCATTTACCGAAGATCTTGATAGAATACAACTGGAAGGTCCGTTCAAATTGTATTTTACTCTGGAATATGAATGGTGGTCTGTTTATTACTTTGTGCTTCCGGGTTTCGAATTTTCAGATATTTAGGGCTTAACAGATGCGATAAGGCATAACTCGCTTAGGAAACGGTATCCTCTACCCCAATAAAAATTTATTTTTTATCTTGCAACAGATCCCTCCTAAATAATTATCATGGAACAGAATGCCCAGCTGGAACTGGCCTTTGACTTTGTACAATACACAGACAAGAATATTTTCCTGACAGGAAAAGCAGGCACAGGTAAAACAACATTTCTTCACCAGCTAAAAAAGGTATCACTTAAACGTATGGCCGTAGTGGCCCCTACCGGTGTGGCGGCCATCAATGCCGGAGGTGTAACCATAAATTCATTTTTCCAACTCCCTTTTGGCCCCTATGTACCGGGAAACCCCGGAAATACCCAGCATAAACGCTTTAACAAAGACAAGATCAATCTCCTTAAAAGCCTTGACCTTCTGGTTATCGATGAGATCAGTATGGTTCGTGCAGATACGCTCGATCATATCGATGAAGTTCTGCGCCGCTTCAAAAACCATAACAAGCCCTTTGGCGGGGTTCAGCTATTAATGATCGGCGACCTGCATCAGCTCTCCCCGGTGGTGAAAGATGAAGACTGGAAGATCCTGAAAGACTATTATCCTAACCTCTTTTTTTTCAGCAGCAGGGCCCTGGAAAAAACATCACCGGTAAGCATTGAACTCAAACATATTTACCGGCAGGTTGACACTCATTTTATCGAACTTTTGAACAGGGTCAGAAAAAATCAGATCGATGCAGATGTACTGGTAAAACTCAACCAGCGGTACATCCCTGATTTTAATCCTGCCGATGATGAAGGATATATTACCCTGACCACTCATAACAAATACGCTCAGGAGATCAATGAGGAAAAACTGGAAGGACTAAAGGATCCTGTTTACCGGTTTAAGGCCGTCATAGAAGATGACTTTCCTGAATACTCCTACCCAACGGTCGCGGAGCTAGAATTAAAAAAGGGAGCACAGGTTATGTTCGTAAAAAATGACCCCTCGCGCGAGCGCCTTTTCTTTAATGGGAAAATAGGCCTCGTTACATCGATATCTGAAGATCAGATCCTGGTAAAATGCCCCGGGGATCTATCTGAAATTGTTGTCAATCCCCTCGAATGGACCAATATCAAATACGAACTGGATTCGCAAACTAAAGAAGTCAGAGAAAAGACCATTGGTACTTTCAGGCAATTTCCATTGAAACTTGCCTGGGCAATTACGATACATAAAAGCCAGGGTCTTACCTTCGAAAAAGCGGTGATCGATGCCAATCTTGCATTTGCGCATGGCCAGGTCTATGTAGCCCTCAGCCGCTGTAAAAGCTTTGAGGGCATGGTTCTGCGCTCACCGATCTCCTTCAACAGTGTCAAAACAGACGGAACAGTATCAGAATATACCCGGAATGCCAATAATAACGAACCCGGTGAGCAACAGTTAACAGCCTCCAGGATATCCTTCCAGCAAAGTCTGCTTTATGAGCTATTCGATTTCAGCAGCCTGAAGAGTAATTATTTCCAGCTTAGAAAACTGGCCGAAGACCATTACACTATCCTTGATCCCAGTCTAATTGAAGATCTGAATCAAATGCGGGCTGCGGCCGAAAAAGAAATATATGAGGTAGCAGAAAATTTCAGAAAGCAGCTGGCTTCATTCCTGGAACAAAACAGTCTGCCTGAAGAAAATTCCGGCCTTCAAAACAGGGTAAAAAAGGCATCTGCATATTTCAATGAAAAAATAGAAGGGATCTTTCATCATCCCCTGCAAAAACTGAATACCGATACTGATAATAAAGCGGTCTCATCGGGCATCAGCGGGGTATTAAATGATTTTTTGAAGGAGATCATTGTGAAAATGGCCTTAATGAAAGCCTGTGCGAATGGCTTCAGTACAGCTTTATATCTTCAAACTAAATCAAATGCAGAAATTGATCTTGTACCCATAAAAAAATCAGGCCCAGCTTCAGGACGGGTACCAGGCAATATCGCCCATCCCGAATTATATCAGGAACTCAAAAACTGGAGAGATACCCTTGCTGCTGAATGGGGTGTTCCGGTTTACCTTGTCCTTGCACAAAAATCGATACTCGAACTTGTACGCACTCTCCCCTCCAGCCTGCAGGAACTTGAAAACATCAAAGGTCTGGGTAAGGTCAGGGTGAAGCAGTACGGCATACAAATATTGGAAATAATTAATTCCTATTGCGAAAATCAGGTCATTGACCGGCAGGCACATGAGATCCCCCTGAAAGAAAAAAAACTTAAACCGGATACCAAAACATTGTCTCTTGACCTTTTTAAAGAAGGAAAAACGATCAGTGAAATTGCCCTGGAGCGCGGCTTTACCCCTACAACCATTGAAGGGCATCTTGCCCACTTTATTAATACCGGCGAGATATCTGTATTCGATATCGTTTCAAAATTGAAAGTGGCCAGGATCATGGCCTATATCATTCAAAATCCGGGATCGGGAACCGTAGAAACGAAGAACGCCCTTGGAGATGATGTTTCCTATGGTGAATTAAGGGCGGTTCTTCATCATCTTGCCTTTATCAGGGCGGGAGATGCATTATAACTACCTCATTATCAGAAATTCTACTATTTAAATCAAAAAAATCCATTTGCATGCAACTAAAGCAGCAGGCTTAGCGTCATATCTTAAAGCTTATCCCGGGAATTTACCGGTTTATACCTGAACCCTGTTTTAAACAAAAAAATCACCGCCATGAAAAAGAGCATCATCTCCATCATTTTTATCCTGCTGATTACCGCTGTTTTACCTGCTGCCAAAAGTGAACCTCTTGCAACAAGAAACGCAACAGAGTTAATTCAGCTTCTGATCACCGGGAAAAATAACACGGCCAAAAGTGGTTTAACAAGAAAGAAGTTGAAAAAGATCGTCCGGAAAGCTGCAAGGGTTTACAGAACCGTTAAACCAGGTTCGGAAAACAGGAAAAAATCAAGAAAAATTCAGCGTAAGGCCAGAAGAATCATCAATATATTTTAATAACAGATCTCCTGCAGGCATACCTTTGCAGGAGATCTGTTATTCCTTTAATTATTTCAAAGCCGGCCACAGGTTATTTGCAGGATTTGAATCGGGCAAGACCTTATCCGGGTCACTGAGAACCAAAACGATCTCCTCATTGCCGGGATAGAGAAAGGTCCACCGGGTATTTCGTTCCCAAACTTCAACCGGAAGCTTTAGCCTGCTAACCTGTCCGCTTTTGGTCCTGATCTCCAGGATAGTCGGCATGGCCATCTTTTCGAGGTTTTCCAGCGTGATCAGGGCACCCAGTTTGGGATCATCTTTCACATACTTTACTTCAGTAACCGCCTGATCCAGTTTCCAGTTATTCAGAAACCAGCTTCGCCAGAACCAATTCAGATTCTCACCTGATACATTCTCAATAGTGCGAAAGAAGTCGTCGGGAGTAGGGTGTTTATATGCCCAGCGTTCGATATAGGTTTTTAAGGCCCTGTCAAAGCGATCCGGGCCCAGAATCTGCTCACGCAATAAGGTCAGGCCCATCCCGGGTTTATAATAGGCCAGCATCCCAATACTCGACTCCTTCATATTATCCGGGCTGCTCATAACCGGCTCATAAGCAGCATTGGTCATCACTTTGCCCAGAGCGTGCATATCCACTTGTCTGGGCTTATATTCCCCATGATTAAATTCATCTGAGGAAAGGGAATTTATAAAAGTGTTAAATCCCTCATCCATCCAGGCATGTAAACGTTCATTAGAGCCGACGATCATAGGAAACCAGGTATGGCCAAACTCATGGTCGGTAACTCCCCACAGGCCTCCGGTCTTTGCTTTTGCACCGCAAAATACGATCCCGGGGTATTCCATCCCTCCGGCAATTGAGGCGACATTAGTAGCGGCGGGATAAGGAAACTCCAGCCACTTCCTTGAATTAAATTCATTCGATGCTTTCGTATATTCTGTAGAACGGCCCCAGGCATCAGCACCATCACTTTCTATCGGGTAGGCAGAGATCGCCATCGACTTTTTCCCGCTTGGCAGATTCATCCGGGCCGCATCAATAATAAATGCCGCCGAAGAAGCCCAGGCTGCATCCCTGGCATTTTTCAATTTGAATTTCCAGGTAAGTTCCTGCTTTGCGGATGGACGGGAATTCGGATCTGTAACCTCCGAAGCAGATCTGATCATAACTGTCTGATCACTCTGTGCAGCTGCCTTCCAGCGTTGCTGCTGCTCAGCAGTATATACATCCTGTGGATTGACCAGCTCACCCGAACTGACAATAATGTGACTTGCCGGCGCCGTAATGCTGATATCATAATCACCATACTCCAGGTAGAACTCGCTTGGGCCGATATACGGGATGGTATTCCAGCCAGAAACATCATCATACACACACATCCGTGGATACCATTGCGCCACTGAGAAAATTTTTCCGTTTCGGGTATTCAAGATCCCCATCCGGTCAGAACCATATTCGGGTGAAATAAAGGAATAATCTATCTTAAGCTTAATCTGGGCGCCCCCGGCTGAAAGTTCAGATGGAAGATATATTTGCATTCTGGTATCCTCTATAAAATACTCCGCATCCTTCTCAGTCGTTTTTCCTTTCTCAGCAGAAACTAACTTGACGGATTTAATTTTATATCCCCCATCAAATTTCTGCCCTCTGGCTCCGCTGCGGCTTCCCACCGGAGGTATCAGGGCCTGTCCCCTTGAATCCTGCTTAAATAAATTCTGATCAAGCTGCATCCAGATAAATGACATTTTATCCGGACTGTTATTGGTATAGGTTAACACTTCAGTACCCGAAATTTCATTGGTCTGATCATTTAACCTGACTGAAAGTTTATAATCAGCCCGGTTTTGCCAGTATTTCGGACCGGGCTGACCGCTGGCTGAGCGGATATCATTCCCATTTTTCGTGTAGAACAAAGGACCAAAAGTATCATGATAATTATAATTATTTGTGGAGCTCCTGCCATCCGTCGCCTGGGTTTGCTGTGCAAATACCTGGGTGAAAGCCCCAGAAATTGCGAAAAAGCATAATAAAAATTTCAGTTTGTTCATTTTGGAGAATTTAAATTAATATTCCTGATAATTGCTCCTCATTAAAGCCAATCAGGATTGTTCCGCTGCCTGTTTCAATGACGGGCCGTTTAATCACACTCGTTTTTTCCTGCATAAGCTTAAATGCAGATTCTTTTGAAATAATGCTATTCTGTGTTTCAGGATCTAATTTTTTCCAGGTAGTACCGCGTTTGTTCAAAAGTGCTTCCCATCCGGTTTGACCGGCCCACTCTTCAAGCTTTGCTTCACTGATACCCAGTTTTTTGAAATCGTGAAATTCAAAACCGATCTGATGGAGCTTCAGCCAGTCGAGTGTCTTCTTAACCGTATTACAATTGGGAATTCCGTAAATTTTCATATCCTGTTTCATTTTTCCGGATCGAAGGGCAGCGAAATACCCAAAACCTTCCGGATTATTTATTAAATCGCGTCATAGTCAGTTCAGTACCCGCCGTCACAAAGCTTTGAACAAACTCTATAGAACGGTCAATGAGTGCAGGCAGTTCTTTTTGTTCATCCTTATCAAAGCCGCTCAGGACATAATCAACCTGCCTGCCTTTGGGGAAGTTATCTCCTATACCAAAACGCAGTCGGGGATAATTTGTTCCTCCAATAACAGATTCAATACTTTTCAAACCGTTATGGCCGGCTGCACTGCCTTTAGGTTTAAGCCTGATGGTTCCAAAAGGCAGAGCGAGGTCATCCACAATGACCAGTACATTTTCAACAGGAATACGCAACTCCTGCATCCAGTAATTTACTGCCTTCCCGCTCAAATTCATATAAGTAGTCGGCTTGATCAGGTAAATAGTACGGCTTTTATAATTAAACTCTGTATAATAGGCCAGGCGCATATTAAAAAAGGAAGCATAGGATTGCTTTGCCAGTTCATCGGCAACCATAAAGCCTATATTATGCCGGGTATCCGCATATTCCGGTCCGATATTCCCTAAACCTACTATCAAATATTTCATTTGAGTACAAATATGCTTGAAAGCTTTCAGAAAAGCTCATGCTATCCCATAAAAAAGCAGCGCAGGAAACCTGCACTGCTGATGAATTATTGAAGAGGGATCCCTCTTTATTTTTTGGCTTCAGTCTCAGCCTGCTTTAAAGCCCGCGACATGGTTACCGAAACGATCGTATCTTCAGGATTGTTGGTCACCTTGAAATTGGCGAATTCTAACTCTCCGACAGCAACTGATTTTCCAACTTCCAGCTTGCCGATACTTACTTCTACATACTGAGGCATATCTTTCGGCAATGCTTTTACACGCAGTTTACGTAATTTCTGAATCAGTTTTCCACCGGTTTTTACACCCGGAGAAGTTCCTGTTAATTTTACAGGGATCTGCATAACTACAGGTTTCTTTTCATCTAATTCCAAAAAATCGACATGTAATGGAAGATCAGTTAATGGATGAAAATGTACATCCTGGATAATGGCCTGTGCTTTCACACCAGCAACATCCAGCGCAACGAATGAAACTTCCGGGGTATAAACCAGACTTTTCAAATCAGATGCAGACACAGAAAAGTGGATTTGATTTTTTCCACCATAAAGAACTGCAGGCACTTTGCCTTCATAACGCAGCTCTTTAGCGTCTCTTTTCCCTACGTTCTCTCTTGGAGAACCGCTAATAGCAATTGATTTCATAATTATTTATTTATTGTTTGTTGTTCATTGCTGGTTGTTAGTTGCTGGGAATTACAAATTTATCAGTCTCCGCCCAGTCTAACAACTAACAACTATCTTACTCTATCTTAAAAAGATCACTTATCGATCCGTGTTCATTTACATTGGCAATGGCCCTGCTGAAAAGTGTTGCTGTTGAAAGCACTCTGATCTTCGGACTTGATTTTACGGATGCTATGGTATCAGTTACGATCAGTTCGGTAAGTGCCGAATTTTCAACGGTATAATAGGCATCTCCTGATAATACAGGATGCGTACAAACCGCCCTGACGCTGTTGGCCCCATTTTCCATGATCAGCTCCGCAGCTTTCGCCAGAGTCCTCGCAGTATCGCAGATATCATCGATAAGTACTACGTCTCTGCCTGTAACATCCCCAATGATCGACATCGATTCAATTTCATTGGCACGCTTCCTTTGTTTATCACAGATCACAACCTCTGCATTAAAATATTTTGCAAAAGTTCTGGCCCGGTAAGAACCTCCCATATCCGGCGAAGCAATAGTCAGGGCTGGCAGGTTCAGGCTCTTAATATGCGGAACAAAGATCACAGAGGCATCCAGGTGATCAACCGGAATATCAAAGAAACCCTGTATCTGTGCCGCATGAAGATCCATTGTCATGATACGGTGAGCGCCTGAAGCAGTGATCAGATTTGCCATTAACTTTGCTCCGATAGCAACCCTTGGTTTATCCTTTCTGTCCTGACGCGCTAAACCAAAATAGGGAATAACCACCGTGATATAATGCGCTGACGCCCGTTTTGCAGCATCTGTCATTAACAGAAGCTCGATCAGATTATCATTTGGCTGATTGGTTGACTGGATCAAAAAAACATCACAACCACGCACAGTTTCATTAAAATGAGGCTGAAATTCACCATCACTAAATCTCGACAGCGTAACGTCACCCAGCTTTTTACCGTATGCTTCAGCTATTTTTGTAGCCAGCTCAACTGTTCCTGAACCGGCAAATAACTTGATTGGATTAAATGATAGGGGCATTTTTGTTTCGGATTTCGAAATTATAATTTCGGATTTAAACTTACTAAAGCAAAGATAATCAACATTTTAAATCGCCGGGGCGATTTTAAATATTTGTAATTCCGAACCTCGAAATTTTTATAGTTGCCCGACCAGGATTCGAACCTAGACAAACTGCACCAAAAACAGTTGTACTACCTTTATACTATCGGGCAATCAAAATCAAAAAGAAGCTCCTTTTGAAATGGATTGCAAATATAGCGGGATAAAATCTAAAGTGCAAATGAAAATTGTTTTTTGTTTATAGACTAAGAGGTATGATGTCCGAGGTCCGAGGTATGAGGTATGAGGTCGGATTACCGTTTACTAGGTTAAGATGAAGATATCTTCAATTTTATAAAAGAATACTTAATTTCGGGCAAGCATTTTTTTTATGATCAAATCATTTACTGATCTGGATGTCTATCAGCTTTCCTATCAATTGTCAATGAGTATTTTTAATCTGACAAGAGATTTTCCTTCTTCTGAAAAATATTCTTGAACCAGCCAAATAATTCGTTCTACATGATCAATAAGCCCTAATATTGCAGAAGGTTTTAGGCGGAGAAGATATCATGCAGAATTCAAAAAATATCTGATCTACTCAGCCGGATCTTTAGAAGAAAGTAATTGTGGTTAAATTTTGCTAAAGACTGCCACTATATAACACTGGAACAATTTAACATCTATAATGCTAAAGCAGACGAAATTGGAGCAAAACTTCATAAGCTATATGTAAACTGGAAATCTTAACCTAATTAACAATAAATTACTCATACATCAGACCTCATACTTCATACATCAGACCTCATACTTCATACATCAGACCTCTGACTTCAGACTTCAGACCTCTGACCTCCTATCTCCTACTTGTTAATTTCTGTTAAACCCTGTTCTGTTTCTACCTCTAATAATAATAATTTCATTAATTTCGGCAGCAGTATTTTTGATCTTGAATCTATGAACTATAACAAAATCAATAATTTATTAGGCTGGCTCAGTTTTTTAATAGCCCTTGTCGTCTATACATTAACACTCGAACCTTCCGCCAGTTTTTGGGATTCAGGTGAATTTATTGCCTCGGCCTATAAACTGCAGGTCGTGCATCAGCCTGGTGCGCCGCTGTTTCTGATGCTTGGAAAGATCTTTTCATTGCTGGCAGGCAGCGATACAAGCAGGGTGGCCTTCTGGATAAACATGTGCTCCGCCCTGGCAAGTGCAGCCACCATTCTGTTCCTTTTCTGGACCATTACCGCTCTGGCAAAAAAAGTTTTATGGAAAACAGGCGAAAAACTGTCACAATGGGAGCTGATCAGTATAATGGGCTCAGGACTTGTCGGTGCCCTTGCCTATACCTTTTCAGATTCATTCTGGTTCTCAGCTGTAGAAGCAGAGGTGTATGCCCTCTCATCACTTTGTACTGCTATTGTATTCTGGGCGATCCTGAAATGGGATCAGCATGCTGATGAACCCTATGCCGACAGATGGCTGATCTTTATAGCCTATATCATGGGGCTCTCGATTGGAGTTCACCTCTTAAACCTGCTGGCCATACCGGCAATTGCACTGGTCTATTATTTCAGGAGATCAAAAACAAGAACATCTGCAGGCACTCTATTGTCCTTACTGGCTGGTATTCTGATTCTTGCCTTCATTCAATACGGAATCGTTCAGTACACGATCAAATTTGCCGCTTATTCTGACCTGTTTTTTGTAAATACCTTAGGTTTGGGGTTTGGAACCGGGGTGGGATTTTTTATTATTCTGCTGATCACCAGCCTTACAGCAGGTATATTTTATAGCATCAATGGCAAAAAATCGTATTTATTAACCGCTATAACAGCTTTTGTCGCCCTGATGTTCATCGGAGGAGGCCTATCGGGCCTGATCGTCGCTGCAATCATCCTGGCAGGTCTGGAGTACATTCTCAGGATCCGCGAGAAGCGCAGAGTATTGAACCTTGCACTGATCTCCATTGTATTCATCATTTTCGGATATGGCTCCTTTGCCATGATCGTGATCCGGGCAAAGGCAGATCCAACCCTTAATAACAGCGATCCTGATAATGCTTTTTCTTTATTAAGCTATGTTAACCGGGAACAGTACGGCGACCGCCCCCTGGTTTACGGTCAGTATTTTGACTCCAAGCCAATAGACAGCAAACAGGGAGATATCATTTATCGTAAGGGAAAAGAAAAATACGAGAATGCCGGGCAGAAATATGAAAGGGTATATGACCGCAATACCCTCATGCCGAGAATGTTCAGTGACGACCCTCAGCATATCGGATTCTATCGCGACTGGATGGGAATGAAGGAAGATCAATCCCCTACTTTCATGGACAATCTGGGCTTTCTGATCAGTTATCAAACCAGTTTTATGTACACCCGCTATTTTGCCTGGAACTTTATCGGAAGGCAGAATGATGAACAGGGACATGGTGATTATATTCACGGCAACTGGTTATCAGGGATCAGGTTTATTGACAATATGCTGCTGGGGGGACAATATGAACTTCCCAAAAGCCAGTTGGAGAATAATGCATTCAACCGCTTTTATTTTCTCCCCTTCATTCTGGGTATCATCGGTGCATTCTGGCATTTTAAACGAAATCAGAAAGATGCCGGGATAGTGGGCCTCTTATTCTTCTTCACAGGTATTGCCATTGTACTTTATTTAAATCAAAATCCTTTACAGCCCAGGGAAAGGGATTACGCCTATACCGGCTCCTTTTATGCCTTCGCGATCTGGATAGGACTTGGTGTTGCCGGGATCACTGATTTTTTCCGCAGCAAACTTAAACCGGCTAATGCTGCATTTCTGGCAACTATTATTGGTTTACTTGCTGCTCCGATCCTGATGGCTAAAGAAGGCTGGAATGACCATGACCGTTCAACAAAATTCACAGCACGTGATATGGCCACCGATTATCTTGAATCCTGCCAGCCCAATGCCATCCTGTTTACCTATGGCGACAATGATACTTATCCGCTCTGGTACGCCCAGGAGGTCGAAAATATCCGGCCCGATGTGAGGGTGGTCAACCTCAGTTTACTGGGTACCGACTGGTATATCAGGCAGATGAAAAAGAAAGTAAATGAGGCTGATGCCCTTCCAATCTCAATGCCCGACGAGAAGTTTGTTCAGGGTGTCCGGGATGTTATGGGCTATCAGGATTACAAAGCTGCCGGTGCGGTAGAATTAAAAGATCTGTTCGATATCATGACCTCTGATAACGATGCCGATAAGGCCACATACCAGGATGGAACAAAAGAAAATTTCCTTCCAACCAAGAACTTTAAGATCACGATCGATCCTGATCAGATCATCGCAAGCAAAACGCTGCCTGCAAATAAAAGAGACCTGATCGTTCCGGTCATGGATTGGACATACAATAAAAACTATGTCACAAAAACAGAACTGGCTTTGATCGATATTCTGGCTCATAATAACTGGAAGCGCCCGGTTTATTTTGCCATAACCGTTCCCGATGATAATTATATGGGTCTGGGAGACTATCTGTACAATGAAGGTTTTGCCTATCGCTTATTACCGCTCAAAAAGGCTCAGGCTGATACTAGCGCTGAAAAACCTGAACTGACGAACACAGATCAGATGTATAATAACATGATGAATAAGTTTAAATGGGGCAATATGAAAAATGCCACTTATCTGGATCCTGAATCTGTGCGGATGAGCTTTACCATCATCAATCATTTTAATATTCTGGCCGAAAATCTATACCGTGAAGGCCGTATGGATGAAGCAAGAAAAGCATTATTAAAATGCATGGAAGTAGTTCCTGATAAAAATTATTCCCTGAACTTTACTATCCGCAAATATTATATGGCTGAGCTGCTGTTTAAGCTGAAAGAGCCTAAAAAAGCGAATGATCTGATTGTTAACACGGCCGAATATATCGAAGATCAGTTAAATTATCTGGCCGCGATCGCCAAGACAAAAGAAAATCTGAACACCCGTGAAATACAACTCGGAGTTTATGTCATGGGTGAAATGGTGAAGCTTACTGAACAAAATGGAGAAAAGGACCTGAATAAAAAATTGCAGGATCGGTTCAAAGCAATTGAATCCAGGTTCATAGGTAAGTAAAATCAAAATACCCGAAAATAAAAAACCCCCGCTGGAATTTACATTTAGCGGGGATTTTTTTTATTAATAGTCAAATTGCTACATTCATTAAAAACTATTTGATTGAATTTGAATAGAATGCCTTCATCTGCTGAACAAATTCTAAGGGTAAACAGTCTTTCCAAATCATTTTTTGGAGTTAAGGCTTTGGATAACATTCATTTTGACCTTAAAAAAGGTGAAGTTCATGCCCTTATGGGCGAAAATGGAGCAGGCAAATCAACTTTCATGAAAATTTTGATCGGGCTCCTGAAAGCAGATTCAGGTTCAATTTCTTTCAACGGTGATCAAATTGAGAATATGGATGTTCATGCAATGCTGCAAAAAGGCATTTCGATGATTCATCAGGAAATAATAATGGTTCCGGAATTAACTGTAGCTCAAAATATCTTTTTAGGCCGGGAGTTCAGCCGGAGTTATTTGGTGGATGAACGGGCAATAAATCAGGAAGCTCAGAAATTAATGCATTTGATGGGCCTGAATATTAATGTCCGGACAAAAGCAAAACAACTCAGTATTGCCGAATTGCAGCTAATAGAGATAGCTAAGGCCATTTCTAATAATGCCAGGGTGATTATCATGGACGAACCGACCTCTGCCCTATCAGAAAAAGAGATTAGCATGCTTTTCAAAATCATTAATGATCTGAAGAGTCAGGGTGTAGCCATAATATATATTTCCCATAAAATGGAGGAGATCTACCAGATAGCAGACCGGATTACCGTATTGAGAGATGGAAAATTTATTGCGACGAAAAACACAGCAGATCTGGATAAAAACAGCCTGATTTCTTTGATGGTAGGCCGGGAAATTGACAAGCTGTTTTCTGAGAACTCAACGGCTCCGGGAGAAGTGGTCCTGAAAGTTCAGAACCTCCATAAAAAAGGGAAATTTTCTGAAATTAATTTCGAGGTCCATGCCGGTGAGGTTTTTGGTATTGCCGGCTTAATGGGTGCGGGAAGGACCGAAATTGCAAGGTCCATTTTTGGCTTAGACAGTATTGATGGCGGTGATATCATTTTAAAAGGCAAAACAATTAGAATAAAATCGCCTAAAGATGCTATCAGAGAGGGAATTGGATACCTGAGTGAAGACAGAAAAGCTTTAGGCTTTATTCCGGAATTATCCGTTAAGGACAATATCAGTCTGTCAAGCTTAATGAACTATTCAAAAGGATGGTTTATTGAAACAAAGCTTGAACTGGAGGCAGCTACCAAAATGGCTGAAGATCTAAAGATCAGAGCCGCGGGTCTAAGTCAGAAAGTAATGTACCTCAGTGGCGGAAATCAGCAAAAGGTTGTCATCGCAAAGGTCCTATTAGCTCAACCCGCTCTGATCATTTTGGATGAACCCACAAGAGGAATTGATATCGGAGCAAAACATGAAATTTATAAACTGATCAGGCAATTGGCTGAAAATGGATTGGCCGTAATTATGATCTCTTCAGAATTGTCTGAAATTTCGGGAATGAGCGATCGGATACTTGTTTTATCAAAAGGAAAACAAACAGCTATACTTACACGGGAGGAAGCAAGTCAGGAAAAAATCATGCAGTATGCATTACATTAACAGACTCAGGCAATACGGTTTACCCATCGTATTTAGTATTATTTGCCTTATCATTTCATTTATTTCACCTCAGTTCTTAACTGTTTCTAACTGGACAATAATTATCACTCAGGTTTCGATCAATGCTATTTTAGCCTTTGGAGTAACTTTTGTGATCATCACGGGCGGTATCGATCTTTCTTTGGGGTCAATAGTAGCGGTCGCCAGTGTTAGCTCTGCGATGCTGGCACATCCTGATACCTACCCGGTTTTACTGCCGATTTTCATGGGTCTGTCAGCCGGACTATTGATGGGTGCTTTCAATGGATTTATCATTACCAAAAGCAAAATTGCTCCTTTTATCGTCACGCTGGGTACCATGACTATTGGACGGGGCCTGGCATTGATCTTAAGTAATGGACGCCCGGTTTCCAATCTTTCAGATTCTTTTATCTTTTTGGGCAGCGGTAAGATTTTGGGCATACCTGTCCTGATCATTATTTTGATCTTTATGTTCATATTATGTTCAGTTATTCTCAATAAAACGATCTTAGGCCGGTATATTTATGCTTTGGGAGGAAATGAGCAAGCCGCCAGAGCATCCGGAATAAATGTTAGTCAGGTTAAAATGGCAGTTTATTCCATCTCGGGTTTATTAGCCGGATTAGCCGGAATTTTATTAACGTCAAGAATTACAACAGGGCAGCCTAATGCAGGGGCAGGTTTTGAATTGGATGCCATTGCAGCAGTTGTTATTGGAGGAACCAGTACCACAGGGGGAAAAGGCAGTATTGCCGGAACCCTGATTGGTGTTTTACTTATTGGAGTAATAAATAATGGCTTAGATTTACTCAATGTAACCTCTTATTACCAACAGGTAGTGATGGGCATTATCATCATCGGAGCAGTAGTTTTAGACAGTCTGAACCAGAAATCGAATTCATAAAAAGCATAAAAAATGAAATACTCGTTTTTAATATTAGTTACTCTGTTCTTCCTCTTTTCAGGATGCAATCAATCCGAAAATACTAAGAAGAGTGATTCCAATAAAATTGTCATCGGCATCTCCATGCTGAGCATGCAAAATGAGTTCATTGTCAATATCAGTGATGAAATGCAAAAAAGAGCACAGGAATTAGGCGCAGAATTAATTATTGTCGATGCGGAACGCTCTCCTTTAAAGCAAATTGAACAGATCGAGAGTTTTATTGCTCAAAAAGTGGATGTCATTATTCTGAACCCCTGCGAATATGAAGCCAGTTCACCTGCAGTTACCAGGGCATTAGCTGCAAACATTCCGATTGTGAATGTAAACTCAGCGACCAAAGTACAGCCAACTGCTTTTGTTGGATCAAATGATGTTGAATCAGGCAGAATTGCAATGAAATTTATCGCAGAAAAATTAGGAGGGAAGGGCAATATCGTCATGATTCAGGGTTTAAACGGACAGGCGGCTCAAATTCAAAGAGAACAGGGTGCAAAAGAAATTATGGAGGAATTTCCCGGACTCAACATGCTTGCCCAGCAATCTGCCGAATGGGACAGATCCAAAAGCATGGACTTAATGCAAAATTGGATTCAATCCTATGGGACAAAAATCAATGCGGTATTTGCACACAATGATGAAATGGGACTGGGAGCAGTAAAAGCCTTGCAGGATGCCGGCATGAAAAATAAAGTGATTGTAGTTAGTATCGATGCGATTGCTGATGCATTACAGGCAGTCAAGAAAGGCGATCTAGATGCTACGGTTTTTCAGGATGCCCGCAAGCAGGGAGCCGGAGCAATTGAAACAGCAGTTAAGATCGCCAGGGGTCAGCAATTTGACAAGGAATTATTGATCCCATTCAAATTGCTTACAAAAGCAGAGGTAGATTCCTATTTGAAATAGATTCAGCTATTAGGTAAGTACCCTAAATATGAGCAGTTTACACGGTTAAACATGTCTTTGTTTGAAATTAAAAAGAAACATAGGCTCATCATTTTTATATCCCACACCATATTGGCGCAAATAATAAACCAGGTTAAGACCTGCAAGCCAGCCGCCTATTTCCCAGCACCATAAATCCCTAAAATCCATGCTAATCTGCAGGCAGACAGCTTATGTTTTTGTTCGTACCTGCTTATCAGGAAACGCGGACTAAACACGCACTAAACGCGGACTAAACGCGCACAAAACAGGGATAGATACGTGTTTACTCCGTGTTTGCTACGGCTTTAATTTGTGTTTATATCGAAGGAGGTAATAAGCCTTCCAGAAACCAATAAGAAGCGGTGAACCAGAAACCTGAAATTAAGATCGAAGGGATGGACAATCATTAGTCTAAAAGGTTCTGACCGAAGCCGGACTAGTGTCATGTCATAAATACTTTGACGAACACATCGGAATGCTAAGGATGCTAAAATAATGGCTTTTACTTGTGCCGATACCAGGGTAAAACTATTGAAACTCTATTCGTCAATTAATGCAC
>JAKFBV010000136.1:0-3499 GCA_036677005.1 Pedobacter sp.
AAGACTAGTCAACCGACTATTCTTCCGCAAAAGGTTGTTTCATCCACCTCAAAGGCTTCGATGCAGCTTTGATTTTCTTTTCCGAAAAACACCAAAAAATACCCTATATAGGGTATTTTTTGGATGAATATTAATCCTGTAATTCGAGTGCACAATTAATTTGGAAACTTTAGTTATGAGGCATCACCTGATTTTTAATACCCCTGAAAAAGAAAGTCCGGTTCAGAGAAATTTTCAGATTTCTCTAATCCCCCATCTTATCCTCTTCCTTTTGTTTTTTTTCTGCTTCGTGGTGCAAAGCAGTGCTCAGAGAATTACCGTCTCCGGCCAAGTCCGGGACAGCTCTACCGGGATCCCGCTTCAATTCGCAAATGTGTTTGTCAACAACACCACGATCAATACCGTCACTGACGCACAAGGAAGGTATTCCCTCTCAGGGATTAGTCCGGGAACTTACGAACTGGTGGTCTCCTACGTAGGCTATAAAACCCTCAACCGGAAAATAGAGCTGCAAACAGCCAACAATCCAATTTTGGATTTCAGCCTCGAACCCAAAGAAGATGATCTGGAGGAAATCGACGTCACCAGCCGAATGGACAAAAAATGGGGACGACAGTTAAAGAGGTTTGAGAAAGTTTTTATCGGAAACCCGCTGGATTCAATCGCCGGAGCAGCCAAAATCCTGAACCCCTGGGTACTGGATTTTGGGGAGGGAAAAACCTCAGATGGCCCCCGTTATTTTTATGCAACCGCACAGGAACGGATCCAGATCGAGAATACAGCCCTGGGATACCGGATCATGTACGATCTTCTGGATTTCAAGCAAACGCGGAACGGATTTTATTATTTGGGATTGTCCCGGTTTGTAGAAATGGAGCCGTCCTCCAAGGATATCGCAGGGCTATGGCATGAAAACAGACAGCGCGTTTTTTTTGGATCCACCAGGCATCTGCTAAAAACGATGATTGAAAAGGATACCATCAGCAAAGAATACCAGGTGTATGAAGTAAACCCATTTCCAAGTAAACATATCAGGACGAATAGATTTTACCAGGAACTGGGAAACAGCCTGGAATTAGTCCCCATTGATTCTATTACAATTCCGGATTCAATTCCGGGAAGGAATTTACTGGTGTCGGATGCGATGCTGGAAGCGCACCATATCAAGGGATTTACATTAAACAACTATTACAGGGACCTCAAATATCCCATCAGCTGGCTGACGTTCAAAAACGACACCCTGCTCGTAGATCCAAACGGGGTGCCTCTTGATCCTGCAGAGTTAATCCTATCCGGACATATGGCTGAGGACAGAATGGGCCGTTTTCTGCCATTGGATTTCCAGCCGGACTTAGCATTGGCTTTTCTGCAGCAGGAGGCAAACATTCTGGAAGATCCCAATAAATGGAATAACCTAAGGGAAAAACCGTTTGTCCAAACCGACAAGCGGTATTATTACCCGGGAGAAACAATTTGGTTCAAGTCCAATATGCTGTACCAAAACCCGATCATGGCAGATAGCCTGAGTCAGGTTTTGTATGTTGAGTTATTCAGCGATAACAAAGAACTGGCCGCAACGGGTACTTTTCCGATCACCAAGGGATCAAGCAATGGGCAGGTAAAACTCCCCAATGACCTTCCTAAGGGAAATTATGTGCTCAGGGCCTACACCAGTTGGATGAGAAATTTCGGGGATGCCGATTTCTTATATCAGGCGGTTCCGGTCCTCGGCCTTAACGAAAAAGTTGTAGGCCCCGTGGCTTCAAACGTTGAACCAGAAATTGATCCTGAAATAGAGGTTCAGCTTATCCCTGAAAACATTCAATTAGTCCCCGGAGAAAAAACCAGGATTACCATGAGGCTAACAGATTCTTATGGGGAACCTGTGGCAGCAGAACTTTCTGTTTCAGTTCAGAATTCAAACTTGGTGACCCATATTTCCGATGATCCAAAAACAGGTGCCGCATCGAATTGGCTTTTAGAACCTGAGATGATCACTCCTGCGGATAGTCTGGAATTTCCGATTGAATATGGGATCGCATTCAGCGGGCAGTTTTTGAACAGAAAAGACAAACCGGAAAAGGCCAATGTCACCATCATTCAGGGTAAATATGATGATTATGGGGTGGTTGAAACCGATTCTTTGGGTAGGTTTTGGGCAAATGGCCTGTTTTTCACTGACTCAGCTGAAATAGCAATAGCCGCATTCGATATGAAATTAAGGCGCTATGGCAGTGTTATTCTGGATGAAAAATCATTTCCGATTTTACCAGAATCCTTTCCCAAAATTGAATTGCAGATTGAAAATACGCAAATCAAGCAGCGTGACTATATTCTGGAAGATATGGCCGGTGTTATTACGATGGAAGAAGTAATTGTTGAGGATGAAAAACTTGAATCACTGAAGGAGCGAAATTATGGCTATGGTGATGGTGATTATAGTTTTACGGAAAAGGATTTGGAAAAATATCTTCACCTTACCATTGGTGAATTTTTAAAGAGGTTTACAATTCAAAGCAATCGAAACTGGGGTTTAATAACAGGTGGAAGACTTTTAATGATTGACGGAGTAAGAATTGATCCAGGATCAGAAGTAGACTTACTACTCAGTGACGTTAAAAAAATTTCAATATTTACAAATAGTAATCAAATATTCGGAATGGCTGGATTTGCCGGTGCCGTCATGATTAGTACTAAAACTGGGGGCCGTTTTGTAGATGATCCGGAAAAGAAAATTTTTAATAAAGATCTTTTTCAATTGTTTCAAATGGATGGTTTCACCAAAGAACAAAAATTTCCCGATTTTGAAAATTCAACCCAAAATAAGGCCTTGATTGATTACCAGCCTACCGTTTATTGGAATCCTTCACTTCAAACTGATCCTGAAACCGGAGAAGTTACTTTCTCCTTTTATTCCGGTGAATTCGAAACTACCTATAGGATCGTAATCCAGGGATTGACAGATGAAAATATGCCATTTAGGATGGTGAAAGATATTAGAGTGTTGAAGTGAGAGAGCAACCATACAATTCTATTTCTCATTTTTGCTATCCTGTCCATACACTATTCATTGAATTATAAATTCCTTTTATGTATGTACGCTTTCTTATCTATAGGAGAATTCTCTTTGTAAACAGTTCGACTTGCTCACCACAAGTGGCTGGAAGACCGAAGAAGAAGTGTCATTCCATCCTTTGCTTTACATGAGATCATTGCTGATGTCAGGAGGACACTCCTGACAGCGTGGTTAGTAATTTTGATGTTTTCATCGGTAGAGTTTTTGGTTAGTTCTCCACTTACTAAGTAGGGTCTGCTGAAAAACTCAAAGTTTCAGATTCTTAAAACCAGTCCAGAATTTACTCTGAACTGGTTTTTTTCTCTAAGCTCTTATAAACTGCTTCAACTATTGCTATTAGGGCATAGTTGAATGTTGCCCATGCTGAAAAACTCAGGCACAACAGTGCTGCCCCGGCCAATTTGACCAGGTTGAGCACTAAGA
>JAKFBV010000137.1:0-45588 GCA_036677005.1 Pedobacter sp.
AGGTACCAAATGAGTAACCAGGTTATGTAGTTAGCCTGCTTCTTATTGCAAGTTAAAACACGTGCACAAAATGTCATTCCTATATTTTGATTTTTCTTAAAATGTGCCTACTCGAAATGACGGGATCAGTATTTCGTTCATTTCGAACACACAGGTAGTATTTTCCATCGTCTAGATTATAATTTCTGGTGTGGAGAAATCTGTTGATTTAGGCAGTACTTCTAACGAAGGGATTTCTCTTCATCCTTCCTTCAACAGAGTTGGGAAATATTGATCGGATAAATGAGGTTATCCGATCAATAAATACTATTAAGATTTCACCGCTTCGGGACTTTTTCTCCGGCTTTCTGAATAGATGGCGTAGCCCAATCCCAGAACAAGCAGGATAGAGGCGATAAGTGAAATGGTCTCTCCAGTATAATAAGACGCCGGTTCGAATTTGAATTCGAGCTTATGATTTCCTCCGGGTAATTGAGCCGCGCGTAAAATATAATCCGCCCTGAAATAAGGAATTTTTTCACCATCTACATAGGCATTCCAGCCTTTGTCATACCAAATCTCCGAAAATACAGCCAATGCATCACGGCCTGAAGAATATTCATAAGTAAGACGATCGGGATGATATTCAGTAAGTCTGATAAATGCGTTTCCATCATATCCTATCTTCCGTACATCGATAAGGGGTTTAAATTCCTGATGCACTACCATAACCTTTTTGGGATCAAAACTGCTGATTGCCATCATTTCCTCATCGGCATTTTTAACATATTCTACATTCTGCACGAACCAGGCATTACCTGCTGCTGTGGACCGGTTCTTCATCGTTTCTTTCTCCCCGTTCTGATCAGCCGTGATCACATACTTGGTATTCAGCATATCCAGAACATCTTCATTGATCGCTCCATTAAACTGTTTATCCAGAATTTCCTGATAACGCTTGAGTTTAGCAGCATGATAACCCCCAAGGCTTTTATGAAAATAGGATGGTGTGGAATTGGCAAATGGATTGCCGGAGCTCAGATCCAGAACCCGGAAATGAGATTGATCACGCATAATAAGCTGATCCACATCCCTGGGCTCGAATTGCTGTGCCAGAACGCTCTTATCAACGAACTTATCATTATTCAGATAGCGTCTGTCAATATTCCATAGATCGATCAGTACTATTACGGCCAGCATGATAAATATAAGCTGCGGATTCATCTTTTTCTTAATAAGCGCCCAAACTAATCCGGCTCCAAGCAATACTAAGAACAGTGAACGCAGGGCATCCATACGGGCCAGGCTTATCCTGTCCTGTACAAGTGAGGCAGCTATAGAATCAGCGAAAACTCTGTCTCCGTTCGTAATCTGAGTAAGCTGCTCTATAAAAGCCTCATGATTTTGTGTCTTAAAACTCAGAAAAGTTGTTGGCAGCACGATCAGAATGAGCAGAAGTCCGCCGGTAATATATAAACTGTATAAGAGATTTTTGGTAAGTTTTTTAGGCTCTTCGGTATGGAATGCAACCTCCCTGAATGCCAGAATAGCTAATACCGGAACCAGGAATCCAAGGATGACCAGGATAGACTCAACAGCCCTGAACTTATTATAAAGCGGAAAATAATTAAAGAACAGATCGGAGAGGAAAGGTAAATGCCTTCCAAAAGAGAGCAAGAGACATAAAAGACCGGCACTGAGGATCCACCATTTTATTCTGTGTTTTACAATGAATAGTCCCAGAATGAAAAGAAAACAAATGATAGCTCCGAAATACCATGGGCCGGAGGTAAATTGTTTATCGCCCCAGTAGGTGCTCAGTCCCACCTGCGATAGCTGCCGCATGGCAGGGATAAGCTGTTCTGCCGGAATTCCTTTTGCAGCCAGGGTTTTTGCAACTTCCGAATTTTCATCGAGGTTCGCACCGGATGCACCCCCATAGGCATTTGGAACTAAAAACGTCAAGCTTTCGCCAATGCCCTGGCTCCATTGATAAGCATAATCCCTGTCAAGCCCGTTATTAGGCTCGGATTTATCAGTTGTTAAATTTGATTTGCCGCGAATAGTTTCTTTACCATATTCGTAAGTGGTCCAGAGCATGCCCGCATTCACAGCAATTGCCAGAACTGCCGCTGCTGCCAGATACCCGAAGGATTTTATAAAATCTTTGGTTGTTTTTGACTTAACCGCATGATAAAGCTCAATTCCAATATATATAAGCAGGGCGATGAACAGGTAATAAGTCATCTGGATATGATTAGTCCTGATCTCTATGGCAAGGAAGACCGCGGTCAGCACTGCACCGATGAGGTATTGTCTGCGAAAAGTTAGAATGATCCCTGCCAGGATCGGTGGGAAAAATGCGATCGCCATTGCTTTATTGCTATGGCCGGCGTCAATGATCTGAAAATTATAGGATGAAAATGCAAATGCGATAGCGCCTGCGGCTGCAAGCCATGGGTTCATCCTTAAAACACAGAATAAAAAATAGGCACCTAAGAGATAGAGTAGAACTGTATCGATAGGATTCGGAAACACATTTTTAAAGAATGAAATAACATAAGTGGTCACATTATTAGGGTACTGAACCCAGATCTGGAATGCTGGCATCCCTCCGAACATGGAATTGGTCCACAAGGGGCCTTTTCCATCCCTGGCTTTGAAATCCATGATCTCTTTCTGCATCCCCTGTGCCTGGAGTACATCGCTCTGGTACAGGTACTTACCCTGTAATGCCGGACTGAAATACACAAAACATAAGGCGATAAATATTCCTATAATGGCCAGATGTACACCATTGCGCTTAAACCAGTTATTCATTCTGCTTGAATTAGTTGAATGCCAAAAATAGAAAAAAGCTTAAACCTGCAAGGGCTGTAATTAAGCTTTATGAAAATAATTCTTTTAAAATAAGGGATTCCGGTAATATTTCAGGCAGAATGATCCAAAAAGAAAATTTGCTGGGATGCAAAAGAGCCGATTATCCGAAGGTTCAGGGAGTTTTAATTTCCTCGTAGTCCACAAAATCACCGGCATTATCACCAATATTTTTCTCTTTTGGCGGCATATAATCTACCCGGATGCGGCCATCAGGGGCAGACCGATGTTGCTGCTGATATCTTTGATTAGCCTGATTTTGCGCTTTGGTCATCATTTTTTGAAAAAATAAGGGTAAAAGCAGGCGGCCGATCATCTTGATCAGCCATAAAATGCATATGGTGATGAATAAAAACTTTAATAATGCCATAAGAACAAAATATAATACTCAAATATAGACGATAATTTTCTTAAAATGTTTCAAATAAAAGTAAATGTTACATTGGAATTACTCTGTTAGAGAATTAGCAAATGAGCAAATTGGTGAATTAGCAAATGAGGGAATTGTACTTTATTTGAAAATTGGAGGCTTTTGGAAGAATGGTTTTCATATGCTCAGGGGAAAGTTTCTACAACCCTGCCTACCTGCCCGTCTTCAAGCCTGACTTTGATACCCCTTGAATGAAACGCAGCACTGGTTAAAAGCGCCTGAACAATTCCTTTTGTTCTGGCTCCGCTGCGCTGGTCCTTTTTCAGGATGATTTCCACTTCCAGTCCGGGATAAATGTCTTTTCTGTTTTGACCGTTCATTGTTTGTTAGTTGTCTGTTGCCTGTAAATATTACTAAATGTCAAATGAATAGTCAATGTTTTTATTCCTGATTCCATTTTGAAACAGGAGGTATGAGGTCCGAGGTCCGAGGTCTGATGTCCCTTACCAACACGTCCCGACAAAGGAGGGACCTTGCTTTCTATTTATAATCAATTTGCAATTCAAAATCCAATATTGTGGCTAAGTTCCTACACTAAACTTAAGAGGACACATCCCTAGTTCCAATTGATATTAATCCTTAAGAGTTTTTTAACCTGTCATCCCTGCTTACCGGCAGGCAGGCTGAACGGAGTGAAGGAACTTAGCTGCTGTGAAGTGAAATTCAGAGCTGGTTTAAATAAGTTCCCTCTCCGCCCGGGGCGGATCGGGATGACAGCCGACTCCAATTCAAATGAACCAGGATATGGTCTTGATTCCTGGCTCTTTGATCTGTTGTCAGTTGCCAGTTACCAGTTACCTGTTCAATAAGTACTAAATGTCAAATGAAGTCAATTTATTATTCCCCTTTCCCTATGACCTATTTCCTATTTCCCATTCTCTCCTGTCAATTAATTAAATCTCTCCCCCATTATTCTCTCCAGCGCATACATTTCATCCCGCAGCTTGGCCGCAAGCAGGAAATCCATGGCTTTGGCTGCCGAAACCATCTCTTTTTTTGTTTTTTCAATAGATTTCTGAAGTTCCGGTTTGGTCATGTACTGAATGATCGGATCAGCGGCAAGGTTATCGGTCATTTCCTTCTCAACATAGGCTTTTTGCACACCACCCTTAAAATCCATTACCGAGGTCTGTTCTATTATAGCCTCACGTGATTTACCGATGGTTCTGGGAGTAATTCCATGTTCGGTATTATAGGCTATTTGTTTCTCTCTTCTGCGGTTGGTCTCATCAATGGTTACACGCATACTGGCGGTGATCTTATCAGCATACATAATTACCCGGCCGCGGTCATTCCGGGCCGCACGGCCGATAGTTTGTATCAATGAGCGTTCAGAACGAAGGAAGCCTTCCTTATCTGCATCGAGGATGGCTACCAGCGAAACCTCAGGAAGATCCAGCCCTTCACGAAGCAGGTTGATCCCGATCAAAACATCGAAGACACCTAATCTTAAATCCCGTAAAATTTCAACACGTTCCAGAGTTTTAACCTCAGAATGGATATATCTTACTTTTATCCCCAAACGGTCCATGTATTTGGTCAACTCTTCTGACATACGTTTGGTTAGAGTGGTGACCAGAATGCGGTCGCCCATTTTAACTGTTTTATCTATTTCATCCAGAAGATCATCCACCTGATTGACGACCGGCCTGATCTCAATCACAGGGTCCAGAAGTCCGGTTGGACGGATCACCTGCTCAACGAAAACCCCTTCAGTCTGTTCCAGTTCATAATCACCGGGTGTTGCGCTCACGTAGATGGTCTGCGGAGCCATTTTTTCGAACTCATTAAAGTTTAATGGACGATTATCCAGTGCTGCGGGCAGCCTGAAGCCATATTCTACCAGGGAGAGTTTTCTGGAACGGTCGCCGCCATACATAGCGCGGATCTGAGGAACGGTAGCATGACTTTCATCGATCACCATAAGGTAATCTTCCGGAAAATAATCCAGCAGGCAGAAGGGGCGCATACCCGGTGTCCTCCCATCAAAGAAACGGGAGTAATTCTCAATTCCGCTGCAATAACCAAGCTCCCTGATCATTTCCAGATCATAATTGACACGCTCTTCCAATCGTTTAGCTTCAAGGAAACGCTTTTCATTGATAAATTGCTGTTTGCGGCTTTCAAGTTCTTCCTGGATAGACCAGATCGACTCGGTAAAGCGCTCTTTCGGGGTAACGAATAAATTTGCCGGAAAAATAGCCATATGCGACATTTTCTCAATGGTCTTTCCTGAAGCAGGGTCGATGGTGCTCAGCTCTTCAATATCATCTCCGAAAAAAGAAACCCTGTAGGCAAAATCCATGTAGGCAGGATAGATATCTATCGTATCTCCTTTTACCCGGAAGGTTCCGCGGCGAAAATCGGTGGTTGTTCGGGAATATAATATTTCAACAAGCCGGTGTAAAAAAGCATTCCGGCTGATCCTGGTTCCTACTGCAAAGCGAAAAATTGAGTTTGAAAAATCTTCCGGGTTTCCCATTCCATAGATGCAGGAAATAGAGGAGACCACGATTACATCCCGCCGGCCCGACATGAGTGAGGAAGTGGTACGTAGCCTGAGTTTTTCAATTTCCTCATTGATCTGCAGGTCCTTTTCAATATAGGTATTTGAGGAGGCGATATATGCCTCTGGCTGATAATAATCATAATAGGAAACAAAGTAATTAACAGCATTCTCCGGAAAGAATTGTTTGAACTCGCCATAAAGCTGTGCAGCCAGGGTTTTGTTATGGCTCAGCACAAGCATAGGCTTCTGCGTTTGCTGCACTACATTGGCAATGGTAAAGGTCTTGCCAGAGCCTGTAACACCCAGCAGGGTTTGGTAATGGTCCCCATTATTTACACCTTCTACCAGCTGTCTGATAGCTTCCGGCTGATCACCGGTGGGTTTATATTCTGATGTGAGTTTAAATTCCATAGGGAAAGTTCAAAGATACGAAACGGCGGAGATATGAGATATGAGATGCAGGAAATTAGCTGATAAGGAAATTAGGAAATTAGCAAATGAGCAAATGAGTGAATGGGATAACTTGTCAATGAGGCAATTTGTCGATTTGTCTGTGAAAAACTACTCATCCGATGACTCAAAGTCATCGGATGAGTGCGGTTCAGAGAGTACTTAGTGTCAATGCCAAAGGCTATTAATTTGAAATTAACCAGGATTTAAAACTTAAAACTTATAACATCAGGACATGTTTAAAAGCAATTAATTCCGGGTTAAGAAATTGCCGATAACCCATAACCCATAACCCATAACAATTAATTAAAAATTGAAGAAATATCCGTAAATTTCGCTATGGCATATATTCTAAGTAACACAGCATCAATAGCGAATCATTTTCTGGCAGAGTTACGCGATTCGGAGATCCAGCAGGATAGCATGCGTTTCCGTAGAAATATGGAACGCCTCGGTGAAATTTTTGCTTTTGAGATAAGTAAAGGCTTCAGCTATACGGAGACGGAGTTTGAGACCAGCCTGGGGACGGCTACAGTACAGATCATAAATGAACAGCCAGTACTGGCAACTATTCTGAGAGCCGGTTTGCCTCTTCATCAGGGGATGCTGAATTATTTTGATAAGGCTGATTCAGCATTTATTTCAGCCTTCAGGAAAACTACAAAGGGGCATAATTTTATTATTGAGTTAGAGTCTATTTCTGCTCCATCTTTAGATGATAAGATCCTGATCATGGCAGATCCAATGCTTGCTACAGGCGAAACTATGGTCTTATGCTGCAAAGAATTATTGCGGAAGTTTCGTATTAAAGAGTTACATATCGTTTGTGTTATCGCCAGCAAGGTTGGCTTAGCACATGTAAAGGCTAATCTTCCAATGGCTAAACTCTGGCTTGGTGCAATAGATGAAGAACTGACAACCAAGTCATATATTGTTCCCGGTTTGGGTGATGCAGGCGATCTGTCGTATGGAGTGAAGGAATGATTTCAGGCCTGAGGTCATTATTTTAAGAAGCTCCTTTCTCCTGAAAGCATTATTTTTTTTAATTTTGCATTTAAATTTAATTCAACCTCTATTTAATGCAATATAACCACCTGTTTTTTGATCTGGATCATACTATATGGGACTTTGATAAAAACGCGGAAGAGACTCTGCATGAACTTTATCATACCTATAAATTAAGCGAGCTTGGTTTGCATTCAGCGGAGCGGTTTATTGAAGTTTATACGCACAATAATCATCAGCTCTGGGCTGATTATCATATCGGTAAGATAAGCAAGCAAAAACTTCGCGAAACCAGGTTCTCAAAAACTTTTACAGATATGGGGGTTTCTCCTGATCATATACCTCATCAGTTTGAGACCGATTATGTGAATATTTGCCCCACTAAAACCAATTTATTCCCCCGGGCACATGAAACACTTAGCTATCTTAAATATAAATATACGCTGCATCTTATATCCAATGGTTTTAAGGAATCTACCGAGATGAAAGTTAGAAAGAACGGCCTCGATGTATATTTTACCCATGTGATCATTTCAGAAATTGTGGGCTTTAATAAGCCTGACAGGGCTATTTTTGATTATGCCTTGAATAGGGCAGATGCCGGAATATCAGAAAGTATTATGATCGGGGATAGTATTGAAGCCGATATCCGGGGTGCACAGGATTATGGGATGAAAGCGATCTATTTCAATCCCGGCGGCAAGCAAATACCAGAGGATATAGAACTTCAGATCAGCTGTTTAAGCGAACTTATCACTATATTATGAGGGCAGAAAGGCAATACAGATCCTTGTTGAAAACCCTTGTTGTCTATGAAACCCTTTTAGCTCAGCTTTCTGAAGAAGACTTTTCTCAAAGTCCTCCCAATGGGGGCTGGTCGTACTCCGAAACCTATTCCCATATTTTTCAGTCTGATCTGGTTTCGCTTATTGCAGCCGAAAAATGTATTCTCGGTACAGGGACACATAACAGGAGCTCCATTCACTGGCTTGCATGGATCATATTGCTGATCGGCCGCTTCCCTCCTGTCAAGATCAAAGCACCTGAGCGGATCGCCGCAATGACAACAAAGATCAGCCGGGAAGATGCCCGCAATATGATGCGGAAATTCAAAAACCGGCTTGCGGAGATCAGGCCAAAGATAAAAAATGCTGATCCTTATCAGAAAGTAAGACATCCCCGGCTTGGATTTTTGAATGCAAAGCAATGGTTCAGGTTTATTGAAATTCATACTATTCATCATACCGGGCAATTAATGCGGATAAAGGCAAAGTTGAAGGAAGCCTGATCCGGAATTCGACGGGTTTTCAAACCCCGGATAGCGGGCAAAATGAGATTTAGGGCAGTTCATTCCGGCATCATAAGCTTAACACATGCTTTAGTTTGAGCGCTACGGCCTGTTCTGTTATAGAAAAAGCTTAAATGGCTAAGCGGGAGGTCGAAATTGTTATTATTTCAGATGTTCATGCCTGGATTTTCCATGGTGATATTTTTGATGTGACTATGCAGCATTCCAAATGGCTTGCCAAACTTGGGGCCATGGGTTATGATTCCTTTTTTTGAGCTCTGAGAAAGGCTACTAAGATGAACGATAGAGGGTTAGGAATGTTCATCCATTAACGGCTGCGTTTTGTACCTTTTCTACTGAAGGAAAAGAAAATAGAAAAAATTAAGACAAATGGAGATTAGCAATATAACATTGCTAGCACGCGAGTCGCGCGTGATCTCTAAGTTTTTATCAAAAAATTTAAATTCCTTAGAAGTATATCCCCCTGTCCTGTAGTCTTAAGCGAAGCGTGACTACGGATTAACAAATAGAAGTGAGTTTACAAACTCATTCAACAATAGACTCCAAAGGAGTCCTACGGACCAGAGGCCATACTCCCGGCCCGCTGTTCTTTCCTCCCCACGCTCGGGAATCCTTAATGGTATTGCCCCTATAGCCCGTACAAATTACCATTGGCCAAAACTTGATAAGTGTTTATGTGTTGACTACCTTAGGGCGGAAACAGCCGGACACCCATTTTCGTTTATGAGAATTTTATTTGCAATACAGGGTACGGGAAACGGCCATATCAGCAGGGCCAGGGAGATCATTCCTTTGCTGCAACAGCATGGAATTGTAGATATCTTAATCAGCGGCACTCAGGCAGACCTTACTTTAGATCAGGCACTCTCTTACCGTTTTCACGGTTTTAGCTTTGTTTTTGGAAAAAAGGGGGGAGTTGATCATTGGAAGACCTATAAAGTAATGAACCTGGACCGATTAAGGAAGGATATTCGCTCAATGCCACTGGATAAGTATAACCTGATTATCAATGATTTTGAGCCGGTTACCGCCTGGGCCTGTAAACTTAAGGGCAGGGAAAGTGTTGCATTAAGTCACCAGGCCTCATTTCTTTCTCCAAAGACACCAAGACCATCAGAAAATTACAACTGGGCAGAACTCATATTCCGGCATTATGCCCCTGCCACACATCACATTGGTTTCCATTTTGAATCGTATGATGACTTTATTCATACCCCGGTGATCCGTTCCGGGATCAGAGAACAGGAAACCAGAGATAATGGGCATATCACTGTTTATTTGCCCGCTTTTGACGATCAGTTACTGATCAATTCGCTTAAGCAAATTCCGGATATTAAATGGGAAGTCTTTTCAAAACATTGTACCAGGGCTTTTCGCAATTCAAATATTTCCGTTTGTCCTGTGAGCCATCATCAGTACAATCAAAGCCTTGCCAATTCACATGGCTTACTTACCGGCGGCGGCTTTGAAGGTCCGGCTGAAGCCTTATTTATGGAAAAAAAGGTATTGATGATTCCCATGAAATATCAGTTTGAACAGCAATGCAATGGTGAGGCAGCTGCCAGGCTGGGGGTGCCGGTCATTCAGCATATTGATAGCGGCTTTGTTTCTCATCTGAAGAAATGGCTTGAAGAACCATATTCTTTAAGGCCCCATTTCCCGGATAAAACTGAGGGGATAGTTGATGACATGGTAAGGAAGTTTGGGAAATCAGCAAATTAGCAATTAAAATTCGCGGAAAACGCCTGTGTCTTTATTCCTTGTTCTCTGCTCCTTATTCAGGTGAATAGTTATACTTACATGAATAAGTCTTTTAATCTGATATTTAGCAGTATCAGGACCTACAACTTATTACTTAGAACTTACAACCTATTACCATAAGTACTAACTTTGCCATTTACCATAAATACAATGTATAAGGTACCACGTATATGATCCTGCAATTCAGAAGCATACATCCATTTAATATCATTCTTCTGATTGGAGTCGCCCTACTGTTAAGGATCGGAATATTCATCAACCTTCCTCAAAGGGTCAGCTTTGATTTTATGGAGCCTTTTGCAAGGCTGTTAATAGATATTCCACTTGAAAGTGCCTTTAGCCCCTTAACAAACATTCTGATTGCTTTATCCATTCTGATCGTACAGTCATTGATCTTTAACAGGATCATTAATTCATACGGTCTATTGGGTAAGCCTACATACCTGCCGGCCTTATTGTATGTAACTACTGGCAGCTTATTTTCTCCATTTCTTCTTTTAAGTCCTGCATTGATCTGTAATTTCCTCATCCTTTGGATGATCGAAAAGTTTTTAAGTGTTTACAAGCGCGATGAGGTCAGTTCAGTCATGTATGATCTTGGGATGATCGTTGCCTTAGGTACCCTGATCTATTTCCCTTTTATTGCTATGTTACCTCTCGTCTGGATCTGCCTGATCATATTCAGGCCTTTCAAGTGGAGAGAATGGATAGCAGTAATCATAGGCTTTATTACTATTTTTTTCTTTCTGGCAGTTTTTTATTACTGGAACGATTCGCTGGATAAGTTCTATCGGATATGGCTGCCCCTGGCATCTAAATTCCCCACCAATCTGCGTATCAATCTGTATGATTCACTGGTATTGATACCTGTAGCTATTATATTGATACTCGGATTTTTTCAATTACAGAAAAACTTCTTCAGAAGTGTGGTACAGCTCCGGAAATCATTTCAGTTGTTTTTTTTTATGTTTATTATCGGCCTGAGCTCCTTTTATTTAAAGCAGGATCTGGTGCTTTATCATTTTCTATTATGCGCACCCCCCGCGTCGGTGCTGATGGCCTATTATTTCCTTCATGCAAATACACGCTGGTTATTTGAAAGCCTGTATTTTATTCTGCTGGCAAGTATTATTTATTTCCAGCTTTTCTGATAAAAAAAACAGGTCTTTAACCTTTTTTAACACAAATAAAACCTGTCAATCTCAAAATTTGAATAGCTTTGTAATATGAAATTCGGAGTTGTTATTTTCCCTGGATCAAACTGTGACGAAGACATTATTTATGTCTTAGAACAGATAATGGGACAGGAAGTGGTTCGCCTATGGCATAAGGATCATAATCTGCAGGGCGCAGATTTTATTATTTTACCTGGTGGCTTTTCTTTCGGTGATTACCTCCGCTCAGGAGCCATCGCCAGATTTTCCCCATTAATGCAGGAAGTCATTCAGTTTGCAAATAAGGGCGGTTTTGTTCTGGGTATATGCAATGGATTTCAGATCCTGGCCGAAGCAGGCCTGGTTCCGGGCGCTTTGCTTCATAACAGCAGCAGGAAATTTATTTGCCGGAATATTTTTCTTAAACCGGCAACTACGAACAGCCTGCTCACCTCATTACTTGATCCCCTTAAAGCCTTAAAGATCCCGATCGCTCATGGTGAAGGGAACTATTTTGCTGAGAATGATACATTTAAGAGTATTCTGGATAATGATCAGGTACTTTTCCGTTATTGTGATGAGGCCGGTCGGATAACTGAAGATTCTAATCCGAACGGATCGCTGGATAATATCGCCGGTGTGTGCAATCTTAACCGGAATGTCTTCGGTCTGATGCCGCACCCTGAGCGGGCTGCAGATCCTGTTCTTGGCAATCAGGACGGATTGGGGATCTTTGAATCTATTTTAAATACGGTAAATGCTTAATGGCGCAACTGGTTATTGATATTGGTAATTCACGTACCAAGCTTGCTGTTTTTGAAGGCCGAAGGCTGATCAGTTCAGAGAAATTCAGGCAGGTGGACAAGACTATTCTGAACCAATACCTCAATAACAATGAAATAGGGCAGAGTATAATCTCCTCAGTAAATAATGAAATTACCGGCCTTGAAGACTTGCTGAAGGAGAAGACGCAATACATCCGGTTCTCCGCCCGACTCGACACAGGAATTGTGAACAGGTACAAAAGTCCTGATACTTTAGGCTTAGACCGTTTGGCGGGTATTTTAGGGGCTAAGGCTTTGTTCCCCAGCAGAAATTGTTTGGTAATCGATGCCGGAACATGTATCACTTATGATGCAATCAACAAAAACGGCATTTATGAAGGCGGAAGTATATCTCCAGGCCTGAATATGAGATTAAAGGCGATGCATCAGTTTACCGGAAGATTGCCGGAAGTGGAACTCTCAGAGTTTAATGACTGGCAAGGAGAAGATACCATATCTGCAATGCTTTCTGGAACAGTGAATGGAAGTGCTGAAGAAATAAAAGGATTTATTGAGATATATAATTCAAAATATCCTGAATTACAGGTTATTCTCTGTGGAGGGGATGCGATTTTTTTTGATACTAGGCTGAAAAATAGCATCTTTGCCCACGCTTTAAAAACCGAGCCCGATTTGGTATTAATTGGTTTAAATGAAGTTATCCAGCAACAATGATCAAAACAGTTAAAAATATATTCTTCTTTTCCCTGCTTACAGGTGTTTTATCTGCAACAGCACAAACAACATCCACATCTCCCTATTCGCAATATGGCCTTGGTGACCTGAAAGGATCATTACTGCCGCAAAACAGGGCAATGGGAGGGTTGAGTATGGGCATTCGCAAGCCCGGGCTGTATGATAATATCAACCTGGCAAATCCGGCGTCTTATTCAACACTTGAATTAACCACTTTTGATGTTGGAGCTTCAATGGATCTCCGTAAGCTTAGTAAAAGCGGGATCTCCGGCAAAAGACAAGTCAATTCCACTTTAAGTCACTTAACTTTCGGGGTGCCTGTAAACAAGTTCTCTGCCATTAGTTTCGGGCTTGTACCATATAGCGATCTGGGTTATCAGTTTACAAACTCCGGTTTAGTGGATACCAATAAGGTAGATTATATATATGGAGGTGAAGGTGGTATGTCAAAAGCTTATATGGGCTATGGCTTCAGAGTTAATAAAAATCTTAGTTTAGGATTTAATGTGGGCTATCTCTTTGGTAGTTTGAAACAAACCAGGGCCTTTGAATTTTCAAATGATCTTACTGCTTTCAATTCCCGTACACAATACAATCATTCTGTCGGGGGTTTTAGTTATGATTATGGTCTTCAGTACAGTGCCAATATCAGTGATAAAACAAAATTTATCCTTGGTTATGCCGGAAATTCAGGTCATGGCCTGAATTCAAGGAATAGTACAGTGACCACCCGTTACAGAAAAAACCTGCAAGGTGATGAGCTTGCTGCAACAGACAGTACCTTCTTTTCGGAAGGAGCTAAAAATAAAATTCAGATGCCTCTAACTCATACAGCCGGTTTTGCTTTTGAAAAGTCCAATTCCTGGCTTATCGGGGCGGATATTAGCTATAGTAAATGGTCAGACTACCGCGAGGGATCTTCAAATCCCGGATTAAACGACAGCTATGGGATGGTTCTTGGAGGTCAGTTCACACCGGATGCCGGTTCTATATCCAATTATTTTAAACTGGTTGATTACAGGCTGGGGCTTAAATATGATAAAACCTTTGTGCAGATTGGCAGTAATGATATTGACCAGTATGCCCTTACCTTTGGTTTTGGATTTCCATTACCCCGTAACCGTTCCAGTTTCTATAAAATAAATATGTCGGCCGAACTGGGCCAGCGTGGTACAGAAAAGAATAATCTGGTACGCGACCGCTATGTTAATATCAGTCTTGGCTTTACGCTGAATGATAAGTGGTTCCAGAAAACTTATATCGAATAGATATGAATCTCCGGCGCTGCATATATGGTGCTGTATTTTCTATTGGGATATTTTTGCAATTTGCCTGTGAGAATGATCTTCGTGATGTAGAACAGATATCGGCAAAGAAACTGGCTGTTCCCGTTGACAAATCTACCGGTGTTGAAATAATTTACAGCGACTCCGCCCATGTAAAAGCCAAGCTTATCACTCCCGAACTACTTAATTTTAAAACAGATAAGCCTTATCTCGAGATGAGGAAAGGGGTAATTGTGATCTTCTATGATCTGAATCAACAGGAAACAAGCCGTGTAAAGTCAGATTATGCCATTCGGCGGGAACGCGAAAACATAATTGAACTTAAACGGAATGTGGTGGTCACCAATATTAAAGGCGAAATCTTTAAGTCAGAAGAACTGATATGGGATGAGACCAAAAAACGGTTTTATTCCAACAGGCTTGTCAGCATAAGCTCAAAAGATAATGTCTTATTCGGAACCAGTTTCTGGGCAAACGAAGATTTCTCATACTACGAGATCGTACAATCTACAGGTGATCTGAGGCTGACTGGTGAGCAGGGATTTTGAGTTTAGTATCGGGTATCAAGATGCAAGTATCAAGTATCAAACTCCGGTTCAATGTAAATTTAAGAGCAAAGAATAAAGAATAAGGAGCAAGGAACGAAGACAATTGACTATTCAGCAGATATTCAGTAATATTTACTGACATCAAGCCATCATCTATTGTATTACTTTCATTACTACACGTCTGTTCTTTGCTCTGCCTTCTGTTGTTGTATTGCTGGCTACAGGTAATGATTGACCAAAACCTATTCCAGAAAGGCGCTTGTTGTCAATTCCGTTTTTTGTCAGGTGATTAACAACACTATTTGCACGGGCCTGGCTCAGTTTAGCATTGAGAGCGAGGCTGCCGATATTATCAGTATGACCCTGTATTTCAAGCCTGGTATCAGGATTATCTTTAAGGAATTGGATCAATTTGTCGAGATCCGAAGAAAAGGAAGTATTAAGATCTGCTTTCCCAACTTCAAAATAGATATTATTCAGCACAATACTTTGCCCGACTTTTGCTTCTTCAATCTCCAATTCTAATTTTACATACAGTGTTGTACTTCGGTTCAATCCTTTGGTACTAACCTTCCCTATATTCGAAATATAACCGGATTTTTTGCCTGAAATAGTAAAATCGGCGGCAGCTTCTAAGGGTATGCTAAAGGTACCGTCATTCAATTGGTTTTGTTGGTTAATGGTGCTATTTTGTGTTGTGTTAATAACACTTACGGTTACATTGCCTTCAGGACTTAGGGTACTTTTATTATTGACCCTCCCTGCGAGTGTAAATCGCGGATCGTGATGGGAGATACTGACAGGGATCTCCTGGCCAGGAACATAAAAACTATTTTTTGCAATAGTCTGAATGCTTGTCTTAATTCCATTAAGCACTCCGCTAACGGTATAGTCTGCAGCCTGAACAGAACTGAAAATAACCAGGCCATTGGCATCAGAGCTGCCACTGATTTTCCCATCCGGCCCATTGATCATTACTTCAGCAGATGATAAAGGTAATCCTGTTTGCTCGTCAGTGACTTTTATTATGATATTTTTTACAGGTAATTTCACTTCTGCTGGTACGGTAAGCGCTTCTATTACTTTTACTTGTTCCGCCGGCAGTATTGTCTTTTTCTTTTTGCCGATATTGGTGGCAATGCCAATCGAATAATAAAAATGATCATTTACCGACGGACTTATCGCACGCCGGTATTGAATATTGGCAAGAACAAAGGCCTCGTCAAATAAATTGAACTGCAAACCCCCACCTACAGGAATATAGAAACCAGTTTTGCCCTTATAAGATGAAAGACCGGCACCTCCCGAAAAGTATGGCACAAGCGTATGATTATCGGTAAGCAGTTTTATATTCAGTGCGGCACTGGCATCCAATAAAAATTTACTGCTGCCATTACTGCTGCCATTTACATAAAGATAGTCTGTAGAACTGCCATCCAGGATAGCAACCGCATCAATTTTCCTGCTGATCCCTTTCAGATAGTTTACACCAAACCCCATTTGCATTTCCCCTATTTTATGCCATTGACCAGCGTTAAGCATGTTCTTTATAGAGGTGGTTCTCATTAACTGAGCGGATTTGAAATCGTTATAAAAAACATGAAAAGCCAGGGTCGGCGGTTTTTTTGCCTCACTAACTTGGGCTGACAGCCGCGGAACCAAACAGCCCAATACGATTATACAGATTATACGTCTCATCAGGGTTTTATTAAATCTTCTTTCTTCCTGTTCTTATCCATTGTACCCATTTGGTTCAAAATGCCGAAAATGGCCGGCTCACTTCTTCCTTGCATGTTCATATCCATTCCGGGGATAGGCAATCCCCTTGCATCTAGTGTTTGTATCGTCCAGATAAACTGTTTGTTGGCAGTGGAATCCAGCATAGGCAGATTAGGCCGCCAGATGTATTGCGTAGTCCCTTTTTTGGCCGGTTCGTCTAATAAAGGCCGATTACCCCTAAAAGCCTGCATGGGTGTTTGACCAGGCAGTATTTCAAATACCTGTACCCGAAATTGTGGAAGGTCCTGGGAGACGGGTATTAAGTTGGTCCAGCGAAATATGATCATGTTTTGAGCAATCCGGGCATCCAGGTTCGCTCCCTCAGCAGGCTGTAGTAAAACGGGCAACTGGTAAGAAGCGATAAAAAATGGACGGGTTTGTCTTGCCCGAACAACATCTCCCCCGGTATTCATTACTTCAACCATCAGTTGGTATTGACCTGCGGCTAAGCGCCCTGTACGTTGAAGCAGGTTCTGTACATTACCTTGCATTACTAAATTTTGCAATTGAAGTGCATCTGCTATGGTAAATTGGTTTACGCCCGATCTCAAAGTGTAGATCCTGGCAGAATTAATATTGGATACACCGATGATATCCCCCCTTTCATCAAGTAAGGTAGTTCTTAACTTTACGGAAGGATCGTTTAACGCAGGTCCAGGCATATAAGAAATGATCATCTGGCCGTTAACCGGATTTACCCAATCAGCCAACCAAGACTGAGGTCTGTTGTTTAAAGCAAGGTTAAGCGTTATTTGGCCCTGGGCCACATGAAAAATCAGGAGCATGAATACCGTTAACAATACATGGTATAATTTCATCAGTAAATAAGATTAAATAAGAGTATTTCTGTTAACATATTTTATTACTAATTCGGTTTTAGGCCGCTACGCTGTCCCCCGCTGGCGGGGGTTAGGGGGTGGATTCCAACCTTTCTAAAACTTGTATTGTAAGCCTGTTCTTAATGTACTTTCTAAATATTCCGGGCTGCCCGGATATGCCGGTGTAAAAGAACTTCCTGGCAATTCGGTTCCATAGTGATATAAATTAGCGGTCATAGAAAATTGCCAGGTTAGCTTTTTATAAATATCCCAGTCAAAACCACTGGTAGCCAATAGGTTTTTATTGGCGGTGAAAGGATCCACGGTGCTCAGGCTGTATTGCAGCTGTCCTTTCAGGTTTATTTTCGGGGAAAGTTTCCAGTTCATTCCAGTGGTAGCGCTGAGCAGGTTTAGTTTAAGAAGCGGAGCGGTGTTTCGGAACCACATCAGGCTAAAATCGGGACTGATCTTTTTATTAAAAAACGCGGGAACGTAAAGGATTAACACGGTTTGCGTGTTATTGTGGGTTGTTGAGGCCGGTATAATTGTGGTTTCATCATACTTGCTCCAGGTGTAGGTACCGCTTATCAGCTGGCTCATTTTACTGTTAGTCCAGGTATAGGCAGGATTAATACTTATCTCATCACTAACACTTCGATATCCTGTGAGGCCGGGAGAATTGAATCCGAAATTATTAAAACTGGTATTCAGGCTGAAGCGGTCATTAAACTGGGTAAATACATTTACGTTGGCAATGATCTGCTTGGTCAGGCTGGGGCCGGAAATACGGCTAAGATTGCCAAAGCGCTGGCCGATACTGGCAACTATGTTCATCTTTTTTTTCCAGGCATTAAAACGGGTATTAGCCAGATATTCCATCCGGTCGTTGTTCATAAAAGGATAGCCTGCTGTATAATACCCTGCTCCGTAATAATTGAATTTGGCGCCCGCTTCCCAGTCTTTCCCCTTTTTGACTATGCCCGTCATCAGGGCATTATCCTTCCCTGTGGAAGTGTGAGAGCTGATAAAGGGTTTAAAGTCTCCAACCGGGCTTGTGGACGATGGGGTATTTAAATTCCTGGTATAATAGCTTTGTCCAATCTCGATATGATAATTCCAGCCTTTTTCTGAACTGATTTTGGCTAAAAAGCTGACCACCATATTTTCCTGCGGATCCAGGGGAGATAAGGGAGCCGATGTAACTGAATTTCGTCTATCTATTGATTTTACAAAATTGAATCCAGCAAAGTATTTTCCTTCCTTTTCAAGTCCCAGCTGGGCCATCCACTGATTACGCTGGTAGGCGCCAATCACTCCGGAAGAAGGAGGCAGAATGGTAGGCGCCAGATAATTAACGGGCCTTTGTGACACCCCGTTAAACAGTTTAATCCGAAATTTTCCGGGCGCCAGATTCACACCATAACCAAATACACCCAGGTCGCCTGTGCTCAGTTCACTGTATTGTTGATTTTGTGTTCCCAGCAGGACTTCAGTACTGCCAAATTTAGGACGGATGCCAAAATTATTTACAGGATTGGTTAGGAAAGCCCAGACACTTTGCGCCCCCCCTGTTGCAGCTGTTATGAAATTATTTTGCGTGGGACTAAAGTTGAAATTGAAAGGAACTGTCCATTTTCCAACCGTAAGTGTCGGATTAAAGGAATACCTGAACAGGTTCCATGGGCGGCGGGGCTGGTAAAAATCGGGTATTGCCGGACTCGGTGATTTATTAAGCCCATAACCTTCATACCACATACCCATCTCGCCGCCAATAGTCACCAGTTTCTCTTTCTTCTGGGCGCTTGCATGCAAAGAAACTAATAAAGCCATGGCCGTTACTATTCTGGTAAGATGGTTCATCTTTTTAAGAGCGAATATTGTTCTGGTAAGGCTTGAAAAATCCACAAAAGCTTAATAACTGTCTTGTTCACTATTTTCCCTGTATTGCTGCGAAAGAAGAGCTGGTTTTTATTTTGGCCTCGTTCTAATCGAAAATTCACAGGTGCATTTATTCCCGTTACAATATCCTGTTAATTCTATCCTGTATCCGGCATCTGAGTTCAATGTCAGTTCAAATGATGAATTGATTCCTGATCCGGACCCACTTGATACAAAAGCACCAGTTTTAAGATCGTAAACTCTAATGTTCCATTCAGATAAACATTCTGCAGGGTTGCATATATTTTCAGGAACAAGTGTTATCACGGTACCATAGTCAAAAATCTTTGTTTCTTTACATGCGATTTTGGTTTTTACTAATTTCGTTTTTGCAGTTACGTACATTTCTTTACTGCAGTCGCAAGCAGTATCGGTACAATCTTCTACAACAATAGTAAAAATGCATGGCGGGCATTTTATACCATTACATTCGGCATTCAGAGTTATGGTATAAGTGCCATTGGCTGTTGGGGTAAAGGCACCTCTTAATCTATTGGTGCCGCTGCCTGTTAGAATAATGATGCCATCTTTTCTAACTTCCCAGGTAGTTTTTGCCTGGCAACTTTCATTATTTGGGCTGCACTGGTAAGAGCTTTCAAATCTGAATGATTGATTGCATTTCCATGGTATTTTTTCACCATCGCATTCATATTTCATTATGCCGGTGGCATTTTGTACTAATAATGGATTCCATTTGCCGCAGTCGCAGGTAGTATTGGTACAATCTTCTACCACAATAGTGTAAATACATGGCGGACATTTTTTACCATTACATTCGGCATTCAATGTTAGCGTATAGATGCCATTGGCAAGCAGACTAAAACCATCGCTTATGTTATTGGAACCGGTTCCGCTTTTAATAATGACATCGCCCTTTTTAATTTCCCAGGTAGTTTTTGCCTGACAACTCTCATCGTTAGGGCTGCACTGATAAGAGCTCGTAAATTGGAATGGTGTCTTACAGTTCCAAAGTATTTTACTGCCGCAATCATATCTTTTTGTACCTGCGGCATTTTGTACTGTCAGGGGATTCCACTTTCCACAGTCGCATGAAGTACTGCATGGAGGCGTTGTTATGCAAATTCTCTCGCTATGACAGCACCAGCTGTATTTTAGCTCACCATTTTGAAAAACATGTTCGTATAGTGCAATTTCAAAACACAATTGAGTATTCGGATTTATCCCGGTTATGATTACTGTTTGTTCTGGTGATGTCATTCCAGCTGCGATAGAAACATTGCTGAAATTGTTAGGACTGAATAACAATGATAATGGTGATACAGGGTTTAACTGAAACCCGGTAGTTGTGTGTGTGGAATTATTTTTGACCTTAAATTTATATTGGAACGAACCGTCAGGCATACAAACCAGTGACTCATCAATTAATTGAGCACAATTTTTGACAGGAGGTGGGGGAATGCAGTTTGTAATCAGCGTATCCACGCATATCACGGAATCACCCATTATCCATTCAACAAGAACCTGCTGAGGTGTAGAAGTATAACCGGTTAAAGAAAAATCCAGGATATTGTTAGAATTTCCTGACGGAATGAATCCATTTCCGCTATTAACAAGTTGAATACTATTAGCCGCGAACGTATTTTGTGAATACCAATTAGATGCAGTATTAGTATTCCAGGTGCTGAAAGTTGTACCGCTTGTTAAGGCTGTTAATTTGATTTGTGTGAAATAGTTGCCTGAAAAATTATTTGAGATGCTTAATGTCTGAGAACAATTATTCAGATCCTGAATTAGACTAGCGCCCACTTTTTCGCAAACACATGGTGGTATAGTAACATATAAAGTCTCAGTACAGGAACAACACCCATCGGCACTTGTATATTTAAAAATTATTGCCACCGTTGTATTCGGTGTTGCTCCGCTAATTGTGAATGTTTGCAGACCCGAACTTGCGCCGGGGAGCACAGAAGGTATGGTAAGAGTTGATGGGCTAACCGTAATACCTGCTGGTAAGGTTTGTATAACTTCTATCTTGTTAATGGGAAAAGTTGAATTATTTGTAAAAGAGTACTGTAATGAGTAATTATCTTGTTTACAGATAATTGTATCCCTGGTTATTGTAACACATGGGATATCGCAATTTACTGTTACCGTATCCGAGCAAACAACTTCGTTGCTGGCGTTCAGCCAGTTTACAACAACATTCTGCGGGCTTGATAAATTGTTAAGGCAGAAATTAAAGAAATTATTCAATTGACCTGCCGGTATATTTCCTCCGTTTTGTCTTCTGATAGTAAATTGATTTGAATTATTCGGCCCAACCAGCCAGCCACTTGTATAGGCGCTTCCGAGTTGTGAAGTACCCGATATAAATGAATTTGGGGATACTGGTAAAAACTGTATTCCTGTAATTCCGCTGGTGTTTGAGGGCTGTGTAAGACTTAAGCTCCAGCAGCAATCACCATTTATGCTTTTTATTGCAGTTGCGCTTAGAGAATCACAAATACTTCCCGGGCTTGAAAGACGATTCCCGAATTTGAGATTCTCGATAATCTGTCCCGCTGCAAGTATTACCGGGTGGGTTCCCGGCGAATTTGGGAATGTTTGCTGCCATCCGGTTTGCTGCGTCTCTGTAACCGTGTAATTCCCTGCAGGCAAGTTATTAAAACAATAAAGGCCATTTGCATTTGTTGTAGCAGTCGAAGTCGCTGTACCGGACAGGTTGATTGTCCAGTTTGGAAGTCCCGGCTCACCCGGATCCTGCAGACCGTCCCCGTCTAAATCATTAAACTTGATTCCACAAATAGAACCAAATTGTTCCGGTGGATTACAATCTCCTGTATTCCTGATACAAATATTATCAAATCCGAACCTTTCAGCCTGATAACTTGTAGGATCTGTTGGCAACGAAACTCTGGTAACATTGCTCAAAAGAGTATTCCAATCATTAGGAGTACCAACATTCATAACCCAATGACCATCAGCGTTAGAAGGCATAGTACCGTCAGAATTAAGATATCTGAGCGGGGCACAATAGGAATGCCAGCCGTCACCAACTGTAATTGGATTAGCGGCATAGAAAGTAGCCCTAAAGCCGTTACCTATAATTGAAATAGAGGGGGTCACAGTTAGCGGCGGATTTGTTCCCTGATAAGGATTGCCGTTGAACAAATAATTAACATCAAAACATAATGAACCGCAGCTATCTGTCATCAGATCACCCCAGTTGCCGGTATAAGATGCACTTTCATTGAAAAAATATGATGATCCAGATTGATCTGTCGTTTGTACATATTTTCCGGGATTACCTCCTGTTGGCTTTATTATCATAGCAGTATTATTAACCTGCCAACCGCCGCTGGTGCCATCTTCAAAATCAGTACAAAAAGGAGCAAGCAGGGGAAGTGGCGGGTTTCCTGATTTGAACTGTGCGGGAGAACTTGTCCCATTATTTACCCCGATGGGTTTCCCTTCCCTGTTAAAGGCCTGAACCACCCATCCATATTTTTTTCCTGCAATAAAATTTTGAGCGGATGAAGGATATTGAAAAGATTGCTCCTTAAGTGAGTCTTTTTCAAAATGCGGTTTGTTGCTTCTTAGAGCAGCGTCGGGTGATTGATCACCTTTGATTTCGACGATCTTTATTTTATAGGTTGCTGATCCGGACGGCACCGGATGCCGCCAGGCAAATTTGGGCTGTTCGCCAGATTGAATACTACTTCTATTAGCCGGTGAAACCAGTATGATAGAAGATGTTATATCCTCTACAGAAAAATTAAACTTAAATGTTTCGCTGATCCCGTTGTTTTGACCGATGGGTTTCCCTTCCCTGTTAAGTACCTGTACGTTCCAAACAAAAGCTAATAATTGTGGAGCAGTAAAATCGCCAGTGATATAACCAGCAGCCTGTGTCATATTGTCAACATCTTTGGTAATAATTGGTTGGTTTACTTTCATCGCCTGCACACCGGTTTGCCCCTGCATCAATTGCCAAACCTTTACCCGGTAGATTACCGGTTCCTGTGGCCTGGGAACAACGGGGGTCCACCGAAACGTTATTGGTTTCTTTATATCCGCTTCACTGAATACACTACCATTTGCAGGAGAAATAGCCTGCGGCGGCTGATAGCTTATCTGCTCTTTTGCTCTTATTGAAAATGTCCTTGTTTTTTCTTCACTTAATGGGGCGACCCCGGCAGCTCCAGCACCAAAAAATTGCACAGTAAGTTCATATTCACCCGCAGGCAATACACAGCCCTTGCCTAATAATGAAACCGCATTACTGCCGCTCCAAACTTTTGTTAAGGTATTGAAATTGGATACCGGAGCTGAGTTAGCGGTAAATGAACCACATACTTTAACTCCGCCCTTTTTAATAGATACCAATATCCTACTTTCCGTAACATGGCCATCAACCCTTCCGTTTGCCGATTTAGCGTTGGCAGTTATGGTAAATAATGAGGTTCCGCTTCCCCAATTAGCCGTGATTGCATCGGGATTGGCCGGCAATGAGATGTTAATACCGGTAATGGGGTATGTTTGTGAAAACACTTGCACAGTAATTACCAGTAATAAAAGTGTGAGAATTTTTTTCATTGCTGTTTATTGTTATTTACCCCTTCCTGATGATTGTATGGAGCGGAATTGTGAGTGAATATTTCTAATCCAATGTTAATTTAAATTCAATTAATCACTGGGGCAAGGCTGATCGCCCAACAGGCATTAACCATTGTGTGTGTGACAGTTATGAATGAGTGTGCGGTATTTATTGCAGATGCGCCTTGAGCCAGGCCAGGTGCAGCTCAGCGGGTATAAAGAGGCTGATTTTATTTCCGGGATTTTTTTCACTGGCAAATGCAGGCGACATCGAAAAGGTAATGGCTTGCGGGCCAAAGTGGCTGAGTGCCGCGATACGCTTTTTGATCAGTTCCATGCCCCGGCTTCTATGCCCGCTATCTTCTTTCAGGGCCAGGCTGTTGGCTAAGCCGATCCCGTTATCCACGATAATGATCAGTAAGTTTCCGTCCTGTTGCTTCAAATCAATAAGCAATTCTCCGTCTATTGCCGAAGGCATAAGGCCATGCAGTAATGCATTCTCTAAAAGAGGCTGAAGGATCATTGTCGGAATCATCCAATCTTCCGGTTCTAAGTTTTCATCAATCATTATCTGATATGAAAACCGGTCGTTAAAACGCATTTGCTCTAAACGCAGGTATATTTTTATATTTTCTATTTCCTGTTCCAGCGGGATAAACGATTGCTGGGCTGCTTCAAAGTTCTTCCGGATTAGGGAAGCAAAATCACTGAGATAGCGGTTGGCATTTTGCCTGTCCTGTACATTAATATAATGCTGAATACTATTAAGAGAATTGAATATAAAATGGGGATTCATTAGGGAAGTAAAAGCCTGCTGCTCCAGCGATGCGGTCTGTACCCCCGCAATTTCCTTCGCTAATTTCGCTTCTTTCCTTCTTTTCTGGCGCCGGTTCACCAGGTAGATAATTATTAATTGCATTATTGCAGCGATAGTTGACCAAAACCATATTGCCTTCCAAAAGGGTGTTGCAATGTCAAATTGTAGGGTGAGTGTTTTTTGGCTGATGTTCCCGTTTACATCTACCGCTCTGACCTGGATAACATGAGCGCCATTGCTCAGCTGAACGGTCAGCGTATTTTCATCTAAATTCGTCCAGTTTTCATTTTTATCCAGGGTGTACTGCAGGTTCTTAAAGTGACCGCTTAACTCGATACCGGCAAACTGCATTTGTATATTTTGCTGCTGATAGCCAAGTTTATATCGGGCAGACAGGATAGTATCCCGCTGATTAATAGTGATGCGAATCAATTTTACCGGAATATTGAATTTGGGAATAGAAATATTGCCGGGTATTACAGAAATGCCGTTGCCGGTAGCAGCGTAAATTGTATCATTCTGATACAGCATTTCATTAATCGAATTATGGCTTAACCCGTCATTAGCAGAAAGATTCTGAATAGAATAACTAATATTCCTGCCCCGCAATTTATAAGTAATGACACTGATGCCCTGGTTGGTTCCAAGCCATATCTTTCCGGGCCCTGCCGCGCTGATGCTAAGTATAGAATTACTTATAATGCCTTCCCTGGCTGTAATATTTAACAATACTTTATCGTCCTTTACGATCACTACGCCATTACTGGAAGTGGCAACCCATATCAGCTTATCGCGTGTTGCGCAAAGAGCGGTTATTCTCTGGCTAAGTAGTGAGTTGCTTTGGGTTAGAGATAAAGAAATGTTCCTGGCATAATCATGCTTATATAAGCCATCAGTAGAACCATAATAAATAATCCCATCTGTTGTTTTGGTTATTGCCATGATCCTTTTATAGTAACTACCCAGGGGGCTAACCTTTTCTGTCCGTGAATTAAGCCGGTTCAAACCTGATGTCAACCCAAAAATCATGATGCTGTCATTATAGCTGATGGCTGTTTTTGCAGGATAATTTGATAGGCTTAATGGATTGATCAGCTTCCTGGTATAATTCACATATATGCCTCCCTCAGAAAAAGTAAAAACCTTGTTTTGCGAAATCAATATTTTTTTTTGCCTGAAATCTTTGCTTTGCGCGGGTATGCGGTGGATTTTACTGGTTTTTCCGTCTGTTTCAATTACCTCACCGTAGGAATTCCCTGCCAGTAAGCTTCTATCCTGTTTGCGGGCAATACTTAAAAATATTGTTCCCTGTAAATCAGGGGGCATTTCAACCGTAGTAAACTGGCTTTTTTTATAGAGGATTAATCCTTTATCAACGGTGCTTACCCAGACGTTTCCCTTGCTGTCGTTAAACATGGAGTTGGGCAAATAGTTGCCGCTTATAACTATCTGCTGTTGCAGCGTTCTTTTATCAAAAACATAAATTTTACCGGAGTTTCCCAATAAATACACATAGGTTTGAGTAAATCCAAAGATGAAAAACGGTTCGGGAACCTTAAGTGAATCCTGTTTAATCCGAATAGGATTGACGCTGAAATTACTGTAAACCACGCACTTGCCTAGTGTGGGATAAAAAGTATATAATTTCCCGTCATCAATGGCGGGTTTTATATTTCGGGCGGAAAGGTCTTCCCGGCTCGAAGTGGTAATCACGAGACTATCAATAAACGCTGTACCCCTTGTTTGGTAGATCTTTGTTTGAAATAAGTTTAACGCGGAGTCAAGGTTGTTTCCCTTCCATCTTAATTGAGTTCCATCCTTGTTTTCCTTAAAAAGGAAATTGCCCTTCTTTAAAGCAGGGTATTCAATTAGTTTATTGTTCCGGAAGACAAAAGATCCCTGGTCATTCGCATATAATGCGCCGCCGTCCTTCAGCGGATAAGAATACATAATGCCTGTACCCTCCCTTACCTTTGCCAGGATGCTGTCTTTCCCTGCATTAATGAACCTGTTTTGCACCTCGTCGAAATACGCCGGACCCTGTTTAAAACAGTTTACCCAGATACGGCCGCTATTTTCTATGATAACTTCCAGCACATCGTTATCGGGCAAACCCTCCCGAGTGGTAAATACCTGGAAGCGTTTCCCGTCAAACCTTGCAATTCCGGCATCAGTGGCTACCCATAAAAATCCTGACTTATCTTCAAGGCACTTGTACACATTATTGCTCGGCAGGCCATCACTTACCGTAAAAGCAGTATATTTTAATTGCTGTGCATGACAGGCAAGGCTTATAAAGAAAATAAGCAAAAGAAAAACCGCAAAACGCATACAGTTCGAATTATTATACAGAGGATTGTATAGAAGGTACTATTTATTTTTGCCAAACATCAAACTGGCCATTTTCATTTTTTCGAGAAAGAGATCCAGCTGCCTGCGGCTGATGCTCCACTGGTTTCCATCACTCATTTTTACAATGCCACCATCGATTGTGCTGTATTCCTTTATATACCTGAGATTGACAATATAGGATTTATGGATCCTTGCGAACTGGTTCGCATCCAGCAGCTCTTCAAAATCTTTCAGTGTTTTACTGATCACCAGCTTCTGCATATCCTTCATATGGATAATGGTATAGTTGCTGTCAGCCTGCAGGGATACCATGTCATCAACCTCAATAAAGCTAATGCTTCCTAATTGCGGTAATGCGATTTTTTGGGGTGGCATTTTTTTATTTACTGTTTCCAGAAGATGCTGAAGTAAAGCATGATTCTGTTCCAATGCAGCCGGGTTATTTAACGACCTTTTTACTTTTTCTACCGCTTTTTGAAGCTCATCAATATTAACAGGCTTTAATATATAATCAACAGCGCTTGCTTTAATAGCCTGTAGTGCATATTCATTGTGTGCGGTTACAAAAACCACTTTAAAATGGTGAAAGCTAAGGCTTTTTAAAAATTGAAATCCATCCTCAACCGGCATATTAATATCCAGGAAGATCACATCTGCATGATAACTCTGTAACCATTCCCGGGCCTCTCTGGCATTCTGTGCTTTACCGGCAACTTCTATCCCTTCACAGTCATGATGCAGCAGGAATTCCAGACTTGTCTGGTTATTCACTTCATCATCAACTAATAGTGCTTTCAACATGCCTGAGAAATTTAAATTTAAAGGTAATTATTGTACCTGCTATTTATTGATCCGTTGTGCAAGTGCAGATACTGACTGAGTGTGAGATAAAATGATTGAGTGAACGGTATGCAGAGCTAAGTTAATGCATTTCTTAATTTGTAGATTAGCATTTATACAAATTAAGGTAAGAGCCACAATTAATTTTTTAATCAGATACCCGGGTACCTGAGGATATAGTGTCAGCCGGTCTGTGGTGCAGAGCCCGGAAACAGCAAGCAGCCGGAGGAGGTTCTATACATTCCAAGCCTCAAGGTAAATGGTAACAGACAAGCAATTATCTCATCCTCAAATTAACCCTTTGTTTATTTTCCAAAATTTGTATCTTGCGCCCTCTTTGAAAATTATTTAGAAAAAATACGGATATGGGAATAATGAGTTTTTTGCGAAACCGTGCAGGGATAATCATCGTTGGGGCTATTGGTTTTGCAATTATTGCTTTTTTAGTAAGCGATGCAGTACAAATGGGCGGATCATTTATGCATGCAAATCAGACCGAAGTTGGTGAGGTTGACGGGGTGGCTATTTCTATCCTTGAGTTTAACGAGCAGGTAGAACTTAATACAAATAATTTTAAACAGCAAATGGGTCAGAGCAGCCTGGATCCGCAAATGACTTCTTACATCATTGAAAACACCTGGAATCAATCGGTATCTAAGATCCTGATGGATAAGGAGATCAGCCGTTTGGGTTTACAGGTAAGCAAAAATGAATTGAATGACCTGGTTTCCGGTAAAAATCCCGATCCGCAGATCATTCAGAATTTTGGCGATCCCAAAACCGGACAACTGAACAGAATGCAGCTGAATGCCTTTTTGGACAATGTTAAAGCACAGCCCGGTTCAAGCCCTGTCAGTCAGCAGTGGACTGCCTTCCTGGTAAATATCCGCGAGAATAAATTAGCGCAGAAATACAATAATCTTGTTAAAAATAGCCTCTATGTAACTACTCTTGAAGCCAGGGAAGATTATAATCAGCGAAATAAACTGGCGAATTTCAGTTATGTTAATTTTGATTATAGCTCTTTACCTGATAACCAGGCTAAAATTACCGAGCAGGATTATAAGGATTACTACAATGAAAATAAGTACCGTTTTAAAAATCCAACAGAAAACAGGTCATTTGAATACATCGTATTTGATGCCAATCCTTCCAAAGCGGATTCTGCTGAAGTGAAAACAATGGTTGACAAAATTGCCGCTGAATTTAAGGCATCAACAAATGATTCTTTATTTGTAAGCATTAATTCGGAGGCCAAATTGCCAATCTCTTATTTGCGGAAAGGACAACTGGAACCTGAATTGGACTCCGCTGTTTTTAATTCCTTTAAAGGAGCATTCATAGGCCCTGTATTCTTAAACGGGATTTATAAAATGGTTAAGGTCCTGGACCTTAAGGTTGGTCCGGATTCTGTAAAGGCAAGCCATATTCTAATAAATCCGGCAACGGAAGGCGGCCTGGATAAGGCCAGGGCTAAAGCCGACTCCATTAAGAATTTAATATCAAATGGTGCCAGTTTTGCGGAACTTGCCGCTAAATTCGGAACTGATGCTTCAAAAGATTCCGGCGGTGAGCTGGGTACTTTTGCCCGGGGAGCGATGGTTCCTGCTTTTGAAGAAGCTGTATTTAATGGTAATACCGGAGATCTTAAAGTGATCACTACCCAGTTCGGGGTTCATGTCGTCAGGATCAATTCACAAATAGGTTCATCAAGGGTAGCCAGAGTAGCCATAGTGGATAAATCACTCTCAACCAGTAATAAAACGCAGCAGGAAGCCTATTCAAAAGCAACTGCTTTCCTAAGTGCTGCAAAGGATGCTAAATCATTCGATTCTGAATCTAAAAAATCTGGCTACCAGAAACTGGTTGCAGATAATGTTACACCAACACAATCAGCCATTCAGGGATTAGATAATCCGCGTGAAATGATCAGATGGGTATTTGGCGCCGATAAGGGGGATGTTTCCAATCAGGTATTTGAAATGGGAAATAAATTTGCAGTTGCCAGGGTGATCGATGTATTTGAAGAGGGTACATTATCTTTAGATCAGGTCAAGAAGCAGATCGAGCCATTGGTACTTAAGCAGGTTAAAGCACGTATTCTCTTAGAGAAAATGAAAAAGGCATTGTCCGGTTCAACTTCCATAGATCAGGTGGCACAAAAAGCCGGAAGAGCAGTAACGCCGGTACAGAATATCGTGTTTGCAAATCCTGTTGTTCCGGGAATTGCACAGGAAAATAAATTAGTCGGTACTATCTTTGGGTCACAGCCAGGTAAATTATCACAGCCTCTTGAAGGCGAAAACGGAATTTATGTTTTTGTCGTTAACGGATTTAGTAACCCGGCACCCCTTACCAATGCCTTTAAACAAAAGGTTCAGGTGTCACAGGGCCTGGCTCAGCGTGCTCCGGGAGAAGCATTTAAAGTTTTGCGTGATAAAGCTGAGATCAAAGATAACCGGGTAAAATTCTTTTAACATCTTATTTAATTAACTTTGTATCCGGAAGTGATTTTATCGCTTCCGGATTTTTTGTTTATAGCGGGGTATTCATCAATTAACCCTGCTGTTCAATTATCAGATACAAAGATGGAAATTCAGGAAAATATTATAAATAAGGTTGCTCAAAGCGGACTGCTGAGCTTGGATCTGGCCGATTTTTATCCTCCGGGAGAGCGGATGCTCTACGACATTAAAGATAACCTTTTTCAGGGACTGATGCTCAGGGAAAAGGATTTCAGGGAGTTTATAAAAGAACATAACTGGGAAACCTATTCTGGTAAGCATATTGCTATAAGTTGTTCTGTTGATGCCATAGTTCCAACCTGGGCATATATGCTTCTGGCAAACAGGATGGCTCCCTATGCAAAAACAGTTGTTTTTGGCGATCTCGATTTATTGGAGACTATACTTTTTGAACGGGAATTAAGTAAACTGGATCTTGAAAAATACCGCGATGAGCGTGTTGTCATCAAGGGTTGTGGTGAAATTGCCATACCTGATTCGGCCTATATTGATATTACTGTAAAACTGACAGGCATTGTCAGAAGCATCATGTACGGAGAACCCTGTTCCACTGTACCTATTTACAAGAGAAAATCCTGAAACAAGTTCAGGAGAACGTGCAATAATCCCGGAATGATCCGGGAGCGCATTAAAGAATAAATGATGCAAAACCTTTTAGTATTGCTTCTGCTGATTACAGGATTAAGAGCTTATTCTCAGGAGCTTAAGAATGTTAAGGAACCTGTATTTAAAGTTGGGGAACGGCTTAACTATAGACTTCGCTACGGATTTATAACCGCGGCCGAAGCGGCAATAAGAGTTGAGCCAACAGATGTAAAATTTGATGACCGGCCTGTTTATCATTTGGTAGCAGAAGGGCGTACAGCAGGTTCTTTCAATGTTTTTTATAAGGTTAGGAATCGCTATGATTCGTATATCGATCAGCGCAATCTAAGCCCCTACCTCTATACAGAGAATATTCGCGAGGCCAATTACCGTCGCAGTGATAAGGCAAGATTTTATCAGGATCAAAAAAAAATAGTGTCAAATAAGGGTACATTTAAAGGTGACGGACAAACATTCGATGTTGTTTCTGCCTATTTCTTTGCCCGAAGCCTCGATATTTCCAAACTTAAGCAGGGAGATAAGTTCAGTATGGATTATTTCCTCGATGATGGTGTCAGTAAACTGGAAGTTCAGTATGTAGGTAAAGAGCGGATAAAAACTCCATTCGGACAGTTTAATTGTATAAAATTCAGTCCATCCATACAGCCCGGCCGGATCTTCCGGAAAGACAGTAAATTGTATCTCTGGATTACAGATGATGCTAATCGAATCCCAGTAAAGGCACAGGTGGAGATTCTTGTGGGTTCTGTCACTCTCGAACTGATGTCGGCAGATGGATTGAAATTTCCTTTGGGTATAGTTAATAAATAACATATGATCGAAGTACAGCACACATTGGTGCATGAAGATGTGGTAAAGGAAAATTTTGTTTGTAATCTGAACAAATGTAAAGGGATATGCTGTATTGAAGGAGATTCTGGAGCACCACTTGAGCGATCAGAATTAGCTGTTCTTGAGGAGATATACCCTCTTGTTAAACCTTATATGACCGCAAAAGGCATTGCTGTAATTGAGGAAGTCGGGACCTATGTTAAAGATTTTGAAGGTGATTATACCACACCCTGTGTCGATACCAATAAAGAATGTGCCTATGTGATCATGGAAAATGGGATAAGTAAGTGTGCCATAGAAAAGGCTTTTGAGAATGGCAAGATCGCCTGGAAGAAACCCATTTCTTGTCATTTATATCCTATTAGGATCACAAACTACCCCGAGTTTGATGTACTTCATTATGACCGCTGGAATATCTGCAGTCCGGCCTGTGCTTTAGGGAATGAATTAAAGGTTTCAGTCTATGAGTTTTTGAAGGAACCGCTGATCAGAAAATATGGAGCTGAGTGGTACGCAGAATTGAAGGAGAAAATTGGCAAAGGAGAAGGGAATTAGCAAATGGGGTAATTTGTCAATGAGGTAATTTGTCTATTTGTCAATTGTTAAATAGTAAATGAGAGAATGAGCAAATTGAGTGATTTGTTAATACCAGGAATGTCAAAAATTTGAGAATTCTGAAAGAGAATTGACAGGAATTTCCTATAATATGAAGATCGCTTTGTCGTGCCACCCTGCCCGCAATGTCATTAAGTTTATGGATTAAATACTGGATATACAGCTTTTATGTTTTTCTAATGGATATTGCTACTAAACCCAAAAATCTATAAATTAATACTTTGTGTCTTTTGCCTTGAAACAAAAGTCACCAAAAATTCAAGAAAGAACGATGCTTCCCCCGCCGAGGGCAAAACACCTGGCCCGCCGTTCTTTCCTCCTACGCTCGGGAATCCTTTTTCATTTAAGATGAATTTTCCCTTTTTTGAGATCTTACAGGGTGCTAAGATGAATGTTAACAGGTTAGAAATGTTCATCCATCAACGGCTGCGTACAGGGCTATGAATGCCGGTGCTTTGGCAGCTGTTGAATTTACCGCCCTGTCCAATGCCGCAAAAAATGTTCAGGAAGGTTTCTGCAATGCAACATGTATAAAATAATTCTAATAAAGGGGTAAAGGGGGTTTGAACTCAGATACATTTTCCTTAATGAAACCAGGTTTTTATGCGTCATGCCTTTTCCCCAAGCAGCTGTTAAACAAAAAGCAAAAAAATGGCCCCTGTGTGGAAGGGAGGGGCATTGTTTTACCCTTCAGTAAAACGCAGCCCGTGTTTTGCTTTTTGTGTGCGGTTGGCATGCGCCGGCTGCCTAGTGGGAAAAAAGAAGCTTTTGTTTCTTTTGGCATTCAAAAGAAAGAGATATTTTATCGAATGGGGTTAGCGGCGGCCTTTAGCGGGCTATACATCCCATAATTTCGAATCTTTCGGCGAAAACCCATTCTCTGTTTTAATCGAAGCTAAGGTTTTCAACTGAACCTGTATTTTATCTAAATACTAAATACTTGATACTTGATACTCAATACTTTCTTTAATTTTACCCATCAAAAAATTACTATGAAAGGAATTATACTCGCAGGAGGTTCAGGAACCCGTCTTCATCCGCTAACTCTGGCAGTAAGCAAGCAGCTCATGCCTGTTTATGATAAGCCGATGATCTATTATCCCTTGTCCACACTGATGCAGGCAGGGATCAGGGAGATCCTGATCATCTCAACACCTCATGATCTTCCCAACTTTGAAAAACTGCTTGGAGACGGGAGCCAACTGGGCTGTAAGTTTTCTTATGCCGGGCAAATGGTACCCAATGGACTCGCACAGGCCTTTGTAATTGGTGAAAAGTTTATCGGAAAGGACGATGTTGCCTTAATTCTGGGAGATAATATCTTTCATGGCGATTCAATCAATAATCTCCTTCCCACCATCGAGAATCCTGAGGGCGGAATTGTATTTGCCTACCAGGTATCAGACCCCGAACGCTACGGTGTGGTAGATTTCGATAAGGATTTTAATGCCTTATCCATAGAAGAAAAGCCCCGGAAGCCAAAATCTAATTATGCTGTTCCGGGATTGTATTTCTATAATAATTCTGTGGTAGAGATCGCCAGAAACATTCAGCCTTCCTCCCGGGGAGAATATGAAATAAGCGATGTGAACCGCGAATATTTACAGCAGGGTAAGTTAAAAGTAGGGGTTTTGAGTCGCGGAACTGCCTGGCTTGATACCGGAACTTTCAATTCACTGATGCAGGCCGGACAATTTGTACAGGTTATTGAAGAAAGGCAGGGACTGAAGATCGGCTGTATTGAAGAGATCGCTTTCCAGATGAAATTTATTGATGCCTCGCAGTTAAGGAAGATCGCACAGCCGCTTTTAAAAAGCGGGTATGGGGAGTATTTGCTTGGCCTGATCGAATAGATCAGGATCCTTTCGGTCCCGTTTTCCGAACACGCTACTCAAATTTTGCATGATCTTCAAATTATCCTAAGTTGAGAAATCCCGGATTTATTAGCACAGGTCTCATGCATCAATCGCGAAGTATGGTTTCCGGGATAATAGGTTTGAGATTCCTAGTCGTACCTGCCCGTCCGGTCAGGCGGGCCTCCTTCGGAATGACGAAGAAGGGGAAGACCTGCCTTCTTCAGAATGAACGATAGCCCCTTATTATATAATCATTCAAACTCAGTTCTTATTTTCAACCCGGACATATTTTTATCAGCAAAATCATTGCGCTCAGTTTAAATTATTTTATCTTGCTTTATAATCAAATTTATTTGCTTGAATAATAAGGAAGCTGAATAAATTGCTTTGCACGTCTCAAATTAATATTAACTGTATAATGACTATCTAAAATGAAAAAAGATCGCAGAAATTTTTTAAAAGTAGCGGGAATGGCGGGGATTGGAGTGGTAGGGGCTGGTGTAATTAATGGCCTGTCAGCCTGTAATGATTCTCAGCCGGACTCAAAAAAATCGATAGCTGCCGAAGAAAATCTGGATGTGACAAAACAAAGTATCATTGGATTATATGGTCCATGGGCGAGTTCACTGACTGAAAATAAGATTCCTGCTTATTCTTTCAGGAATACGAAGTGGCAGAACCTGGATCAATGGAGACCAGCAGCCCGGGAGAGAATCCTGGATCGTTTAGGGATTCCGGATATTGGCGGAACCCCAAAGGTTACAGTAAAGAAGCAATATTCTTATGATGGCTTACATATTGAAGAACTTAGCTGGCAATTACCCTATGGGCGCCCTACGGATGCGATATTAATTAAACCTGAAAATACTAAAGGGCCATTGCCGGGTATTCTTGCATTTCACGATCATGGAGCAAATAAATACTTTGGTACCAGAAAGATCACAAAGACATCTGACAGGCAGCATCCGGATATTGTTGCCCATCAGAAGGAATATTATAGCGGACTTGCCTGGGCAAATGAGATCGCCAAACGGGGTTATGTCGTTTTAGTTTCTGATGCTTTTCCGTTTGCAAGTCGCAGGGTGATGATGCAGGATCTTCCGGCAAATATGAGGGATGGATTGAGTGATAAGGATCCTGAAAATTCCGAAAATATTAAAGCCTATAACACCTGGGCTGCAGCGCATGAACACACGATGGCTAAATCATTATTCAGCGCCGGGACAACCTGGCCGGGAGTGTTTTTTGCGGAAGACCAGAAAGCGCTGGATGTATTATGTGCCCGTGAAGATGTAGATCCAAACAGGATCGGATGCGGAGGATTATCCGGAGGTGGGATGCGAACTGTATTCATGGCCGGACTGGACCCCAGAATTAAGTGTGCTGTTTGTGTGGGATTCATGACAACCTGGAAAGATTTCATTATCAATAAGTCATACACTCATACCTGGATGACCTATGTTCCGATGCTTCCAAAGGAATTAGATTTTCCTGAAATTCTCGGCTTGAGAGCCCCCCTGCCGACACTGGTGCTAAATGACAGTGATGATGGATTATATACCCTTCAGGAAATGGAAGGTGCCAATAAAATACTCAGTGAAGTTTACAAAAAAGCCGATGCCGAAAGCAAATACAAATGCTCCTTTCATCCGGGTCCGCATAAGTTTGATAAAAAGATGCAAACCGAAGCTTTTAATTGGTTTGATCAATGGCTGAAAAGTTAATTTGTCAATGAGGCAATTTGTTTATTAATTAGAGAATTAGCAAATTAGCAAGTAGGCTGCATAAGCCTGTCATCCTGAACGAAGTGAAGGATCTTCTCTAAGGCAAATAAGGATTTTGGATTTTGCATTAAGATAGATTCTTTGCTAATGCGCGTGCAATGTCATTAAGTAAATGATTTAAATACTTGATATACAGCTTTTTATTTTTGTTTAAAATCCTGCAAATAACACCTGTATTTTTTATACGCCACGCTAGCAAGCTCCCTTTAATAACCTTTCTTCCTCCGCCCTGGGCGGAGGGTGCGGCAATTACAAGCCAGACCTAGGCAGAACCCTTCAAAGCATCAGGCGCAGCGGCGGCGTTTATTCGCTGTTGGTCTTTTTTTTTAAGGTGCTCATGGTCTCGTCGTTCCTCCTCGGCATGGTCCATTTTCCGCTGAAGGAAAAGGACTAGGCCCCGCGGCTATGAGCGGGCTATACATCCCATAAATTCGAATCCTTCATTGAAAACCAAACAGGATTGCATGATTTTCTATAAACATGCGACCCCTTCGGAGTCGGCTAATCTATTATGACATGTGGCCTCTACAGGGTAAATGGGCAAAACGATACCAGACAGAAATCTTGAATGGCTTAAATAATGACATTGCGCATGCGCCAGCCAAGGACAAGTTCATATGGTATTTGCAACTTTTATAACTTATAACCTATAACTTATCCATTACAACTTATCACTTCAACTTATATCTTAATAAATATCTTCTTCCGGTACAGGAAATACATCATTGACCAGACCAGCACCAGTGCGCCGAGCGCTTCGAGTGCATCATGGAATTGTTCAGGTAAGGGGGCATACAATCCTGCAAAAAGCGCATGTGATGTATGTTCAAAATCTATGAAATGATAGGCCAGGTAAATGGTCAATGAATTCATGCCGATCACCTGGAAGAAGAATGCCCATTTCTGGTATTTCAGAACATCTATTACGTAATAGAACAGGCTGAGTATCAAAAAGGCCATTCCTGCAGTAAGCAGAATGAATGAACTTGACCATAGGTGTTTATTGATTGGGAAATGTAGTCCCCATAAGAGCCCTATCCCGACTCCTCCAATACCTGCCAGCAAGAGTATCTGAAGTTTTTTACCCTCTTTCCGGTCTGATCTTAGTACATCTCCGGCAAATGAACCCAGAACGGTGAGACAGAGTGCGGGGAGTTGAGTGATGAGTCCGTTTTCATCATATATTTTTTGTAGTAGTCTCCCCGGAAGGAAGTTTCTGTCAATCCAGCCAACCAGATTGCCTTCCATAGTTAGATTTCCTGGTCCAAATCCCGGTACAGGAATAAGGAACAGGGCTGCATAATAGAGGAGAAGAATTCCGGCAACCCAGAATATCCGGTGCAGGCGGGAGAAGTTCAAATACAAGAGACTGGCAAAAAAGCCGGCGACCCCTATTCTCCCCAATACGCTGGCGACCCTGATCTGGCTCGGTTCAAAAAATGTTACAGGCTGATTTTTATCGAGAATACCCAGAATGACCAAAATGAGCATCCTCCAGAATGCTTTCCGGTACAATTCCGCTTTTGATAAGCCTTGTTCTATTCCTCTGTTCAGGGAAAAGGCCATTGAAACACCTGCAATAAACAGGAAGAGCGGGAAGATAAAATCATAAAATGTAAAGCCGTTCCATGCAGGATGTTCCAGCTGCCCGGCGATCCAGTCGATCCAGGCAATACCAGTTTTGTTTTCCAGTAAGACCAGAAAGGTTCCTCCCCCTGATATCAGCAGCATGTCAAAGCCACGCAAGGCATCTATGGACAATAATCGATGGGATTTCTGTTTAACCGGGGAATGGTCATTAAGTTCGCTTTTTGCCTTTACTGCCTGCTTTTTCATTTGAATATAAATTGTTTTTTAAGTCCCGCATGTGCGGGATTGCATGAGCTTATGTTCATTTCGTTGTGTGAGCGGTAAGCTCATGCAGGTTTCATTTTTTAGGTGTTGTTTTTCCTGATTTGAGTTTTGACGCGGCCATTCCGGTCAAATTTCTCTTTCCAATTTTTTATTAAAATACGCTTTTGGAAAAACATTTTCATGTAAAGAACATTTTATTCCTGCCATTCGGTGAAATCAATTGAAATTCTTCTTAAATTTCTGCAGATGTTCATTTATAAGCAGGATCCATCTGTTAAACGGAACCAAAGGCACTGCACAGAAATATCCTCTTCCGGGCAAAATTTCTACCAGTCATGAAGGCTGGTTATCTGAAGCGGAATTTAAATCTCCATTGAATCAGAATTTGGCCTTGATAATTGTGACAATGGAGGGAGATTCTGATGAAGGGAAATCGCTTTCCGCCGCGTCATGTCGACGAGCGGGAATAAGTTTGCCATTTAAATTGAATGTTCCGCGAGGAGAGATCTTTTATTCATTGAGAGTTGAGAATAAGTCGATAGGTAATGCCATGAGATTTCTCTCCGCGAAGGGCGGATCGAAATGACGGCCCTGGTGACAGTTAATCCCCTTGCAGGACGTCATGTCGACGAGCGAAACCTATTTTAATTTATTGTTAAATGTTCCGCGAGGAGAGATCTGCTGCTTAATTGACTTATTCAATCGACAAATCGACAAATTGTCAAATCGACAAATTTCTTCATTTACTCATTCTCTCATTTGCTCATTCTCTCATTTACTAATTTGATTGATATATTTGTGCACATCAATAATGGATAATATGCTACCTGTTCTGTCACCTGATTTGGAAATTGGAATAATCGGGCTTGGCTATGTAGGTTTGCCATTAGCGCTTGCTTTTTCTGAAAAATACAGAGTCACAGGATATGATCTGGATGAAAAACGTATTGTCTCGCTTCAAAATGGAAGAGACCTTACAATGCAGGTATCAGAAGATGAACTGAAGCAATCAAAACTAATACTCAGCAGTGATTCCAAAGATCTGTCCGATTGTAGGGTTTATATAATTACTGTACCTACCCCGGTTGATGAACATAAGAAACCGGATATTAGTTCATTGCTGCAAGCTTCAGAGACTGTTGGCAATATGCTTAAAGATGGGGATATAGTAATCTATGAATCAACGGTTTACCCCGGATGTACCGAAGAGGATTGTGTCCCGGTTCTTGAAAGGGAAAGCGGATTAAAATACAATATGGATTTCTTTTGTGCTTATTCTCCGGAGAGGATCAGTCCTGGAGATCCCGTACATACCTTAAGAAATATAATCAAAGTTACCTCAGGCTCTACTCCGCCAACAGCCGATCTGGTTGATAGTTTATATGCGTCGATCATAAAGGCCGGAACTCATAAAGCATCCAGCATTAAAATTGCTGAAGCCTCTAAAGCGATAGAAAATGCTCAGCGGGATGTAAATATTTCTTTTGTGAATGAACTGGCACTGATCTTTGATAAGATGGAGATCGACACCACAGAGGTTCTGGAAGCCGCTGCTACCAAGTGGAATTTTCTGAATTTCAAACCCGGACTGGTAGGAGGACATTGTATAGGAGTTGATCCTTATTACCTGTCATATAAGGCCGAAAGCCTGGGCTATCATCCCAGGGTCATCCTTTCCGGAAGACATGTCAACGATAATATGGCCCTGTTTATAGTCAATAAAACCATAAAACTGCTTACAGCAAAAGGGATCGGCCTGAAGGGATCCAGGGCACTGGTCATGGGAATTACATTTAAAGAGAATTGTCCGGATATAAGAAATACAAAGGTGATAGATATTATCAATGAATTAAAGCAGTTCGGCCTTGAGGTGGATACCTGCGATCCCCTCGCTTCCAAAGAGGATGTGCACGATCATTATCATATCAGCCTTATCGATGATATCTTTGAAAGGAACTATCAGCTGATCATTTTAGCTGTTGCTCATGATGAGTTTCTTCAAATCGACTTTGGTAAAATCAAGCATTCGGATACGGTCCTATTTGATACCCGGGCTGTGCTGAACAGAGATTGGGTGGATGGGAGGCTGTGATTCAATTGACAGTTGACAGTTGACAGTGGACAATGGACATGAGATGAGAAAATGAGAGAATTAGCAGATTAGCAAATTGGAGGGGGCTCCATTCGAAAATCTAGGTAAATATTGAAATGAGAGGAACCAATCCTCAATGAAAAAGATTTCATCCTGATACTCAATACTTGCTACTGAATGAGTCAATGAGATGATTTGTCGATTTGTCAATAAGCAATAATAATACTGCATTCTATTTTGCGTCATGTCGAAGAGCGAAACGTATCATGCATTTTAAATAACCAGAACCTAATTCAATCAATATGTTTTTTATACTCTCCAAAGTTCTTGATTTCCTGCTCTCACCACTTATCTGGGTAATTCTGATTTTCTTGTATGCCTTCTTTTGTAAAAAGCCGTCAAGAAAAAAGAAGACTTATATAGCCGGATTACTGCTGCTACTGTTTTTTAGTAATGGGTTTATTGTTAACGAAGCATTTTTAGCATGGGAAGATGAGCCGGTTCAGATAAGCGAATTGAAAAATTATGAAACCGCTATTGTTTTGACAGGAGTGGCCGGTACCAGGAAAGGAATTACTGACCGGGTGTTTTTCGGCAAGGGTGCCGACCGGGTTCTTCATACCGTGCAATTGTATAAAGCCGGGAAAATTCGAAGAATTCTGATCAGCGGCGGTTCGGGAGCGCTTGTGGGTGAAAAAATAGCAGAAGCGGGGCAGCTTAGAAAGGTCTTTATGTATTGCGGTGTGCCCGATACATCCATCATACTGGAAGACAGGTCCCGAAACACGGCAGAAAGTGCCCGATATTCAAAAAAAATAATAGACAGCCTGAATCCTGGTAAGGAATTTTTACTCGTTACCTCTGCCTTCCATATCCCACGGTCTATGGGTTGCTTTACAAAGGCAGGGATACATGTGAAAGCTTACCCGGTTGATTTCTATTCACATGAAAGAAGTTTAGATTTTGAAGCTTTATTGCTTCCTTCGGAGAACGCATTAGGTAAATGGGCAATCCTTATCCATGAGATCGTTGGGTATGTGGTTTATAAGGTAATGGGGTATAATTAATTGAGAATTGAGAATTGAGATTGAGAATTGAGAGTGGAGAGTGGCTGACAATGAAGGAAAATCCAGGCCATGAAGACAGGCTTTCCATTTTGCGTCATCTCGACGAGCGAAATTTATTTTGATTCATGGTTAAATATTCCGCGAGGAGAGATCTTTTATTAATTGAGAATGGAGAGTTGAGAATGCAGGAAAATTCCAGCCAGGAAGACAGGCTTTCCATCTGGCAGAATGTCATTCTGAACCAATGCAGGAGGAAAGACAGTATATAATGGACGATGAATAACTCAAATGAGTAAATGAGATAATTTGTCAATAAGTTGATTTGTAGATTTGTCAATGGGTGAAAGCTCCATTCGAAAATCTAAGTATATAATGAAATTAAAGGGACCAATCTTCAATGAAGAAGTTTTCATCCTGAAAATTGATACCCCATACCAGAAATAAGATGTCATCCCGATACCTGCCATTCAGCAGGTGAGGGAACTTTGCAAAAGGGATGAATAATTGACAATTGAAAACAGATTTTAAATAGCAATGGATCCCTCCTGCGTCGGTGATGACGACCCCGGGGAGCCAGGAACCAGGATCAAATACTGGTTCATTTGAAGTTTAAATTTAAGTGTAAGGAATAAAGACAATGGATTGTTCATTTGACATTTTTAATAATTTCTTGTACGCTGTGCATGTCCCCCGCTGGCGGGGGAAGGGGGTGGAACTAGTGGGTTAGCAAGTCAACAATGTGCGGATCCTCCATTTGAGAACCTAGGTTTTATTAAAGAAAAGATTTTAAATATACCGGGTTAGTAGTGTAACAGTTATTACAAGTTCTTACTAACATGCTTGAAAATATTGACAGGAGCTAAGGGATAATTTTTACGGGATAATTTGTAAATTTGTTGTAATACTGAAAAGATAAATGGAAAAGGAGCAAAAAGTATCCGATGAGCAACTGGGAAATGTGATCTGCTGTGTCGGTATCAACTCCATAAAGAAAGATAAAAGAAGGATAGATAAGTAATTTGTATCATGGAAACATATGTTGTACATCCCGATAAATTTCAAGAAAAAGCATTAAAAGCCTTTCTTAAGGCCTTAGAAGTGCCTTTTGAAATTAAAAAAGAGGCAAGTTTACCTGCGCACGTAATTTCAGGTATTAGAAAAGGACAGGAAGATATAAAAGCTGGTAGAAGCATCTCATTAGAGGAATTTAAGGAAAAGATTGCCATTATCCAATGAGTTTACCTGTTATTATTTCTGAAACCGGGTTAAAAACATTTGAGGCAATTTGTGCTCAAATATTACAGAGATTAGGGAATAAAGCCCTTGATGATTTTAAAAGAAATACGATTAAAACTTTGGAGCTGATAGGAAATTCTCCATTTATTTATAGGGAAACAGAATTTGATCCGAATATCAGGATTGGATTAATCAAAAAAATATCATCTGTTTTTTATGAAGTTAAACCTGATAAAATAGAAGTACTCTTCTTTTGGGACAACAGACAGGACCCAATTAATTTTTGATAATAAAAAAAATATAATAACAAAAACACAAGATCTTAATCTGCACACTAAGCCCTTTCTGTCCCTTGATTCAAGCTTCGCGTCTCTGCGGATTGGATAATAAGAAGGAGTTTCTAACTCCATTCATTAACCAAATTCAGAAATATAAAAATCAGGCAAAAGACTGGAAATAGATATTAGTCAGGCAAGTTTGAAGAGCTTTATTTATTTCACAATCCGTAGATCCCTTCGAAAACTTTACAACAGCTAATTACTGTTGTTCATACAAATCAATTTTGGTAATCGGTGGAAACTCTGCGTACAGATGGGTCAGACTCTCTACAGACTTCACAGGATTATGGGATTGTATCCGTTAAATCCCAGCTGCCTGAACAACTCCGGCATTCTCTTAACTGTTCCTTTACTTTCAAACCCAATGGCTTAATCTCTTCCTTTTTACAACTAATCGTTAAGATCAATCCTGTAGCCACAAACACAAGGAGGCATTTTTTCATGACTTGTTGATAGCCCTCTCTTTTCAATGTTTTTACTAATCGTTCCATTTTTTAATTTATTAGTGGTTAATACTCAGGAACAATTTCTGCAGTAAATTTTTAGGGTAGCGGTGACATGGCAAAGTTTAGATACCAATTAATTTGTCAATGTTTGATTTGTCTATTTGTCAATGGGGAAACTCCATTCTAAAATCTAAGTATATATTGAAGTTAAATGGACCAATCTTCAATGAAGAAGTTTCATCCTGAAAACTGATACCCCATACCAGAAATAAGATGTCATCCCGATACCTGCCCTTCAGCAGGTGAGGTAACTTTGCAAAAGGGATGAATAATTGACAATTGCAAACAGATTTTAAATAGCAATGGATCCCTCCTGTGTCGGGATGACCCCGGGGAGCCAGGAACCAGGACCAAATCCTGGTTCATTGGAAATAAATTTAAGATAAAGGAATAAGGTGCAAGGAATAAAGACAATGGATTGTTCATTTGACATTTTTAATAATTTCTTGTACGCTGTGCATGTCCCCCGCTGGCGGGGGCAGGGGGTGGAATTAGTGGATTAGCAAGTTAACAATGTGCGGATGCTCCATTCGAAAATCTAAATATATATTGAAATTAAAGGGATCAATCTTCAATGTAGAAGATTTCATTGAACCCCTAACTCATAACCCACAACTGATAACAAAAAGTTTCAGGAACCAGGAGCCAGGAACCAAGACATTTTACCTGGCTGGTGCGCGTGCAATGTCATTATTTAAGCCATTCAAGATTTCTGTTTGGTATCGTTTTGCCCATTTGCCCTGTAGAGGCCACATGTCATAATAGATTAGCCAACTCCGAAGGGGTCGCATGTTTATAGAAAATCATGCAATCCTGTTTCCCGACCCCGGTGGTCGCATGTGTAGCGTTACCACATACGACCATCGGGGTCGGGATTTCCTCGCTAACATGGTTCTATAAACATGTGACCCATTCAGGGTCATCTATAAATATGCGGCCGTCTTCGGGGTCGACAGAGAAAATTTCGACCTCGAAAGAGCAATCAGCAGGGTTGAACTCAACTCTTAACTTAATGACATTGGCTGCGCGTGTCGCGCGTTCCCCTGAAATTATTCCTGAAATTTGTTTTTATTGTTCCCTGATATATCTTGCCACCTGATAAACAGATCTGACCAATCTCCTCTTCCGGTAAACCCCATCACCCTCTCTGCTGCCAGAAAGATTAGTATTTCCCTCAACCGTGATCAGCCAGGTGTCGTCCCATTGGTCTATAAAGCCGGCATGAGCTATTCGGTTTTTTTCGGGGAAGAAGAGGGCGAAGATGTCCCCTGTTGTTGGTTGTCTGTTGTTAGTTGTTGGGTGGAAAGACATTGGTACTAAGGAAATTTCGTCTTGATACCTGATACTTGCTGCCCGATACTGTTTCTTGCTTTTTGCTTTCAGCTTTTTGCTTTCTGCTCTTCTCCAGATCACATTTTTCTCTCTAAACAGATCCGGCGTCCATCCAGATCGGGGATTATCCACTCCGGCCTGCCCGTAAACCCAGCAGATAAAAGCCGCACACCAGGGTTGGCCTCTTCCCAGGTTCACATAGCGGAGATATTTTTCAACCTCCGGACCGGCATTAAACCCATGTTCGCGGACGCCAATTTGTGAGTCGTAAATGCGTTTGGTTGTTAGTTGCTGGAATCTGGTTGTTAGTTGTTGGAGCCTAAAGTCTGTTGTCAGTTGTCTGTTGCCTGTTATCAGGTAAGATGATTCTGCTCCCAGGAAAACTCCTTCCTGATATTTTTGAAGTTGTAAGTTGTAAGTTATAGGTTGTAAGTTTTTAATTTGTTTATTCATTGAAAATCCTGCTCGTCCTGATTCCTGGTTCTTTGCTCTTTGATCAGCATTAGGTCTGTAAAATTTTGAATGAACTTGATCCTTTTTCCCATTCTGAGAATCAAATTCCTTCTGAAACACATTTTTACTGACAACAGGCAACAGACAACTGACAACCCCTCTTGTGCTTTTTGCTTTCAGCTTTAGGCTTTCTCCTTCCCTGACAACCGGCAACCAACAACCGACAACTAAATTATCGCTGCCAGCACAGCCACAAAGGCATAGAGCAGCAAGAAATAAAATCCCAGATAAATAATTACTTTTTGCCATGACAATAAGGATTTAAAATTTCGTTCGAAATGTTCTTTGGAATATTCAGCCAATACCGGCCAGATGATGTTGATGAGCCACCAGGTCACTGCCTTAAATGCCAGCAGCGCCAGAATGGCCATGATCACCGCACTCAGCGCACCGGGGTCAATGGGAGCCGAGGTAATGTCGATCCGCCTGGATAACCAGGGGAAATACAGGAACAAAAGCAAGGCTGAAAAAATAGCCAGGTGTTCCTTTTTTAAAATGTTCTGC
>JAKFBV010000138.1:0-57852 GCA_036677005.1 Pedobacter sp.
GGTGTTAGGTGTTATGGGTTATGGGTTAGGTGTTATGAGTTTAGCACACACAACTCATAACACATAACTATTTATGCAAGCATCTTCAGGAATGATCCGAGTTTTGCTTTCATCTGTCTTCTGTCGACAATAAAGTCTAAAAAACCATGTTCCAGAACGAATTCTGAGGTCTGAAAACCTTTTGGCAGATCTTTTTTTATGGTTTCTTTAATAACCCTTGGCCCGGCAAAACCGATCAAAGCCCCCGGCTCAGAGATATTGATATCACCCAGCATGGCGTATGAAGCTGTCACCCCGCCTGTGGTCGGGTCGGTTAGTAAGGATATATAAGGAATTTTGGCCCTGCTTAACAGAGCTAATTTAGCTGATGTTTTAGCCATTTGCATTAAGGAGAAAGCAGCCTCCATCATTCTGGCGCCGCCTGATTTAGAGATCATCAAAAACGGGATCTTATGCTTAATGCTGTGGTCAATGGAACGGGCGATTTTTTCTCCAACGACCGATCCCATGGATCCTCCAATAAAGTTGAAGTCCATGCAGGCAATTACCAGGTCCTGGCCGGCTAATTTACCGCTCGCAGTGCGAATAGCATCATTTAAGCCTGTCTTCTGGTAGCTTTCCTCCAGCCGTTCAGTGTATTTTTTTGTATCTGTAAAATTCAGCGGATCAGCTGAGCGGATACCAGGGAATAGTTCGGTAAAGGTATTATCGTCAAATAGAATTTCGAAATATTCTTTAGAGCCAATGCGCAGGTGGTAGGCGCAATACTGGCAAACGTATTTATTTTCCACCTGCTCTGCATAATGCAAAGGCTTCTTGCAGGACGGGCATTTATTCCACATTCCATCAGGTGTTTCTTTTTTCTCCTCGGTAGAAGTTATTATCCCCTTATTTTCTCTCTTAAACCAGGCCATTTTGGATATGATGTATAACATACAAAGAAACAAAAAATTTAAGAAAGCAATGCCCGAACAAAGAGATTGAATGAATGTTATTCAAAACAGGAAGATAAATTGAACTCTTTAATTGATTTTAAGGCTAATTTTTCTAATTTGGAATAAATTATAAAACTCAAAACAAATGAATTTACGAGGATTAAAGGGAGTATTGCATGGTGATGCAGTTCAGGAATTATTCGAGGTTGCCAAAAAGCATCAGTTTGCCCTACCGGCAGTAAATGTGATTGGTACCAATTCAATAAACGCGGTGATGGAAACAGCTAAGGCTGTGAATTCGCCTGTGATGATCCAGCTTTCAAATGGCGGAGCACAGTTTTATGCCGGTAAATCTTTAAATAATGATAATTTGAATGCATGTATCCTGGGAGGGGTATCAGCTGCACAGCATATCCATCTCCTGGCAGAACATTACGGTGTTGCAGTCATTTTACATACAGACCATGCGGCTAAAAAGCTGCTGCCCTGGATCGATGGTTTGCTCGATCATGGTGAAAGATATTTTGCCCGGAACGGCAAACCGCTTTATTCATCACATATGCTTGACCTTTCGGAGGAACCGATAGAAGAGAATATTGAGATAAGCAAAAAATATTTAGCCCGAATGAAGGGTATGGGGATGACACTTGAAATTGAACTGGGTGTAACCGGCGGAGAAGAGGATGGAGTGGATAACAGTGATGTGGACAGCTCAAAATTATTTACACAGCCTTCGGAAGTTGCCTATGCTTACAGGGAATTAAGCCGAATCAGCGAGCGGTTTACTATAGCCGCCGCCTTTGGGAACGTTCACGGGGTTTATAAGCCGGGGAATGTGAAATTGCAGCCTGTTATTCTGAAGAATTCACAGGAGTTTGTTCGTGCTGAATTCAATATTACAGTTGAGAAGCCTGTGAATTTTGTATTCCATGGTGGTTCAGGTTCTTCAAAAGAAGAAATACGTGAAGCGATCTCTTACGGAGCGATAAAAATGAATATTGATACGGATATGCAATGGGCCTTCTGGGAAGGAATTAAAGATTATTATAAATCGAAGGAAGGATATCTGCAAAGCCAGATCGGAAATCCGGAAGGAGAAGATGCCCCGAATAAGAAATATTATGATCCCCGGGTCTGGCTGCGTAAAGGTGAAGAAACCTTTGTGAAACGATTGACGCAGGCCTTTGATGATTTGAACTGCATTAATGTAAACGATAAGCTTTAATTTCAGGATACTATATCAGGGGCCTCAAAAGGCCCTTTTTTTTGATTTATAATGTGAATATAGAAGAATTAAAACCTTCACCTCATGGAACCTAAGATCGAAGTAAGGAGGGTAAGCGATGCAGATAAACTTGAGCAGGTATTTGCCATCAGAAGAAAAGTTTTTGTTGATGAGCAGAACTGTCCGCCTGAACTGGAGTGGGAGTACGAAGATGAGTCCGTTCATTTTCTGGGATCAGTAAATGGTATTCCGGCAGCTGCATCACGCTGGCGTAAAACAGCCAATGGTTATAAACTGGAGCGTTTTGCTGTGCTAAAGGAGTTCAGGGGTATCGGCATGGGACAGGCACTTGTAGCTGCAGTTTTGAAAGATCTTCCGGCGGATGCTGAATATATTTACCTTCATGCCCAGATCGCAGCCATGCCCTTATATGCCAAATTTGGTTTCAAAGAGGCAGGAGAGCAGTTTGAAGAGGCAGGGATACAGCATTTTAAGATGGAATTAATTTGTAGGTTGTAAGTTGTAAGTTGTAAGTTTTAGGTATTATGCGAAAAGCCTAAGCTAAAATAACTGATCTCCTGATTATATCCATTTTCCCAAATCCACACACAAACAACCAGCAACCGCTTACTTCAAATCATCCAAAGATCCTGGAAGAATACAGAAGGGCCTCCTGAAATTTCTCCATATTCAGACCGGGGTCTTCTCCTTTCACCTCCAGGAATGAAATAAGGTTCTCTGTGGCAATATTTCCGGTCAGGTCATTAGAAGCCATCGGGCAGCCTCCATAGCCCCTTAGTGCGCTGTCAAATCGTTTGCAGCCGCTTTCCCAGGCAGCATCTATTTTTTCATGCCAGCTGGATGGCATACTGTGAAGATGGACACCGAATTCAATTTCCGGAAAACGGGAAACCAGGTGTGGAAACAGGTAGCTGATCGTTTCCGGGCTGGAGATCCCGGTGGTATCCGCAAGCGACAGGATCTTTGCACCGCGTGCGGCCAGTTCAGCGGCCCAGTGCTCAAGGATCTCATTACTCCAGGGATCTCCATAGGGATTTCCAAATCCCATTGATAAATAGATAACTGCTTCTTTATTTGAGCTGTCGCAAAGATTAAGCAATTCGTCAACGGTCTGTAAAGATTGTTCGATCCCTGAGTTGGTATTACGCTGCTGGAAGGTTTCTGAGACCGAAAAAGGGAAACCGAGACAGGAGATCTGCGGGTATTTTATTGCCTCCCGGACACCCCTTAAATTAGCTACGATCGCAAGGAGTTTGGTGCCTCCTGTGTGTAGCTCTAGTTTCTCAAGTACTTCAGCTGTATCCCGGAGCTGGGGTATTGCCTTTGCGGATACAAAACTTCCAAAATCGATCGTGTCAAATCCAACCTGGAGAAGCAGATTGATATATTCTGCTTTGATCTTGCTTGGGATAAAATCATGCAGGCCCTGCATGGCATCACGAGGGCATTCGATAATTTTGGTCATTATTTATCTGCTGAAGAACTAATAAAACAATCTATTGTCTCGCATTATTTGGCATGAGTATCTTCTGTCATCGATTGCCGGTCGAACCTCCTGATAATTAATCTGGTTCCCCGGTCGTAACTGAAATAACTCCAAACCCAGTTTACAAAGGTCACTACTTTATTTCGAAATCCAACAAGTGACATCAGATGAACAAACATCCAGACGAACCAGGCAAAAATTCCCTGGAAACGGATCCTGCCAATATCAACGACAGCCAGATTCCGTCCGACAGTAGCCATTGAGCCCTTATCAAAATACCGGAATGCTACAGGTTGCTCATTATTGATAAAACGGATGATATTTTTTGCCAGTTGCTTACCCTGTTGAATAGCCACCGGAGCAACTCCGGGTAATCCATTCGGTTTCTCATCAGAAATCGAAGCAGCCACATCTCCGATTGCAAAAATATATTGCTGCCCCTGTACACGATTAAATTCATCTACCAGGATCCGGTTTCCTCTGGCTATGGCATCAGGTGGCAGGCCATCCAAAGCAGCGCCTTTTACTCCGGCCGACCATAACACATTTTTTGTATGAATGTCCTCCCCGGCCGACAGTTTTAGTATCGTTCCATCATAACTTACAACCCTCAGTTCTGTACTTACCTCAACCCCAAGCTTCTTAAGGAATTCCATTGCCTTAGCTGATGCCTGGGCAGACATGGAGCCCAATAGCTCCGGCGATCCTTCAATCAGGTAAACTTTAATTTCATCTGCACTCAGTTCCGGATAATCTTTTGGCAAAACATGTCGCTTTAATTCGGCCAATGCTCCCGAAAGCTCAACACCTGTAGGTCCGCCGCCAACAACAACAAAGTTTAAAAGGGATTTTTTTCTTACCGGATCCGGTTCAATTAAGGCTTCCTCGAGATTTTGGAGGATCATGCTCCTGAGATTCAGCGCCTCGGGTATCGTTTTCATCGGCATTGAAAAATGCTCGATCTCTTTCTGCCCGAAGTAATTCGTATCAGATCCTGTGGCTATGATCAGATAATCATAATTTATTTCTCCGATGCCGCAATGAACAAGCTTTCGCTCTGTATCAATTCGTTCCACCTCAGTAACCCTGAATGTGAAATTCTTCTGATTCTTAAATATTTTACGTAATGGAAATGCGATAGAATCTGCCTCCAGTCCGCCGGTAGCTACCTGGTATAGAAGCGGCTGAAAGGTATGGTAATTATGCCTGTCGAGCATTAATACTTCAAGCTCTTTGGTTTTTAAACGTTTTGCAAGTTCTATACCCCCGAAACCTCCGCCCACAATGACAACTTTGGGAAATGCAGTCGATCCGCTTTCAGTCTGATCCATGGTATATCGTTTATTATATATGGTCTAAACAGTAGGATTCTGTTATTGTTCATCGCCTCTTATCCTGAACACCATGCCGTTAAGATTTTCACTCATCCGGATCTGGCAGGAAAGCCTGCTGTCAAATCCTGCGTCAGGCAATGTATCCAGCATATCCATTTCTTCATGGCCTGCTGCCGGCAGATCATCCAGGCCTTGCAGTACCTGGACATGGCAGGTAGCGCATAAAGCTATTCCCCCGCAGGTAGCAAGAATATTGTAGCCCGATGCTTTCAGAACCTCCATTAAATTCAGGCTTATCTCTTCAGGTATTTCAACGGGCTGCCGTTCACCATTTCTGTCTTCAATTGTAATATTTATCATTCTAAAATGCGTTTACGCCATATACGGTGGTGTATTTAAAATTTAGTTTCTGGTCAGGATAAACATATTTAAAGGCACTCTGAACCATTAATGCAGCCTCATGGAATCCGCAGAGGATAAGTTTGAGCTTTCCGGGATAGGTGTTGATATCCCCAATGGCATAGATACGATCCACATTACTTGAATAATCCTGCGTATTAACCTCTATCGCTGATTTATCGATATTTAATCCCCATCCGGCTATCGGTCCTAATTTAGGACTTAAGCCGAATAACGGTATCAGAAAATCTGTTTGAAGCGTTGTATTCACTTTGTCACGTCCCACAAAGGAAACTTCCTTCAGGTGATCGTTACCGGCGACACTTAAGAGGTTGGATTGCAGAATGAGGTCGATCTTTCCATTGCTGGCCAGTTCATGCACTTTTTCCGCTGAGTCAGGAGCTCCTCTGAAAGTATTTCCCCGATGGATCAATGTTACCCTTTCAGCAATATCGGCCAGAAATATGGTCCAGTCCAGGGCAGAATCGCCACCTCCGGCCAGTATTACCCTTTTATTTCTGAAATGTTCGGGATTCTTAACCATATATTCCACTCCCTTTCCTTCAAAATCTGAAAGTCCTTCAATCTCCGGTTTACGGGGTTCAAAACAGCCTAATCCTCCGGCAATTACCACTACCTGGCAATGTACTATGGTTCCTTCATTTGTGCCCACCAGAAAGGATCCATCCTCCTGGTTGACCAATGTTTCGACTCGTTCTCCAAGCGTGAAACCCGGATCAAATGGGGCGATCTGCTCCATAAGCCGGTCAACAAGTTCCTGAGCTTTTATTTCGGGATATCCGGGGATATCATAAATAGGCTTATGCGGATAGATCTCGGAAAGCTGGCCTCCAATCTGGGGCAGGGTATCTATCAGATGGCATCTCATTTTTAAAAGACCTGCTTCAAATACTGCAAATAAGCCCACCGGGCCAGCTCCGATTATACAAATGTCAGTTGAAATCATTTTTTTTTATTTTATAGGGTATTAATTTTCATGATGCAATTATTCTTCCGCTAATTCGCAGTGTTCATCCAGATTTTTATAAATGGTATCCAGAATTCTTTTCAGGTTTTTATAATCTTCCTCTGTGAGGTTTTCCCAGGCTTTCATACGTATCACCGCCATTTGAGGGTTCCACTCAGACACTCTTTGTTTTCCCAGATCGGTCAGATTTATGGTAAAGCATCTTCTGTCTGTGGGCTGAACCTTTCTCTCTGTTAGGCCTTTCTTACAAAGCAGATCAATAATACGGGTCAGGGTAGGGTGATCCTTGCCGGTTATTTCTGCCAGCTGGCTCTGATTCAAATCATTGCTGCTGTACAGGTTTTTTATGATCAGCCATTGGTCCACAGTAATACCGTAATTCTCAGCATAGAACCTGCGCTGGGCATATTGTTTTACTTTTCTGGCCGTGCGGTCAAGCAGATAGGAATAGGTGCTGAATAATTCTGTTGCCATACATATTGTTCGTATGACAAATATCGAAATAAATTTGATCTTTTACAAAAAAAAAAGCATCCGCCAGGGCGGATGCTTTTCGAAAGACTTATAAAACCGGGGCTTAATAACTAAGCTTTTTCTTTTTCTTTGATAAATTCAACGACGAATGGTGTGGCAACGAATAGCGATGAATAGGTTCCGAAAATTACACCTATAAGCATCGCGAAAGAGAAGCCTCTTAGTATTTCACCGCCAAAAATGAAGATGATCAGCAATACCGCTATCGTACAGACACCAGTAATCACCGTTCTGCTTAATGTGCTGTTTAAGGCATTGTTAATTACGGATGGTAAATTTTCATCTTTGGAATGATGCTGACCGATATATTCACGGACACGGTCAAATACAACTACCGTATCGTTTATAGAATAACCCATCACAGTTAATATTGCCGCCACAAATGCCTGGTCAATGTCCAGTGAGAAAGGCAGCCATCCGTTAAAGATGGTAAATATGGCCAGCAAGACAAGCACATCGTGCACCAGTGCAAGAATTGCAGCAAAGCCAAAGGCCATTCTCTTGAATCGGATCAGTATATACAGGAAAATAACCAGGATAGAGAATATTACGGCATAGATAGCCGAGGTCTTGATATCATCGGCAATAGTTGGGCCTACTTTTTGTGAATCTTTGATCTCGTAAACCGGGCTGATCTTTTTCAGGGCTGCATCAAGTTTAGAACTTACTTGGGCATCAGCCTTTTCAGAATTATCATTGATCAGGTAAGCGGTTGTAATTTTTACCTGATTGGAGCTTCCAAAGGTTTTTACCTCTACCGGAGTTTTAAACTCATCGATCAGGATTGAACGAACATTTTCAACTTCAACCGGTTTATCAAATGCAATGAAGTAGGAGCGACCGCCCTGGAAGTCAACCCCCAGGCTGAATCCCTGTGTGAAAGCAGATATAATACCAGCTAGGATGATGGCTGCGGATAATATATAAAAGCGCTTTCTTCCTGTTATAAAATCGAATTTGGAATCCTTGAAAAGGTTTTGAGTTGCTTTAATTGAAAAGCTGATCGGTTTTTTTCTGTCTAGGAGCCATTCAAATACTAAACGGGAAATGAATATGGCGGCAAACAGTGAAGTTATAATACCGATCATCAGGGTAGTTGCAAATCCTACGATCGGACCCTGCCCGAATATATATAAAATAACACCGGTTAAAAAGGTGGTGATATTGGAGTCTAATATGGCTGGCATAGCCTTGCTGAAGCCCTCGGCTATCGCAAGCCGCACTGATTTTCCTTCCGCGATTTCCTCACGGATACGTTCATAGATCAGTACGTTCGCATCAACCGACATACCCAGTGAGAGCACGATACCAGCTATACCCGGCAAGGTGAGAACCGCTCCCAGGGAGGCGAGTACGCCCATCAGGAAGAAAAGGTTGACGACCAGGGCGATATTGGCTACAAGTCCTGCAGTGCTGTAATACATCGCCATAAACAGCAGGATCACAATTATTCCTGCAATGGTAGATATTAAACCGGCAGATATTGAATCAGCGCCAAGAGATGGCCCTACTACATATTCACTTACGATTTTAGCCGGTGCAGGTAATCTTCCTGCCTTCAATACGTTTGCAAGATCCTGTGTATCTTCAACCTTAAAGCTTCCGCTGATGGATGAAATCCCATTTGGAATTTCTCCCTGAACGGTAGGGGCAGAGTAAACCAGGTTATCGAGTACAATTGCTACGCTTTTCTTGTTGTTGGGATCGGCTGAAGCAGCAGCTGTTAAGGATCGCCATGCACGTGCCCCATCTGCGTTCATCACCATAACAACCTCAGGATTACCGCGCTGATCATAATCAGAACGGGCATCGGATATCACATCGCCTTCCAGTGCGGGTCCGCCCGCTAAATTACTGGTCTTCAAAGCGTATAATTCAAATACTTTACTGTCTGCCGACATAGGTTTTACACCCCAGAATAATTTTACATTCTGTGGAATAACTGACCTTACTGCCGGTGAAGACAGGTATGAGTTAACTTTGGCAGTATCTTTTAATGCGGCATAACCTACAACAGGACCCGGTCGTAAATTTGTTTGCCCGTCCTGTCCCTGGAAAGTAGCAGGGCTTAGAACTGCAAAAAGCGGGTTTTGCCTGGCCTGTTCAGCCTGAACCTTGCTTAAAGCAGCAGTACTGTCAACCCCGGTACTGTCTTTTTTGCCTAAGGCAGCTAATTTGCTTTTGGAGCTGTCCTGAGCTAAGGCAGGTAAAGTAGTTGTGTCAGCCGACTTTAATGTTGAGGCGAGGATACCGTTCACATTCTGAAGCAAAGCGAAGATCTCAGTATTATCAAAAGTCTCCCAGAATTCCAGTTTTGCAGAACCCTGTAATAATTTACGTACCCGATCCTGGTCTGAAACCCCTGGCAATTCAATCAGAATACGGTTAGTACCCTGTTGTTTTTGAATATTTGGAGAGGTTACGCCAAACTTATCGATACGTGTACGAAGGATATTGAACGAAAGGTCGATCGCTCCGTCTGCAGATTTCCTTAGAAAATTAAGAACGTCCTGGTTATTAGCATCAATTTTAAGGTTTGCTGAGTTTTCTTTTGTAGCAAATATTGGAGCAAGTTTGCTGTTAGGACTTACTTTCTCAAACTCCCTTCCGAAAGTGGCAATAAAATCATTTTCCCCTTTTGCAATGGCAACTTCCGCATTTCTGATCGCTGCGTTAAAATTTGCATCAGTGCTGTTATTGGCAAGGTTACGAACCATTTCACTTAAAGAGATCTCCATAGTTACGTTCATACCACCCTTCAGGTCCAGTCCCAGAGGTATCTCACGCTCTTTGGCATACTGGTAAGTAATATAACTCAGGCTGCTGTACACAGGCAATGAGGCAACCGAGTCGAGGTAGTTTTTTTCTTTTAAAACATTCCCCTTTGCGAATTCCTGTGCATCTTTTTCAACTTTATTCGCTATCCATGTGAACGAGAGGGAATACAAACACGCTAATGTTAACGCTATTGCCGCGAATTTTACTAATCCTTTACCTTGCATTTTATTTTAATTGTCTAATAATGTTGATTTAAGCCTATTTAGGTTAAGACGCCAAAGCTAATTAAATTTTTGTTTTCTGGAATAATTCTTTGAAACTGAAAATATAAGAAGAAATTCAGGCTTTACGGTATTTAATAAAACTGTAGGGAAACAAATTCTTATCATCAGGCTCATTCCTGAAATTTTCCTCCTCTATCCAGTTGTTTTTATTGATTTCAGGGAAAAATGTGTCGGCATCGAAGTTATGATGGATTAGGGTCAGATACAATACATCGGCAAGTGGAAGGGCCTGTTCAAATATTTCCGCTCCCCCGATCACGAATACAACCTCCTGATCTTTACAGAGATCAAGGGCTTGATTTAGCGAAGCAGAAACATCAGCTCCCGGTATCAGCAGCCCGGATTGCCTGCTGATCACAATATGCCTTCTGTTCGGAAGGATCTTCCCTATAGAATCGAATGTCTTCCTGCCCATGATTATAGGGTGTCCGCTGGTCAAATTTTTAAAATGTTTCAGATCAGCCGGTAAATACCAGGGCAGCAGATTGTTCTTTCCAATTCCGTTATTTTCATCAACAGCTACTATCAGGTTTATATTCATATTTAAATGATCGTTATATGGCCACTGCTCCTTTAATATGCGGATGCGGATCATAATTTTCAAGGCTAAAGTCTTCAAACTTAAAATCAAAGATACTGTTGACATGTGGGTTTAATTTCATTAGAGGCAGGGGCCTGCAATCCCTGCCTAATTGCAGTCTGGTTTGCTCCAGGTGGTTATTATATAAATGAGCATCTCCCAGCGTATGTACAAAATCACCCGGCTCAAGGCCGCAAACCTGGGCTGCCATCATAGTTAGAAGAGCATAGGAGGCAATATTAAAAGGTACACCCAGAAATATATCGGCGCTGCGCTGATATAACTGGCAGCTTAACTTTCCATCAGAAACATAAAATTGAAAGAAGCAATGGCAGGGTGGAAGGGCCATATTCCCGATCTCGGCAACATTCCAGGCAGATACGATCAGGCGCCTCGAATCCGGGTTTGACCTGATCTGTTTGATCACATCGCTGATCTGATCAATATGTGATCCGTCCGGTTTTGGCCATGAACGCCACTGTGATCCGTAAACAGGTCCGAGCTCCCCATTTTCATCCGCCCATTCATCCCAAATACTTACCCCATTATCCTTCAGATATTTTATATTGGTATCGCCCTTCAAAAACCAAATTAACTCATGAATGATGGAGCGTAAATGCAATTTTTTGGTTGTAACCAGCGGAAAACCTTTCTGCAGATCGAAACGCATCTGATAGCCGAATACACTGATGGTCCCGGTCCCGGTACGATCATGTTTTTGAGCACCGTTTTGAAGTACATGCTGCATTAGATCCTGATATTGTTTCATTTTATGGCTTGGGTGTTAGGAGTTATCTGTTATCTGTTATGAGTTATGAGTTATGAGTTATGGGTTATGAGTTAGGGGTTATGAGTTGTCATGATCCGTGTAATTAAAACCTATAACTTATTACTTACTACTTATTACTTATGCTGCAAATAAAATAAATGTATTTTTGGCATCCTATAATTGTTCATAAATATAAGGGTATGTTCAAAATATGATCCTGTTTCCGAATGCAAAAATCAATATTGGGCTAAATATAGTCAGCCGTCGTCCTGATGGTTACCATAATCTGGAAACTGTACTATATCCCCTGGGAATCAGGGATGCTGTGGAGGTGGTCGATGCAGATCGGCTCAAATTTACTTCATCGGGCTTAAGCATCCCCGGAAATCCTGATGATAATCTTTGTTTAAAAGCATATCATATGCTGGCTGAGGATTTTAAGATCCCCCCGGTACATATCCATTTGCACAAACATATTCCAATCGGTGCCGGACTTGGCGGAGGCTCTGCTGATGCTTCTTTTTTTATCAGGCTGATGAATGAAAAATATAGCCTCGGACTTGATCGATTACAGATGGAAACATATGCCTCCCGGATCGGATCAGATTGCGCATTTTTTATTCAAAATAAAGCAGCTTTTGCGTTTGAAAAGGGAGATAAATTAAAGAATATTGACCTGGACCTGAGTAAATACCATATCATACTTGTAATGCCGGCAATCCGGATATCTACTGCTGAGGCCTATCAGGGGCTGAAGATGGATGCCCTTTCAAATTCCTTTCCTGATCTTCTGAAAATTCCTGTGGAAGAATGGAAATTATCGGTAAAAAATGATTTCGAATCTTTCGTTTTTTCAAGATATCCCCTTATCGCTGAGATCAAATCGGCATTGTATCATTCGGGGGCATTATTTGCCTCGATGAGCGGGAGCGGCTCATCAGTTTATGGAATATTTAAAGAAGCGCTGAAATTACCATTTTTAGAGAAGGATAATCAGGTATTTTATTTAACAGGCAATAAATGAACCAAGGGATCGTTTCCCGCGATAGTTTGCGCTGAAATTATTTTTTTGAAGTTTCAGGACTTATTTTTTGAAAAAAATGCATTTAAATCAGCCTGTTAATTGTATATTTTTCAATACAATTCAATATTAGAAAGCTTCAGGAGGCTGTGTCTGATCTTATGATCATTTCTGTTGACTCAGGTTGGGATGAACGTAATCATGCAAACTTCCGGATGATCGGATTACCAGAAGCCGGTCAACAACCGGATCCTGGTTCATCAGTTTCCTGTTGCCGGAATAATCATTAAGAAGCATATTTAATCCTGCAATGTTTGCATTGACCGGATCCTTATCTTCCGGGACCTTTAAATTGTGGAGGGTGTACCCGAATATGAAACTTAGGAGAAGATCAGCGTTTTTACTGGATAATTTCATAACATAAGGCTCAATGACAACCCGAATGTAAGGGCAGTTATAGATCCATTTGATCATTGATTCTTCTTTATTCTTCCTGACATCGGTCAGGGTGTCCCTTGAAGTTCTGGCTAACCAATGTATATCACTGATCAGCTTTTCTTCATACTGCCTGAAATCTGCGGGGCTCTCAAACTTTAATTCTGAAGGTGATTTATGATCCTGTGCCTGAATGCCTGCACCTGGTAGCGAAAAAATACTGATAAATAAAATGATTTTCCGGCTTGTATTATTTGATATAGTCACGATCCTCATCACTTAAATAATCATGTCTTTCATTTTCTGTTTCCTGGACCCCCGGAGTTGGTTCGGTAATGGCAGCCGCTGTAATTTTTTTACGCGGCCTTCCGGCCAGAAATCCTATGACAAGCCCTAATCCAAACATGACGCCCAGGACAGCTAATTTTGGAATTCTTGCATCACCAAATATCCAGAAGTGGATCTCTTCTGTGTTATTCATGAGGATTATTGTCACCAGGACTGAAACGATGATAATAAAAATTGTTTTAAAAGCCATTTTTTGAATGATTAAAAGCTGTTTCGAATATCGGATTTTGAAACGGTAAAATAACAAATAAAAATTCCGGTACAGAAGCAGGAATTCTGCTTCTGAATGGCTGTATTATTTAATTGAGGATTGAGTTGCCATTTCATGATCAGCTGTTAAGAAACAGATAAGCCGGCTCAATAATTATATTTCAGTCCAATTTCAACAATTGGACTATTGCGGCTTACTCCACTGGCAAAAATGAGTTTACCTGTCAGGTCAAATTCCGGGATATAAAAACGCAGGAGGTTCATATCCGCGCTGATTTCCAGACCGTATGTTCTTGGCTGAAAAGCTTTGTCTTTCCCTATATTATCAAAATCTGCAAACAGGCCTCCTTTTACTCTTTTAATATAGGCAAGAGGGCCCAGTTCCGCATCAGGATAAAACAAAGGAAAACGATAATCGAACAAAAGCGTGTTTCTTAGTGACTCTACAGGACCTAAATTATTGTAGCCGCTAATTTTCGGAATTTCAATATTAAATTCATAGGCGCCGCTGCTTTCCTGATAATTAAAGCTGGCCTGAAAGGAATGGTTATTTAAAAGTCCGGGCATGTAAAATGTACTTCTGAATGCGATAAGCGTTCCATTCAATTTGTTGTCAAATGGCAAATGGAAATAAGAAAGTGAAAAATTCTGGCCCCAGCGCGGAGCGATGTCGCGTACACTCCTCTGCGTATTCCGGCTTAAATACAACAGATATTTTATAGGGAACTTCAGCCTTCCGATGAAATTGCCGGGTCTGTTCATGATATCGTACCTGGATGTATAACTGCCCGAACTTCGGAGTCCCATGCTGTAGGTTTTATTCAGCCGGTTAAATGTAAATGGAATACTTACTTCAGCTTCCATAAAATTCTCGCGCCAGTTCACCGGGATCAGTTCCGTGTTCTGCCTGACATATACGCGCTGGGCCTGGTTGATATACCTGACATCCAGAATAGGGTAGAAGCGTTTATAGGTGAAGCCAGCCAGGTATTCACTTCGTTTCAAGCCGGAATTGAACTGGTACCCACCATACAGGTCAAATGTATTAAGCAGATTGTTAGATTTGATCTTTAAACCGATATTCAGATCGCCGTTATTGTCATTTTTCTCTGCAATTGGAGAAAGGCTATGAAAATAGATCAGGTTTTTAACTTCGCGGTAAGGGCCTTCAGGATATTTCTTCTGCGGTATCGTGTCAAGAAGAGTTGCATTACCCTCCTGTATTACCAGAGGGGCTGCATAATCAATAAAGCTGTTATTAGATAAGGGAGCCCCAATCTGAAATAGTGGTTTATTAGGGATGCTGGCGATATCATAGCCTTTTAACCGATAATTATTAAAGATCAGGGTATTGCTTTCTTTATGATAAGAGGGGTTGGTGGCCCCAAAAGCTGCTGAAGTGACCTGAATAAGCGGAGAACCCGGCCTGATGCTGTAAATATTGTTTAATCCGTTATAATGAGCCCTGAACACAATGCTTTCGCCGGCATAAACCGGTCGTGTGAGTTGCTGCCTCTGATAAGGAAGGATTATTCTGCTGTTTCCCTCAGCTATACTGAATTCCATCAGGGCAGCACCATCTTTACTCATGGCCACGCAAATTATCTTATTCCCATCCTCATTATAGGATGGAGTTTGTAAACTTAAACCAGGCAAAGCAGGGTGATCTTTTAACTCCTTACCGTTTTCGGCATCCAGTTCTACTAATGAGAACAGGTTTCCTGTACCGACCTTAACGGCCACGATGGTTTTGCCATCCCGGGATAGGCTGGGGGAGAATAAGCGGCTGTTATTGCTGAGTTGTTTGTATTCTCCACACGCGATATCATAGGTGCTGATCACATTAAAGGAACGCTTCATAAACCTTTTATCCAACCTGAATTCATCCCAGACAATTTTTCCTGCGGCATAGTTAAAATTAAATTCTGTCTGAAAACCGATTTTAATAAGATCTTGTTCATTGCCGGAAGAATCGATCCTTACTATTGACGGGGTATGTGTTAAACTTTGTTTCAGCGCTAAAATTTCACCTTTACGGGTTCTAACGGGGAATAAATAGTCGGCCGGCAATTGGTCTTTTCTGGTATTAATGGCAGGGTATTCCACCGGTGTTATTTGAGATGCCTGTTTCTGCCATAATCCCTTCAATTCGGCAATTGTTGAATCATGGAGTGCTCTGGTATTAAGTCCCGTGAATTTCTTAATTGAACTGCTCAGGTTGTAAGGCCTGAAAGGGTTTCGTAATATTCTGGTCAGGATACTGTCCAGAATATCCTTCCCGTAATCTCTTCGAAGTTTGGTGGTCATGAAATATCCCAGCTGATAATAGCCCGGTGTCCGGTCTTTCATTGAACCGAGATAATTTTTGGAATAGGAATAGGAGGAGGTACTTAGTGTATTTGTCCTGAATATAATCTCCCAGTCAGGGAGCCTTCCCCGGCCCGCATGACTGAGGGCGGTTTCAATACCTACAGAATCGCCTTCGAAGAACCAGGCCGGGAGTGTGATCCCGAAAATTGCAAGGGCTAATTCTTCGAAAAGCGGGGCTTTTAAACCAGCAGATAATTTATCGATCTGTACAACATGTCTGAGTTCGTGGACCGCCAGGCTATTCATCCAATCCTGAAAGTCGAGGCTCTGGGGTGGGGTAGTGAAGAACTCCGCGCGCCTTGGGCCAAGCTGTACAAAACCATTTGAAATGATACTTTGGTTCTGCAAAATAATGGAGATCCTCCGCGGGGTTTTGCGTAAAGATTTACTTATTCCCTCAATGATATGTTCCAGGGTATTGGCCATTCTCTGAGCTTCCGCTGCCATCTCTTCAGGGTATATGATCTGGAAATTATGGGTATTGATTTCCATCCATTTTACACCGGGAGGGTTCTGTTCATTGTCAAAGATCTGGGGAAATGCAGATACTAAACTGAAACATAATATAATTGTTGTAATTATACTGATATACAGATATTTAATTGATCTATTTTGCATGTAATATCAAACTTGCTAAAATACTTAGCCGGGTAATTTATTGGTCAGTGTATTTATATTAATTAAGTATTTATATATTATATATTATATACTTGAATATTAATAAGTTAAGTTAATCGGGTGATTTTTGATTATGAATTAAAAGTATGATTTTTTTTTCAATAATACAGCCTGATCAGGATATTTATGAGCTTTGGCCCCAGGCATTATTTATCCCCCCTGAACTACACTAAGATATTTTCTCTGTTCAGAGTCTGGATAAATCCTGGGATTCAATTAAACAATCAATTCCGGGTTTTTACATTCAGCTCCCGGCATTAGCTTGTCTTCTCAATTTTGTCCACTGTAAGATCTTCCTTTTGAGTGGGCCATGGCCTATCCGATACAAGTATGGATCCGGTTTATTTCCTTCATCATCCTGCCAATGACCCATATGGATTTTATGGGACCGGAGCTTAGGCCGCCCCTTTTTTATTTGCCCCCGTTCACGCTCTTAAATGCATCCGGATAAGGTAACAGGTTCGTTTATTTTTGAAGGATAATTCGGAGCTGTTCTGATTGATATTTTCTGTACTGCAGGGCTTGAAATGTCTCCCTGAACGGAGGGGAAAAATGAGACTTAGTGTAAAAATCCTCTCCCCTACCCTGCGTGTTTTTCAGATATTTTTTTTCTTTTCCTGTTTTTTATGAGGGGGTACATGAAGATCGTACTTAGAATGAGAAGGGCGCCGGCATAAAACCCGATGGTCATCTGTTCCCTCTTTCCGAAGAAAATAAATGCAAGAATTATCCCGTAAACGGGTTCAAGATTAGTAATCAGGGCAACCCTGAATGCAGATAACTCTTTCATTACAGCTACTCCCGCCACGTAAGCAATGGAAGTGCAGACGGTTCCCAGGAGGATTAAATAGATGAAATCGTCAGAGTTGAGGCTCACAGGCGCTTTTAAACCTTCCGAAATCAATAGGTAAACCGAAACCCATACCCATGCCCCGATGAGCTCATAGAAGCTTATAATTGGTGCAGGGCGATTCTTGATTTGCTGTGAATTTATTATCGAAAAAATACTGGCACATAAAGCGCTTAATAATCCGCAGATAATCCCGGTGGTATAACGTGCTTCAAACGTAAAGATCATGTATATCCCTGATATGATCAGTAAGCCGGTTAATATTTCCAGTTTGGATATTCTCTGCTTTTTGATGAGGGGCTCCAGGATCGCTGTGAATAGGGTGAGGGAAGAAAGGCTGACCAGGGCTACCGATACGGTGGATGATTTTATCGATTGAAAAAACAGGATCCAGTGCAGGCCAACAATTGCCCCTGTAAAAAATAGTTTTAAAAAGGTTTTAGCAGATACCCTTACCGGGATTTTTTTAAAGCGAAAGTAAGCGTAAAGGCTGATGAACGCGATAAGAACCCTATACCATACCAGCTGTGCGGCATCGATGGATATTAAAGCACCTAAGATGCCTGTAAAACCCCAGATAAATACGGTGATATGCAATATAACCAGGTTCCGGCTAATGGCAGGATTTGAAACGGGCATGAAGGATTATTTTGGTGCTTTCATCAATAAATAAATGCCAAGGATCCCAAAGAATATATTGGGTATCAGCACGGCAATAAGTGGGGGCAATCCGCCTTTTAAAGCAAACATGCTTGAGAACCTAATAAATAATATGTAGGCAAAGCTTAAAAATATTCCTATTCCAAGCGGCAGGCCAACGCCGCCCCGTACCTTGCGTGATGAAAGAGAAACGCCCATCAGGGTGAGAACATAAGCCGATAGGGGGTATATAAAACGCTGGTATTTCTCCAGTTTCAGGTCAACCATAACTCCTGTTCCTCTGGTTTCCTCCTTTTCGATGCGTTCATTCAGCTCACGCATATTCATAGCCTGGTAGATATTGTCATAAACTTCAAAATCTTTAGGGCGCATATCAAGGGTAGTATCCATTTTTAGGCCCGAAACCATACTTTCCTTCAGGCCATCAATTTTCCTGATCGAATAATTTTCTATGGTCCATTTTGATTTTAATGAATCCCAGGTGATCTTATCTGCAATAAGCTTCTCCTTCAGGTCATAACCCTCGAATTTTTCAAGCGAAAACTTATAACCTATTTTTTGGTTGTTATCAAAATTCTCGATGTACACATAACTGTTCTTATCGATCTGCATATGGGTGTACATCTTTGAATTATCCGACTTCGGATTGATATATACATTCTCAAAATCAATCTTCAGCTCATTCGTTTCCGGGATAATGAACAGATTGAAAACAAGGGTTATGATAAAGATTACCGTTGAAGAGATCAGATATGGCCATAAAAAGCGCTTAAAGCTAACACCGCTGCTAAGTATGGGCACGATCTCCGTTTGATCAGCCATCTTTGCAGTAAAAAAAATTACGGCAATGAAATTTATTAAAGGGGAGAGAAAATTAAGATAATAGGGTATGAAGCCTGCATAATAACTGAACAGGATCCCTGATATTGGGGCTTCATGTTTTAAAAAATCATCCAGCTTTTCTGAAACGTCAAAAATGACAATGATCACAGTAAAAATAGCCATGGTGAATATGAATGTACCCAGGTATTTTTTGATTATGTACCAGTCTATGATCTTGATCATACCCTATAAACGTTGCGATAATTGAATGACCATTTTATTTTTCCAATCGGTAAACTCACCTGATATTATTTTTTCCCTGGCTTCAGTCACCAGCCATAAATAGAAATTCAGGTTATGTAAAGTAGCGATCTGGGCTCCCAGGATCTCTTTGGAATGTGCCAGATGTCTAAGATAGGCTTTTGAATAGTTCCTGTCTGCAAAAAGATCACTATCTTCTTCAATGGCTGAAAAATCATTCTTCCATCTTTCATTCCTGATATTTATAATCCCGTTTTTGGTAAAAAGCATCCCGTTTCGGGCATTTCTGGTTGGCATAACGCAATCGAACATGTCTATTCCGAGTGCTATATTCTCCAGAATATTAATTGGAGTGCCCACACCCATCAGGTAACGGGGTTTATCTTTCGGAAGGATATCACAGACAATGTCAGTCATCTCATACATTTCTTCTGCCGGTTCACCAACAGAAAGTCCGCCTATGGCATTGCCTTCTCTTTCGAAGGAGGCTATTACTTCTGCCGATTGTTTTCTCAGGTCCTTATAAACAGAACCCTGAACTATGGGGAAGAGGCTTTGAGAATAGCCGTATTTCGGCTCTGTTGTATCAAAGCGGTCACAACAGCGTTTCAGCCAGCGATGGGTCATCTCCATCGAGCGGCGGGCATATCCATATTCGCAGGGGTATGGGGTACATTCATCAAAGGCCATGATAATATCAGCGCCTATGATCCGCTGGGTATCGATCACAGATTCGGGGGTGAAAAGATGTTTTGAGCCGTCTATATGTGAACGGAAGGTGACACCTTCCTCTTTTATTTTTCGTACTTCAGATAGAGAATAAACCTGATAACCTCCGCTATCAGTAAGCAGGGGTTTATTCCAGCCATTGAATTTGTGTAAGCCGCCGGCCAGTTCAAGTGTTTCAAGTCCTGGTCTTAAATATAAATGGTAGGTATTTCCCAGAATGATCTGGGCTTTAATATCATCCGCAAGTTCCCGCTGATGCACCGCCTTAACCGAACCTGCTGTGCCTACAGGCATAAAAATGGGAGTTTTGATCACACCATGGTCGGTAATGATCTCGCCTGCACGCGCTTTAGAAAATTTATCTGAAGCCTTTAATTTAAATTTCATTCATTTGCCTGATAACAGGCGCAAAAATAGCAAAATATAAACTGCTGCTGAGGGAAGCTCAAATTATGAGTAGCTTATTTCAGTTTATTTTATAAACCATGCCGGATGTTAGCCGAAAAATCAGAAATTTACCCGTATTTATCAGACCTTTAAAACGTGGATTATTTTTATATTTCGATTGTCATTGCCTTTCAGATTTGTTTCCTATTACAGCTTTATTACATCATTGTAATTCACCGGAAGCTAGCAAGTTTTAAAGGATCAGAATCTGATCCACAGCCGCAGGGGCCATTATCGGTGATTATTTGTGCCCGGAATGAGATCGAAAATTTAAAGGTAAATCTAATTCCTATCCTCGAACAAAATTATCCGGATTTCGAAGTTGTTGTGGTTAATGATTGTTCAAATGATGGATCAGATTGGTTCTTACGTGATTTGTCAAAAAAATATAAACATCTTAAAGTTGTAACTATTAATGATCATCCCCGTTTCAAGCATGGAAAGAAGTTTGCAGTGACTTTAGGTATCAAGGGTTCAAAAAACGAAAATATGGTTTTTACTGATGCTGATTGCCGGCCGGCTTCAGATCAATGGCTTATGCATATCCAGGGTAATTTTAACGATCAGACAGATATTGTATTAGGTTATTCACCCTATGAGTCCGGAGCGGGACTGTTGAATAAGTTTATTCGTTTTGAGACTTTTATGACTGCCCTGAACTATTTGTCATATGCCTTAAGCGGAAATCCCTATATGGGAGTAGGCAGGAATATGGCCTATAAAAAATCTCTGTTTTTTAAAGGTAAAGGATTTGCCTCGCACATGCACATTCTTTCGGGAGATGATGATCTCTTTGTGAATCAGAATGCAAACCATACCAATACGCGTATCGAAATTCATCCTGATTCGCAGGTTTGGTCCACACCAAAAAAAACCTTTTCAGAGTTCTTTTCTCAAAAGCTTCGGCACCAGGGGGCCGGGAAAGCATACAAAAGCGGCCATAAAAAAATGCTGGGTATGCAGGCCCTTTCAGGGTTGTTTTTTTATGTATCTCTTATTGCCCTGATAGTAATACATGCGCAATGGTGGCTGATTGTAACAATTTATGCCCTCCGCCTGTTAACCCTGGTCCTTGTTTATGTTCCGGTACTTAAAAAATTAAAAAATATAGATCTGATCTGGTGGTTGCCTGTATTTGATTTCATTTATTACATTTATATCATGCTTTTAAGCTTTGTTACCCTATTCAAGAAGAGAGTTGAATGGAAATAAATCCAAACTTTTCGGCTAATGCCAGGAATGATTTCAAGCTGGTTTGCAAAGCAAAAGATGGAGATCAAAAGGCGTATGCAGAATTAATGCATCGGTATAAAGACTCCATATATTTCATGGCCGTGAAAATGGTCAATAATAAAGACGATGCCATGGATCTTACTGTCGAGACCTTTGGTAAAGCTTTTGAAAATATAGAGAAGTATAAACCTGATTTTGCCTTCAGTACCTGGTTATTCAGAATAGCAACCAATAATTGTATCGATTTTATCAGAAAAAAGAGATTAAATGTTGTCTCATTACAGAGCCTGTCTGAAGATGATGGTAAAGAGAAACAATTTCAGGTCCCGTCAGAAGGGTTAAATCCGGAAGAAACCTCGATCAAAAAGCAGGAAAACGAGAAACTGAAAAATATAGTTGAGCAATTGCCTTCAAGATACAGAACACTGATCATCCTGAGATATTATGATGAACTGTCTTATGAAGAGATCGCAAGACAGTTGGATATTCCTTTGGGTACAGTAAAAGCCCAGCTATTCAGAGCCCGCGATTTGCTGGCCAATATTATGAACCGTAAAAAGAACAATCTTAGAAGTGACTTCTGATATCATATCTCACTATTTTCCTGGCTTAAGCCAAACTCAAAAAGATCAGTTTGCTGAACTGGATGCGCTTTACAGGTTTTGGAATGCCAGAATTAATCTCATTTCGAGAAAGGATATTGATATGCTTTATTTACATCATATTCTACATTCACTGGCTATTGCCAAGGTTATCTCATTTCTGCCGGCTGAGAAAGTTCTTGATGTAGGCACCGGCGGAGGTTTTCCGGGAATCCCTCTGGCAATCATGTTTCCGGAAACCGACTTTCATCTTGTTGACTCAATAGGAAAAAAAATAAAGGTAGTTCAGGAAGTGGCTTTAGGCTGCGGTTTGAAAAATGTTCGTGCCACTCATGCCAGGGCTGAACAGATCGATGAAAAATTTAATTTTGTCGTCTCGAGAGCCGTCACTAAACTATCTGATTTTTATCCATGGGTAAAGGGTAAGTTCGAAAAGGAATCGAAGAATACACTTCAAAATGGTATATTATACCTCAAAGGCGGCGATCTGGATCAGGAGATCAAAGAATCCGGATTAAAGGCAGAACTCATACCCCTTTCTGATTATTTTACTGAAGAATATTTTCATACAAAATACGTGGTTTATATTCCACAATAATTAATAGTTTTAATGATGATAAGCGGCATCCCCAAAAGCTGCTTTAGTTTTATAAATATCATATTTCTGGTATAATCAATTAGAAATTAAATGTCTCTGTTACACCAAATTGCACTCTCCTGTATTCCAGGGATAGGCTCTGTGCTTGCCCGAAACCTGCTTAGCTATTGCGGTGATGAGGAAGAAGTGTTCAAAGCTAAAAGCAGGCAGCTCGCTCATATTCCTGGAATTGGCCCTAAAACGCTGGAACTGATAAAAAATCATTCGGCATTTAAAAAGGCTGAGCAGGAAATGAATTTTATTGAAAAATACAGGATCAAAACATTTTTTCTCACTGATGATGATTATCCCAGACGTTTAAGAGCTTGTGCTGACGCCCCCGTATTACTTTATTTTAAAGGAAATGCTGATCTGAATACAACTAAACTGGTCAGTATTGTGGGAACCCGGAATGCTACCGATTATGGAAAGGAGATATGCAAAGCACTGATTGCAGATTTAAAAATACATCAGCCATTGATAGTCAGCGGGCTGGCATATGGGATTGATGGGGCTGTACACAAAGAATCTTTAAGATCCGATATTCCAACTCTTGGAGTTCTTGCCCATGGACTTGACCGGATTTATCCTGCTCAGCACAGAAGTTTGGCCGAAAAGATGATAGAATGCGGGGGCTTGCTGACGGAATTTATGTCAGGCACAATTCCTGACCGTGAGAATTTTCCAAAGCGTAACCGGATCATTGCCGGGCTTTCGGATGTAACGATCGTGGTTGAAGCAAACGTGAAGGGAGGGGCCTTAATTACGGCAGAACTTGCCAATTCATATAACAGAGATGTATTCGCCTATCCCGGAAGGATCCATGATGAATTTAGCCAGGGATGTAATTACCTCATCAAAACCAACCGGGCCAATCTGATCACTAAAGTTGCGGATCTTGAATATATAATGGGCTGGAACAGAAAGCCTGATCAGCCCCTTAAATCTCAGTTAAGCCTTTTGATCAATCTGACAACAGATGAACAGATCATTGCTGATGTACTGGCCTCAAAAGGAAGCCTTGCGGTTGATGAACTGGCTGTATTAACAGGCTTTCAGCAGAGCAGGCTCGCGGTCACGGTTCTGGGTATGGAAATGAAGGGAGCAATTATAGCCATGCCCGGCAAGGTCTATAAAATGGCCCCCTGATAAGGCACAATTAATCTTCCTCATTCCTGGGATAATCGAAAAATATCAGCTCACCTGTTCCCCGGCTTACCATTTCCCAATGATCGAATGGGAACCTGATCAGCGCCATTCCGCAGGTAGGTATATTGTATATATTTGAATTACACAGATCATTTACTAATTGCGTGATTCCCGGATTATGCCCGAACAATGCAGTTAAATCCGAGTGGTCATCCAGATTGTTAATTGTATCCAGTAGCGATTGGGTTAATGCGTCATAGATCTCCGGATCTTTCAGGATCTCAGATTTCTTAATTCCCAGTTCTTTAGCAAAATACTCGGCCGTTGTCATTGCCCGCAGGGCCGGACTGCTCACTAATTGTTTGGGAAATAAACCTCTTTTAACCAGTCGTTTCGCCATTTCTGGCGCATTTTTTTCACCTCTTTTGTTTAAAGGCCTGTCAAAATCTGAAAGGTTAATATCTGCCCAGTCTGATTTTGCGTGTCGGATGATCAGTAATTTCTTAGCCATTGACTTCTTTGATTATTTCTGCCAGGTTAATATCGTTCATGCATTTAAAATGAACAAGAGGGCAATTTTCATACCCGATTTTTGAACATGGACGGCATTTGAGTCCCGATACCTGAAAAATATGTGATGATACTGTCTTGTAAGGATACATTCCAAACTCAGGAACGGTATTTCCCCAAATTGATAGAACTGGTTTATTGAAGGCAGCCGCGATATGCATCAGGCCGGTATCATGGCTGATTACCTTGTCTGACATTTTTACCAGGAAAGCGGACTGATCCAATATAAATTTGCCGCAACCATTAAATACATGATCACCGGCACCTTTTACGATCTGGTTCCCGCGTTCTTTATCCTCGGGCCCGCCAAGTAATACAAGGGGGTGTTTAATTCGGCGGCATAATTCAGTTAGCTTTTCTACGGGCAATCTTTTTGTTGCATGTTGAGCGCCTATTACCACGGAGATATACTTTCTGTGGGAGGGAGGCAGCAGATTCTGTAGTTCATATCTGTTCATCAGGAAATAATCGAGCCCTTTGCCATCATTTTTAACGCCCAGAAAGCCTGCCGTTTGAAGATACCTGTCCACAATATGTACAGGAGGGAGGAGATTTTTTTTTAGATTCACCAGCAGCCATTTCTGCCAGTTCAGCTTATCAAATGAAGCTGATCTTACCCCAAGCCTTGTTTTGATCAGCAGGGTCCTTAAATTATGATGAAGGTCGATCACATGATCGAATTTCTCCTTCTTAAGTTCTGCAATACAGTCCTGAATTGAATTTTCAAAAAAGTGAAGTTTATCTATATTGGGATTTGCAGCTAATACCGGTTCAAATACTTTCTTGGTCAAATAATGCAGTTCCAATCCCTCTAATTGTTCTTTCAGGCATCTGATAACCGGACTTGTAAGAACAATATCCCCGATGGAGCTAAAGCGGATGATAAGAATTTTAAGGTTTTTACTTTTCAAGGGGAAGTTTATTTTTCTTTTGTTCAAATACCCGGCTGATCTGTTCGAGGCTCATGGAATTAAGACAGTTTAATTTGGAAAGGCCTCCCTTTCGGGCAATAAAGGTACCATATTTCATATCATGAAAACCTTCAATCCGGTGCGCATCCGGATTGATAGATAAGATTACTCCCTTTGAGAGTGCATACTGATGCCACCGCCAGTCGAGGTCGAGCCGAAGTGGATTGGCATTAATTTCAATGATCACATCATTTGCCGCACAGGCATCTATGATTTTCTTATGGTTGACCGGATATCCGCTTCTGCTCAATAATAATCTGCCGGTTGGGTGCCCTAATATCGTCGTATATGGATTTTCTATCGCTTTTACCAGACGTTCTGTTGCCTTTTCTTCATTCATATTTAATATCGAATGTATGGAGGCCACCACGAAATCAAATGTTGAGAGCACTTCATTAGAATAGTCTAATGAACCATCATAGAGAATATCAGATTCAATTCCTTTAAATATTTGGAATGGATGAAGCTTTTTATTCAGATCAATAATTTCACGATGCTGGGCTGCTACCCGTATCTCATTCAGACCATTGGCGTAAAAGGCTGATTTTGAATGGTCGCAAATACCGAAATATTCAAGTTTCAATTCATCGCGGCAATAATTTGCCATTTCTTCAATGCTGTGTATGCCATCACTCCAGGTGCTGTGATTATGTAAACTGCCCCTGAGATCGGTATATTTTATCAGTTCCGGTAATGAATTTGATTTTGCAAGTTCAAATTCATTGCTGCCTTCCCGCAATTCAGGTTCGATGAAGGGAATGCCGGCAAGTTCATAGATCTGGTTCTCTGATTTTCCATTCAGGTCAATATCTCCGAGCAGAGATTTCAGCTCACCGGTATGTTCCAGATTTCCTGTTTGTTTGATCAGTTCCCAGCCCATATTTTCCGCTTTGCAAAAGATCAGATTCACTTTTAACCCTAATTCAGTTTTACAGTTTATATGCTGATCATTGCTTTCAATGATCAATAGACCCATATTTTGCAATGCTGAATTGAATCCAGATGCTGGTTCTGCGACAATAAGAATGTCAATACTGTCAATTATCTCACATTTTCTCCTGTATTGTCCTGTGAGGAAACTAAATCCGGTTTTAAGTTCAGTTTTTATCTGTTCCAAAAGATTTTCTGCAAATCCTTCGATCTTCGCGTACAGAAAGCGGCCATTACTGGCTATATTGAATTCTATCGTTCTTTTAATTTCTTCCTGGGTTTTAAGTCCGAAACCCTTCGCCTCGATCAGGCGGTTCTCGTTGCAGGCGTAATAGAGCTCTCCGACATTTTCAATTCCAAGGTCTTTCCAAATGACCAATATTTTTTTTGGGCCGAGCCCCTTTATCTGCATCATTTCTACAATTCCCGGAGGCGTTTTATTCAAAAGCTCAGCCAGGTCTTTTATTGAATTTGTATGTACGAGTTCCCAAATTTTTGAGGCAATGCTTTTGCCCAGACCCTCAACCTGTTCCATCTCTGCCAGGCTCCTGATTGCTATCGCATAGGGGAGTTTATCCACCTTAAAAGCTGCATTTGCAACTGAGCGTATTTTGAATGGATTTTCGTTATGAAGCTCCATCAGTTGACTTAGCAGGCGTAAGGTTTTTGCGATAGTTTTGTTTTCCATGGATTATAATCAGCCCAAAAATAAACAATGTCGGGGTGTCTGTCGTAAAAATCGGATAAAAACCTTGTCACCTACTTTTTGCTTTGTACACCACCGCATCGAGTTTCATTTGTTTTATCATGCTCTCCAATCCTCCCGCACGTTTCATTGAAAGCATACTTTTAAATCCTATTCTTTCAATAAAATTAAGCGGTGCATTAATAATTTCATCAGGCGTATGTCCCGAAAGCACATAAATCATCATTGCGACGAGTCCTTTCGCATAATCCGCATTGGCATCTGCCTGAAAAAAGATTCTCCCGCCTTTCAATTCACTATATAGCCACACATGCGCCTGACATCCTTTTATCATACGGTTATCTGTTTTTAGTGAATCATCTAATGGTTTTAAGTTTTTACCCAAATCAATCAGGTAACCGAATTTGTCAAATAGATCCTCAAATACAGTGAATTCTTCCACGAGTTCCTGCTCTGCATTTTCGATGGTTTTCATCTCTGTCATGTTTTGCTTATCCGTTGAATTGATTTCACAATCGCGTTAGAGAAAATATCTATTTCCTCCTTTGTATTATAAAATGAAAAACTTGCACGCACAGTTCCAGAAATTTGATAGTGTGCCATCAGCGGTTGGGTGCAATGATGCCCTGTTCGTACTGCTATTCCTTGTGCATCAAGGAGCATGCCCATGTCAAGCGGATGAATGCCATCCACCGCAAACGAAATTACACTTGCTTTTTCTTTTGCCGTGCCGATAATTCGCAAATTTTCAATCGCTGAAAGTTTTTCTGTAGCATACCCAAGCAATTCATGTTCATAAGCAGCAATATTTTCAAGACCGAGTGCATTGATGTAATCCAATGCCACTGCCAGTCCAATTCCTCCTTCAATATTCGGGGTGCCAGCTTCAAATCTGAGAGGAGATCCTTCGTATTCTGTTTTATCGAATGAAACTGTTTTGATGGTTCCGCCCCCCACCTGATAGTTCGGAAGTTTTTTCAGCCACTCTTCTTTTCCGTAAAGGATCCCTACTCCTGTTGGCGCATAAACTTTGTGCCCGCTGAAGCAATAAAAATCTGCATCTAAATCTTGCACATCCACTTTCATGTGAGGAATTGATTGGGCACCATCCACAAGTACAGGAACCTGCTTGCCGGCAGACAGGTATTTTTCGCGCACGATAGAAATAATGTCCTTTATGGGGTTTACCGTGCCTAGCGTATTTGATACATGCACAATGGCAACCAGTTTTGTTTTTTCCGAAAGCAGTTTTTTGAATTCGTCGATCCGCAATTCTCCACTGTCGGTCATCGGGATAACTTTTAGTACCACATTTTTTTCTTCGCATAAAGTTTGCCAGGGAAGAATATTACTGTGATGCTCCATCTCAGTCACGATAATCTCGTCTCCGGCATTTACAAACTTTTTACCAAACGCAGTGGCTACAAAGTTGATGCTCTCGGTAGTTCCGCGAGTAAAAATTATTTCGTGCTCATATTTTGCGCCGATGTGTTTTTGAACCGTAATGCGGGCATTCTCGTATTCATCGGTGACATCCTGGCTCATACGGTGAACCCCGCGGTGGATATTGGCGTTTTGCCCGGTATAATATTTTACGATGGCATCAATAACTTGTTTCGGCTTCTGTGTAGTAGCTCCGTTGTCGAAATAAATCAGTGGCTTACTGTTTACTGTGCGTGAAAGGATCGGAAAGTCTTTTCGAATTTTATGAACATCAAAAAGAGATGTTTTTTCTATTTCTTTTGTTAGTGCCATTTGTTCAATTGTTTATAATTTGGCAATTTCCCATACCATGATAGCTTTGTCATCACCGGTTGAAACCAGGTAATTATTAAAATCACTCCATAAAAGTTTATTCACTGAATGGGTATGACCTTCGTGTTTAGACTTATCTATCCGTAACAGCAACTCAAAGTTTTCTGCCTGCCCGACTCCGTCGTTCAGGCGGGCATCCCATATTTTAATTGTTTTATCCCTGCTTCCTGTAGCAAAAAACTTTTTATCAGGACTGAAAACGATGCTGTAGATGGCATAGTTATGAGCAGGAATATGATGGATTAAAGCATAATCGTTTTCAATATCCCATATATTTAAGTAGGCATCTCTTGAACCAGATAATAGGTATTTACCGTTTGGATGATAGCGTACTGTATTTACCGAAAAGTCATCAACATGTCCCTTAAGGATTTTCTTTTCTTCAAAGGTTTCAAAATCAAAAATTCGAATAGACCCATCACCGCATCCAATGGCTGCTTCTTTCAAAACAATATTGAAATCTATACTTCGTACCTTTTTTTCACAAAGTTTCAATGCGGTGATCAGTGAGAAATCGTTAATTGACCAAACTGAAAGTGTACCGTCACCAGCTACTGCCCAAAAGCATTCTTTTTCCTGAAGATATTGGATATCATAAATAGATTGCCGATGAAGCTGTAGCAGCTTTATTTCTTCACGCTTGTTTAGGTCAATAACATGAATACCTCCTAATGACTGGCCAATAAGTAATAGGTTTCTATCCGGAACATATTTCAGTGCCAGGGCTTTAGCGGGTAACTTAGCAACAACTTTGTTTTGCTCTTGCTCTTTAAGATTCCATTCTACTACCAGGTTATCGCTGCTACCAGAGTAAAAAAGGTGAGCATCGTGTGCAGGTTCTAAGGTAAAAATAGCTCCTCCATGCCCAATAAATTGACCAGCCTTTTCTGTTTGTATTTTTGTTAGTACGGTCGTCATACCAGATGCATAAACTCTTTCTTGTTTAGTAATTCTTCTTTTGTTTCTCTGTGGTCTGGATCATCCACACAGCAATCTACCGGACAAACTGCTGCACACTGTGGTTCATCATGAAACCCAACACATTCAGTACATTTATCAGAAACAATATAATATACCTCATCAGATATGGCTGGATTAGCTTCATCTGCATTAAGAGTAGTTCCATCACCGAAATCAATTACCCCTTTTAATCCTGTACCATCTGAAAATCTCCAGGTTGCTCCGGCATCATAAATTGCATTATTAGGACATTCAGGCTCGCATGCTCCGCAATTTATACACTCCTCTGTTATTATTATAGCCATTGTAATGATTTTGGGTGTACAAAATTTAATTTAAAACTTCAGTAGCATTTCCCTCAATAATCTTCTGCAAAACACTGGAAACATCTTTTTCGTTTTTTACCATATCTGCCAGAGTTACTTCATCCAGCAATTTGTCAAGTGCAATTTGCATTACTGACCAGAGCGATCGGATGGAGCAATCCACTGAATTGGTACATAGTGTAAGTATTCCCGAATGACTTTCACAGAATTTTTTATCGAAAAACCTTCCTCCCAAAGCTTTTAACGCATGGTTTATTGTTATAGCAGCAGCAGGTTTTGCCAGTATATATCCGCCCATATGCCCTCTTGTACTGTTAATCAATCCCTTCATGCGAAGTATCCGGGTCAATTTAGCAACGTAATTTGCAGATAACCCTTCTGCTTCACTAAGCTGACGAATACTTAAACCTTTCTCATCCTTGCAGCGGGTTATCCTGACCATTATTCTTAAACCATACTCAACCTGTGCTGTTATTTTCATAATTGCAGTTTTTATTTATTCTTAATTTTTTGAAGAATCCGTATAACAACCGTATCTACCATGTGTAAGCTTTTCAAAATCTTTAGAAGAAATTGATGGCCCTGTATTATTGCACTCTTTATTAAAAAGATTTACCAGTTCATTACGAATGCTCTCTGCTTTATGTCCTTCAATGTCAGATCGTTGAAAAATAGCCACGGGTTCGCCATTTTTAAAAAGGGCAATGTGGGGTGAGGAAGTCTGATGATTTGGAAGATATTTACTCCTGTATCGGTCAATCGCATCTTTCTCCATTCCACCAAATAGTGTGTAAAGCTCATCCGGAATAATACTATTTTGCAAGGCCACCATTACTGCTGGCCTTGCGCTTCCGGCAGAACAACCGCATACGGAGTTTATTACAACAAGCACTGTTTTATCATCACGCCTGCTTAACGCCTTATCCACATCTTGTGGCGTTAATAATTCTTTGCAGCCTACGGATGTTAGCTCATCTCTCATGGGCTGAACAGTAACAGGATCGTAGCTTGGGTACTGTATCGTTTTTGTTAAATCAGATAGTTCCATTTTTAAATTATTTTTTTATTAAGTTGTTAATTATTTAATTTAAAGCATTCCAAGTTCAAATTGAGCCGTCTCATTCATCATGTCTTTTGACCAGGCAGGTTCCCAGGTTACTTCTACTTTAGAACTGCTCACTCCCTGAATATTCCTGATCTTTTCTTCCACTTCTGGCGGAAGAATTCCAGCTACCGGACAGGAAGGGGAGGTTAGTGTCATTATGGTGTGCACATTGGCTTCATCATCAATTTTGATTTCATATATCAATCCTAAATCATAGATATTGGTAGGTATTTCCGGGTCAAAGCAGGTTTTCAGCACATCAATGACCTTTATTTCTAATGATATTTTATCTGTTGCTTCCATAAGTATATTTTTATTGTCTGTAATTATTTTTTTGTTTTCCATGCTTTATGTGTCATATGACCTTTACACTTCAACTTTTTCTTTCGATGAGTCCGCAATCAAATTTTTTACGCATTCAATTACATTTTGGGCTAACTCTTTAAATATTTTACCTTCTATAGTATTTTCATTTAATGCTGATGGTACACCAAAATCTCCTGCCTCTCGTATTCTTGTTATTAATGGAATTTGCCCTAAGAGTGGAACATTCATTTCTTCGGCTAATTTTTTTGCACCATCCTTTCCAAATATGTAATCTTTATCAGTTTAATAGTTCATTATTTGTCTCCGGCAATTGCTTAAATTTATCAAGAAGCATCTGTTCTACTTTTTCCCTTACAGGTTCAATTTTAATTAACTCAGTTATCTCTGTTAAAAAAGCTTGTTTTAAAACTGATATGGCTTCTTTTTTAGAAAGTCCCCTGGAGCGCATATAATATAATGCCTCTTCATTCAGTTGCCCGATAGTGGCACCGTGACTGCATTTAACATCATCTGCAAAAATTTCCAACTGGGGTTTGCTATTCATCGAGGCACCTTTTGATAATACAAGGCTATGGTTTTTCTGAAAAGCATTTGTCTTTTGAGCATCCGGTCTTACCATAATCTTACCATTAAATACTCCCTTAGCATTATCCGTAAGAATTCCTTTATACAACTCGTTGCTGTTACAATTAGGATACGCATGATCTACAAAGGTTTGATTATCTATATGCTGCTTATCCATGCCGACATAAATGCCATAAAAATTGGTATTTGTGCCGCTATCCTTTAAAATGGAGCTTAGGTTGTTCCTTACTAATTTTGCACCCAGGTCAACTACATAAGAGCTGTAGGTGCTATCACGCATTTGCTCCACTTGGGTGTTATTGATAAAAAAGGCACTCTCTCCTTCATTTTGGATCCTAAAATGGTTAACTATCGCATTCCTTTTCAGAACCACCTGGGTAACCGTATTTGTGAGATAAGTTTGTTGGGGATTATTTAAATGATGATAGGTTTCAATAACCGTAAGTTCACTATTTTCCCCAACTACAATTATTTTTTGTGGGCTGATAACTGAAGCTTCATCTTTTGTAAAAGCTATGTTCAGTATATGAACTGGACGATCTACCACAAGTCCGTCAGGTACATCAATGAAAATTCCATTTTGAGCAAAAGCGGTATTTAATACAATAAAGGCGTCTTTTTCTTTGGTTGCCCATTTATTCAAGTATTCGGAAGCTGTTGCTTTTGTCAGCCCATCTTCTTGCAATCCAGCGGAAATATCCTGTACTATTATTTTTTTCGATAATTCGTCCTTTGATGAAAGCACTTTATTGTATTTACCATTCACAAAAACTAGCAAGTATGCATCCAGCCCTTCAAAAAGAAAATGGGTTATATCTTCTGCTGCAATGTCAACAAGTTTGGGCTGCTGGTATTGCAGCTGAAGCAGCTCTGCAACACTGGTATATTTCCAATCCTCATTTCTCCTGGTTGGAAAATCCACGTCAGTACTTAATCGCTGTATCGCCGTTTTTTGTATTGTATGCCCTACATAATCTTTCTGTCCGTTTAACGTATTTTCATATAGATGAAACAGTTCGATAAACTTTTTCTTGCTATCTTCTTTATCTAGTGTATTTGGATTTGTCATACTTATATTTTTTACTTTTTAAGATGTGGCTTGTTCTTCTGTTTCATCATCTCATTTTCAAATCATCAAATTAACTTGTTGCTTCTACTTCTTCTTTGATCCAGTCGTATCCTTTTTCTTCCAGCTTCAATGCTAAATTTTTGTTGCCAGATTTAACGATTTGTCCATTGTATAGCACATGTACAAAATCGGGGATAATGTAATCGAGTAACCGTTGGTAGTGAGTAATTACTATGAAGGCATTAACTTTTCTTTTTAATTGATTAACCCCATTTGCAACTATTTTCAGTGCGTCAATATCCAGCCCCGAGTCAGTTTCATCCAATACTGCCAGCTTTGGTTCCAACACGGCCATTTGTAAAATTTCGTTTCGTTTCTTTTCTCCGCCCGAAAACCCCTGATTTAAAGAACGGCTTAAAAAATCAGCTTCCATCTCAACCAATTTTGCCTTCTCCTTGATAAAAGTTATCATTTCCTTTGCGCTCAACTCTTTTTTGCCTTGATGTTTTCTTACAGCGGTAATGGTATGTTTAAGAAAATTTGCGGTGCTTACACCGGGTATTTCAATCGGATATTGAAATGCCTGAAATATCCCCTCTCTGGCGCGTTCATCTACTGATAATTCCAGGAGGTCTTTGCCCATATAAGTAACGCTACCCTCTGTAACCGTGTAGCCTTCACGACCTGCTAAAACGTGTGCCAGGGTACTTTTACCACCTCCGTTTGGCCCCATTATAGCATGCACTTCACCTGCATTTATTTGAAGGTTAATACCATTTAATATTTTTTTTCCTTCAATTTCAGCGTGTAAATTTTTTATTGTTAACATGAGTTTTATTTTATTAATACTGTCCTTAAATATTTTTTTAAAATTGCCCATTAGCATAATTTCAAATCAGCTAATTAACCAACACTACCTTCTAAACTTACCGCAAGCAATTTTTGTGCTTCCACTGCAAATTCCATAGGCAATTCTTTAAATACATCCTTGCAATAGCCATTAACAATAAGATTAATGGCATCTTCCTGTTTCAACCCTCTTTGCATACAATAATAAAGTTGGTCTTCTCCCACTTTAGAGGTTGTGGCTTCGTGTTCAATTTGAGCTGTATCGTTATCTATTTCCAGATAAGGGAAGGTATTTGCACCACATTTGTCTCCCATCAATAAAGAATCACATTGTGAGAAGTTCTTGGCATTTTCGGCATTTTTTCCTACTTTAACCAACCCTCTATATGAGTTATTGCTCCTGCCTGCTGAGATACCTTTGGAAATAATAGTACTGCTGGTATTTTTACCAATATGCCACATCTTAGTTCCTGTATCGGCTTGTTGTAAATTGTTAGTAACTGCAACAGAATAAAATTCACCAGTTGAGTAGTCGCCTTTTAAAATGCAACTTGGATACTTCCAGGTAATGGCAGAACCTGCCTCAACTTGTGTCCAACTGATTTTTGATCTTGCCCCTGCACACAATCCTCTTTTGGTTACGAAATTATAGATGCCGCCTTTTCCGTCTTTATCGCCAGGATACCAGTTTTGAATGGTGGAATATTTGATTTGGGCATCGTCAAGTGCTATAAGTTCAACCACTGCTGCATGCAATTGGTTTTCATCTCTCACAGGGGCGGTGCACCCTTCCAGATAGCTAACATAACTGCCTGCTTCGGCTACAATCAGTGTCCTTTCAAACTGCCCGGAACCCTCGGCATTGATACGGAAATAAGTAGATAGCTCCATCGGGCACTTAACGCCTTTGGGGATATAACAAAACGAACCGTCAGTGAACACGGCAGAATTAAGTGCAGCATAAAAATTATCAGTGGAGGGAACAACCATTCCCATATATTTTTTTACTAATTCCGGGTGTTCTCTTACTGCATCGCCAAACGAGCAAAAGATGATGCCTAATTTGGATAGCGCTTCTTTAAAAGTGGTAATAACAGATACACTGTCAATTACTATATCAACGGCAACTCCTGTCAATCGTTTTTGTTCTCCTATTGAAATACCTAGTTTCTCAAAAGTTTTCAATAGTTCAGGATCTGCTTCATCCAGGCTGTTGAGTATATTTTTCTTTTTTGGGGCAGCATAATAAATAATGTCCTGGTAATTTATGGAGGGATATTTTACATTTGGCCATTTAGGTTCAGTCATTTTTCCCCAATGCCTAAAGGCTTTTAAACGCCAATCAAGTAGCCATTGAGGTTCATCCTTTTTAGAAGATATTAATCGAATGATATCTTCATTTAAACCTTTTGGAATGAGCTCAGTATCAATATTACTGGTAAAGCCATATTTATAATCACTCTTGGTATAATCTTCAAGGGTTGCTGTGGATGATTCTCTACTCATGATTTATAGAATTTTTATAGGTTGTAATTCAAATTTCTATTACAAAGATAGATAAACGTATCCATTGTATACTAAAAAGTATAAATTAATTTATACAAAATAGTATTATAATGTTAAATAGCTGAAATTCAATACAAAAAATTTAAAAATTTCCTATATTTTGCGATTTATAAAAATTAGGTGTTTCTAACTCGTGAAACCATAGAAGTCACAATATTCTTGTATTCGAAGTGTTATTCCTGCTGTCTTTGATAGATGGATATCTGAAATAAGCCCAATAAAACAAGTACTGCCAGTATGCTAATCATTGAAAAAACCTCTGGCTTTATTGTGTATTAAAGACCACTGGAAGTACAAGGAGCAGAGATGAAGTGGAGCGATTGGTTACCAAGGTTGGGAAATTTGATTCTATTGCTTTTTTATCCATTTTGTTTATATTTTACTATAAACTTTTCTTAGGAAGAGACACTTATTTTATCCTGATATTATAAGGTAACCTGGCTTGAACTCCCGAAAAACTTAAAGCGGATTTTAACTGTTCATAATAAACAAAATTATCGCCCAGTTCACGCTTTGCAAAATATAATTTTACTTTATCAGCCGAGTTATCAAACAAGGATTTGAACGGATCAACCTGTTCAGGGTAAGTCACTATTTTAAAGTCTTTCAAATTAGCCTTTTTCGCTGCTGAAGCTATGGCATCATCAATATTTCCAAGTCTGTCAACCAGTCCGTTTTGCAAAGCTTCCTTACCGCTCCAAACTCTTCCCTGTCCGATACTGTCAATATAGGCCTGAGATTTTTTGCGGCCATCAGCTACCTTTTGGGTAAAAGTGCTATAGACCCTATTTACTTCCAGTTGAATGATCATTCTTTCTGCGTCGGTAAGCGGCCTGACGACTGTACCCAGATCAGCGAAACGACCTGTTTTAACTCCATCGAAAGTGATCCCCAGCTTATTATTGAAAAACTTCTGCATATTCGGAATGATTCCGAATACCCCTATAGAACCAGTAATGGTATTCGGCTGTGCGAAGATCGAGTCGGCGGCGCAGGCAATATAATACCCTCCGGAGGCCGCAACATCACCCATAGAAACAATGACTGGTTTAGATTTTTTTGCCAGAACCATCTCTCGCCAGATCACATCAGATGCTAAAGCGCTGCCTCCCGGCGAGTTTACCCTTAGTACAATAGCCTTTACTTTTTCATCTGTTCGGGCCTTCCTTATAGCTCTTGAAATTCTTTCTGAGCCAATTGACTTATCATTTCCCTCTCCGCTAACGATGTCGCCGTTGGCATAGATCAATGCAATCCGGTTGGAAGAAGTAGCCTTATCCTTATCTTCAGCCGGGGCATATTCTTCAATGCTAACTGATTTGATATCCTTCTTTTTATCAATATTACTGAGGAATTTAAGTTCATCAAGAACCTCATCCTTATATTTCAGGCCATCAACCATTTTATATATCAGGGCATCCTTTGGAACCCTGATCTTAGCGCTGTCGGCTATTGAGAAAAGCGTGATCTTTGGTATTTTTCTGCTCTTTGAAATCTCAGAAAGGAAGTGATCATACATGGATCCTAAGAATGAAGTAACCTGTTTTCTGTTAGGTTCACTCATTTTATCGAGAATGAATGGTTCTACAGCACTTTTATAGGTGCCAACTTTAATGATCTGTGCTTCAATTTCAAGTTTATCAAGGGCTCCTTTAAAAAACATGAGCTCGGAGTTAAAGCCCCGAAAATCGATCATTCCTTCCGGATTAAGATATATTTTATCTGCAGCAGTTGCAAGATAATAGGCTCCCTGGGTATAAACTTCGCTATATGCTAAAATAAATTTTCCGCTTTTTTTGAAATCGATAAGGGCATTTCTGATCTCCTCAATGGAAGCGAAGCCTGCAGATAAGGAGGAGGCATCAAGATAGATCCCTTTAATATGATCATCAGACTTTGCCAGTTCGATACCTTCCAGAATATCATTTAATCCCAGTTTTTTTTTGCTTTCAAAACCCATGAAACTAAAATCACCGAGAGGGTTTTTGTCTGTACGTTCATTGATCGGATAGTCCAGACTGATGTGCATGATGCTGTTGGAGCTTACTCTTACCTTACCATCGTTGCCTGCAGATGATACCGTGGCGACGATCATAACGATCAGAAGTATAAACACAACAAAAAATGATAAGATGAAACCTACCATGGAGGCGAAAACAAATTTGAAAAACTCTTTCATATAATTGGCAAATACTTTATCTATGCAAGTATAACAAATATACTGATTCAGAATTCTGCTATTTGTTACCAGGGATTATAAAAATTACATGAATACCACCTTTTTATTACTTGGCAGCAACCTCGGCGACCGCAGAAAATATCTTGCTGATGCGGTGCTGGAGATAGAAGACAGGCTTGGGAAGCTGCAGCAAAAATCATCCCTGTATCAGACAGCCTCCTGGGGCAGGCATGACCAGCCCGATTTTATAAACCAGGTTATTGAATTAAAAACAGATTTGAACCCCGGCATGCTTCTGAGGGGAATCCTTAAAATAGAACAGGATCTTGGGCGGCAGCGTTCTCAAAAATGGGGCTCCAGGACGATCGATATCGATATTCTGCTGTATGAGGATCAGGTGATCAATGAAACCGACCTGGTCATTCCTCATCCTTATTTACCATTCAGACGATTCTGCCTGATGCCTTTGAGTGAAATAGCTTCTGATCTGATCCATCCTCTGTCCGGGAAAACTATTCGGGAACTCCTGAATGAATTATCTGATGATTTATATGTAAAAAAGTTATCTTAGCGTATTAGTTACACTTATATTATGGCTGAAGAATTAAAAAGGAAAGATTCTGAATTTAATGTTGATTTAACATACCTGCGTGATGTAGCCAGCGGCAGTAACGAATTTATGGTTGAAATGATTGAATTATTTCTTATTCAAACCCCCGGATATTTTGAACAGCTTGACCAATTAATCGGGGAGAAGAACTGGATCAAAGTTGCTGACATAGCCCATAAAATAAAACCAACCCTGGCATTTATGGGAGCTGACTCAGCAAGGGAAAGCATGGCTGAAATTGAGCAAAATGCACGTGATGGAAAGAATTTAGATAAAATAGCCCCGGCATTTAAACTGCTGAAGGATATGAGTGTTGAACTTTTTATTAAATTAACTGAGATAAAAAATGAACTTCAAAAAGCCGGTTAAACAGCTTTTAGTTCAAAATCATAGCTCTCCATGATCAGGTTAGCTAATAGTTTTTTACATGCTTCTTCCACCTTTTGACGGGCAGTAGCTTCATCCCGGGCATTCAGTTCCAATGTAATGTGTTTTCCAACTCTGACACTATAGATCTCTTGTAATCCCAGATTTTTCATGCTGCCGGTTACAGCTTTGCCTTGCGGATCAAGGATTTCTTTAAGCGGCATAATATTAACTTCTGCGATAAATTTCATCTTACTTTTCGGAATTGGATAAATGATATTAAAAAATACAAGGTTATTATAATCGGAACTGAGGCAAATTTAAGGAATAGAAGCAGAATCAGGGAGGAAAAAATTAAAATATACCGGAATATGTTTTCTGAAAGCTTTAATGACTTAAATTTCAATGACATAAGCGGTATTTCTGAAACGAGTAATATTCCCATACCCAGGCTGAAAATGAAAAGGAAATAGGGATTTAAGATATAATTGACGAAGAATAAATTATTCTCGGTAATTATCATTGGAAATGAGGCGATCAGTAAGGCATTGGCAGGCGTTGGAAGGCCTATGAATTGATCAGACTGCCGTTCGTCAATATTGAATTTAGCTAATCGTAAAGCAGAAAAAATCGCGATCAGAAATGCAGAGAAATTCAACCATACACTGATCGAATCGATCTGGGGGGCAAGTAAAAATAATTGATAGATAATTACAGAGGGCAAAACGCCGAAACTAACTACATCTGCCAGTGAATCCAGTTCTTTGCCGATAGCTGAATATGCTTTCAACATTCTGGCGAGCATGCCGTCAAAAAAATCAAGTATGGCGGCGATCACAATGGCGTAACCCGCCCATTGAAGATTGCCCTGAAAGGCAAAAACAATACCCAGGCAGCCACTAAACAGGTTAAGGCAGGTTACAGCATTAGGCAGGTGTTTCTTCATCAGGCCATTATTGAATTTCAATGCTAATAAAATTTAGCAGGAGCTCTTATTTTTAATAATGAATTATTCTGATACGTTGTCCCGCAGATCAGGAATTCATTGAAATTAAGAACTCTTCATTGGTCCTTGTACCACGCATCTGCGATTGCAAAAATTCCATTGATTCCTGAGAATTCATATCGGCAAGATGATTACGCAGGATCCAGATCCGCTGCAGAGTATCCTTATCAAGTAGCAGATCATCACGGCGTGTACTTGAAGCGGTCAGGTCAATAGCAGGGAAGATGCGTTTGTTCGATAGTTTCCTGTCTAACTGCAATTCCATGTTACCTGTACCTTTAAACTCCTCAAAGATCACTTCATCCATTTTTGAACCCGTTTCGGTCAGTGCAGTTGCCAGTATAGTTAAGGAACCTCCGTCTTCGATATTTCTGGCAGCACCGAAAAAGCGTTTCGGCTTATGAAGGGCATTGGCATCAACACCACCGGAAAGTATTTTACCTGAGGCAGGGGCAACGGTATTGTATGCACGGGCAAGCCTGGTAATGGAATCAAGAAGAATGACCACATCATGGCCACATTCGACCATACGTTTTGCTTTTTCGAGCACGATATTAGCGATCTTTACATGACGTTCAGCAGGCTCGTCGAAAGTTGATGATACAACTTCTGCACGGACACTTCTGGCCATATCGGTAACCTCTTCAGGACGTTCATCGATCAGTAAAATGATCAGATACACTTCAGGATGATTCTTAGCGATTGCATTCGCAACATCTTTCAGAAGCATTGTTTTACCTGTTTTTGGCTGAGCAACGATCAATCCGCGCTGGCCTTTACCGATCGGGGTAAACAGATCAATGATCCGTGTGGAATGATTTGCCGTATCGACAAAAAGGTTCAGCTTTTCTGTTGGAAACAGGGGAGTAAGATAATCAAAAGGTACCCTGTCGCGAACTTCGGCCGGAATCCTGCTGTTTATGGCTTCTACCCGAACCAGCGGAAAATATTTTTCACCTTCCTTTGGCGGACGAATGCTGCCTCTGACCGTATCACCTGTTTTCAGGCCAAATAATTTTATTTGCGATTGAGAAACATAAATATCATCCGGTGAAGAAAGGTAGTTATAGTCAGAAGATCTTAAAAAGCCATAGCCATCCGGCATGATCTCTAAAATCCCCTCATTAACAATCACGTTATCAAAATCAAGGTTAATAGCAGGAGTTTCCTGGTTTCTCTGACTTTGGTTAGGGTTATTTGGATTTTGGCGGCGCTCAAATTTGCGGGGCTCAGCCTGTTCAGCGGATTTTGCTTCCTTTACTTCCTGTACCGGCTCCGAAATGTTGCCTGATTCGGCCATCTGTTGAACCGCTTCTATTTCAGGAGCATCTTCATCCTCAGGAAAGTCAAAAGTACGAGTATTGTCTAACGGCACTTCCTTGTGCTGCTTACTCGAAGTGTCCGGTTTGGAGCTTCTTATACGTTTACGGGGTTTTACTTCAGCAACGACCGTTTCAGGACTGCTAATTTCTACAGCAGTTAAGTCCGGAAGAGGCGGGGTATCAGCACGTTCAAGGATTCTGGTGATAAGATCCTGCTTACGCAAGGTATCAGTATCTTCCACACCAAGGTTTTGAGCAATTTCACGCAGCTCGGAAACGAGCTTGTCGTTCAATTTATTACTATCCAGCATTAAATATGGTTTATGTTTTTTGGGATTTTAGTTCAATAAATTTATCCTGGAGTGCGACAACACAAAAATTACTGCAATTTATAGCTATTAAAGAATTATTGTGATTTCCTGAATTCAGGGATAAATTGAGATTATGACACAATTCTATGGAATAAAATGAAATAATCAAAATTTTAATTCTTTTTTTAAGTCAAAGAAGCCATCTTTATTTATTTTCGCTCAAATTCATGAACAAATAATGAACAGAGAGCAGCTAATCGGGCAAATAAAAATCAAGAAATCTTTCCTTTGTGTCGGACTCGATACTGATATAGAGCTTATTCCAGGCTTTTTGCTGGATCATGAAGACCCTGTTCTGGAGTTTAACAAACGTATTATCGACGCTACACATGATCTTTGTGTTGCCTATAAACCTAATAGCGCTTTTTATGAGAGCAGGGGACTGGCAGGCTGGAAGAGTTTAATTGAGACATCCCATTATATTCCTTCCACTTGTTTGGGCATAATCGATGCAAAGCGCGGGGACATCGGAAATACCTCATCCATGTATGCGAAAGCTTTTTTTGATCAGGCATCTTCAGGGATGAATTTTGATGCGATCACCATTGCACCATATATGGGTAGTGATTCGGTGAAGCCCTTCCTGGCTTTTAAGGATAAATGGGTTGTTTTACTGGCATTAACATCGAATGAAGGCGGCAAGGATTTTCAGTTCATAGATACCGGTAATGGCCGCTTGTTCGAACAGGTGATCCGGACTGCAAATACCTGGGCCGATAACAGCCGCCTGATGTATGTAGTTGGAGCTACCCGCAGTGAGGAGTTTTTAACTATCCGGAAATATGCACCCGATCATTTCCTGCTTGTTCCCGGAGTGGGAGCACAGGGGGGGAGCCTGGAGGAGGTATGCAAATACGGATTATCTGCAAACTGCGGCTTATTGGTCAATTCATCGAGATCTATAATTTATGCTTCATCGGGCAGGGATTTTGCTGAGCGCGCCAGGGAAGAAGCTTTAAAACTGCAGTCAGCGATGGCGATCTTACTTCAGGGGATTGGATTTTGATCAGATCCTTCGCATTTATTAGCTTGTATTTGCCGTAAACATATCCGGAACAACCGTTAAATCATATTTTTTTAGAACTGAATTCACATTCAGTAAATTAAAGTATGTCATTTCCTGAAGATTTCCTTCACTATATCTGGAAGTTCCGCTTGTTCAGTCAGCAGGAACTAAAAACCACATCAGGCGAGAACCTGGATATAATCAGTGTGGGTTTGCATAATAAGGATGCCGGCCCTGATTTTGAAGGTGCCAGGATCCGGATCGGCAATACCTTATGGGCCGGAAATGTAGAAATACATATACTCTCATCCGACTGGGACCGTCATCAGCACCAGTTTGACCTGTCGTATGATAATGTAATCCTGCATGTTGTAGCCAGGCATGACCAGGAAATTAAAAGAACAGACGGAACGCAGATCCCTGTATTGATAATCGCTGACCTGATCCCTGCCAGAATAGCTGAAAATTATTTTATGCTGATGGCCGGCATGAACTGGATCCCATGTGAAAAACAACTAATTCATACCGACCGGCTTCATCTTAATAATTGGCTCTCCCGCATATTGATCGAACGAATAGAAGAAAAATCGTATCAGATCAATGAACTGCTTCAAGAGTTTAAAGGAAGCTGGGATGATGCATTTTATATTACTCTTGCCCGGAATTTCGGTTTTAAAACCAATGCCCTCCCTTTTGAAATGCTAGCCCGGTCTTTACCGCAGAAATTACTGGCCAGGTATAAAAACAGGTCTTTACCGATCGAAGCTTTGATTTTTGGCCAGGCGGGTTTTTTGAATGCTGATATGAATGCTGATTATCCTCAAAGGCTTAGAAATGAATACCTCTTTCTTAAAAAGAAACATGATCTGCAGGCCATCGACCGATACCTGTGGAAGTATATGCGATTAAGGCCCCGAAATTTTCCAAGCCTCAGGCTGGCACAGTTTGCAGCCCTGGTACTTAAATCAAATCATTTATTTTCAAGGATACTGCAAGAACCGGATATAAAAAATATCATTCATATGTTCAATAATCTGCCGGTAAACAAATACTGGGAGAGCCATTACCGGTTCGGACTTCAATGCAGGAAGACTTCAGCTGCATTGGGAATTGATGCAATAGACAATATTCTGATCAATACAATTTCCGTATTTTTGTTTGCATTCGGAATGAAGACCGGGAGCAATAGCCATATGGAAAGGGGACTAAATATTCTGGAAAATCTGAAACCTGAGTGCAATGGAATTATCCGGCGTTTTAATGAAACAGGGGTATTTCCTGAAAGCGCTTATTTTTCCCAGGCCTTGATCCAGTTAAAAAAATCGTATTGTGATGAAAAGAAATGCTTATCTTGTGGAATTGGAATAAAAATATTGAATCAATAAAAAAATGTTGCAGCAATTTATTACGTTTTTCGAAAAACGCTCATTTGGTGTTTGTACTTATCTGGGAGAACGATTTGATATTTCAATTTCAAAGATCAGGCTGTTTTTTATTTATTCTTCCTTTCTAGCGGTAGGCTTTCCTTTGATCTTTTATATCTTCGCCGCCATCGTACTGGATGTGCGTCATTATATTAAACGGATCAGGGCCCGGGTCTGGGACTTTTAAAAAATAGAACACCCTGAAACAGGGTGCCCTATCCCCTTAAAAAACTACTGAAATTTGATATTTCCTCTTAATTCGCCGGAACCCACTGTGGAACTGTGAATATTCACGTACCATTTCCCGGCTAATAATTGTGCAACCTGTACATCTGTTAAAGCTATAGTCATTCCGCTATAGGTGCCGCTGCTTCCTGTCGGGAAACCTGTTATTCCGATAGCAACTCCCGAACTTACAGCATCAGTACCAGTTTCTGAGCCATGGAAATGCATATTGGTGGTTGTTGCGGCCGCATTTCCAAGCTGCCAGGTAAGCTTGTAGGTGATCACCTTCGTCGTAGGATCATACGCAATTTCTGCGCTACCAGTACCTGTTGTGGTCACTGCAGGTACTTCCTGTGCACCGCTGAGTTGAACTGTTACCTTTTTAATCAGGCTTACCGGTTCTTCCTCCTTTTTTTTGCATCCTGCAAATGCAGTCAGGATGAACAATGCAATAATTATTTTTGCAGCAGAAATTTGAAAGGGCTTTTTCATAAAATTAAGTTTTAGTTTAAAGACCTTACGTATAGAATTCGGGAAGAGTTGCCTGCCAGAAAAGAAGATTGTTTTATCAGGACAATATCCGGGCTATCTCAGCAAAACCTTTCTCAGAAGCTTTGTCAGCTGCAGTTTTACCATCTTCCATTTTTGCATTGACATCAGCCCCTGCTTCCAGCAAAATGATCAGGAGTTCGATGTTCCCGTGATGGGCCGCCGAATGTAAGGGCGTACCGCCCGACTTTTGCACGACATTGATATCAGCGCCGGCTTCCATAAGCATCTTGGCTATCATAGTACAATTTGCTGCAATAGCCGAATGGATGGGGTAAACATGAAAACCATTCTGTGATGGAATATTCGGATCTGCACCATTTAAAAGGAGGTAACGGGTTGCATCTTCCTTGCCAAAAAAGGCGGCCAGGCTGAGAGGAGTAAATCCATCCTCCGAAAACTCATTGATCAGTTCTGAATTAAGTTTTAGCGCTTCAGCGATCAGATCTGATCGGCCCAGGGCAGAAGCTTCAAATATGTTTATTTCAGCCACATGTTTTAACAATATATCTGAAAGGTCAGGCCTTTTATAATAGCAGGAGAGCATTAAAGGAGAGACCTGCTGACTTGTTTTATGGTTTGCCAATTGCGGATCAGACAGTAGCAATGCACTTAATCCGCTTGCATTGCCAGTTTCAATATATTCCTCCAGTAAAGCCTTACTCATTTTCTGAAATTTCAAATAAAGAAATTATCTGTCAATCGATAGGAATAAAAATAATAAAAAAATCCCACTCCGAAAGAGGAGTGGGATCAACAATCTAAACCAAATAAAAAAATGATTAATTCAAACCGGTTCTATCACAGAACAATATTTATTCTGATTTAAAGCCTGAAATAATATGACTGATTATTTTTAAAAAGGTTTAATATTACAATAAAAAAAATGTCTTGATTCGAGATAACTGATTATTCTTTATAAGCTTATATTTGTCATTATTAAGAAAAATATCGGATGCCCTTAAGAGGAAACCAATTCAGGAATTCAAATTCGTTCCGCGAAGAACCTAAATCTAATACTGCCGCAAAACAGAGGATACCCAGGGAAAAAGCAGAGGTACTGCCAAAATTCAGGTTAAATGATGACCGTACGATTAAGATCATCGGCCTGTTCTTACTCATCGTATCCCTGTATTTCATGGTCGCACTCACATCCTATTTATTTACCTGGCAGGATGACCAGAGTTATGTACTGGATGCTAACGGCGGCTGGAGCAATTTATGGAAAACCCAGAAAGAACTGACTGAAATGGGGTTGAATCAGCCTGTAGTTGAAAACTGGCTGGGTAAATTCGGAGCACTTTTAGCTCATCAGTTCATCTATGAGTGGTTTGGTGTGGCATCTTTCCTGTTTATTGGAGTATTTTTCATTATCGGATACAGGATGTTATTCAAGATCAGGGTTTTTTCCATTTCAAAAACCCTGGCATATTCTTTCTTTCTGCTGATTTTTATTTCTGTCAGTCTGGCATTTTTTCATGCCTTTATTACAGATTATCCCCATTATCTGGAAGGTGAATTTGGATTTTGGACCAACAGGTTATTACAGGCACAGATTGGAAATGCCGGGACCGCCGGTTTACTTGCTTTTGCAGGGCTGAGTGTGTTGATTATCGCTTATAATATTGATTTCAAGATCCCCGGACGGAGTTCCGGGCCGAAATATAGTCATCCTGATACCTCTGGCGCGACTGAATTGGAAGAGGAGATACGTTACGAACCTGTCGAATTTAATTTGACAAACCGGCCCGGGCAGGAAGCTGCCGCAAACAGGCTGAACCAAAATCTTCCCCATGTACATGCGCATGAAGAGGCGGAACCCGACGATCATAAAGCGGTTGTACTAAGTCCTTCAAGAAATGTACCTTTCGAAACTTCACATGCGGTGGCCAATGATCTCAAAGAATCACCTCCACTCACCATAGAGAAAACCGAGGAAGAGAAAAAATCATCAGAGCTGGTTGAACAATTTGGCATGTATGATCCAACCCTTGATCTTTCAAGCTATAAATATCCAACCCTCGACCTGCTGGAGAATTACGGATCAAATAAGATCGCTGTAAATTCGGAGGAACTGGAAGCGAATAAGAATAAAATAGTTGAAACTCTCAACCATTATAATATTGAGATCGATAAAATTAAGGCCACCATTGGCCCGACGGTTACCTTATATGAGATCATTCCCGCACCGGGAGTAAGGATCTCGAAGATCAAAAACCTGGAGGATGATATTGCGTTAAGTCTTGCCGCACTGGGTATCCGTATTATAGCTCCAATGCCGGGAAAGGGAACAATCGGAATTGAAGTCCCGAATCAGCATCCCGAGATGGTTTCCATGAGATCGGTACTGGCAACAGAGAAGTTTCAGAATACGACGATGGACCTGCCGATCGCTTTGGGGAAAACCATTTCCAATGAGGTATATATTGCCGACCTGTCAAAAATGCCGCATTTACTTGTTGCAGGTGCCACAGGGCAGGGAAAATCTGTCGGTATCAATGCTATTCTGATCTCTTTGCTGTACAAGATGCATCCCTCACAGCTAAAGTTCGTACTGGTGGATCCCAAAAAGGTAGAATTAACCCTTTTCAGGAAAATCGAAAGGCATTTTCTGGCAAAATTGCCTGGTGAAGCGGATGCCATAATTACCGATACCAAAAAAGTAATTGCTACTTTGAATTCCCTTTGTGTTGAAATGGATCTGCGCTACGATCTGTTAAAAAACGCCCATGTACGCAATTTAAAGGAGTATAATCAGAAATTCATCAACCGGAAATTAAATCCAAACGATGGACACCGTTTTTTACCCTTCATTGTTTTGATCATTGACGAATTCGCCGATCTGATGATGACAGCCGGAAAAGAAGTTGAAACACCTATTGCCCGGATAGCTCAGCTTGCCCGTGCGGTTGGGATCCACCTGGTTATTGCTACACAGAGACCATCTGTGAATATCATAACAGGTACAATTAAGGCGAATTTTCCGGCAAGGCTGGCATTCAGGGTATTATCCAAAATTGACTCAAGGACCATCCTGGATAGCGGCGGAGCGGATCAGCTGATCGGGCGCGGCGACATGCTATTATCAACAGGAAGTGATCTGATCCGGATTCAATGTGCTTTTGTTGATACCCCTGAAGTTGAACGGATATCGGAGTTTATCGGGTCACAGAGGGGTTATCCTTCAGCCTGGATGCTACCTGAGTACCTGGATGAGAATACTGATTCCGCAGCGAAAGATTTTGATGCCTCAGACCGGGACCCGATGTTTGAAGAAGCTGCAAGATTGATCGTCATGCATCAGCAGGGTTCCACCTCTTTAATTCAGCGGAAACTGAAACTGGGCTATAACCGGGCAGGCCGGATCATCGATCAGTTGGAGGCTGCACACATTGTCGGGCCCTTTGAAGGGAGCAAGGCCCGGGAGGTACTGATACCTGACGAATATTCTTTGGAACAGTTCTTGAATACCTTAGACAGGAATGAATAATATAAAGAAAATCTAAAATGAAGAAGTTATTAATAATTGTTTTTGTGTTTTTGGGCTCAGGAATGAACCTGATGGCTCAGAGTGAGGCTAAAGCCAAGGCCATTTTGGCAGAGGTGACCAAAAAATACCGGAATTACGACGTCATCAAAACAGAATTCAGCTATACCCTTGAAAATCCGCAGGCAAAGATCAAAGAAACACAGGCGGGAACATTGTTTGTTAAATCCAAAGTAAACAAGTATAAGATCATTCTGAAAGGACAGGAGCTGATCAGTGATGGTAAAAATCAGTGGACCTATCTGAAGGCAGATAAGGAAGTTCAGCTGAGTGAAGTGGATAATTCATCAGACGGTTTAAATCCGGCTAAAATATTCACCATTTACGAAAAGGGATTTAAGTCATTGTACACCAATGATACCAGGGTAAACGGGCGCTTTGTTCATAATATCGACCTCACTCCGACGGATGGAAAGCGTACCTTTTTTAAGGTTAAACTGCAGATCGATAAATTAAATAAGCAAATTACCAATGCGGTAATTTTTGATAAGAATGGCAACAGGTACACCTATACCATAAAAACATTCACTCCGAATATTAAGGTTCCCGAATCAACATTTGCATTCGATGCCAAACTATATCCCGGAGTTGAAGTGGTTGATTTAAGATAAGGTCTTTTTTAATAAAAATTAAGGGTTCATGCGTGTAGCGTTTGAACCCTTTTTTGTTATTTTTGAAATGAAATGGCCCTTACCTATACCCAGTACACCCTCGACAAACTTGAAGTCTTGCTTAAATCCCTTGGATTTAAATTGCGGTATGAGAAAGGTAATTTTAAAACAGGTTCATGCCTCTTAGAAAATGACCGGATGATCATTGTCAACAGATTTTCTAACCTGGAAAGTAAGATCAATTCTCTTGCCGATCTGCTGCAGCGTTCTGAAACGGATGATAGTTTACTTGATGATAAGCAAAAAGCTTTTCTTTATATATTAAAGCAAACAAAAATAGAATTTTGAGGATCACATTTTTGGGAACAGGAACTTCGCAGGGCGTACCGGTAATTGCCTGTGAATGTGCAGTCTGCACATCGGCTGACAGGCATGATAAACGGCTGCGTGTATCTGTTCTGGTAGAGGTTGAGGGAAAAACCTTTGTGATCGATTCGGGTCCTGATTTTCGATACCAGATGCTTAGGGCCGGTGTGAAGTCGCTGGATGCCATTTTATTTACTCATGAACATAAGGACCATGTTGCCGGCCTGGATGATGTCAGAGCATTCAATTATAAGCAGCAGTCAGAGATTGATATATATGCCCATAAACGGGTACAGGAAGCCTTAAAGAAAGAATTTCATTATATATTCTCAGGTAATAATTATCCGGGAATACCCCGGCTCACACTTCATGAAATTCAGGAAGATCAGCCTTTCCTGGTATCCGGAATAGAAATAATTCCCATCTCGGTCATGCATTTTCAGTTGCCTGTTTTTGGATTCCGTATTGGAAACTTCAGCTATATCACCGATGCCAAGACCATCACTGAAGAAGACAAATTAAAGATCAGGGGTTCGGCAGTACTGGTGATCAATGCCCTGCAAAAGGAGAAACATATTTCGCACCTCACCCTGGCCGAGGCACTGGAACTCGCAGCAGAGATCGGAGCAGGGAAAACCTATTTAACACATATCAGTCACCGTTTAGGTACCCATACTGCCATTTCTGCAGAACTCCCTGAAGGGGTATTTCTGGCTTATGACGGGCTGGAACTTTCAATTGACAGTTGACAATTGACAGTTGACAATTGACAATTGACAGTTGACAGTTGACAATTGACAGTTGACAAATGAATCCGTCGATAGAAGCTGATCCGCCCAAAGCTGCTGTCATCCCAATCTACCCTGAGCGACCGTCATCCCGATCCGCCCTTCGCGGAGAGGGATCTCATCAATATTAATGAAGATTTTCAATTTAAAAACTGCCGTTCTTGTCGCTAGCCAGGTAACAGCTAACAGACAACAGCTAACAGACAACAGCTAACAGTTTGTGCCCAGGAGCAGATTCGAACTGCCACACCCGTTAAGGCGCCACCCCCTCAAAGTGGTGCGTCTACCAATTTCGCCACCTGGGCAAGATGTTTAATGTTATGAGTGTTGAGTTATCAGTTATGGGTCGTTTGAGTAAACTCATAACTCATAACTCATAACTCACAACACATAACTCACAACCATCAACGTGCCCGAAGAGAGACTCGAACTCTCAAGGATATAACTCCAACGGCTTCTGAGACCGCAACGTTTACCAATTTCGCCATCCGGGCAATGCTTTTAAAAGCCTTTTTCCCAATCCTGATTGAAAGCCGCTTAATCTGCCCTTTTCTATGATTGGAGTGCAAATATATAAGTTTAGGTCTATTTAAACCTAAATTTAAAATAAATTTTAGGAGGGATTAGCTACATCATCCCTTCATCCTATAAACTATAATACGACTGAGTTTTGAACTGAAGACAAAAGCAACCCTTACTCGGCGTATGCCAATTGCTTGTCTATCATGGCGTCTAGATTTAACTGGTTTCGTGTCTATTCATTTTACAGCAATAACGTATCGTCTTCAACGATCAGCTCTAGGTGCTTTACAGTGAAATGGTAAAGAAAGAATGCACCCAATCCTAAGCAACAACCAATTAAAAGTAACGCATCTATGGATTCCGCTGTTCGGGATGTTAGCCTGCGCATCCCGTGCTCCTGATAAAAGCGGGTTTAAAACCCTCATCATCTGAAATTCGAGATGCCTTGCAGAACATAGTAAACAGCGGAATGATTGACTGTGCTATCAAATAAACGAGTCTGTCCCGTATGTACGGGATTGAATGGAATAATCCGTAGAGCGCTGCGCTAACTCTATCGGACAGTGGGTAGTTATTAATAATAAAGTAGTTGAAGCCTTTGTGGTCGTAGACAAAAAATGGAAAATGTGGGTATATAACCCCTTTTTAAGTTTTGTCTATGGCAAGCTTAACTTTCAGTTTTAGGTTGCAATTTTGCCCGAACAAACGCACGTGCAATTTCCAGATCGGGACTAGTAATCACGGATTTAGATAAAACGTCATTCACCCATCTAGGTCCATGGCCTCCAATAGTTTTATCAAAAGCCTCTATTTCTCCAATTTCAAGGATAATTATATTTTTTTCTTCACACGCACTTATCAAATTGTTAAATGCTAATGTTGCATCACCGGGTGGAACATAAAACTTGCCTGAGACTTTTAATTCGTCCCAAGGTGATGCCTTTCTCAAAAGTTCTTTGATGGACTTTAATGACCCTTGAGTCATTACTTTTGTGGTGTGGTCTTTAAATAGTTGATCCATAGCCTTTTTAAGATCGTCTGTCAGTAATTCTGGCCTCTTTTGATCAATTGCATTGTTGAAAATTTTAAAATCTCTTTCAATCCTGGACCAATCGCCACCCATGCTCTCAAATACTTTTCGAAGTGGGTTTTCACTATTAAGTAAATCTATATCGCAAATAATCTTGATCGGAACCTCTAATTTCCGTAATGCATTGACCACTACCGGAACACGATGTTTGCCTCCTGACTGTATGAAGAGTATATCGGGTGAAGTCCGGCCTTCACTTTCATTTAACTCGGTAAGAATCGCAGAGAAAAATCTGCAATCGGAATCGCTCTCGCACACAATTACTTGCTTATGAAATAACCCATCTAAGATGTTAGAATGTCGTAGTAACGAATCCTTCCAAATATTATTGATTTCTTTATTCTCAAGGAGGCTAATATGGTTTTTATTCGCTTCTCTCTGTATTCTTATAATCGTAAGACGGTCACCAGCATAGTCAAGTAATCCTTTCAAAACATGTTCACTATGGGTTGCGATAAAGATTTGTTTGTCGTTACCCAAGTTTTTGGCAATCATCTGTCCCAATAACTTCGCTTGCGGTGGATGCAGGAAAGCTTCAGGTTCATCGATTAAATTAATAGAATAATCTTGCACAAATAGACTTAGAAACACCCCGGAAAAGCTCTTCATACCATCCCCCTGAAGGTTAAGCAAAGGCTGATCTCTTAATTCTAGTTGATATTCTTTAGATATCAAATGTTTATCCATACTAGTAATAGGCCTTTTTCCAACGTGCAAGGGAATAATTGAACCAGCGCTGTGATTGATAATTACGTCCTGACCAAATGCCTGTTTAAAGTATTTCTCGAAATTACCTTCCAGTTTTTCGTCTTCTTTGAGGAAATGGATAGGGTGGGTAGGAAGGGTGTCCAGAAAGTTCTGATTTTGTGCGGGCTCCACCAAACCCAATCTTTCCTGAGTAGAGAGATACTTAACAAAGTAATTACTTAATTGCCCTTTTGGAGCTGGAAATTTTTGCCATAACCCATCCAACTGATCTTCATTTAATGCGTGAGCCGGGCCATGTGTTGGGAAAAAGTATTGATTTCCCTTTTTACGATTAATTAATTGTTTTTTTAGATCCTCAAATGATCCCTCTTTTTTAACCACCAGATTCTCTACTACCTTCTCAGCAAATGTTCCATCAGATCTTAAATGGGATAAAATATCGCTTAAGGTTGCACTCTTGCCCGAATTGTTGGGTCCGACAAGCACTACGATTGCGTTTTTCTTTAATTGAATTTTAAATCCATTTTTGAAAGTTATATCGCTTACCCAGATTGATGCGTCCATTTTTTGATTTTACGACTTTTAAAGTTAGGTAAGAACCTGTTTTTTGCCTAAAGAAAGGAGCCTTTTCTGATTATAGTGTTATATAATTCCAGAAATCTCCCCTATTACATTGATAAGGTCATAGACAGAAAATTGAATATGTGTGTATATCACCCCTTTTTTGGTTTGGTCTAAAATTTCAGCAGACTCTATAGTATTATTTTCCTTTTTTAGGGGTACCTGTTCCCTTAAACACTGTAGGTTTGGAAGGAGTGGGCCTGGTTACAACAGGTTTAGAAGGAGTTGCCGATGTAGTAGGTTTTGGTTTCGCCATTTTATAGCACGTTTGATTTTACTAGCCCTATAAATATGAGCAAAATTATCCCAAAAATAAAGGCGATCCCAATTAAAGTTTTTGACTGGTATAGGGCATTCATCCTAATGTCGTTTGCTTTACAGTTCTGCTCGTTACAGTCTTGGTACCAATCGATCATATTTTCGGTGAATAATTCTTCTAAGGGCTTGGATTCTTCCGGTCCTTTAATTTCTTTATAATCTGCTAAGTTTTTGTAGTCGCTTATTACGTCTTTTGTAGATGGAAATGACTTATAAAAGACGTTAGGAGAAACATATACTTTGTACAATTTTATAAATGTCAGAATGCAGAAAACTCCCATGGGAATTAGAATGGATATTCTAATAAACTCCATATGTTGGTTTAAATCGATCATATCTTCATCTATCAGTGAGTAAAATATACCAGCAATTAAAAACGAAACCAATGTAATCGGTGTGGACACGGATTCATCATAACTCTTTTTCCTATCCATTTCAAAATCGTATTTCTCTTTGAGCATTGATAGTAAAAGTTCACTCGCTGTTTCCATCTTTTAGTCAATTGTGAGGTTCTATTAAATCAATCTCCTTCATAATCTCATCTGTCCTTTTTAATGCCACAATAATCTTCTGATAATGTAAAATATCCTCAAAATTCAACTCCCTTCCTTTGCGGTCTTTCAACCATTTTTGAGCAGGCTGATATCCTCCGATATAGAAATTCCATGCAACTTCGGGAACATTAGCAAAGTGCTGTGTTTCATTTATATAAACATTGCCATTTTTAAAAACAGGCTTAACTATAATGTTATCACCATCAACTGGATATTGTGTTATGTATTTATTAACCTCCGGGCTTTCTAATAAATGGATCTGCCTTAGTTCAGCACCAAGTTTTACCAGTTTCCAAAAGGTATCTTGATTATCGGGATAAGGAACTCTTGGAAAGTCAATTTTTAGGAACTCCTTGTATTTCTCACGGTAGCTTGGTGAATGTAAAACAGCATAGATGTAATCTAAAATGTCAATAGGTGCAAATGTGCCCTTGGTTGCTTCTTTTTCATTTGTAAATTGAAGCCCCAAAGTCTCTGATATTTGCTTTACAATTTCTGGGTTTAGGTTTGGCGTTCTTTCTGCAGTTTGCCCGATGGTTTGTTGGCTGTTGGTTTCGGGGTATAGGTAGAGGGGGAAAATGAAACTTCTATCATACACAGTTACAATTTTGTGTGTACAAACGCAATTAGTTATTAATGTTGCAAAGTCTTCTTTACTTTGTCTCCCTAAAACTAATCCGAAATTACTTTTATTCATTCCTGCCATTATGTTCCCACGATCTCTGGAAAGAATTATTCCATTATAAATTATCCATCTTAGATCAAATGGTCTAGTAAGGCAGGAGACAAAAGAGTTTTTCCAACTGGGGTTTTTCCTTAATTCATTTACTGCATCTTCAACAACCCATTCATTGTCTCTTAAATCAAACTTATTTTTTCTCTCAGCAGGCAAAAAATCATTTAGAACAAAATCAGTTATTCTGTTTTTAAGAGTTTTCAAATCATAGTCTATAGCAAAGTGGTCTCTCTTGGTTTCAATTCCTGAAACACCATTCATTAGTTCATCAACATTAAACCCAGTTTCATAATTTTTGATTTCATCAAAATTCTTTGGAACAAAAAAGTAGTTTGGTTTTGTGAATTCTAAATGTTCCCATTCAAAAGTTTCAATAGAATTGGCGTTTAAAGCTTCATATTTAAACTCTCTTTTTCCTTGTATATTTGAATGAAATACTTGTCCCAAATCAGTTTTCTTTTTCATTCCTGTTTTTATAAAGATATTAATAGAAACGCCTTGCATGATGTCAAAAACATTTTGGTCGGGTGTACCATCAGGGCAAACTTCTTTTTTCTTTGCGTTTCCGTGTAAATCCAAAATGTAAATTTTATCAAAGCTTTCTAATAATTTTTTACGCATTTGACGGTGTGTTATGCCATCAATAAAGCTATTGTTAGAAATGTATGCCAATATTCCGCTTCCGTTTTTGTCAATAAAATGCTGACCGTATCGGATGAATTTAATGTAATCATCATCAAGGTTTATTTTTCTTTCGTTCAAGTCTTTTTTATAATCAGATAGGAGGCTTTGTATCCACTCACCTTTATTAGTGCTGCTTACTGCATATGGTGGATTTCCCATCACAACCATCACAGGAGTATCCCTTTTTACTGCATTTGCCTGATCTGCTTCATCACTCAACCAGGAACTGAATAAAGTACCAGTATCAGGATGGGCTTCTTCCAGACTATTCGTTAAAAAGATCCGAAACCGTTGATCTGTTGTAGCCTTATATCCGGTTTCAGTTAAGAGCATATCCATTTTAAGATGTGCCATCGCATAACTTGCCATTAACAACTCAAAACCGTTTAATCTCGGGATTAAATGCTGATTAACGTAATTACTCCAGATCCCCTGTTGCCCTTCAAAGTTTTTATAAATATGCCTCACAACTTCTGCAAGGAATGTTCCGGTTCCTGTTGCAGGGTCTAAAATCTGCACTTTATGGACTTCCTGTTCAAGTAGAACCTCTTTTAGTTTGGATCTCTGGTCAGTGGTAGATTTAGTAATATGTTTACTCGTGGCTTTAATCCTGGTCGTATCTGCCAACCCTTGGGGAAGGTTAAATTCAGTTTTTAAAATATCATCAACTGCCCGGACTATAAAATTTACTACTGGTTGTGGGGTGTACCAAACTCCCCTTGCTTTACGCAATGCAGGATTGTATGCAGCAAGGAAGGTCTCATAAAAGTGAACCACAGGATCTTCCTGTTTCGTACTCTTTCCAAAGTTCCGCATGATGTCTGCCACATCTGTAGCTAAAAATATATTGACTAATTCATCAACAATCCAGACTAAACGATCATCCAGATCATATCCTGCAATATCCTGAAATAGTTTCCGGAGAAATGGGTTAGACTTTGGTATCAAGGTTGCAGCTTCATGTCTGCTAAAAGTTGGCAGGGTAGGATCATGGTATCTTGCTGCAAACATGCCATAGGCGATGGTCTGCGCATAGATATCCGAAAAGGCTTTATTATCAATATCGTGGATAAGCATCTGCTTAAATGAAAGCATTTGCTTTTTTAAGCTGCTCAGGGTATTGTTTTCATCATCAAAATTCAGCGACTTCTCAATAATATCAGCCATTAATTTTGCCTTGCCAGCCATCATTTCAGCCAGTTTAGTAGGACTTTTTATGGTCTGTGAAACTGTTAAAGCAAAATTCTTAATTAAGCTTTCAAAGGCTCCAAAATTGGCAGGAAGAGGGATGATAGCCCCGTTTTCAATCTTTGCAATGGAAATACTGGTTGTAAAGATCCCATCCTTATAAAAATGAAAATCAAGGTAATCGGTAAATATCAGATTGCTTAAGCCGGATTTATATCTGTCAAATTGTTCTTTTAGAATTTTTGCATGTAAATCAACACCAATATCCTTCGCTTCAATATATCCTACCGGAATGTCTTTGCGGGTGAGCATATAGTCGGGTGCTCCACACGCGACTCGTGCAGGTTCATTGGTTACCAGAATATCCGGGAGAATACTCATTAAAAGGGTTTGCAGATCCCCTCTGTAAGTATGTTCCCTGCTTATTCCGGTTTTATATCGAAGATTTAAAGTGTCGAGATACGATGGAATGGTCATAACTCAATATTACTAAAATTTCGATTGTTATAAATGGTGAAGACATCTTTTATTGGAAAGGGGATTTATGATGGATGCAAGAATATTATATAGCAGTAATTTTCAAAATCAGGATCCTCCCCATCGTTGGTGTCTTCACCAACGATAAAATAATCTCTCTGATTTTCAAATTACTAATAAATTGTTTTTCTGACAGAAAAGCCTGCTTTTTTTCAGTATGCTTCAACATCAAACTAATTTGGACTGTATATCTTGTTGGTGCAGTCACCAACAAGGGGAAAAACAATTTCAAGTATTTTCTCTTGCGACTGAGCGAAGGTCACTGGAGTAAATCCTGATAAGGCGATCCGGTGATATGTTTTCCCTTCAGAAAACACGATGCTTGGCGGAATTATTGATCTGATAGCCATGAGTATTGGGTTATTCAATAATTGTGACAAGTAGAACCGCTGTTCGGGATGTTAGCCTGCGCATCCCGTACTCTTAATAAAAGCGGGTTTAAAACCCGCATCATCTAAAATTCGACATGCCTTGCAGAACATGTCGAATAGCTGAATGGTAGATGTGGAGTATTTACCGGTATTTCGGCGCTGAAGCACCGGTATTTGTTCCATTCTGATCGGCTAGGTTTTGGGCTGAAGCCCGATCTGCAAACCGGATCTTTACCCGGTGCTAAAGCACCGGGCTATTGAGCGATGCGGCTATCCCAACGCTCAGTATTTTTTATTCAATCATTTCAAAGGCAGTGGCTACCAGTCGCTCAATAGGCTCCAGTTTTAGCCGGGGAATAGATTTATAAAAAATTTCAATTACAGATAATCTAGTACGGTCGCTCAATAGGCTCCAGCTTTAGCCGGGGAATAGATTTATAAAAAATTTCAGTTACAGGTAATCTATTACGGTCGCTCAATAGGCTCCAGCTTTAGCTGGGGTTATCGAGTTTGTTCGTTTTCGGGCTTCAGCCCAACCTTCAGCACCATGTGAGGAAAATTACATTGGGCTTTAGCCTGATATATAGAT
>JAKFBV010000139.1:0-7244 GCA_036677005.1 Pedobacter sp.
TCATTGGTGAAAGATGCCTCTGGTGTAACTTCACTCTCGTCAACACCTAATTTTTCAACGATAATTGCTTTAACTCTTGAAGCGATATCAGACATGGTTTTATAATTTAATTGTTAAATAATTTAGTGCAAAGAAAAATAAATTCTGGCAATTTTCAAACCTTTTTGTTTTTAGCTTTTTTATATCTCCTGCAATTTAAATACTAAAGCTTGTTACTTTTGTAATTTAGCAGTAGAAAAAGCCATTGAATAAAACCACATTAAAATTCGAACTTGACCTGGACTTTGTTTTGGTTGCTATTACAGCACAACTCAAAGACTATATGTTTTGTTTTAAAATTAATAAACAACTGGGCACAGATTTTTGCAAGGTTACTGATTTAGAACTTCTGTTTAAGGCAGATCAGGATTTATTTTATTTCAGCAGATATTTTTATCTGATGCCTGAAACGGAAACAGAGTGCTATATCATTGCGAATAAAGGTACGGAAGGTTTTCTGGTGCCGGAAATGAAAAAGGTAGATTTCTTTTTATTAATTAAGAATTATATTGATGAGGAGGACCTGAAGCGGATAATTAGCGGTATAAATAAAATCCCTGAGGTGCTTGTTGCAGCGGAAGTTGAGCCCCAAAAATTGAAATCCAAAGAAAATCTCATATTTTAGCGCTCCGGGATGGTGTATTTTGTACACTTTATTGCCGGAAAAACTATTCAAATAAATTAAAGCAGATGAAATCGGTTCATAACAGAACTAAAATTGTAGCCACATTAGGCCCGGCCTCCTCCAAGAAAGAGGTATTATTAAGTATGATAAAGGCGGGTGTTGATGTTTGCAGATTAAATTTTTCTCATGGAAGTCAGGCTGACCACCAAAAGGTGATCGATATAATCCGCGATATTAATAAGAAATACAAAACGAATGTTGGGATACTTGCTGATTTGCAGGGTCCCAAGATCAGGATCGGCTTAGTCAAGGATGGGGGTATTAACCTGATAAGCGGGAATAAGATCGAGATCACCACCAAAGAAATGATCGGGGATGATAAGCAGATCTATATCACGTATCAGAGTTTTCCGAGTGATGTCCGTTCGGGCGAGATCATACTTCTGGATGACGGCAAGATCCAGATGAGGGTTTTGAGTACCAATAACAGGGATACTGTACAATGTGAAGTAGTGTATGGCGGGGTTCTTACATCCCGTAAAGGAGTCAATCTTCCAAATACGAAGGTCTCTATTCCAAGTTTAACTGAGGAAGATCTCGCTAACCTTGAATTTGCCTTAAAAAACAATGTTGAATGGATCGGACTATCCTTTGTTCGCTCGGTTGATGATATTATTGAACTGAAGAGAATAATTGCTCGTAGCGATAATACCGCCCGTGTGATTGCCAAGATCGAAAAGCCTGAAGCCATTGAAAATATTGATGAGATCATCGAAGCGACCGATGGAGTGATGGTTGCACGAGGGGATCTGGGTGTTGAATTGCCTATGGAGCAGGTTCCGCTGCTGCAGAAAATGATCGCCAGAAAATGCCGCGCCGCCTCAAAACCGGTGATCGTAGCCACCCAAATGCTTGAAAGTATGATCACCTCACCACGTCCTACCCGGGCCGAAGTGAATGATGTGGCGAACTCTGTTCTGGATGGTGCCGATGCGGTTATGCTGAGCGGTGAGACCTCCGTGGGGGAGTATCCCCTGATCGTGATCGAAACCATGCATAAGATCGTCAGGAATATTGAAGAAAATGATTATCCCTTTAACAGCACGAAAGTATTAAATGAAAATTCACCTACTTACATGGGTGATGCAGTTTGCGGATCAGCGGTATTTCTGGCAGAAAAGACCCATGCGGTAGGCATCATTTCTATGACCTCATCGGGTTATACGGCATTTGAAATATCAAGCTACCGACCTAAGGCCGCTACCTTTATTTTTACCAGTAACCGGAAACTTTTGAACACCCTGAGCTTATTATGGGGTGTCCGCGGCTTTTATTACGATAAATTCGAAAGCACCGATAAAACCATACGCGATGTGAACCAGGTATTAAAATCAGAAAAGCTGGTTGAACCGGGGAATGTGGTGATCAATACCGCTGCTATTCCGATTGAGAAAAAAGGCAAGACCAATATGATCAAGGTCACTATCGTCGAATAAGTTCAGAAACCGACTCCTTTCTGAGGGATTTATACCCTTAAAAACAGCTTAAAAAGAGCCGGCATTTGCCGGCTCTTTTGCGGTATTCCCGGGTGTAAAAAAAATGAGTTAAAATTCCCCTTTTTTCGAGTTTTCCACATAGTTAAGCTTCTTTAAACCATGGTATTAATACCTGATATCGTGCTGAGGTATTGATACACTAACAAGCTGTGGAAAACTCTGATTCAGGAAAAATGACTTCAACTGATAGATTTGATTAAAAACCCCCAAACATTTTTTTTAGGGTAACTAGCTAACTGACAACATTAATCTTCTAAATATGGGCAAAGCTTCTTCAAACACAGCTGCAAAAGGAACCGGAAAAGGTCTTGGTTTCCAAAGATATTTCACTAAACAAGGGGTAAACGTATATGATCTGTTCACATACGAGAAACGTACCTCAGTGATCCGTAACCCCGCCGGAGATGCGGTGTTCGAAATGAAGAATGTTGAAGTGCCCGCAAGCTGGAGTCAGGTAGCTACTGATATCTTAGCGCAAAAGTATTTCCGTAAAGCAGGAGTGCCCCAGCCCGACGGAACAACATCATCAGAAAACAGCATTAAGCAGGTTGCCCACCGTATGGCTGATTGCTGGAAATCATGGGGTGAGCGGTATAATTATTTTAAAAGCAAGGAAGATGCTTCCATATTTTACGATGAGCTGGTTTATACCATCGTTGGTCAGCTTGCTGCACCAAACTCACCGCAGTGGTTCAATACCGGATTGCACAACTCCTACGGGATCACCGGAAAGCCGCAGGGACATTATTTCGTCAATCCGGATACAGATAAGCTTGAAAAATCAACTTCAGCCTATGAGCGCCCTCAGCCTCATGCCTGTTTCATCCTGTCTGTAACGGATGATCTGGTGAATGATGGCGGTATCATGGATCTTTGGGTAAGAGAGGCCAGGATCTTCAAATACGGTTCCGGTGTTGGAACTAACTTTTCTGCCATCCGCGGTGAGAGCGAAAAACTTTCAGGCGGGGGTTACTCTTCCGGCTTAATGTCTTTCCTTAAGATCGGCGACCGGGCTGCCGGAGCCATTAAATCAGGCGGTACCACACGCCGTGCTGCCAAAATGGTTTGTCTGGACCTTGACCATCCCGAAATAGAAGGATTTGTGAACTGGAAAGTTGAAGAAGAGAAAAAGGTAGCCGCTTTAATTGCTGCCGGTTACTCATCGGATTACGAGGGTGAAGCTTACCGGACCGTTTCGGGGCAGAACTCCAACAATTCGGTCAGGGTACCGAATACATTCTTTAAAGCATTGGAACAGGGCGGTGACTGGGATCTGATCGGAAGGATCAGCGGTAAACCTGTAAAATCCATATCAGCCGAAAAATTATGGCAGGATATTTCCTTTGCTGCATGGGCCTGTGCCGACCCCGGAATACAATACGACACTACCATCAACGAATGGCATACCTGTCCGGAAGGCGGCCGTATCAATGCCTCAAATCCATGTTCAGAATATATGTTCCTGGATAATACAGCCTGTAACCTGGCTTCCATTAACCTGGCGCATTTCTTCGATCCCAACACCTTGATATTTGATGTAAAGGGTTTCGAGCACGCCTGCCGTGTATGGACCGTGGTTCTGGAAATTTCTGTGCTGATGGCACAGTTTCCTTCCAAAGAGGTTGCTCAGCTGTCTTATGACTACCGTACCCTTGGTTTGGGATACGCCAATCTCGGATCCATGCTGATGGTTGCCGGTATTCCGTACGACAGTGATAAAGCCCGCGCAATTGGTGGTGCCATTACAGCTATTTTGACAGGTACAGCGTATTCAACCTCGGCCGAAATGGCCAGGGAGCTGGGTACCTTCAAAAAGTTTAATGAGAATAAAAAGCATATGCTGCGTGTGATGCGTAATCATCGCTATGCTGCCTATAATAATGATGCGTACGAAGGCCTTGAGATCGCGCCTCCGGGAATTGATCCTAAATATTGCCCTGATTATTTACTGTCTGCCGCATGCAATTCATGGGATAAGGCAGTTGAACTGGGAGAAAAATACGGATACCGCAACGCCCAGACCACAGTTATCGCCCCAACCGGAACGATCGGACTGGTAATGGATTGTGATACAACCGGTATTGAGCCAGATTTTGCATTGGTTAAATTCAAAAAATTATCAGGCGGAGGTTATTTCAAGATCATCAACCAGGGAGTTCCTGCTGCGCTGCGTAATCAGGGTTACCAGGAACATGAAATTGAAGCCATTGTCAATTATGCCAAAGGTGCGGCCACCTTACAGGGCGCTCCGCATATTAATTTTGACAGCCTTGCGGCAAAGGGCTTTAGCCAGGATGAATTGGAGAAAATAGACAAGTCGCTGCTGGCGGCTTTTGAAATTGGTTTTGTGTTCAACCAGTGGAGCCTTGGCGAAGAGTGCTTAAACCGTTTAGGCTTTAAGTCCGAACAATATTCTTCTCCTGATTTCAACCTCCTGCGTTCCATCGGGTTCAACCGTCAGCAGATCGCGGAAGCCAACGAATATATTTGCGGAACAATGACCGTAGAAGGTGCCCCTTACCTGAAGGAAGAACATTACCCGATATTTGATTGCGCCAATAAATGCGGACAGAAAGGTGAGCGTTTCATTCATGCTCATGGCCATATCAAGATGATGGCTGCCGCACAGCCTTTCCTCTCAGGAGCTATTTCCAAGACCATTAACCTGCCAAATGAGGCTACAGTTGATGAGATCAAGGATTGTTATGAATTATCATGGAAACTGGCCTTAAAAGCAAACGCCCTTTATCGTGATGGCTGTAAATTATCTCAGCCATTATCTACCAAATCATCCGACACTAAGGAAGATAAGTTAGATACGGTGGAAGAAGTGCTGGGCCAGGCTGCCAATGTTAAACTGAGCGATCTTACCGCTGATCAGGTACTGGAGGCCGCCAGGGCGATCCTGGAGCGTTCTACAGATACAACCTTCAAACGCCAGTTATCTTCGGTTGTAGAGCGTAAAAACCTGCCTGGCAAGCGCGGAGGCTTCACTCAGAAGGCTGCTGTTGGCGGGCAAACCGTATTCGTTCGTACCGGAGAGTACGAAGACGGAACTTTGGGTGAGATCTTCGTGGATATGCACAAGGAAGGTGCAACCTTCCGCTCACTGATGAACTGTTTCGCAATCGCAGTTTCTGTGGGATTACAGTACGGGGTGCCATTGGAGGAGTTTGTTGATAAATTTACATTTACCCGTTTCGAGCCTTCTGGTATGGTTGGCGGGCACGCTAATATTAAAAGCGCTACTTCCATCATTGACTATATTTTCAGGATGCTGGGTTATGAGTATTTAGGCCGTGAGGATCTGGTGCATGTTCTGACAGAACAAAAAGTGATTTTAGGAAACCCCCAGATGTCTGATGACGATGTCAATACCGATACGACGAATATTGTAGAAGCTTCAGTTGTTGTCTCGACTACCACTTCAAGCATTAAATTAAAGCCGGTTCTTGATATCTCCGGCGGCGGGCAGTCTGACGCACCGGCATGCGGTAATTGCGGGCACATTATGGTTAGATCAGGTACCTGTTACAAGTGCTTGAACTGCGGTACGCAGGGGGGATGCAGTTGATTAATTAGTTGACAGTTGACAATTGACAGTTGGAAGGCGGAGATAAGAAACCAGGCCAGCTATCTTTCTGAGTAATATTTGGAAGCCCTGCCGGAAACGGCGGGGCTTTTTTCATGGAAAGGAGATTCAAATACAAATATTTTATATGATGATAATTCGTTTGTAAACGGTTAAATTCGTTTATACACGGATGGGCTTGTATAAAGCCAAATGTTGGGTGCAATATTAAAAGACGTCAATGAATGAAATCGAATTAAGCAAAAAAGAGATTGTTCAAGAAATTGAAAATCTAAGAAATAAAGTAAATGCACTTGGACAAGAGAAATCAACACTTTTGAAAATAGCCCAAGAATCATTTATACTTGGAAGTGATTCTCATTTAAATTCATTAAACCCTGAAATAAGAGAACAACTTGGTTTAGAGCTTGCATATTTAACTCAAAGAGACCCTAAACTCCAAACTGACTATACAGCGAAGAAAAATAAATATCTAAGTCTAGGGAAAAGTTATGCATCCATTAGTTTTTTATTTGATTTAGTTGACGAGCACTTTTCATTATTAGATTTAATTCTTCTGCAAGAAATCCTAATGAATGATGGTGAATTTAGAAAGGTTGAAGTATTTATTGTTCACCCTGACGGTAAGAAAATTGTTTACAACTTCAAGAATATTCTTGACCAATTAGAAGAAACATTTGTTTGGTATTATGAAACATTAAGAGAGAAAAATATTTCTCCAGTTGTTACTGCCATTCTATTTCATTATAAAATAGTTTCCATTCACCCTTTTTTAGATGGTAATGGCCGTATTTCAAGACTTGTTCTTAACCTAATTCTTCTAAAACACGGACTTTTCCCAGTTTCAATACCAAACGAGAAAAGGAAAGATTATTATGAAAGTTTAGTGTTGGCAGATAGCGGAAATATAGAGAGTCTAATTGAATTTTTCGGGTCATTAATCGTTGAGAAGTTAAATCAATATTTATCAATTGCAAAGGAATTAGAAGACCTAGATTTCAACAAGACATTTTTAGTACTGACAGAAGATGGTAACACAAAAATGATAGAAAGCCTTCTTGAAATTCACGGAATTGACATATCAAAAGCTAAGGTTGAATCATATGACGGAAAAGACAACTTGGCTTCTGCAATTTTCTTCGCTAAAAAACTCACATCAAAGGCAGGTAATTTAAAACATATCTTAATACATCGTGACAGAGACAATGACAATCCCCAACAATTAAAGCAAATAATTGAAAAGCAACTGAAAAATTATCAGATTGAAGGAATTACAACAGTTCTAATTACGAAACATTACGATATTGAATGGAAATTCCGGTGAAGTTGACCACCTGATTCCGGGCTAAGCTGACCACCTGATTCCGGAGGAAACTGACCAGTGGATTCCGGGCCAAACTGACCACCTGAGAACGGGTCTCAGATGCTGTAG
>JAKFBV010000140.1:0-4442 GCA_036677005.1 Pedobacter sp.
AGATCTATATCCCAGCATCGAAGAAAAGGCTGCACACTTGCTCTATTTTGTCGTGAAAAACCATTCATTCACGGATGGAAATAAACGAATCGCAGCCTGGCTTTTTGTCTGGTATTTGGCAAAAAACAAATACCTACTGGATCCAAATGGCAGGAACAAAGTTGCAAACAATGCCCTAGCAGCAATCACCTTAATGATTGCGCTAAGTAAACCGGAGGAGAAAGACCTAATGATCTTGGTGATTGTCAATTCGATCAATAAACAGAATTGAAACTTTTTCCATCGGAAAATTTAATGCAGAAATACCCTCTTATGTTGATTGATAAGATTAGGAGGTTTTTGTGCTTGATTTTTCAGGTTAATGAAAATCTATTTGAAAAACGAACTGTCGCAAAAAATGCGACAACTCGTTTTTACTGGGAATTCCCTGAGACTGATCACTGAGACTGAACACTGCAGCTGCCCACTGATCACCGCCACTCAGACTTATTTCACCCTTTTCCCATGCTTAATCACCATATCCACATCTTGCAGGAGATTGATATAGCGGAGCACATCACCTCTCACGGCTATGATATCGGCATATTTTCCTTCGGAAATCGTCCCGTAATCTTTGTCTACTTTCATGGCAACTGCCGGCCAATAAGTTGCAGCTTTGATCGTCAATAGTGGATCCATTCCAAAATGGCTTACCCAGGCATCCAGCTCATTCCAGGTACTTTGGCTGTGAAATTTCATCGGAATTCCGCTGTCCGTTCCGATCAGCATCACGACTCCGCTCTCTTTCAGCTGCGCAAATTTCCTGTCCAACGTTGGCTTTCTCACCGGAGTCAACTGGAAATAGGACATTCTTCCCGGAAATCGAAGGGATGCCCGGATATCCCGAACGATGGAGTCCGGCAAACCTAAATGCCAGGAAGGATCATCGAGCTTTTCGGGATTATTTCTCACGGACTCATAGTTGTAAAGTCCCTCCACAGTTGGAGTCCAGAATAGCGGTCCGATGTTCATCTTTGCCGCGCGCTCTTTCAGCAACAGCATGATGTCCTCGGGATACTCCGGCGCTGAACTCAAACCTGTATGCTCAAAATTGTCAACACCGATTTTAATTCCAACCCGAATTTCATCAGGTCGGTGCGAGTGCCCTACTACCGGCAAACCGTATTTATGCGCTTCATCCACGACAGCCTGAGCTTCTTCCAAAGTCATCTGATCCTGATCGATCAGCTTGATCACGTCGACTCCGGCATCGACGAGTTTCTTCACTTTTGTTTTGGCATCTGCGACTCCATTGACTCCCCAGCGAAATTCCTCTGTGTTCGGATAGGGGGCTTTCTGGATAAATGGCCCGGACACATAAATCGTAGGACCGGGAATTTCTCCTTTGTTGATCCTGTCACGGACATTGATACTGGCTTCCAGCGGCGCACCCAAATCTCTGGCACTTGTCACTCCCGACATCAGCAACTGATGCGCGGAAGAAGGCATTATCACCGACTCAAACACATCTATATAGGTACTGTCCCAATGCGTATAATCACTGTGACCGTTGAGCATCAGATGCACATGCATATCCCAAAGTCCGGGCAATACGCTCATTCCTTCGGTGGAAATGATCTCTGCCCCGGCAGGAATTGCCAAGATCCCAACCTGTCCAACGGCGGTGATTCGGTCATTCTGAATCAGAATAACTGAGTTTTGGATGGGTGTTCCTCCAAAACCATCGATAAGGGTTCCGCCGACGAGGGCTTTTAGATTTTGAGCTGAAGAGTTGAAGGAAATGACAAGAAATAAGACTGTCAGAAAATTTGTTGATTTCATAGGTGAGGTAGAAATAAGATCCAAAAAGGTATAAAAAAAAGCCATCAGTTTCCTGACAGCTTTTTTATCGTAAAATATCGAAAGTTTTTACTTCAGAGAAATTTGGTAGCCCACCTGAATTACCCAGTAATCACCTCTTAAATTATGCTGGGAAGAGGTTTGCGTTCCATTCAAAGGAAAGTCCTTGAATTCCCTTGAAATCAAAGGGTCTCCCAAACTAATCCCATATTGAATCCTTGCCGTAAATTTTGCAAAGTCAGATGCTTTGAAGGTTAGTCCCAACTCAGGCCTGACTAAAATAGAGAAATTCTTAACTGTTTCTATTCCGGAGTATGGTTCTTGTTCAATCGGTTCGTAAGAAACGACCCCGTTGCTTCCGGAAATTTTCCTGTTAACAATTCGAAAGTTTGCCTCATCAAAATCCCGATCCTTAGCTGTGTTCCATTGAAAAGATGGGCCTAAACTCACAAATCCACCAAAGCGGGATTCTCCAAAACCAATTTGATACATAGCTTTAGGGGTCAAACTCAAATTAAACAGAGGTTTGAGGCCTGATGAATAAGACCCATATTCCTCATTAGACCGAATCATATTAGAGAATCTGTGAACTCCTCCTTCGACTCCCCAACTTAATCCATTCTTAACACTTTGGAGATATTCAATGCCCAAAGCATAAGATTCGGAAGATTCTGAAATCACGAATGGCGCACGGGGATCATTGGACCAAGTGTACTGTGGAACTCCGAAATTGAGACCAATTGTACTTTGTGCCATTGCTAAATTGGAAATAATGAAAAGAACAAGAGATAGATAGATTTTCATGACTTTTTGATTTTTCTTAGTTCAAACGAATCTGGGTATCCAGAAAATGCATGATTGCCTCCTAAATGAACATTGAAGGTCGCACCCAATTCAAAATATTCAAGGCCACGGGAAGATTCATAGTGGGTTTTATCTAGTCTATGATTGTTTACATACATACAATCATTAATGTTCCTTTGCACAGACCCACTCCTTTTGCTTCTAAAATATCCTATATAATTAAACGCTAAATCCGCACTTGTATCACCAAACAAAGAAGTTGTTCCAAGTTGCCTTCTCATGTGCTTAATCTCAGTTTTTAACCTAAAATAAATTCCAGCACTTTGGTATGCATTTTTTGCCTCAGCTCTGTATAAATAATTGTTTTCAGAATATTCTGAGGCCCAACTACAGACATCCCAAGAACACTCACTAGATGTGTTTGGAACTAGAGGGCCTGAATTTATTGGACATGATTGTATTCTAAATCCATCAGTCTTATTTTGGATCTTTCCTTCGTAGGGATTTTCATCCGCATCCAAAATCCCAATAACATCATCATCAAAGGAAAATAAATAAATCTCTTCAGATTCAAATTCTCCATTTTTTAAAGATTCTCGCAAGGAAAGATTAGGGGTCACTGCTACTGATCGATTGGCAAAGTCTAGGCGAAATAACCTATCTTCTATAATCACGATTCCATCCTCGTCCAGAATGTCAAGTATCAAGGAACCTTGATATTCTTCAAGTGCTTTAGTTTCTTCATCGGAAAAAATTCTAGCGTTTGAAGATGCATTCCCATCCTTTGTTAACCTTGCAATAGAGGGAAAATCCAGAGAAAGGATTTTCTGGGGATCTTGAATAGACTGCTCATAAAATTTAAAATCACTAAAACTTAATGTGTTACCCTTCACTTCAAGCTTCTGTTTTTGAGAGAGCTCTAACATGGTTTCATTTGGCTCCGAAATACAGCTCCAAAAGATCGCCGCTGGGAGGATAAATCCCCCGATTTTTAAAATTGTGTTTTTCATAAAAGTTTGTTTTAAAAGTTTAATCCAAATGAAAAAAAAAAATGAACTATGCAATGGGTAGAATTAAAGATTAGAACAATAAACTTTTAAATAATTGATTTTCAGCGCTATAAACTTACTAAGAAACACGTATTCAATTCAATGTTCGCTAAGTGAAAATTTATAAAACATTATATACCTGAATTTCTAAGTTATCAAGAACTGAATTTGCCAAAGGCCGGCTACTGGCATAACCCCCAGCAACCGCATGCCGTGGTGGAAGAGATGAGGAAATTTTGAAATAAACCTTGATCAAATTCATTTTAATATTCCCACTTCTGATTATCCAAGAGCCTGATTATCCAAAGAAGCTTCAGGAACTCAATGTGACTTATCAAAAATGTCTTGATGAGGGTAAAGCAATGATGAATTGTTCCAGGGATTTTCTTTCGCAAATGGGTGAATTGATGGATCGAATTTTAATTGATTTTCAAGAAAACGCCTCAAAAGAAAAATCAGATTTAATTCTTCAAAATCAAAGGGAATGGGAAGTCAAAATCCAGGACAAATTTAATCTCATCAATCAAAGATTAGATTCCATAACCTTATCAAATGGCGCAGTACTCCGAGATGAAGTGATGTTTGCTTACAACGACAAAGCTCTGATCATCGAAGAAAGAATGATATTAATAGGGAAATCGCTGTTTTCATTTTTGATAAGGCAAGTGGGTCATAATCGGTTTTAAGGTAATGAATTTGGCTATTAAATTTTAACTTTCGGTTCCCGCAGAATACGCATCAACCCAACTC